>NZ_CP054707.1:660638-1321277 GCF_003721175.2 Halarchaeum sp. CBA1220
TGAACGTGATGGTGCGCGGGCCGCCCGGCACCGGGAAGACGACGGCCGTCCAGAAGCTCTTCGCCGAGCTCGGCGGCCAGCCCGGCGTCCGCGTGGTGCGCGTGAACTGCCAGGTGGACTCGACGCGCTACGGGGTCTTCTCGCGCATCTTCGAGTCCATCTTCGAGTACGAACCGCCGAGTTCGGGCATCTCCTTCAAGAAGCTCTTCGGGCAGGTCACGGAGCGCCTCATCGACGAGGAGGAAGTGCTCGTGGTCGCGCTCGACGACGTGAACTACCTCTTCTACGAGAACGAGGCCTCCGATACGCTCTACTCGCTGCTGCGCGCACACGAGACGCATCCCGGTGCGAAGGTCGGCGTCATCGCCATCTCCTCGGACCCGGACCTCGACGTCATCGAGGACCTCGACGGCCGCGTCCAGTCCGTCTTCCGGCCGGAAGAGGCCTACTTCCCGGTCTACGACCGCGAGGAGGTCGCGGACATCCTCGGGGACAGGGTGCGCGTCGGGTTCCGCGACGGCGCGCTCGGTATGGACGTCCTCGACCGCGTCGCTGAGCTCACCACGAACACGGGCGACCTCCGCGTCGGCATCGACCTCCTGCGGCGCGCGGGCCTCCACGCCGAATCGCGCGCGTCCAAGACCGTCGAGTCCGAGGACGTCGAGGCGGTGAGCGAGGAGGCGCGCAACCTCCACCTCTCGCGGAACCTCGACGCGCTCAGCGACGTCGAGCGCACGCTCGTGGACGTCGTCGCGGACCACGACGGCGAGCGGGCGGGCGACGTCTACGACGCGTTCGCCGAGCGCACCGACCTCGGCTACACGCGCTACACGGAGGTCGTGAACAAACTCGACCAACTCGACCTCATCGACGCGCGCTACGAGAGCCTCGAGGGGCGCGGGCGCTCGCGGACGCTGACGCTCGTCCACGACCGCGAGGCCGTGAAGCGACGCCTCTAGCGGTTCGCTTTTGGCCCGGCGGGGAGAGTGAGGAGGTATGAAGCAGCGCGGCGGCAGCGAGGAGGCGAAGCGGAACGCGGGCGAGCGAGCCGCCGAGTTCGTCGACGACGGGGACGTCGTCGGCCTCGGTACCGGGAGCACGGCCGCGCACGCGATTCGGGCGCTCGGGCGGCGCGTCGACGCCGGCCTCGACGTCGAGGGCGTGCCGACGAGCTTCCAGTCCCGCGAGCTCGCCCGCGAGGCGGGCGTCCCGCTGACGACGCTCGACGACGTCGGGAGCGTGGACGTCGCTATCGACGGCGCCGACCAGTTCGCACGCGAGAGCGGCGCGCTCGTGAAGGGGGGCGGCGCGGCGCACGCCCGCGAGAAGATCGTCGACGCCTCGGCGACGCGCTTCGTCGTCGTCGCCGACCCCTCGAAGGCCGCCGACGAACTCGACCACGCCGTGCCGGTGGAAGTGCTCCCGTCGGCGCGTCGTCCCGTCGCGGCCGCCGTCGAGGCGCTCGACGGCGAGGCGACCCTCCGGTCGGCCGAGCGAAAGGACGGCCCCGTGGTGACCGACAACGGGAACCTCGTCCTCGACTGCGCGTTCGGCTCCATCGCCGACCCGGGTGCGCTCGCGACCGACCTCTCGACGACGGCGGGGGTCGTCGAGCACGGGCTGTTCGTCGGACTCGCGGACGAGGTGCTGGTCGGAACCGACGAGGGCGTCGAGCGCCGCCGCTACGGGGCTGAATAAACGAAAGGAGAGGTTGGAGTCGGGTTTACAGGTCGCGCGGCTGAACGGTCTTGCGACCGTTCGCCTCGGCGCGAGCGGCGGCGTCCTCGAGGAGGTCCTCGACTTCCTCGTCGAGCGCGTCGTAGAAGTCAGACGCGACGTTCTTCTCCTCGAGCGCTTCCTTCACAGCGGCCTTGACGATGAGGTCTGCCATACGCGATTTTCTTCATCTGCCTACTTAATAAGGCTTCCCATCAACCGACGCGAGACGGCCGTCTGCCGGTGCCTCGCGGAGCGTAACCTACCTGTATTTGACGGCCGATAGCCAGACCATGCGAGAGGTACTCGAGCGGTTGGCGGCGGGCGAGCTGTCGGTGTCCGAGGCTGAAGCGGCGCTTTCAGGGTATGCGACCACGGACGCGGGGCGTTTCGACGCCGCGCGGGAGACGCGACGCGGCGTCCCGGAGGCGATCCTCGCCGAGGGCAAAACACCCGCCGAAGTGGGGTCGCTCGCCGTGACGGCGGTGGAGACGGCGGGGCGCGCGCTCGTCACGCGCGCCGAGCACGCGCACCGCGACGCCGTCGAGGGCGCGGTGGCGAACGCCCACCCGGAGGCCGACGTGGTCGTGGACGAGCGCTCCCGGGTCGTCGTCGTCCACGGCCGCGACTTCGAGGCGCCGGCCCTCGACGCGACGGTCGGGTTGGTGTCGGCGGGGACGAGCGACGCCATCCCCCTCGGGGAGGCGGACGCGGTGGCCTCGGAGATGGGTGCGGACGTCCGGCGCGTCGAGGACGTCGGCGTCGCGAGCATCGCCAGACTCCTCGACCGCGTGGACGACCTCCGGGCGTGCGACGTGGTCGTCGTCGCCGCCGGGCGGGAGGGCGCGCTCCCCACGGTCGTCGCCGGACTGCTCGACGCGCCCGTCATCGGCCTCCCCGTCTCCACGGGCTACGGACACGGCGGCGAGGGCGAGGCCGCGATGCTGGGCATGCTCCAGTCGTGTACGGTGCTCTCGGCGGTGAACGTCGACGCCGGGTTCGTCGCGGGCGCGCAGGCCGGCCTGATCGCGCGCCGCATCGACGCCGCGCGCGCCGAATAGCGCGCGTGCGGCGGGCGCGGGGTGGGGCGAGCGAAACGGCCAACCCCGTCGAGGGCTAGACGACGGGCGTGCATCACGTCTACGTCCTCGAGTGCTGCGACGGGAGCTACTACACGGGCTACACGACGGACGTCGAGCGGCGCGTCCGCGAACACAACTCGGGGCGGGCGGCGAAGTACACGCGCGGCCGGACGCCCGTCGAACTCCGCTACACGGAGGCGTACGACTCGAAGAGCGAGGCGATGAGCCGCGAGTACGAGATCAAACAGCTCTCGCGCCAGCAGAAAGAAGAACTCGTCGAGGGCTAATTACTCGGGCTTCAGGCCGCCGTCCTGCACGCGCATCACCGCCTCGCCGTCCGGCGCCACCTTTTGTCGCGGTCGCTCGCAACGCTCGCTCCCTGACAAAATCTGGACCAAAAGCACAGCGTCGCTCCGGTGGCGGCCGGAGGCCGCCGTGGTCGCTCCTCGGCCCGCTCGGTCGCGACGCGCCCTCGCGGTACTACTCGGGCTTCAGGCCACCGTCCTGCACGCGCATCACCGCCTCGCCGTCGGCGAGGTTCGGCGCGTCGACGAGTCGAACGATGCGCTTGTCGCCCTTCGACTTGCGGAGGTAGATGCGGAACGTCGAGGTGTGCCCGAGGATGTTCCCGCCGATGGGCTTCGTCGGGTCGCCGAAGAACGAGTCGGGGTTCGACTGGACCTGGTTCGTGATGACGACGGCGGTGTTGTGGAGGTCGCCGATTCGCAGGAGGTCGTGGAGGTGCTTGTTGAGCTTCTGCTGGCGGTCGGCGAGTTCGCCACGGCCGACGTACTCGGCGCGGAAGTGCGCGGTGAGCGAGTCCACGGAGAGGAGGCGGACCGGCCAGTCGGTGTCCTCGTTCTCCTGTGCGACCTCCTTGGCCTTCTCGGCGAGGAGGATCTGGTGGTTGGAGTTGAACGCCTTCGCGACGTGGATCTTGTCGAGGACGCTCTCGAGGAGGGCGTCGAGGTCGTCGTCGTCGGTCGGGTCGCCGTCCTCGATGCCGTGGAGTTCCATGGTGTCCTCGAGGACGTCGTCGTCGAGGCCGCGAACCATGTCGTCGATGCGCTCGGGGCGGAAGGTGTCCTCGGAGTCGACGAAGACGGCGGAGCCTTCGAGGCCGCCGTGCTCCTTCGGGAGCTGGACGGTGACGGAGAGCTGGTGGGTCACCTGCGACTTCCCGGCGCCGAACTCGCCGTAGACTTCGGTGATGGACTGCGTCTCGACGCCACCCCCGAGAAGGTCGTCGACCTCGGGGACGCCCCACGTGAGCTTCCCGATCTGCTCGCGGCGTTCGAGGACGGCGGCGCCGGACTCGAAGCCGCCGATGTCGGCCTGCTCGCGCGCGCTCTGAATGATGTCGTTCGCGCTGGATTCGCCGACGTCGCCGGTGTTCGAGAGCTCACCGGGGCTGGCGACGGCGATGCTCTGGAACGAGTCGTAGCCGGCGTCGTGGAGCTTCTCGGCGGTCGCGGGGCCGACGCCGGAGAGCTCCTCGAGGTCTTCTTGAGGCATGTACTCCTCCGTTGTGCCGCTGTGGGGATAAACCCTCGTATACACCCGGGTGAAAGTGAAACCGCGATGCGCGAGCGGCCCGCTCGTCGGCCTGACGCGAACGTTTAGGTGCGAAGAGTCGGTCGGTCGAACGCTACTCCCAGGGATGCCCGCCGGGCGCGTCCGGCCAGAGCGGGTACCAGTAGGCGGTGTCGTCCTCGACGTCGAGTTCGCCGTCGAGGACGGACTGGAGCGAGACTTCCGTGCTGGAGTCGCGCTCGTGGTCGCCTGCGGGCGCGAACGGGTAGAAGGAGCCGCGCTTGAACGAGTAGACCCAGTAGACGGTGCGTCCGCCCTCGAGGGGGTCGAAGCCGAAGACGGCGGCGAGGAGGCGGTCGCCGTAGCCGCGCTCGGCGAGCGTGTCGGCGGCGACGTAGAGTTCGGTCGTGAGGTCGGTGATGTCGTCGCGCTCGACGACCGCCCACGTGTAGCCGTGGTCGTCCGTCCGGATCTCCGAGAACCCGCCGCCCTCGAGGACGTCCTCGACGTCGCGCAGCGTACTCCTGAAGTCCGTCGAGGACATCGCGGAGAGGCAGAGGCCCGCGCTCGTCGCGGGCTCGTAGTCGAGGTCGGCCTCCATCGTCACCGAGGCACTGTTCAGCTGGAAGAAGTCCTCCGGGTCGGCCTCGCGGGTGGCGTCGCGCTCCGTGCTGAGTCCGAGGACGTCGCGGACGGTGTCGAAGAGCCCCATCATGCGGTGGACGTCGTCTCCATCTCCTTCTCCATCCCGCGGAGGCGTTCGACGCGCTTCTCCGTCGCCGGATGCGTGCTGAACAGGCGCGTGATCGTGCCGCCCGTCAGGGGGATGATGAAGAACGCGTTCATCTCCGCCTGCTCGCGCAGGTCCTCGGTGGGGACGCGGTCCATCCGGCCGTCGATCTTCAGGAGCGCGGAGGCGAGCGCCGCCGGATTCCCCGTGATGAGCGCGGCGCCGCGGTCGGCGGCGAACTCGCGGTAGCGCGAGAGCGCGCGGATGAGAAGGTAGGAGACGATCCAGACGACGAGCGAGACGACGATAGCCACCCAGATCGGCGCCTGGTTCCGGTCGCGGCTCCCGCCGAGGAACCACCCCCAGCGGACGATGATGAACGCGATGGTCGAGAGGAACGACGCGACGGTCATCACCGCCATGTCGCGGTGTTTGACGTGCGCGAGTTCGTGCGCGAGGACGCCCTCGACCTCCTCGTCGTTCAGCGCGTCGAGGAGGCCGGTGGTGACGCAGACGGCGGCGTGGTTCTTCGAGCGCCCGGTCGCGAAGGCGTTCGGGACGCGCGAGTCCACGACGGCGACGGTCGGCTTCGGGAGGTCGGCCTGCTGGGAGAGTCGCCCGACGACGCCGTGGAGGTGCGGGTACTCGTCCTCGCTCACCTCGCGCGCGCCCATGCTCCAGAGCGTGAGTTTGTCGCTGAAGAAGTACTGGCCGAGCGAGAGGCCGCCCATGAGGAGGGCGAAGACGAGGAGGCTCGCGCCGAAGTACCACGCGAGCGCGCCCGCGAAGGCGAGGTAGACGACGAACAGCAGGGCCATCGTGAGCACCATCCGGGCCCGCAGGCCCCAGTCCGCTTTCCACTCCATACCCGACGTTAGCGACGCGACACTAAAAGCCGCCCCCCATCGGCCGCGACGGCCGCGTCCGCCGGGCGACGGGGCGGCGCGCCCGTCGAGTGGAGGCGACTGCGCACGCCCGTCCAGTGGGACGGCCGATGCACGCCCTGCCGGTGGTCGGGTCTTTTTGTCCGCGACGGCCGAGCAGTAGGCCATGAGTGAAACCGCCGTCGTCACCGGAGGACTCGGTCGCGCGGGTCGCTGGGTCGTCGACGCGTTCGCCGAGCGGGGCTACGAGACGGTCTGCGTCGACCTCGACCACCCCGGGTGGGAGATTTCCCCCCGAGAGAACGTGGACTTCCGCGCCGCCGACCTCGCGGACGCCGCCGAGGCGTTCGACCTGTTCGCCGACCTCGACCCAGACGCCGTCGCGCACCTCGCGGCGCTCCCGTCGCCGACCCGGCACGCGGGGAACGAGGTGTTCGCGACGAACACGGAGTCGACGTACAACGTCCTCACTGCGGCGGGTCGCGCCGGCGCGCGAATCGCGTGGGCGTCAAGCGAGTCCGCCTACGGCTTCCCGTTCGCCCGCGAGCAGACGCTCCCGGACGAGCTCCCCATCACCGAGGACCACGAGCTCCGGCCGGAGGACCCCTACGGCCTCTCGAAGGTCGTCGGCGAGGAGACGGCGGCGCGAACGGCGCGACGCTACGACGTCCCCGTGGTGTCGGTGCGGCCGTCGTGGGTCCAACACCCCGGCGACTACAACTGCACGGGCAACCGGGACGACCTCGCCGCCGGCGCGGGGAACTTCTGGTCGTACGTCGACGCGCGCGACCTCGCGAGCCTCTTCGTCGCCGCCGTCGAACCAGACGCGGTCACGGGCCACGAGGCCGTCAACGGCGTCGCCGCCGAGAACTACGTGGGCCGTCCGACCGCCGACGTCGTCGCGGAGTTCTTCGGCGGACTGCCCGCCGACTGCGCGCTGGAGGGCGAGCAGTCCGCGCTCTCGCCCGCGAAGGCCCGGCGCCTCCTCGACTGGGAGCCCGAGCACACGTGGCGCGACGCCGCCGACGCGGACGTCGAGGCGCCGACGCTCTACGAGTAGACCGGTTCTGGGCCCTCGCGGACTCCGCGCGGACCCACACACCACCCGTGCCAGTACCACCGTGGGCGCGCCGGTCGCCCCCACGGGCGTGAGTGAGGGGGAGGCGGGGAGACACACCACCCGTGCCAGTAACACCGTGATGGGTCGGTACGCGGTCGCGACCTACCGTGCCAGTATTGCCACAACACACACCACTCGTGCCAGTAACGCGGGTCGGAGGTGGCTATCTCGGACAGCACGCCGTCCACAGCGCCGACCACGCACCGGTCGTCGGTGACCCACACACCACCAGTGCCAGTAACGAACGTAGGGGGCCGGGGTGCATACGGGCCGGACGGACGGCGTTCAGAGAACGTGGTTCCGGTGCGCCGTCTCCCGAACGGCGCTGAGGTCGTCGAACTCCACTTCGAGTGCGTCGATGGCGGAGTCGAGTTCGACGTCGAGTTCGTACTGGTTGTAGTTGCCGCGACCGCTCGTGTCGTCGATCTTCGTCAGGACGCCCTGGAGAGTGAGGTCGGTCAGGTGGTCGTGCATCGCCCGGCGTTTGAGCGGGTCGGAGCCCTCTCGCTTGCTGACCTGCCGGTAGCGCTGGTGGATGACCTTCGTCCGTTCGGGCGTCTCGCCCTCGGCTTCGAGGTGTGCGACCGTGAGGAGGACGAGTTTCCCGTGTCGAGTGAGTTCCTCCATCCCCTCGACGACCTGCTGGCGCTGGATCTCCTCCTCGGCGCGCCGAACGTGTTCCTCGGTGATTCGGGGGTCGCCGTCCGACGGTCCGTTCTCCGCGAAGTCGCCGGCGATGCGGAGGAGACGAAGCGCCTGGCGTGCGCTCCCGCTGTCCTGGGCGGCCATCGCGGCGCAGAGCGGGACGACGCCCTCGGAGAGAACGCCGTCGGCGAGCGCGCGGTCGGCGCGCTTCTCGAGGATGCGGACGAGTTGCTCGGCGTCGTAGGGCTGGAAGTGGACCTCCTTCTCGCAGAGGGAGTCCTTGACTTTCGGGGAGAGGTTCTCCCGGAACTTGAAGTCGTTACTGATGCCGATGAGGCCGAGGTTGACGTCGATGTCGTAGGTCTTGCGGGCGCGCGGGAGTTCGTAGAGGATGTCGTCGTCGCTCCCGATGGTGTCGATCTCGTCGAGGACGACGATGACGTCGCCGCCCGCGCTCTCGAAGTCCTTCAGGAGCTCGCGGAAGACGCGTTTCTGTGGGTGGCCGGTCTCGGGGAGAGGGTCCTTCTCGAGCGAGACGGTGGTGAGCGCGTGGGAGTGGGCGTCGCCGGTCCGCATCTCGTTGACGAGGTTGACGGCGACCTGATAGCTCGACGTGATGCCGGTGCAGTTGAGCTCGACGACTTCGAGGTGCCGCTCGGCGTCGGCGGCGGCGTCGAGGAGTTCGGTGATGAGGGCGTGGGTCGCGGCGGTCTTCCCGACTCCGGTGAGCCCGTAGAGGAAGAGGTTGTCCGGCTGGTTCCCTCGAAGGAGCGGCCGGAGCGCGCTCGCGCACGTATCCATCTCGGCGTCGCGCTCCGCGAGGTTGTCCGGTTGCCAGTCTTCACGGAGGACGTCCTTGTTCGCGAAGACGAGGTTGTCGAGGTCGAACCGCGCCATACCGGGGTGACTACGTCCACATATATAAATCCACCCGTGCCAGTATCGCCACTATTGCCAGTATTGCCACAACACACACCACTCGTGCCAGTAAGGAGGCGCCACGACGTTCCGTACCGGAGCGGGACACGCCACCGACGACGGCTGTCCGGTGACGGGGTTCGGAGCGGCAATCGGGGGCCTCGGGGGAACCGTCGGCGAACCGAGCGGGACGGTCGGTAGGACCGGGCGGAGCGAGATAGGGGAGTGACGTGGAGCGACACGGTACCGGGGCCCCGCCCACACCCACTCAGTTCGCCGGTGTTACTGGCACGGGTGGTGTGTGTCCCCCGACCGCGTTCGGGTCGCCCACGCGCGGGACGGGCGAGCGTGTACCGGGTCGCGCCCGGTCGGTGGTACTGGCACTGGTGGTGTGTGCGGGGGAGAGGGCGACCGCCCGCGTTCGCGCACCGGCGTTACTGGCAGCAGTGGTGTGTGGGTCCGCCGCCCCGGTTTCCGTCCGACATCGGGTGAGGCGGACGGATAGCGCGTCACACGCGGAAGGACCGGGTTTAACCGTTGTCGCGGCCTAGTGGTGCCAACTATGAGCGAAGCCGCTTTCTGCCCCCGTTGCGGGGATCCCGCCCCGGAGGGGGCGACGGGTCACACCCGCCGCGAGCGGGCGCTCTGCAACGACTGCTACTTCGAGGACTTCGAGCTGGTCGACCACCCCGACCGGGTGGAGGTGACGGTCTGCGCGCACTGCGGCGCGATCCAGCGCGACGACCGCTGGGAGGACGTCGGCGCGCGCGACTACACGGACATCGCCGTCGAGTCCGTCTCGGAGGCGCTCGGCGTGCACGTCGACGCCGAGGACGTCTCGTGGGGCGTCGACCCCGAGCAGGTGGACCCGACGACGATCCGGATGCACTGCCAGTTCTCCGGCGTGGTGCGGGGCGAGCCGCTCGTCGAGGAGTTCACGGTGCCGGTGAAGATCGGGAAGCAGACCTGCCAGCGCTGCGGGCGCATCGCCGGCGACTACTACGCGAGCGTCGTGCAGGTGCGCGCCGTCGGCGACCGGACGCCGACGAGTGAGGAGACCGAGCGCGCCCGCGAGATCGCGGAGGTCATCACGGAGGAGATGGAGGCCACAGGGGACCGGAACGCGTTCGTGACGGACGTCTCGGAGAAGCCCGAGGGCCTCGACCTGAAGCTCTCCGACACGAAGATCGGGAAGAACGTCTCCCGGAAGCTCACCGAGGAGTTCGGCGGCGCCTACGACTCCTCGGAGACGCTCGTGACGGAGGACGAGGACGGGAACGAGGTGTATCGGGTGACGTTCGCCATCCGCCTCCCGGAGTTCGTCCCCGGCGACGTCATCGACCTCGAGGACGACGACGCGGGGCCGGTGCTCGTGCGCTCAGTGCAGGGGAACCTGAAGGGCGTGCGCGTGACGACGGGCGAGCCCTACGAGGCGGGCTACGAGGTCGGGGACGCCCCGGACGCCCGCAAGCTCGGACGCGTCGAGGACGCGGCGGAGACGACGCTCGTCGCCGTCGAGGACGAGAACGCCGTGCAGGTGCTCGACCCCGAGACGTACGAGTCCGTGACCGTGGCGCGCCCGTCCTACCTCGACACCGAGCGCGAGACGGTGCCCGTGCTGAAGTCGCGCGCGGGCCTCCACGTCCTCCCGTCGTGAACCGCCTCGCCGTCGTCGTGCCGAAGGCGCAGGCCGAGGCGAAACTCGAGACGCTCGAAGCGGAGGGCGTCTACGACGACTCCCGACGGGTCAGGGCACACGACGACGACCGGGTCGAGCTCCCGGTGCTCGCCGAGCCGCGCGCGACGACGTTCGACGCCATCCTCACCCAGGAAGACCCGGAGGTGCGGACGGCGAGCCTCGACGACTACCTCCGCGAGCGCGGGTGGAGCGCCGAGGAGATCGAGCGTGCGCCCGCCTCGTGGGCGGTCGTCGGCGACGTGATTCTGGTGTCGTTCCCCACGGAGTGCCCGGACCGGGCGGCCGTCGGCGACGCCCTCCTCGAGTTACACGGGGAGGCCGACACGGTGCTCGCGCGCCTCGGCGTCGCGGGCGAGACGCGCGAACCCGCCGTCGAGGTCGTCGCGGGGAGTGGCGACACGGAGACGATCCACACCGAGCACGGCACGCGGTACGCCCTCGACCTCGCGGAGGTGATGTTCGCGCCGGGGAATCAGGCCGAGCGCGTCCGGATGGGCGAGGTGGTGAGCGAGGGCGAGCGCGTCCTCGACATGTTCGCCGGCGTCGGCTACTTCGCGCTCCCGATGGCGCGCGCGGGCGCCGACGTCGTCGCCGTCGAGAAGAACCCGACGGCCTTTCGCTATCTCGCGGAGAACGCCCAGTTGAACGGCGTCGCCGCGAACGTGGAGTGCGTGCTCGGGGACTGCCGCGAGTACGACGCCACCGAGCCCTTCGAGCGCGTCGTGATGGGGTACTACGACAGCCTCGGGGGGCACGTCGCGGGCGGGAGCGAGGCGACCGACCGCGGAACGGTGAGCGGTGAAACCGCGAACGGCGCGACGACCGAGCGAATCGAGGGCGTCGCGGAACGAGCGAGCGGGAGCGAGGACGCCACCGACCTCGACCCCTCCTATCTCGCGGCGGCGTTCGACGCGCTTGACGGGGAGGGAATCGTCCACGTCCACACGACCTGTTACGAACCGGCGTTCCCGGAGCGTGCGGTCGGCCGCGTGGAGGCGGTCGCCGAGGAGTGCAGCGTCGCAGTCGAGATTGCGGCCTCACGCGTCGTGAAGTCGCACAGCGAGGGCGTCGTCCACGGCGTCCTCGACGTTGAGGTGGGGTGATGGGCGACGGCGAGCGCCACGTCCGGCTCGCGATACTGCTCGCGCTGCTCGTGATCGGTGCGAGCGTCGCCTGGGCCGTGCTGTAGCGGGCGGACGTAGTGCACTGAAGGCGAGCGTTTAGGGTCGTTCGGGACGTGAAGGGGGTATGGACCGCCAAAGCGTCATCGCGATCTTCTTGGCCGTGCTGATGCTCACGTCGAGCGTCGCCTACGTCGTCTCGATGGTTTAGTCGACGTCCCAGACGTCCGCCATCGGGCTCCGACGCTCCTCGCGTGACTCCGTCCGCTCGGCGTCGCGGCTATCCGGGGCGTGACGCTCGGCCTCGCCCGAGCCCTCGGAGCCGTTGGAGCGCGTCGGCGTCGTCGGCACGCCCGCCGAGACGTTCGCGGTGGCGGCGTCAGCGTCGAGCTCGGGGAGGTCGGGGACGCTCATTCTATCGACCTGCTCGCGGAACCACGGCGGCATGTCGTGTCGTGCGCGCTCGAAGACGTCGAGGACGGAGTCGTCGGCGATGTAGGTCGCGCCGTAGTCGTCGGGCGAGCGCACGACGCGGCCCGCCGCCTGAATGACCGTGCGGAGCGCGCTCCGGTAGTACCACGCCCACTGGTCGTCGGCGAGGCGCCGCGCGACCCGCGAGTCCCCGGTGTTGAGGAACGGGGCCTTGCAGACGACCTGCCAGCGCGCGAGATCGCCCTTCAGGTCGAGTGCTTCCTCCATCTTCACCGAGAGGAAGGCCTCGGGTTCCGCGGACGCCTTCCACGCGTCGAGGTCGGCGTCGCGGGTGTCGCTCCCGTGCGCGCGAACGCGGTCGGCGACGCCGAGCGCGGCGAGTTCCTCCTGCAAGCGCTCCTGAATGCCGTAGGAGTGGCAGTGGACGATGCCCTTCTCCTCGGGGTGGGCGGCCATGACGCGCGCGACGGCGCGCGCGACCTTCGGGAGCGTGGCGTCGCGCTCCTCGTACGTCATCTTCCCGCACGTCACGTCGTAGAGCGGGCGGTTCTCCACGGGGAAGGTGTGCTCGACGTCGACGAGCGCGACGTTCGCGGGGTCGAGGCCGACGGAGCGGCAGAACGCCTCCTTGTCGAGGATGGTGGCGGAGAGGAGCGCGAACTTGTTCGCGCGGTCCCAGACGGTGTGGCGGAGATACCGCTCGGGGTTCATCGGCTTCGCTGTGATGCGCTTCTCCTCGTCCTGGTCGACCACCCACGTCGTCGCGGACTCGGGGTCGCGGTAGTCCTCGACGAACCACGACACCTCGCTGATGAGTTCCTGGAGCCTGTCGCGCTCGGCGGCCTCCTCGGCGTCGAGTTCGTCGGCCTCGAGGAGTTCGTCCTTCCGGTCCTCGCACTGGGTGACGAGCGTGTCCGCGAACTGCACGGCGCGCTCGGCGGGGTCGTCCGCGCCGCGGCCCGCGTCGATGGCCGGCACCCGGAGGTCGTCCCAAATCGGCACCGTTCGCGGGCCGAGTTCGACCGTCGCGTACATCTCCGCCCACTCCGCGAGGCCGTGGGCTTCGTCGATGACGCAGACGTCGCGTTTGCGGAACACCTCGGAGCCGGCGGTGCGCATGAAGTACGCGAGCGTCATCGCGGCGTGCGAGCGCGCGGACGCGACGGCGCGCGCCGAGAAGTACGGACAGCGGTGTTTGACCGCGCAGTCGTAGCCGCGTTCGCGAGCGCAGGGCGCGCGGTCCACCGGCGTCCGCTCCTCGTCCGGGAGGATGCAGGTGTAGTTGTTCTTCCCGCGAATCACCTTCAGGTCCTCGAGCAGGTCGTCGGCGGCGACGTCGTCGAGTTGGGAGACCTGCGGCGTCGTGTAGTAGGCGCCCGTGGCCTCCGTGGGGTCGGCGTCGCCCATCTCGCGCGCACACCCCATGATGGCGCGCGCGACGAGCGACTTCCCCGAGCCCGTCGGCGCGCGCACGAGGACGACGTCGTTCCCGGATTCGAACGCCGCGCGGACGTCCGAGAGCGCCTGCTCCTGGGCGCCGCGATAGGTCGGCGCCGGGAACTCGTCGTGGATGCGCGCCGGGTTCACTGCCTACGGGTGAGGCCCGCGCGCTCCTTAACCACCACGCTCTCCCCGATTCACTCGCCCGAGATGGCCGCGACGTCGGCGCGCGACGGGTTCTCGGGGAGGCGCTCGATGCAGTCGAAGCAGAGGAAGAACTCGCTGTCGTCCTCGAGTTCGAGCGTCAGTCCGCCGGGTCCGGCCTTCTCGAGGTCGCCGAAGTCCCAGAAGTCCCCGACGCCGCCCGGCACCTCGACGCGCTCCCCGCAGGCGTCACAGCGTCGTGTACTCATGCGTCCCCTCGGGCGGCGAGCGCCTTCGGTGTGTCGGGCGTCCTCCCGCATCCTTTTTCGCGCCGTGCGACGAACTAGCAGGGTATGGAGGTGAACTGCGAGGGCTGTGCGGGTTGCTGTCTCGACTGGCGCCCGCTGAGCGAGTCGCCGGCCGACCACGAGCGTCGCGGGCCGCGCCCGCCGCTCGACGACACGTACAACCTCGTGCCGCTCACTCGGGAGGACGTCCGCGCGTTCGTCGACGCCGGCCTCGCGGACGCGCTGACGCCGCGCCTCTGGACGGCCGCCGAGGGCGACGGCTCGGTCGAAATCGACGGCCACGAACTCGCGGCGATACGCGGGAAACCCGTCTTCTTCGTCGGCATCCGCAAGCCCCCGAAGCCCGTCGCGCCGTTCGGGACGGAGCCGACGTGGCTCCGCTCCTGTGCGTTCCTCGACCCCGAGACGCTCCAGTGTCGCATCCACGACGCCGAGCAGTACCCCGATGAGTGCGCGGACTACCCCGGGCACAACCTCGCGCTGGAGGCGGAGACGGAGTGCGAGCGCGTCGAGGCAGCGTTCGGCGGCGAGGGAGAGCGCCTCGTCGACGGCGCCGCGCCCGAGGAGGCGGGCGTCCTCCTCGGCCCGCAGGCGCTCGGCGAGAAGGTCTTCTGCTATCCGGACCCCGACGAGCTCTCGGGCGTCGTCGAGCGCGTCGTCGACGGGACGCTGACGCAGGCCGACAGGGCGCGGTTCGTCGGCGCCGCCGCCGCGAGCGCGCCCGGCACGACGCAGGTCGCCCCGGAGCGACGGGAGACGGAGACGGCGCGCACCCGTGAAGCGGCGTCGTGGGTCGGCGACGCCATCGAGGAGTGGGTCGAGCGGGCGGGCGCACTCGGCGACGGTCGGAGCGCCGACCCCGGCCTCGGTGCGTCCGTCGAGGAGGCGCGCGGCGCGCCGTCGACGCCCGGGTGGGACGCTTAAGGGATCGAGGGCCGAGGGGTGCGATATGCGCGTTCTCGTCACCGGTGCGTCCGGCTTCATCGGTCACCACCTCGTCCCCGCGCTCGTGGCCGCCGGCCACGACGTCCGCGCGCTCGTCCGCGAGTCGAGTCGCTACGACCCGCCGGCGGGCGTGGAGGTCGTCGAGGGCGACCTCCTCGAACCCGCGAGCCTCGCCGGCGTCTTCGCTGACGTCGATGCCGCCTACTACCTCGTGCACTCGATGGGGGCGGGCGAGGCGTTCGCGGAGCGCGACAGGCTGGCCGCACACCACTTCGCGGACGCGGCGGCGGGCGCGGGCGTCTCGCGCGTGATTTACCTCAGCGGGCTCGGCGGCGAGGACGACGAGTTGAGCGAGCACCTGCGTTCGCGACAGGAGGTCGAGTCGGTGCTGCGCGACGGCGACTACGAGCTCACGGTCCTCCGGGCCGCAATCGTCGTCGGTGCGGGCTCGACGGGCTTCGAGGTCGTCCGACAGCTCGCCGCGCGCCTCCCCGTGATGGTGACGCCGAAGTGGGTGCGGACGCCCTGTCAGCCGATCGCGGTCGCGGACGTCGTCGCCTATCTCGCGGGCGTGCTCGACGCGCCCGCGACCGCCGGCGAGGTCTACGAGATCGGCGGCCCCGAGGTGCTCACCTATCAGGAGATGATGGAGCGCACCGCCGCGCTGATGGGGCGGCGCCTCCACGTGATTCCGGTGCCGGTGTTGTCGCCGACGCTCTCGACGTACTGGATCGACCTCGTGACGGACGCCCCGCGCTCGGTCGTCCACCCGCTCGTCCACGGCCTGAAGAACCCGGTCGTGGCGGACGACGACGCGATCCGCGAGCACGTTTCGGTCGAGTTGACGCCGTTCGACGACGCGGTGCGAGCGGCGCTCGCCGCCGAGGACGATGCCTGAGGGCGCTCGCGGGCGCTCGCGCGACGGCGAGGCGGAGTCGGGTGGGGCGCCCACGGGCGACGCGAGGGACGAACCCGACGACGCGCGGCGAACCGAGTACGGCCGGACGTGGACGTACGAGAGCATCGTCGGCGCGATTCCCGGTCTCGACGTCCCGGACGGCGTCGCGCTCGCCGTCCAGTTCGCCCTCTTCGAGGGACTGGTGCTCGCGCTCGCGGCCGTCTACGGGCTCTGGGAGGCGGTGCCGGCGGCGACGGCGGCGGTGGTGGTCGCGACGGCCGGGAGCGCGCTCATGCTCGACCTCGGGCGGCGCCTCCGGCGCGCCTCGCTCCCGGAGACGTACACGCACGTCGTCTTCGGGTCGAGCGTGGAGACGGTGCTGGGCGTGGTCGCGTACGTCACGCTCTGCACGTACCTGCTCGCGGGCGACCCGCGGGCGACACCGACGCTCCTCGGCGAGCTCCTCGGGACGCCGCTCCCGGCGCCGGCGGTGTTCCTCGCGCTCCTCGTCTGCTGGGACGTCTGCTACCGCATCGGCGTCGGCTGGTGGGCGGCGGTGACCGCGTTCTGGCGCTCGCTCGCGTTCGAGTTGGACGCGGAGACGCGCGGCGTCGTGCGCGCGGCGGACTATCGGGTCGCGGCGTTCGGCACGCTCCAGCTCGTCCTCGTGCCGTTCCTCGACGCGACGCCGCTGCTGGCGCTCGCGGTAGTCGGGCACGTCGTCGCGGTACTCGTCGTCGTCGGGGCGGCGAGAATGAGGAGTTAATCGCGATTCATCTTCTTGAACTGGTCGAGCAGAGCCTCGGCGGAGTCCCCCGAGTCGTACGTGACGGTACCGTGGTAGTGGGTCCGGTCGTCGTCGTCGCTCAGGTCGACGTCGGCGTTCTTCCGCTCACGGCGCTCGTGCTCGTCCTCGTCGTAGGAACCGATGGACATGGTAGGTCTACCCATGGGTAGGCAACACACTATCTTTAACGTAACGGATGTTCACGAACGTTAATCGGCCGACGCGGTGGCCTCAGAAGGAGACGGGTTCGTGGCCGTCGACGCCCATCGGCGTCGGGTCGCGGTCCGAGTAGCCGACGCGCCCGACCGCGTCCTGTCCGACCGCGCCGATGACCGCGTGCACCGCCTCCGTCGCGTCCGCGAACTCCTCCTCGCCCGTCCGTGCGAGAACCTCGTCGAGGGATTCCACCCCTGCCGGGTGCTCGATCCGCACGTTCCCGTACGTCGCTCGGAGGTCGTCTGTCGTGGTCGGATAGCTCGCGTCTTCGAGCAGGTCGGTCGCGGTTCGAAGCGTCATTACAATCCATTATATTGTGAACGACCATTATGAATGTGTCGAGAGGCGTGTTGACATGGGTCGAGGCACACGCTCTTTGTCCCGGACGCCCCGAGCAGACGTGTGCCCTACGCCGACCTCCACGTCCACACGACCGCCTCCGACGGCGAGCTGACGCTCGAGACGCTCCCCGAGGCCGCCCGCAACGCCGGCGTCGAGGCCGTCGCCGTCACCGACCACGACACCGTCCACCCCGGGCTCGACGCGCCGCTCACCGAGCGCGGGGGCGTCGAGGTCGTTCGCGGCATCGAGTTGCGCGTCGACGCACCCACCCAGCGGGTCGACCTCCTCGGCTACGGCGTGCGGGAGACGGACGCGCTCCGCGCGGAACTGGAGCGACTGCAGGACGACCGCGTCGAGCGCGGCCGGCGCATCGTCGAGCGCGTCGAAGCGGAGTTGGGAGTCGACCTCGGCGTCGACGTCCACGAGGGGTTCGGCCGCCCGCACGTCGCGCGCGCCGTCGTCGAACATCCCGACACCGACTACGGGACGGTGAGCGCGGTCTTCGCCGACCTCATCGGCCACGACGGCCCCTGCTACGTCGCCCGCGACGTCACCGACTTCGAGCGCGGGCGCGCCCTCCTCCGCGAGGCGTGTGGCGCCGTCGGCCTCGCGCACCCGCTGCGCTACGCGGACCCGGACGCCGCGCTCGCGCTCTGCGAGACGCTCGACGCCGTCGAAGCCCACTACCCCTACGACCGGCCCGTCGGACGCGAAGCCGACTCGCACGCGGACGGCCCCGCTCGCGTCCGGCGCGCCGTCGCGGAGCACGACCTGCTCGCGCTCGGCGGGAGCGACGCACACGGGAGGGAGCTCGGGACCGTCGGCGTCGAACGTGGCGAATACCGCCGTCTTCGGCGACGAATCGGGGACTGAGGAGGCCGCCAAGTTAAGGTGGAGTCGCCCCGTACGTGTGTGTATGCGCTGCCACTACTGCGACCGGAGCGCTGACGTCTCCGTCGACAAGTCCGGCGTGCGCGTCGGCCTGTGCGAGGAGCACTTCCAGGAGCGCCTGGACGAACTCGCCGACTCGGAGGCGCTCTCCCGACTCCGCGAGCAGCTCGACATCGACCGCGCCTGATCATCCCCGCCGTCCGCCCTCCACTCGACGACGGTCGCCCCGAGCCACGGCCATTCATTCGCGCCCGCCGCGCGAATCTCGCCGCGACTCACCGACGAGCGCGGTGCCTGCCGCGACCGGTCGTTCTTTAAGTAGTTCTCGTCACAAGCAGTAGATACGAGCAGGGGTCGCCCGGGTTCCTTCGGGCGGCCGTCGTCACACCGGGTAGCGACGTCACCGTCAACCCGAACCGTTCTTTAAGTAGTTCTCGTCACAAGTAGTAGATACGAGCAGGGGTTCCCGGTGTTCTCGGGAGCCCGACACCGAACCGGCGAGCGACGCGACCACCGGTCGCTTCTCGACGCCGCAGACGCCGTTCGCTCGTTTCGGGCGCTCGATGGCGCTTACGCCCGTGTGCTCGCGTGTCGTTTCACTCCCGCTCGTCTAAACGTGCCTCCACTGACGCTCAGGCACGTGTGCTCACGGCTACGCCGTTCGCCCGTTTCGGGCGTTCGTCGACGCTCACGCCCGTGTGCTGTCCACGTCGATAGCGTCCACGGGACAGACGTCGACGCAGAGCATGCAGTCGATACACTGCGTCTCGTTCGCGGGGTCCGCCTTCTTCTCGCTCGTCGGATGGCCCGGCGTGTCCACCCACTCGAAGACGTCCACGGGGCAGTCCTCGATGCACGCGCCGTCGGCGTCACAGATGTCGAAGTCGACGGCGACGTGCGTCCCGTGAACGCCCCGTTTCTCGGGTTCGTCCACCGGCCCCCAGACGTCGTGGCCCTCGTGCTGGTCCACGACCTCCCGGTTCTCGTCGAAGTTCGGGTCGATAGCCATACCCGAGAGTGGGAGTGCCGGCCGGTTAAAGGCGACGAGCGCCGCACCGCCGCGCGCGGGCGCCGAGGCCGGCAGCTTTGAAGGCGCGCCGACCCAAGGCCGAGTATGCACACCGTCTCGCTCGCAGAGCAGGACTCCCGGATGGGACCGGCCTCGACCGTCTACGCGCTGACGGACGCGCTCGGCGCGAGCGAACTCGCGCTCAACTACTACGAGCTCGAACCCGGCGAATCGACGTCGTACGGCTATCACGCCCACGAGGACCAGGAAGAAATCTTCTACGTCGAGTCCGGCGAGCTCACGTTCCGCACGCCCGACGGGGAGGTCACCGTCGGCGAGCACGAACTCGTCCGCTTCGGGCCCGGCGAGTTCCAGCGCTCCGAGAACACCGGCGACGACACCGCCGTCGTCCTCGCGATGGGCGCGCCACAGGACCCCGGCGGGACCGTCCTCCGCCGCGAGTGCGAGGCCTGCGGCGGCGAGACCCGCCACGGCGTCGAGCTCGCCGACGACGCCGACGAGATACTCGCCCGCTGCGAGGAGTGCAGCGACATCACGGGGCGCTACGAATGAGCGACGCGAGCGACGAACGCGGCACGCGCGACGAGCACACGCCGCGCCTCGTCTACGACGACGACTGCGGCTTCTGCACGTGGTGCGCCGAGCGCGCGCTCGAAGTCGGCGAGTTCGAGGCCGTGGGCTTCTCAGAGCTCACGCCCGACCAGCGCGCGCGCCTCCCCGCCGACTACGAGACGTCCGCGCACCTCCTCACGGACGACGCGGTGTACTCGGCGGGCGAAGCCGTCGAGCAGGCGCTCGTCCGCATGGTCCCCGAACTCGACGGCGTCGTCTCCGAGCTCCGCGAGTTCGAGCTCTATCGCGAGGTCCGCGAGGGCCTCTACCGGTGGGGGGCCGACCACCGCGACTGGTGGGGGAAGATCGTCAGCGCGACACCGCCGGCGCGCGAGTAGTCAGTCCGCCGCGCGCGGCGTCCGCGCCGCCGCGAACGCACAGAAGTTATCGAAGAGCCGCTTGGCCTCGCAGGCCGCGTCGTAGTTCTCCGCCGTGATGCCGTCGAGGACGGCCGCCTTGCGCTCCTCGGCGAGGTCGTCCTTCCGGACGGTGACGCGCTCGGCCGTCTCCGTGTCGTACTCGGGGTGGAACTGGACGCCGTAGGCGTTCCCGCGCCGGAAGGCGTGGACGCCGTAGTCGTTCTCCGCGAGCAGCTCCGCGTTCGGTGGGAGCTCCGTGACGGCGTCCGAGTGCGTCGTGAACACCGTGAACTCGGAGTCGACGCCGTCGAAGAGCCGGTCCGAGCCGTCGTGGGTCACGTCACGGTAGCCGATCTCGTACTCGTCCATCCCCTCGACGGTGCCGCCGAGCGCGGCCGCGACGAGCTGGTGGCCGAAACAGACCCCGAGGATGGGGAGGCCGCGTTCGTGCGCGCGAGCGACCCACTCGCGGGTCGGCGCGATCCACTCCTCCTCGTCCCAGTAGACCGACGCGCGCGACCCCGTGACGATGGCGGCGTCGAAGTCGTAGTCCTCGGGGAGTTCCCCGCCGGCGGCGTGGAACTCGACGAGGTCCGCGTCCACCTCGCGGCGGAAGTTCCGCGCGGTGTCGGCGGGGTCGTGGGCGGCGTTCAGCAACGCGATGCGGAGGCGCTCCATGGAGCCTAGAACCAGGTGCATCGGAAAATGGTTGTCGCCGACCGGCGGCGTTTGCCGCACTCGCGCACGCGGTCCCGAGGGACGAACTCGCCGCGTCGCGTCGCCTACTCCTCCGCGACGTCGCGGAGGACGTCCGGCGCCGCCGCCAGCGCGTCATCGAGCGCGTCGGCGTCGGGGCCGCCGCCCTGCGCGAAGTCGCCGGGGCCGCCGCCGCCGCCGCCGACCATCCCGGCGAGCTCGCTCACGACCCGCCCGGCGTTCACGGGCGCGCCGTCGGGGACGCCGACGACGAACTGCGCGCCGTCCGCACCACTGCCGACGACCGCGATCCTGTCGTCCTCGACGAGCGCGTTCGCCGTCGCGCGCAACTCGTCCATGTCCGCGTCGAGGCGCTGGATCGTCGCCGACCACTCGCCGACCTCGACCTCCTCGCCGGCCGCGCCGCCCGAGGCGCGCGCCTCCGCGAGCTGCTCCTTCAGCTCCTCGATGCGCTTGCCGCGCTCCTTCCACTCCGTGAAGAAGCGCTCGGCGGTGTCCGGCACCTCCTGCGGGGAGACATCGAAGGTGTCGGCGGTCGCGTCGAGGTAGTCCTCCTGACGCTGGACGTGTTCGAGCGCCGCGACGCCGGCCGCGAACGTGATGCGCTCGACGCCGTCCTGGATGCGCTCGGTGTTCAGGATCTTGATCGTCCCGATGTCGCCCGTGCGCGCCACGTGCGTCCCCGCACACGCCTGTACGTCCTCCGCGACGTGGATGAGCCGGATGTTCTCGCCCGGCGGGATGCCGCCCTGGTAGAGGTCGAAGCCGTGCTCGGACTCCGCCTCGTGGCGATGGGGCCACTCCTGCTCGACGGCGGTGTTGTCCGTCACGATCTCGTTCGCGACGCGCTCGATGGCCTTCACCTCGTCGCGCGAGATGCGGTCGTAGTGCCGGACGTCGATGCGCGAGGAGTCCGTGCCCTTCTGCGCGCCCGCCTGCCGGACGTGCGGGCCGAGCACCTCGCGCGCCGCGTGCCCGATGAGGTGGGTCGCCGTGTGGTGCTGCATGAGGCGCTGGCGGCGCGACATGTCGATCTGGCCGCGCACGAACTCGCCCTTCCCCGGGTCCTCGTCCGTCCGGTGGAGGACGACGCCGTCGCGCATCTGGACGTCCGAGACCTGCACCGTCTTGTCGTCCGTCGAGAGCGTCCCGTGGTCGGCGGGCTGTCCGCCGCCCTCCGGGTAGAACATCGTCTGGTCGAGCACGACGTCGTACTCGGGGTCGCCGTCCTCGCCCTCGCGCTCGAAGACGTCGAGGACGACCGCCTCGAACTCCGCTCTGTACTGGTCGTCGTAGTAGAGCTCCTCCGTGTCCGGGAGCTCCGAGAGGCGCTCGTCGGTCTCCTCGGACTCCTCGAACGCCGCCCCGGAGTCGTGGCGCGAGGCGACGAGCGAGTAGAAGTCGTCCGGCTCGTCCACCGTCGCGCCCACGTCTTCGGCGATCTCCCGGACCATGTCGGGCTGGATGCCGTGGCTGTCGTAGAACTCCACGAGCTCGCTCGTCGGGATGGGCTCGCCTTTCTCCGCGTACTCCTCGGCGAGCTGGCGGACGCGCCGGCCGCCGCGCTCGAGCGTGCGCTCGTACTTCGCGGACTCCGAGCGCACGATGTCGCGGATGGTCTCGCGGTTCTCGTAGCCGAGGCGCTCGGCCTGCCGGTCCACGAGGTCCTCGAGGTCGACGTCCGCGTCGATGTCGTCGATGAGGCGCGCCGTCCGCCGGAGCACCATCCGCGCGAGGTAGCCCGTCCCGACGTTCGACGGGACGATGCCGTCGCCGAACATGTAGGCGAGGGTGCGGACGTGGTCGGCGATGGCGTAGATGTTCTCCAAGGGTCGCATCAGCTCGTGGAGGCGCTCGGTCTCCACGTCGAGCTTGTCCGCGATGTTGTCGCGCGCCGCGTCCATGTCCTCCACCTCGTCGATGTCGAGGTGGCCCGCGAGCTTCGCCGCGCGGTGGATGAGTTCCTCCTCCGCCTCCGTGTGGTCGATGCCCGCCGCGTCCTTCAGGTAGGCGATGGCGTCCGGGTACACCGCCTCGTAGACCGTGGGCGTCCCCTGCGAGACCCACGTCCAGCGCTCGAGGCCGTAGCCCGTGTCCACGATGTACGTGTCCATCGGCGAGTACGTGTTCCCGTCCTTCATCTCGTACTCCCCGTCGGGGTCCTGCTCCATCGACATGAAGACGAGCGTCGCGAGCTCCGCGCCCTTGTAGAGCACCTCGAAGGCCGGCCCGGCGTTCCCGCCGCCCACCCACGGGTCCTCGATGTAGGTGATGTCCTCGGGGTCCGCGCCCATGTCGGCGAAGAACTCGTCGCAGTACGCGACCGTCTCGTCCTTCCAGTAGACCTCGCCCTCGTAGGCGTACTCGCGCTCGGCGTCCTCGCGCGTGTTGAAGGCGTGGTGCGCCATCATCTCGAACGCCATCGTGTGCCGCCCGGTCTTCCCCACGTTGTCGATGTCCTGCATGCGGATGCAGGGCTGGCTGATGGTGAGGGGGTTGGCGGGCGGCGGCGTCTCGCCGGAGGTGACGAGCGGCTGGAAGTCGTAGATGGAGGCCTGCGTCAGCAGGACGTCGTCGCGCCAGCGGTTCGCCGCGACCGGATAGGGGTCGATGCGCTCGTGGTCGTGCGCCTCGAAGAAGGAGAGGAAGCGCTCGCGCATCTCCACCAGCGAGTACTCCTCGTCGAAGCCGGGGTCGTCGATGAAGCCGTAGTCCTCACACGGCGGCTCCCCGCACGTCTCCCGCTCCGGGTCCCGCGTCCAGAAGTGCGCACCGCACTCCGTACACTCCCCACGTCGGAAGCCCTCCTCCTCGAAATAGTCGAGGCGGTACTCCGCTTCGAGGTCGCTCATTGCCTCTTTCTGGCCGACCGAACGGCAAAACGTTTCCGCACTCCGGCCTTCTCGCGACGCTCGTCGCCGCGCCCGGCTTTATCCGGTCGCTCCGCGTAGCCGCACGTATGGACCGCAGGCGCCTCCTCGCCGGCGTCGCATTCGGCGCACTCGTGATGGTGGCGTCGTTCGCGCTCGCCTTCGGGCCGCTGAACCCCTGCACGAACGCCGAGACGTTCGAGGTGCCGCGGATGGACGCGAGCGTCGCGCACGACGGGGGCGCCGCCGTCGTCACCTACGAGGGGGCGGCGACGCTCACCGAGACGTCCACCGTCTCGCTCGCCGTCGCCGTCGGCGCGACCGGGAGTGGGGGCGAGCGAACGGTGCTGTGGGCGGCGGCGAACGGGTCGGGACGGGCGGCGCTCCCTCTGCGGATGGGCGCGGAGACTCGGGTGGACGGCGTCGCGGCGGGCGAGACGGTGGCGGTGGTGTGGACGGGCTACGAGAGCGCGCCGGCCTACTGCCCGCCCGAGCGCGGCGACGGCCCGCTGACGCGCGTCGTCGCCGAGCACACCGTCGGGGGGTGAAACCGCCCACGACCGCGCGGACCCGCCCATCGGTCGGCCCCGCCGAGGCCCCCGCTCTTTTCCTCCGCGCGCGCCTCGACACGCGTATGGCGAGAATGATCGACGGGGAGTGGCGCTACGACGTCGAGCAGATACAGAGCGACGAGACGGGGGAGTTCGAGCGCGACACGACGTCCTTCCGGGACTGGATCGCGGGGACGCGGCGCGGTCCCGACGACGTCGTCGAGGACGGCCCGGAACCCGAGGCGGGCCGCTATCACCTCTACGTCTCCTACGCGTGTCCGTGGGCGCATCGCACGCTCCTCACGCGCGCGCTGAACGGCCTCGAGGACGTCGTCTCGGTGGACGTCGTCGACCCCGTCCGGAAGAACGAGGGCTGGGAGTTCGCCCCCGAGAAGCCCGGCTGCACTACCGAAAGCCAGTACGGATACGACTTCCTCCGCGAGGTCTACGCCGAGGCGGACGAGGACTACACGGGCCGCGTCACGGTGCCCGTCCTCTGGGACAAAGAGGAGGAGACCATCGTGAACAACGAGTCCGAGGAGATCATGCGGATGCTCGACACCGCGTTCGACGAGTACGCGGAGAACGACCTCACCCTCTACCCCGAGGGCTATCGCGAAGACGTCGACGGCGTCATCGACGACATCTATCCCGTCATCAACAACGGCGTCTACCGGGCGGGCTTCGCGGAGTCACAGGAGGCCTACGACGACGCCGTCGCCGACCTCTTCGACGCGCTCGACGAGTGGGACGAGACGCTCGCCGACCAGCGCTACGCGGCGGGCGACCGCCTCACGCTCGCGGACGTCGCGATGTTCACCACGCTCTATCGCTTCGACGAGGTCTACCACACGCACTTCAAGTGCAACGAGAAGCGGATCGCCGACTACGAGCACCTCTGGGGCTACCTCCGCGAGCTCTGCCAGCTCCCCGGCGTCGAGCCGACGCTCCACATGGACCACGTGAAGAACCACTACTACCGGAGCCACCCGGACGTCAACCCCTCGAACCTCGTCCCGGTCGGCCCCGACCCGGACTTCTTCGCGCCCCACGGCCGCGACGACCTGCCGGGCGGCCCGCCCGAAGACCTCGCGTAACGCCTCCTCAAGCGTCCCGAGCGGGACGGATTCGTCGCACGGACGACCCCCGAGTCGCCCGTGCGGACACGCGGGACCTCCGGTCCCGCATGACTCCCCCGTCGGTCGTTCGCGGCCTCCGTGGGGCGCGTTATGCCTCGCGTCTCACTCCGCTCGCGCTCGCGCTCCGCGTTATTCGGCTTCGAGCGCCACCGACGCGAGGAGCGCTTCGAGTTGCACCTGCTCGTTCGCCCCCTCGGCGATCCGGTAGTCGGCCTCGCCGATGCGGTCCATGAGGCGGACCGCCTGCCGTTCCGCGAGGTCGAACTCCCAGACCGAGCGGTGGAGTTGGTCGATGATGTCGCCGCCCGCGAGGCCGCGTTCCGTGAGGAGGTCGTCGAGCGTCGCGCGCGCCGCGACGAACTCGCCGTCGATGGCCTCCGTCACCATCGTCTCGATCTCCTCCGGCCGCGCGGTGCTCGTGATCGCGTACACCGTCTCCTCGGTCACCGCCTCGCCGGTCGCGGCGGCGGCCTGCAGGGCGTTGATGGCGCGGCGCATGTCGCCGTCGGCGGCGTAGACGAGCGCGTCGACGCCGGCCTCGGTGTAGTCGACGCCCTCGGCCTCGGCGACCTCACGCACGCGCCCCGCGACGGCGTCGTCCCCGATGCCGGCGAAGCGGAAGACCGCACACCGCGACTGGATGGGGTCGATGATCTGCGAGGAGTAGTTACAGGAGAGGATGAAGCGGACGTTGTTCGAGAACTGCTCCATCGTCCGGCGGAGCGCGGACTGGGCGTCGCTCGTGAGCGCGTCCGCCTCGTCGAGGAAGATGACGCGGTAGTCGTAGCCGCCGAAGGACGTCCGCGCGAAGTTCTTGATGCGGTCGCGCACGACGTCGATGCCGCGCTCGTCGGAGGCGTTCAGCTCGAGGAAGTTCTCCTCCCAGTCGCCGCCGTAGAGCTCCTTCGCTATCGCGGTCGCCGCCGTCGTCTTCCCCGTCCCCGCCGGACCGGCGAAGAGGAGGTTCGGGAGGTCGTCCTCCGCGACGTAGCTCTCGAGGCGCGCGACGACGTCCTCGTGGCCGACGATATCGTCGAGCGAGTCCGGCCGGTACTTCTCAACCCAGATCTCCTGTCGCCCCGCGTCTGCCATAGTGAGGGACAGACGGTCGCGGCCCATAAACACCGCGAACGGAACGCGGCAACGAGCGACGCGAGGCGCCGCGGAAACGGCGAGCGGTGGCGAGACGGAGCGCGAAGGTGCTCGAAGCGGAGAGGCGCGACGGCGCGGGTGGGCGGGACCGCGCCGACGACACGCTGATACGGGCGGCCACCCACGGGTTCGGTATGCGCGTCACCGTCGAAGTCGTCGGCGAGGGCGTCCACGAGTTCGACGTCGAGTCGGCGTCCTACGCCGACCTGCTCGAGCGCGTGGACCTCAGCCCGCACGAGGTGTCCGTGATGGTCGACGGCCGGCCCGTCCCGGAGGACCAGCCGGTCGAGACCGACCACGTGACCGTCCTCCGACTCGTGCAGGGCGGGTAGCGTGTCGAGTGCCACCGTCGCCGTCCGGCCGGCGAGAGCGAGCGAGCGCGTCGACGTCCTCTCGGTGCTCGACGCGGCGATGCTGGAGACGGACGCCGAGGCGCTCGCGGACCACATCGATGCCGGGAGCGTGCTGGTCGCCGTCGCGGGCGAGCGCAGTGAGCGCGTCGTCGGCGTCGTGGAGGCGCGCGAAACCGAGTCCGGCGCACACATCGAGGGCGTCGCAGTCCGGCAGAAGAGGCGAAATCAGGGCATCGGCACGGCACTCATGGAGGCCGCCGCCGAGCGATGGCGCCCGCTCACGGCCGACTTCGACGCGGACGTCCGGCCGTTCTACGAGACGCTGGGGTTCGACGTCGTTGAGACCGACGACGGCCGCTATCGCGGCCGCCTACACTAGGGGTTCGACGAGGTCCCGACCCGCATCGAGGAGGGCCTCGACGCGCGCCTCGCTCGACGCCTCCGCGTAGACGCGCATCTTCGGCTCCGTCCCGCTCGGGCGGACGAGGAGCCACGAGCCGTCCGCGAGGAGGACCTTGAAGCCGTCCGCGTCGTTCACGCGCTCGACGTCGACGCCGGCGACCTCCTCGGGGAGCGAGTCGGCGAGTTCGGCGACGACGGCGGCCTTCCGGTCGTCCGGGCAGTCCACCGATATCTTCGACTGGCGGACGTCGCCGTGCTCCTCGAGGAGGCGGTCGACGCGGTCGTCGTAGGACTCCTCGGCGGCCGCGGCGGCGGCGAGGAGCGCCATCAGCACGCCGTCCTTCTCGCGGATGTGCCCGCGGACGCTGAAGCCCCCGGACTCCTCGCCCGCCATCAGGGCGTCGCGCTTCCCCATCTCCTCGGCGACCCACTTGAAGCCGACGGCGGTCTCGTAGGCCTCCTCGCCGTGCGCGGCGGCGACGCGGTCGACGAGGAAGCTCGTGGAGACGGTGCGGACCGCCGGCCCGGAGTCGTCCTCGAGGAGGTAGTCGTAGGTCGCGGCGAAGAAGAGGTTCTCGTCGAGGAAGCCGCGCTCGGGCGTGACGACGGCGAGTCGGTCGGAGTCACCGTCGTTCGCGATTCCGAGGTCGGCGTCGTGCTCCTGGACGGCGAGCGCGAGCGCCTGCAGGTTCGCCTCGTCGGGTTCGGGCGGGGTGCCGCCGAAGTCGGGGTCGAGCTCGCAGCGGTGGCGCTCGACGCTCGCGCCCGCCGCCTCGAGGAGGCGGTCGGTGACGTCGCGCCCGCTCCCGTGCATCGCGTCGTAGACGACGTCGAGGCCGTCGAGGTCGGCGCCCACGAGCTCCATCGCGTGCTCGGCGTGGGGCGTCCGGAAGTCGACCTCGCGTATCTCGCCGCGCTCGGCGTCGGGGTCGGCCTCGGGCGGCCGGAGGGTCGCCTCGATGGCTTCGGTGACGTGCGGGAGCGCGGGCGCGCCGTCGTCGGGGATGAACTTCACGCCGTTGTACTCCGGGGGGTTGTGCGACGCCGTGACGACGAGCGCGCCCGCGAGGTCGCGGTCGACGATGCCGTAGGCGACGAGCGGCGTCGGGAGGTCGCGCTCGGGCAGGAGGACGTCGTGGCCGTTCGCCGCGAGGACGTCCGCGATCTCCTCCGCGAACTCCCGCGAGGTCGCGCGGGCGTCGTAGCCGACCGCGACCGGGTCGCCCCCGTGGTCGACCGTCGCGAGGTAGTCGGCCGTCGCTTGCGCCACCGCACGCACTCGCGGCGTCGTGAACACGTCGAGCGTCGCGCGCCAGCCGTCGGTGCCGAACGCGATTACGTCGTCCATACCTCCACCTCCCGACGCCGGCGGCAAAACGACTGCGGTCACATCGACTTCTCGTCACGAATACGTCGGGGAGAACGGATGTCGGGGCCGCGACGGTCGCGGCCGACTCGGAGTAGCGGGTTCGGACGCGGCGTTACTCGTCGTCCTCGGTCGAGGTCGCCTCTTGGGCCCGCTCGCCCCGATAGATGTCCGCGCCGTCCTGAACGACCTTCTCAGCGAGCACCGCGCACTTGATGCGCATCGGCGTCACGTCGACGCCGAGGAGGTCGAGGACGTCCTGGCGGTCGAGGTCGTCGATCTCGTCGAGCGTCATCCCCGGGAGCTCCTGCGAGAGGAGGCTCGCGGACGCCTGGCTGATCGCGCAGCCGTCGCCGTGGAACGCCACGCGCTCGACGGTCTCGCCGTCGTCGGCGAGTTCGACGTCGAACTCGATTTCGTCCCCGCAGGAGGGGTTGAAGCCCTCGTGGCTGAACGTCGGGTCCTCGAGCTCCCCGTGGTTGCGGGGGTTGCGGTAGTGGTCGAGGATCTGCTGTCGGTACATGTCCGAACCCATGCTCATGATGGCTACGTGTACGGACGTATCCCGGAAAAGCGTTCCGTCGCCGGCGTTCCCGGCCGTCCTCGTCGAGTCCGGTCCACCACTCGCGGGGTCGCCTCGTGGTCGGAGGCGCGTCGGCTCGCGGGTCGCCGCCGCTCCCCGCTCGCTCTATTCGAGACCCCTCGCTTCGTTCGGCGTCTCGTCGACCACCGTGTTTTACCGCCCTCCCGCCCCACGGCGAACCATGAGCCACCGGGACCGCCTCGCGCGGACGCTCCTCGACGAGTCGTGGGCGTACGGCTACACGCTCACCATCTGGGGCGCGGGCGCGTTCCTCATCGCCGAGTACGGCGTCCCCAGCCACCTCGACGTCATCGGCTACGTCGGGGGCTCGCTCCTCGGGTTCGCCGCGCTCACGTGGTACAGCTTCGGCGGCCTGCTCGTCGGCGTCGAGCGCGACAGCCGCGACGTCCGCTCGCCCGTCGAGATGGTCCACCTCTTCGCGACGTTCTGCAACCTCGTCGGCGCGCTCCTCACCATTCAGGCCGCCCGCGCTCTCGGCGTCCCCGAGAGAGCGACCTTCGTCGCCGTCGGCGTCGGGTCCACCGTCGGCTACAGCCTCCTCCTGCTCGTCGAGGAAGTCGTCGGCGAGCGCTATCGGCCCGGGGACGCGGCGCGGGACGGCGGCGAATGACGAGGCGGGATGCGACGACGGCTTTTGGTCGAGCTTTCGCCGGGGCGCGAAGCGCCCGCAGTGGTTCGAGAGAGCGAAGCTCTCTCGTCACTGAGCGAACCCTCCGGGTTCGCGAGGTCCGCGAACGCGACGCGTTCGCCCGATCCCGTGAGACGTGGAGCGTCTCGCTTACGACAAAAGCTCGTCAGTCGAAGATGTCGATGGCGCCCTCGACGCCCTCGATCATGGTGTCGACCTCCTCGCGGGTGTTGTAGAGGTAGAAGGACGCCCGGATGCTCGCGGGGACGCCGAGCGTGTCGTGGAGGGGTTGGGTGCAGTGGTCGCCGGCCCGAACCGCGACGCCGTAGTCGTTCAGGATGCTGGAGAGGTCGTGCGCGTGGATGCCCTCGACGTTGAACGCGACGAGGCCGCCGCGCCGATCAGCCGGCGGGCCGTAGATTTCGACGCCGTCGAGCGCCGAGAGTTCCTCGTAGGCGTACTCGGTGACGTACTCCTCGTGGGCGCGGATGTTCTCGAGGCCGACCTCCTCGACGTAGTCGGCGGCCTCCGCGAACGCGATGCCCTCCGAGATGCTCGGCGTGCCCGCCTCGAACTTCCACGGGAGGTCGTTCCACGTCGCGTCGTCGTAGGTGACCTTCTTGATCATCTCCCCGCCGTAGAGGTAGGGGTCCATCGCCTCGAGGAGGCGTTTCTTCCCGTAGAGCGCGCCGATGCCCGTCGGGCCCGCCATCTTGTGCCCGCTGAAGGCGTAGAAGTCCGCGTCGATGGCCTCGACGTCGACCGGGCGGTTCGGGACGGCCTGCGCGCCGTCGACGAAGATCAGCGCGTCCTGCTCGTGGGCCATGTCCGCGAGCTCGGAGACGGGGTTGACGGTGCCGAGGACGTTCGAGGCGTGCACGACGGAGACCATCGCCGTGTCCTCGTCGATGAGGTCGCCCGCCGCGTCCATGTCGAGCGTCCCGTCCTCGGTGATGGGGATGTACTCGACGGTGGCGCCCGTCTTCTTCGCGATCTGCTGCCACGTGACGAGCGACGCGTGGTGCTCCATCTCGGTGAGGACGACCGTGTCGCCCTCGCCGAGCTCGTTCAGCCCCCACGCGTACGCCACGAGGTTGAACGACTCCGTCGTGTTCTTCGTGAAGACGAGTTCCTCGCGCCCGCCGGAGGCGCCGACGAACGCCGCGATGCGGTCGTGGGCCTCCTCGTAGGCGATGGAGGCCTCCTGACTCAGCTGGTGGATGCCCCGGTGGACGTTCGAGTTGTACTCGTAGTAGTACTCCGTGATCGAGTCGACGACGCGTTTGGGCGTCTGCGTCGTCGCGGCGTTGTCGAAGTAGACGAGCGGCGTCCCCTCCGCGACCTCGCGCTCCAGAATCGGGAAGTCCGCTCGGAGCGCCTCGACGTCGAGCGGGCTCTGTTCCTGCGTCCCCATATTGTGACGGAGTAGGGGGTCGGCACGTTTGGTAGCTTCGAAAACACCGTCCGTTGCCGTCGTCGCCGACGGTCCGACCCGGCGTCAGAGACGCATGTACTGGGCGTGCGGGACGCCGCCGAGGTCGAGGACGTTCGCCTCCTCGACGTAGCCCGCGTCGACCGCCGCCGCGACCGCCGTGTCGCCGACGAGGTTCGCGACCGTCGCCCGGCCGAGGCTCTCGACGAGTGCCTCGGGGTCCGCCTCGGCCTCGGCGTCGCCGTAGAAGTCGGCTTCGACGGTGACGGAGACCGTGCCGTTGTCGTAGGTGTCGCCGACGATGTCCGAGTCCGCGGCGGCGACGAGCAAGCCACGGTCGGTGCGGCGCTCGGTGAGGCGAACGCTCATCCCTGATCGACGAGGCGCTCCTCCTGCTGGCTCCGGATCTCCTCGGCGTGCTCGACGACGTCCGTCGCCTCCTCCTCGCGGCCGAGCTCGTCGAGCGCGCGCGCCTTCTCCTCGAAGACGTCCGCCTGCTTGAAGCCGAGGCGGATCGCGTTGTTCAGCGCGTCGAGCGCCTGCTCGTGGCGGCCCTGCTCGTTCTCCATGAACCCGAGGTTGTACCAGCCGTGCGGGAGGCGCTTGTCCTTGCGGACGGCCTCCTCGGCGTGGTGGTAGGCGTCCTCGGTCTCGCCGAACTCCCAGAGGGCGTACGCGAGGTTCGTCTCCGCCTCGGCGGCGAACGGGCCGTCCTCGTCGAGGAAGAGGGCCTCCTCGTGGGCGCTCGCCGCCGCGTCCCACTCCTCGAGTTCCGCGTGGGCGACGCCCTGGTTCACCCGCGCCTCCTGCTCGTCGGTGTCGTTGGCGGCGTAGCGGGCGGCGCGCTCGAAGGCGTCGACGGCCTCCTCGTAGCGCTTGATGCCCATGTAGCTCAGGCCGACGTCGATGAGCGCGTCGGAGTCAACCTCGTCGCCGGCGATGTTCGCGTCGTCGAGCAGGTCGACGAGCACGTGGTCGTCCACGGGGTCGACATCCGTCGGGTCCACCTCGAGTTCGGGCGGGTCGATGTCGAAGCCCTCGTAGGGCTCCTCGAAGCCCTGCCCCTCGGAGAACTGGTGGCCGTCGCCCTCGCGGGGCTCGCGGTCAGTCATGCCCACGGATATGTGGCCCGCGTGGTTAAGGGCTACGCCGTCCGTTCTCGGTGTATGCGGCTGTTCGTCAGCGTCGACCTCCCCGAGTCGCTCGTCGAACCGGTACGGACCCTCCAGTCGGCGTTCGCGGACGCGGACGGCCTCGACCTCGTCGACCCCGCGAACGCGCACGTCACGCTCGCGTTCCTCGGCGATATCGACGACGGCGAGTACGAGGACGCAGTCGCCGCGCTCGAACGCGGCGTCGAGGAAGCGGACGTCGCGCCGTTCGAGGCCTCCTTCGAGGGGCTCGGCGTCTTCCCGAGCATGGAGTACATCTCGGTCGTGTGGCTCGGCGTCGAAGCGGGCGCCGACCGCCTCACGGCGCTCCACGACGCGCTCGAACGCGAGTACGCCGCGCTCGGCGTCGAGGCCGACGACCACGAGTTCACGCCCCACGTCACGCTCGGGCGGCTGAGACACGCCGGCGGGAAAGAGCGCGTCCGAGAGGTCGTTCGGGAGCACGCGGCCGACGTCGGACGGATGCGCGTCGAGGAAGTGCGCCTGGCGGAGAGCACGCTCACCCACGACGGCCCCGAGTACGAGACGCGCGAACGCGTCCCGCTCCGCTGACGGTTACTCGTCCTCGGGCTCGCCGAGGTTGCCTTCGCGCCAGTTCTCCAGCGTCTCCTCGAGGGCGGTCGCACACGACTCGACGTCCGTCATCGTCAGGCCGTCCGTCGTGATGAAGACGCCCTCCCGGTCGGTCGTGACGCGGAGGAGGTAGCCGTTCTCGAACGCGCGAATCGTGTACTGGTAGTCGCCGAGCTCGCTCCCGCCGTAGGTGTCCTGAGTGAGCTGGAAGGACTGCCACTCCGCGCCGATGAACGAGGAGAGGTCGGCGTCGCGCTCGAGGTCCGAGCGGAGGTAGACCTGCTCGAAGTCGGTGCGCGTGAAGTACGTCACCGAACGGAGGCTATCGCCCACCGCCGTTCGGGCGATGATGCGCAGGCGTTCGCGGGCTTCGTCCGAGAGCATGTCGTGCCCCAGTTCCGCGTCTTCGTTGGCCATACGTGGCGTGTTCGCGCACAGGCCCTTAATGGAATTGGGGGCGGCCGGCGAGCGCAGACCGCCGCCTCGACGCTCACCGGGCCAGAAGAACAACGTTTTAAGCGCGGCGGGTAAACGTTCGTACCACTATGGGCAAGAAGTCCAAGGGCAAGAAGAAGCGGCTGGCGAAGCTGGAGCGCCAGAACAGCCGCGTCCCGGCCTGGGTCATGATGAAGACGGACCGCGAAGTCCAGCGAAACCCGAAGCGCCGCAACTGGCGGCGTAGCGACACGGACGAGTAACGATGAGCGCAAGCGACTTCGAGGAGCGCATCGTCACCGTTCCGCTCCGGGACCTCAACGCCGTACCGAAGCACGAGCGCGCCGGCAAAGCCGCGACGCTCGTCCGCGAGCACCTCGCGAAGCACTTCGCGGTCGACACCGAGGAGGTCCGCCTCGACCCCTCCATCAACGAAGCCATCTGGTCGCGTTCGAACAAGAACCCGCCGAGCAAGCTTCGCGTCCGCGCCGCGCGCTTCGAGGAAGAGGGCGAGACCGTCGTCGAAGCCGAGCACGCGAGCGAATAACCGCCTTGCTTCGCGCTGCGTTCTCCGGATCGCCGTACGTCGGTGTGTTCGCCCGTGCGACCGATAGCTGCGTCCTCGTCCGTCCCGACCTCGACGACGCGCTCGTCGAGGACGTCGCGGACGAACTCGAAGTCCCCGCCGTCCGCACGACGGTCGGCGGCTCCAGCACCGTCGGCGCGCTCGCCGCCGGGAACTCGAACGGCCTGCTCGTCAGCAGTCGCGTCCGCGAGCGCGAGCGCGAGCGCATCGCCGACGCCACCGACCTCGACGTCGGGACGCTCCCCGGGCGCGTCAACGCCGCCGGCAACGTCGTGCTCGCGAACGACACCGGCGCGTACGTCCATCCCGACCTCTCGCGGTCGGCCGTCGAAGCCGTCACCGACACCCTCGACGTGCCCGTGACGCGCGGGCGGATCGCTGACGTCGAAACCGTCGGCACGGCCGCCGTCGCGACGAACGACGGCGTGCTCTGTCACCCGAAGACCACCGACGACGACCTCGACCACCTCGAGGACGCCCTCGGCGTGCCGGCCGACATCGGCACCATCAACTACGGCGCGCCGCTCGTCGGTTCCGGACTCGTCGCGAACACGCACGGCTACGTCGTCGGCGAGGACACGACCGGGCCGGAACTCGGCCGCATCGAGGACGCCCTCGGATACATCTGAGCCCTTCTTCTCCGGGCGTTCCAGCCGAATCCTAAGATACTTCCCGCTCGCGCCCCCGGTTCCACCCATGAGTCTTGGAGGCGGCGGTGGCGGTCGACAGCAGCTACAGGAACTCTCCCAGCAGATTCAGGCCCTCGAAGAGGAGAAAGAAGAGCTCGAAGCCGAGATCGAGAGCCTGCAGGCCGAGCAGCAGGAGATCGACGAGGCCATCGAGGCGCTGGACACCATCGAGACGGGGTCGACGGTGCAGGTGCCCGTCGGCGGCGGCGCGTACCTCCGCGCGGAAGTGCAGGACATCGACGAGGTCATCGTCGGCCTCGGCGCCGACTACGCGGCCGAGCGCACCCAGGAGGGCGCCGTCGAGAGTCTCGAGACGAAGCAGGACCAGATCGACGACCAGATCGACGACCTGCAGGACGAGGTCGTCGAGGTCGAGCAGGAGAGCACGCAGCTCGAACAGCAGGCCCAGCAGGCCCAGCAACAGATGATGCAGCAGCAGATGCAGCAGCAGCAGGGCCAGCAGGGCGACGGCGAGTAAGCCCCGATGTTCGACGGGTTGAAGGAGAAGCTCGGTCGGTTCCGCGAGGACGCCGAAGAGGTCGCCGAGGAGAAGGCCGAGGAAGTCGAGGAACCGACCGACGAGTCAGACGCATCTCCGGCGGACGCCGAGGAGTCGGACCCCGCCGACGCGGACGGCGAGCGTGAGGGCGCGGCGGAACCCGAACCGGAGGCGGCCGTGGAAGAGGCGGAGACGTCCGACGCGGATGTGCCCGCCGAAGGAGCCGCCGACGGCGCGTCCGCCGCGTCCGAGACGGCCGACTCCGAGGGCGTCGAGGCCGACGAAGCCGAGCCCGAACCCGTCGAAGCCGAAACCGACGCCGACACAGCGGAGGCCGACGCCGAAGCGGCGGAAGCCGACGCCGAGGGCGACGAGTCCGAGGAAGGCGAATCCTCGGGCCGCTTCGGCCTCGCGCGCAAGGCGAAGTCCGCCGTTCGCGGGCGCGTCGTCATCGAGGAAGAGGACCTGGAGGACCCGCTCTGGGAGCTCGAGATGGCGCTCCTCGAGAGCGACGTCGAGATGAGCGTCGCGGAAGCCATCCTCGACCAGATCCGCGAGGACCTCGTCGGCCAGGAGCGCAAGTTCACCGAGTCGACGGGCGACCTCGTCGACGAGGCGCTACGCGACGCGCTCCTCTCCGTCATCGGCGTCGGGCAGTTCGACTTCGACGAGCGCGTCGCCGAGGCCGACAAGCCGCTCGTCATCGTCTTCACCGGCATCAACGGCGTCGGGAAGACGACGAGCATCGCGAAGCTCTCCAACTACCTCGAGGAGCGCGGCTTCTCCTCGGTCATCGCGAACGGCGACACCTATCGCGCCGGCGCGAACGAGCAGGTGCGCGAGCACGCCGAGACCCTCGACACGAAGCTCATCGCACACGAGCAGGGCGGCGACCCCGCCGCCGTCATCTACGACGCCGTCGAGTACGCCGAAGCGAACGACATCGACGTCGTCCTCGGCGACACCGCCGGCCGCCTCCACACCTCCTCCGACCTGATGGAGCAGCTCGCGAAGATCGACCGCGTCGTCGGCCCCGACATGACGCTCTTCGTCGACGAAGCGGTCGCCGGACAGGACGCCGTCAACCGCGCGCGCGAGTTCGACGACGCCGCCGAAATCGACGGCGCCATCCTCACGAAGGCGGACGCCGACTCGCAGGGCGGCGCCGCTATCTCCGTCGCGTACGTCACCGGGAAGCCCATCCTCTTCCTCGGCACCGGGCAGGGCTACGACGACCTCGAGCGCTTCGACCCGGACGCGCTCGTCGACGACCTCCTCGGCGTCGACGAGGAGTAGGGCGCGCCACCGGGCGAGTCCGCTTCGCCGAGTGCGTGCTACATCTCTTCTTCGGGCGTCTCCGCCGCGACCAGCACGAGTCGGCGGCGGCCACGCCGGTCGTACGCGCGGACGTCCGCGACGTCCCACGGCGGCACGGCGACGAGCAGGCGCGCCGCCAAGTCGTCGCCGAGCGCCGGGTCCGGGTCACCCATCGGATGCGCGAGGAAGCGTCCCTTCGTCTGCCCCGACGGAGTCGCGAGGTCCACGCCGAACACTGCGTCGAGCGCCCGCCCCGCGTCCGGGAAGTAGAAGTCGGAGAAGACGGCGGCGTCGACGGGCACCTCGGCGAGCGGCGTTCCGGTGCCGTCGCTCGCGTCGAGTGCGGACGGGGCGCTCGTCGCGAGCGCCACGGAGAGCGCGCGCGGTTCGGCGTCCGCCGCGAGCGCGCAGAGCGTTTCGACGAGCGCGTGCGTCGCGTAGACCGGCTCGCGCTCCTCAGAACCGTCAGCCACGTTAGACGGCGTCCTCCGGGTCGTTGTTCTCGCTGACGCGTTCGACCTCCGTCCGGTAGCGCTCGCGCGTCGCCTCGTCCTCGACGGGCGTGAGCTTCGCGGGGTCGACGTCGCGGGCGGCCGTCGGGTCGGGCGCGTTCAGCGACTGCTGTTTCTCGAAGTGGCGCTCGCCGTCCGGCGTCGCGTACTCGACGGTGAGCATCCCCTTGTCCGTGTACTCGCGGCCGACGAACCAGACGCGAACGGCATCGTCCTCGCTCATACGCACGGCTTGGACGCGGGGGCGTTTGGCTCTTGGGAGACGGCCGACGGCGAGCGCGGCGTTCAAACGGCCGCGTCGACTACTCGGGAGTGATGGACGCGGACGCGGTACGCGACGCCGCCGGCGAGCTCCCCGCAGAGCCCGGCGTCTACCAGTTCCAACGCGGCGACACGACGCTCTACGTCGGGAAAGCCGTCGACCTGCGGGCGCGCGTTCGCTCGTACGCCGACGCGCGGAGCGCGCGCATCGCGCGGATGGTCGAGCGCGCCGACGCGCTCGACTTCGCGGTGACCGACACCGAGACGCAGGCGCTCCTCCTCGAAGCGAACCTCATCAAGCGCCACCAGCCGAAGTACAACGTCCGCCTGAAGGACGACAAGTCCTACCCGCTCGTCCAACTCACTGACCACGCGTTCCCCCGGATCGAGGTGACGCGCGACCCCGACGAGGGCGCGACGGCCTACGGCCCCTACACGGACGTCGAGCGCGTCGAAACCGTCGTGAAGGCGATTCGGGAGACCTACGGCCTCCGTGGGTGCTCCGAGCACAAGTTCGAGGGGCGCGCGCGGCCGTGCCTCGACCACGACATCGGCCTCTGCTCTGCGCCCTGCACGGACGAAATCTCGCGCGACGCGTATCGCGAGGACGTCAAGTCCGCGAAGCGCTTCTTCGAGGGCGAAACCGGCGTGCTCGCCGACCCGATCGAGCGCGAGATGGAGGACGCCGCCCAAGCGCAGGCGTTCGAGCGCGCCGCGAACCTCCGTGACCGACTCGACGCCGTCCGGGCGTTCCACGGCGGGGGCGGCGAAGCGGTCGCGGGCGGCGGGAGCGAACGGGACGTCGACGTCCTCGGCGTCGCCATCGAGGGCGACACCGCCACCGTCGCGCGCCTCCACAGCGAGGGCGGCCAGCTCGTCGAGCGCGACCAGCACACCCTCACCGCACCCGAGGGCGAGGACCGCGTCGCCACCGTCCTCGCCGCGTTCGTCCCGCAGTACTACGCCGAACGCCGCCTCCCCGACGCCCTCCTGCTCCCCGAGGACCCCGGTGACCCGGACGTCGCCGACTGGCTCGAAGCCGAGGGCGTCGCCGTCCGCGTCCCCGGCGCCGGCCGCGAAGCCCGCCTCGTCGACCTCGCGCTGAAGAACGCCCACCGCCGCGCCGGCGGCCGCGACGAACTCGGCGCGCTCCGCGACGCGCTCGGCTTGGAGCGCCGCCCCGAGCGCATCGAGGGCGTCGACGTCAGTCACGCCCAGGGAAAGGCCGTCGTCGGCAGCGACGTCACCTTCGTCGACGGGAGCGCCGAGAAGGCCGATTATCGGCGCAAGAAACTCGGCGAGGAGAACGACGACTACGCGAACATGTACCGGCTCGTCCGGTGGCGCGCGGAGCGCGCCGTCGACGGCCGCGACGACCGCCCCGATCCCGACCTCCTCCTCGTCGACGGCGGGCGCGGCCAACTCGACGCCGCGCTCGACGCCCGCGACGACGTCGGCTGGGAAGTACCAACAGTCGCGCTCGCGAAACGCGACGAGACCGTGGTGACGCCCGACGCCACGTACGACTGGGATGACGACGCACCCCAGCTCCACCTCCTCCAGCGCGTCCGCGACGAAGCCCACCGCTTCGCCGTCCAATACCACCAGCGCCTCCGCGACACCGTCGACACCGCACTCGACGACGTCGACGGTATCGGACCCGCCACCCGCAAACGCCTCCTCCGGCGCTTCGGGAGCGTTGAGGGCGTCCGCGCCGCCAGCGTCGACGAACTCCGCGACGTCGACGGCGTCGGGCCCGCGCTCGCCGAGCGCATCGCGCGGCGTCTCTGAGAACCACGGTACGGGGAAACCGCTAAGGGCCGCGGCCCGAACTAGACGCGTATGTCCACGGGGAGCAACGCCGGCCGGGTCTTCCGCACGCTCGGGCGAGCGAGTGCGCGCGTCCGCTGGCGCCACCTCCTCGGCGCCGCGCTCGCCGTCGTCGCCCTCCTCCTCGCGGCCGCCATCGGCTGGGTCGCCGCCGCAGTCGTCGTCGCCCTCCTCGTCGTCGCGTCTCTCGCAGTCGACAGCGTCGAAATCGTCCAGGCCTACGAACGCCGCCCCTACACCGTCCTCGGAAGGTACGACGGCACTCTCGGTCCCGGCATCAACTTCGTCCTCCCGCTCGTCACCGAGACGCACGTCTTCGACACGCGCACCCAGATGATCGAAGTCCCCACGCAGGAGGCCATCACGCAGGACAACTCGCCCGTCCGCGCGTCCGCCGTCGTCTACCTGCGCGTCGTCGACGCCGAGAAGACCTTCCTCGAAGTCGAGGCCTACCGGCAGGCCGTCGCCTACCTCGCGCAGACCTCACTCCGCGCCGTCATCGGCGACATGGAGCTCGACGACACGCTCAGTCGCCGCGAGGAGATGAACGACCGCATCCACGACCAGCTCGGCGACACCGTCGCCGAATGGGGCGTCGACGTCGAAGCCGTCGAAGTCAAAGCCGTCATGCCGAGCGACGGCGTCGTCACCGCGATGGAGCGCCAGACCGCCGCCGAACGCCACCGGCGCGCCATGATACTCGAAGCACAGGGAGCGAGGCAGGCCGCCATCGAACGCGCCGTCGGGGACAAACAGGCCGCAGTGCTCCGCTCCGAAGGTCGCAAGCGCGCCAGCGTCCTCGAAGCCCAGGGCGACGCCACAGCCACCGTCCTCCGCGCGCGCGCCGCCGAAGCGATGGGCGAACGCGCCATCATCGAGCGCGGCTTCGAGGCCATCGAGCGCGTCGGCCGAGGCGCGGCCACCACGTACGTCGTCCCGCAAGAACTCACCGCGCTCGTCGGCCGCTACGGCCGCCACCTCACGGGTGGTGGCTCCGGGGGCGGTCTCGACTCCCTCGGCGTCGACCTCGCCTACCTCGACTTCGAGGACGTCGTCGAGACACCCGCCGACGCCGACGAAGTCGAAATCGAGATCGACTGACTACCAGTCCGACTCCGGTTCGGGCTCCACGCCGTCCGCGTCCGCCACGTCGTCGAGGTCGTACTCCTCCCGGAGCGACGCGATCCGGTCACGGATGTCCGCCGCCAGCTCGAACTCGAGGTTCGACGCCGCCTCCGCCATCCGCTCCTCCAGCTCCTCGACCCGCTCGGCCGCCGCGTCCGCGTCCGCGATTCCCTCCGAGGAGACATCCGACGTCTCCGTCTTCGCCCCCGGCAGGTTCGCCTCCGAAACCGCCTTCTCGATGGTCTTCGGCTCCACGTCGTGCTCCTCGTTGAACTCGCGCTGGATGCGGCGCCGGCGGCGCGTCTCCGCAATCGCCTCCTCCATCGCCTCCGTCGTCTCGTCCGCGTAGAGGACGGCCGTCCCGTTCACGTTCCGCGCCGCGCGCCCCATCGTCTGAATCAGGCTCGTCCGCGACCGCAGGAACCCCTGCTGGTCCGCGTCCAGGATCGCGACCAGCGACACCTCCGGGATGTCGAGGCCCTCGCGCAGGAGGTTGATCCCGACCAACACGTCGAACTCGCCCAAGCGAAGGCCGCGGACGAGCTCGTGGCGCTCCAGCGTGTCCGTCTCGTCGTGCATGTACTCGACCGCCACCCCCGCCTCCTCGAGGTACTCCGTGAGGTCCTCGGCCATCCGCTTCGTCAGCGTCGTCACCAGCGTCCGCTCGTCGCGCTCCGTGCGCTCGCGAATACGCGCGAGCAGGTCGTCTATCTGCCCGTCCGCCGGCGACACCTCCACCGCCGGGTCCACGAGATGCGTCGGCCGAACGACCTGCTCGACCACCTGCCCCGAGACCTCGCGCTCGTACTCCGCCGGCGTCGCCGACACGTAGAGCGTCCGGTCCGTCTTCTCCTCGAACTCCTCGAAGGACAACGGCCGGTTCGCGTACGCCGTCGGCAGCCGGAACCCGTTCTCCACCAAGCTCTCCTTGCGCGCCTTATCGCCCGCCAGCTGCCCACGTATCTGTGGAACCGTCCGGTGCGACTCGTCGATGACCGTCAGGAAGTCGTCCGGGAAGTAATCCAGGAGCGTGTAGGGCGCATCGCCCATCTCGCGGTCCGAGAAATAGAGCGTGTAGTTCTCGATCCCCGAGCAGTAGCCCGCCTCCTGGAGCATCTCCAAGTCGAAGGTCGTGCGCTCCTCGATACGCTGCGCCGCCACCAGGTCGCCCTCGCGCTCGAAGTGACTGACGCGCTCCTCCATGTCAGCCTCAATCCGCTCCATCGCCGACGCCAATCGGTCCTCCGGAATCGAGTAGTGCTCCGCCGGGTGGAAGAGCACCGCCGGCTCCTCCGACACCACCTCCCCCTCCAGTGGGTCCAGCTTCGTCAGCCGATCCACCTCGTCGCCCCAGAACTCCACGCGGACCGCGTAGCGACCGTACATCGGGAACACCTCCACCGTGTCACCACGCACCCGGAACGTCCCCTGCGTGAAGTCCACGTCGTTGCGCTCGTAGTTCAGGTCCACGAGTCGCGAGAGCAGTTCGTCGCGCTCCAGCGACTCCCCGCGCTCCACCGAGAGCGACATATCCACGTAGTTCGACGGGTCGCCGAGCCCGTAGATCGCCGACACCGACGCCACCACGATCACGTCATCGCGGGTCAACAGCGACCGCGTCGCCGAATGGCGCAACCGGTCGATCTCCTCGTTCACCGACGCGTCCTTGTCGATGTACGTGTCCGTCTGCTCGACGTACGCCTCCGGCTGATAGTAATCGTAGTACGAGACGAAATACTCCACCGCGTTCTCCGGGAAGAGGTTCTTCAGCTCCTCGTAGAGCTGCGCCGCGAGCGTCTTGTTGTGCGCGATCACCAGCGTCGGCTCCTGCACCTCCTCGATCACCCACGACACCGTGTTCGTCTTCCCCGACCCCGTCACGCCCAACAGCGTCTGCGCGTCCATCCCAGCCTCGAAGCCCGACGCCAGCGCCTCAATCGCCTCCGGCTGATCGCCGGCCGGGTCGAACGGCGCGTCGACGCGGAACTCCCGCTCTACGTCCGGACGGTCGGGTTGGAGCGGACCGGTATCACTCATCACCGGAACCTAGCGCCATGGCTACGTAAGTTGCGTGCCGTCCGCAACAGGTGCAACGCCTGACGGCCTGCGAAACGTTTTCCCCGCCGCTGGCGAACTACCGAATATGGCACTCGAAAACCTACAGGACGCCAGCGAAACCCTCGAACAGGCCGCCGCCGACGCCGAAGACGACGAGATCCGAGAGCGCATCACCACGCAGGCCGAGCAGCTCGGCAAACTCGCCGAGCGCGAACGCGGCCCCGATCACGGCCGACTCGCACGACACATGCACGCCCTCCAAGACCTCGTCGACGACACCGACGGCGACCTCGCCGCACAGATCGACGACGCGCTCGCGAGCGTTCGAGCCTACCGCGAAACCGTCAGCGGCGTCTAACGACAGCGCCGCCGCTACTCAGTAGACGAGTACAGAAAGCCAAGGGCCGGATTTGAACCGGCGGTGGGCGGCTCTGCAGGCCGCTGCGTTAGGCCGGACTCTGCCACCTTGGCGCAGTTTTTCGTAGCGGACTCGCGCGCTTAAGCGTAGCGGTCCGTACCGCTTGGAGGAAACGCAAACTACCCCCGAACGACATAGCTGTCGCTCGAGGGTAGTAAAGTCGAAATGGGGTTGAATCCAACCCCAATTAATGAATGGCGAGGCGGCGAATCAGTGTTCCCAGAGGCTCGCGCACTCCAGTACTACCTGATACGCAGGTGGGCTTAACTTCCGTGTTCGGGATGGGTACGGGTGTACCCCCACCGCTGTGGCCGCCTCAATGCCGATCTACGGAATCGAACCGTAGCAATACCAATATCGGTATCGAGACTCCTCCGACTGTGTGTGTAATGTGTAATCCAGTTAACGCCTGGACTCGCGTGCAGATAGTCCAAGTCTATGAATGTGTGGCTCGATCGATTAGTGCTCGCGGACTCAACGTCTCGTTGCCTCGACGCGTACATCCCGAGTCTATCTAACTCGTCTTCTACGAGTGATCTCCACGGTGCTTCTTTTCCAGGTGGGTTTCGAGCTTAGATGCGTTCAGCTCTTACCCCGTGCTGCGTAGCTGCCCGGCACATGCCCTCTCGGACAACCGGTACACCAGTGGCAACCGTTCGTAGTTCCTCTCGTACTATACGAACGTTCCCGTCAAGCACCATAACACCCCCAATAGATAGCAGCCGACCTGTCTCACGACGGTCTAAACCCAGCTCACGACCTCCTTTAATAGGCGAACAACCTCACCCTTGCCCGCTTCTGCACGGGCAGGATGGAGGGAACCGACATCGAGGTAGCAAGCCACTCGGTCGATATGTGCTCTTGCGAGTGACGACTCTGTTATCCCTAAGGTAGCTTTTCTGTCATCTATGGCCCGCATCAAGCAGGCTCATAGGTTCGCTAGACCACGCTTTCGCGTCAGCGTCCCTCGTTGTGTAGGACACTGTCAGCCCATCTTATGCTCTTGCACTCTTCTCCGAGTCTCCGACTCGGATGAGATGGACGTAGGGCGCGCTCGATATCTTTTCGAGCGCGTACCGCCCCAGTCAAACTGCCCGGCTACCGGTGTCCTCCTCCCGGAGTGAGGGTCACAGTCACTGACGGGTAGTATTTCACTGATGGCTCGGTGGCCCGCTAGCGCGGGTACCTGTGTAACGCCTCCTACCTATGCTGCACATCAGCGACCGTGTCCCAGCGACAGCCTGCAGTAAAGCTCTATAGGGTCTTCGCTTCCCCTTGGGGGTCTCCAGACTCCGCACTGGAACGTACAGTTCACCGGGCCCAACGTCGGGACAGTGAAGCTCTCGTTGATCCATTCATGCAAGCCGCTACTGAAGCGGCAAGGTACTACGCTACCTTAAGAGGGTCATAGTTACCCCCGCCGTTAACGGGTCCTTCGTCCTATTGTACTAGGTGTTCAGATACCCGCACTGGGCAGGATTCAGTGACCGTACGAGTCCTTGCGGATTTGCGGTCACCTATGTTGTTATTAGACAGTCGGAGCTTCCATGATACTGCGACCTGCCCAATCACTGGGCAGGCATCCCTTATCGCGAACTTACGGGACTAATTTGCCGAATTCCCTGACGTCGGTTGATCCCGACAGACCTTGGCTTTCGCTGCCAGAGCACCTGTGTCGGATCTCGGTACGGATGTCGTACTCGTCTTTTCACGGGCCCCGGGTTGGATCGACTATCGCTATCCCACCATTCGTCCGCTTCCTGCCATTACGGCTTCCACGGATTTCGGTGGTTCGACCGGACGATTGTCCGGCTCGACCTACCCCAAGGCGTCAACTTTCAACGTACGACAGTACTGGAATATTAACCAGTTTCCCTTTTGTCACACTCGAATTACGATGTGACTTAGGACCGACTAACCCTCGGCTGATCAGCATTGCCGAGGAACCCTTGCTCTTTCGGTCGTCGAGGTTCTCACCCGACTAACGCTGCTACTATGACCAGGATTTTCGTTCCTGCACGGTCCATACGAACTCTCGTCCGTACTTCCACCCGAGCAGAACGCCGACCTACAAGATCACCCCTTCACGGGTGCTGTCAGGTCTCGGTGACGAGCTTGAGCCCCGATCATTTTGGGCGCCTCGAACCTCGGCCGGTAAGCTGTTACGCTTTTCTTAGAGGGTAGCTGCTTCTAAGCTCACCTCCCGGCTGTTTAGGGCTCGAGACAACCTTCAATCGCACTTAGCTCGTACTTGGGGACCTTAACCTAACTCTGGGTTGTCTCCCTCACGGTGCACAGGCTTACCCCGCACACCGGATTCCTCGCGTCCACAGCGTTCATAGGTTCGGAGTTCGACAGGGGGGCCGACTCCTCTCGGAGGCGGACTCCCCAATCGGTCGCTCTACCCCATGAACTACCTCGGCGAAGGTCATGCTTCGACATGTTTCGGTCGGAACCAGCTGTTGCCGAGTTCGATGGGCCTTTCACCCCTACACGTAGGTCACGGGAGGGTATTGTAAGACACCACCCCTAACAGGCCTCCACACGGCTTTCGCCGTGCTTCACCTTGCCCACGCGTAGATCACTCGGTTTCGGGTCGTGCCCGTTTGACTCCCCGCCCTTGAAGACGGCGGTCCTCGCAATGCTGCGACCATGTCGGTTTCCCTATGCCTTCCCCGATACTCGGGTTAGACTCGCCAAACAGGCACACTCCCTGGTTCGTTTTTCAAAACGTACGACCGGACATCGGCTCCCTCTCGATCCTACCAAAGGCTTGCACCTCGGTCGTTCTCGAAAGGGCCTTTTATGCCCAGTCGCTCCATCGCCACCTGATTTCAGGCTCTATTTCAGCTCCCTTCTCGGGATACTTTTCAGCGTTCGCTCACGCTACTTGTTCACTATCGGTCTCGAGGAGTACTTAGTCTTAGCAGTCGATGCCTGCTAAATTCACGAGGAATTTCCGGTCCCCGCTACTCTGGAACTGACGCACGAACTACTAGATCGGATTACGGGGCTGTCACCCTGTATCGCACTCCGTTTCAGGAGACTTCACACGATCCTTCATTCGATGAAAGTCAGTCCGAACACCACATTGCCCCAAGGGGGCTTCGGTTTGGACTGAGCCGCGTTCACTCGCGGTTACTAACGGCGTCTCATTCGATTTCTCTTCCTGACCGTACTAAGATGTTTCAATTCCGGTCGTTCCCCATTGCGCAAAGCAATTGTAAAAGGGATTCCCATTCGGAAATCCTGAGTTCTACGCCTCCGTGCGGCTCCCTCAGGCTTATCGCAGCTTGGCACGTCCGTCGTCGGCACTCGAGCCGAGCCATCCACCAGGCGGCACAGTAGCCACGTTGTTGTCAATGTTGTGACGTTCAATAAGACTCGCACTACACTGCAAGCGAGTCCAGTGAGCGCCTGGATTACACGTACACACAGTCTTCATCGCACGTCCCGGAGGTGATCCGGGAGCGTACATCGACCCTTCCCATCCGCGCTCTCACGGGATGGTGCATCAGTCGAACTCAATCAATCATTCCGGCGTCCCACACTTAAGGGGCACGATCCGGAACTACTGATTGAACACATGGACCCACTGGGATTCGAACCCAGGGCATCCTCCTTGCAAAGGAGGCACTCTACCACTGAGCTATGGGCCCACCCCCACACAGGGGGGTTCGTTAGCCTCGATGGTCTAAAGTGTCCGGCTGGCGCGACGCCTGTCCTCGCAACAAATGTGGGTCGAGCCCAGAAGGCTCGATCCCGTGCGTTAGGAGGTGATCCAGCCGCAGATTCCCCTACGGCTACCTTGTTACGACTTAAGCCCCCTTGCGGAGCCCAGATTCGACCGCCGAAACGGCGGCCTCATCCGGACCCCACTCGGGTGCTTTGACGGGCGGTGTGTGCAAGGAGCAGGGACGTATTCACCGCGCGCTCTTGACACGCGATTACTACCGAATCCAGCTTCATGAGGGCGAGTTTCAGCCCTCAATCCGAACTACGACCGAGTTTAGGAGATTAGCGTCACCTCTCGGTGTTGCAACCCATTGTCTCGGCCATTGTAGCCCGCGTGTAGCCCGGCTCATTCGGGGCATGCTGACCTACCGTTGCCCGTTCCTTCCTCCGCTTTAGCAGCGGCAGTCCGCCTAATGTACCCAACCACCAATCGGTGTTGCTGGCAATTAGACGTGCGGGTCTCGCTCGTTGCCTGACTTAACAGGACGCCTCACGGTACGAGCTGACGGCGGCCATGCACCTCCTCTCAGTAGCGTCGGGTAAGGTCGTCAACCTGACCGTCATTACTACTGTCGGAGCCGGTGAGATGTCCGGCGTTGAGTCCAATTAAACCGCAGGCTCCTCCGGTTGTAGTGCTCCCCCGCCAATTCCTTTAAGTTTCATCCTTGCAGACGTACTTCCCAGGCGGTCCGCTTCTCGGCTTCCCTACGGCACAGCACAGGCTCGTAGCCTGTGCCACACCTAGCGGACATCGTTTACAGCTAGGACTACCCGGGTATCTAATCCGGTTCGAGACCCTAGCTTTCGTCCCTCACTGTCGGATCCGTCCTTCCAAGGTGCTTTCGCCATCGGCGGTCCGTCCAGGATTACAGGATTTCACTCCTACCCCGGACGTACCCCTTGGATCTTCCGGTCCCAAGCCAATCAGTTTCCGCTGGACGCCCACCTGTTGAGCAGGTGGATTTCCCAACGGACTTGACTGGCCAGCTACGGACGCTTTAGGCCCAATAAAATCGGTCATCACTCGAGCTGCCGGTATTACCGCGGCGGCTGGCACCGGTCTTGCCCAGCTCTTATTCGTAGACCACCTTACGGTCTACAAAAGTGTGAGCTCTATGCCCACACACTCGGAGTCCCCCTATCGCACTTGCGTACAGTGTAAAGGTTTCGCGCCTGCTGCGCCCCGTAGGGCCCGGAATCTTGTCTCAGATTCCGTCTCCGGGCTCTTGCTCTCACAACCCGTACCGATTATGGGCACGGTGGGCCGTTACCCCACCGTCAACCTAATCGACCGCAGCCGCATCCTGTAGCGCCAAAGCGTTTCCGGCTCACGTCCTTCCAGACAGCGAGCGTTATGATGGATTAGCCTCAGTTTCCCGAGGTTGTCCATCTCTACAGGGTAGCTTGGCCACGTGTTACTGAGCTTTCCGCTACGAGTCTAAACTCGTACAACTAGCATGGCTAAATCGGACTCCGATAGCAATGACCTCCGGCAGGATCAACCGGAATGTGCTGAGGTGTAACCCCAGCTCGGCGGGAACAAAGGTTCCGCTGGTTGCGACGACAGAGCGTCGAACCAGCCGGATGTCACTGACCATCGAGGCTAACATCAGATCCCATCTGTACGGCGGACCGCAGGGGTAGGATCCTCATTCCTTCCGGACCAGAGTGTTTGGTTCGGGGGTACTTAGACCCGTCGAACGCGTGTCGTGGTCCGGGACGACGTGTGCATTCCTTCCGAATACTCGTGGGTACTTAACCCCCTCGAAGCGCACCCGGATTGGATGCGTCGAGGAGTGCCCCGCGAGTGTCGGAATAGATGCGTGCGTCGGTAGCGCCGGGCGAACCGGGCTACGTCACGTCGCTCGCATTTGTTCCGAATCGCGGGATACCCTTAAGGGTGACGTTCCGACCTCGCCGGAAGCGAGGCGGACCATCACCCGAGTGGATTCGGGAGGCGTGCGTCGGTGGCGCCGGGCGAACCGGGCCACGTCACGTCCTTCGCATTTCTTCGAATGCCCGGGTAACGGATAAGGCCGTCGAACCACCCCCTCCTTCGGGACGCTCTATCGTGGCACGGAAAATGCGACGCGGGCGGAGGCCGACCGGTCATCCTACGCGTGTGTGCGTACAGTCTGGCCGGGTGGTACCCGCGCAGACGGCACTACGCGACGGGGGAGGATTAACGCGACGGATGGCTGGTCGGGTGGGGAGCCGACCGACGGTCCGTGCTCAGGGTTCCTCGAGGTGCTCGATCCCCTGTTTGGCGACGTTCGCTTCGGTGATTTCCCCGGGCATCCAGTCGGGCTTGTCGTCGGGGGAGTCGGACTGCCACGCCCACGCCTCGTAGATGTGGAGTTTGTCGGTACCCTTCTCTCGGAGCTGTATCTCGTAGCGGGTGGCGGCCTCCTCGCTCTCGCCGACGTCGTCGATCCGCCGGGCGGCCTTGAGCGCCGCCTGTCTCGGCGTGCTCCCACTGAAAACACTACTCTCCGAACCGTCGCTGTCGCGGAGCGCGAAGTTCCGCTTGCCGTCCTCACGTACCATGGTCTCGTTCCATGCGAACGATACACAGGGCGTATCATAAACATATCGCCGAAATCGGCCGTCTGTGTGGCGATTCGCCGCCTGAGAGGAGCGGATCGGCGAAGCGGTGCAGACTCGGAAGGGCTTAAGTAACTGCTCTGTCGAACGTAGACGTAGGTCAGTCGATGGTCCGCAAGAAGAAGCTCAGCCCGAGTGGTGCGAAAGGGGAGGACGGGGAGTACCACAACGCTCACGTCAATCTCCACGAGGACGAACTCGCGGTCGCCGGGTTGGAGATCGGCGACGAGGTGTTCGTCCGCGTCCGCGAGGACAAGATTATCATCCAGAAAGCCGACCCGGACGAGGTCGAGCACGACTTCTGAGCGGGCCGTCAGATGTACGAGACGCTCAAGCCGCTCCTCTTCCAGTTACCGGCGGAGACGGCGCACACGACCATTCATTCTCTGCTACGCGGAGCACAGTCCGTCCCGCCGGTGCTCGCCGGCCTCGACCGCTGGTACGGCGTGGACGACGAGCGCCTGCGCGTGCGGGCGTTCGACAACGCGTTCCCCAACCCGGTGGGGGTCGCGGCGGGGTTCGACAAGAACGCGCACGTCCCGCGTGGGGTGGCGGCGCTCGGCTTCGGTCACCTCGAGGTCGGCGGCGTCACGGCGGAGCGCCAGCCCGGCAACCCGAAGCCGCGGATGTTCCGCCTGCCGGAGGACGAGGCGATCATCAACCGGATGGGTTTCAACAACGACGGCGCGGACGCGGTGGGCGCGCGCCTCGACGCGAGCGCGCTCCCGGACGTCCCGGTGGGCGTGAACATCGGGAAGTCGAAGTCCACGCCGCTCGATGAGGCGGCGGACGACTACCTGTACACGTACGAGCGCGTCGCGGACGCGGGCGACTACTTCGTGGTGAACGTCTCCAGCCCGAACACGCCGGGTCTGCGCGACCTCCAGCACAGCGACGCTTTGGCGGACATCCTGACGACGCTCCGTGAGGCGGGCGCGAGCCCGCTCCTCGTGAAGTTCTCCCCGGACCTCTCTCGCGAGGGGGTCGCGGCGGGCGTGGACCTCGCGGAGGAGCTCGGGCTCGACGGGGTCATCGCGGTGAACACGACGACGGAGCGCGACGGCCTCTCGCACCCGAACCGCGTGGAGGACGGCGGGCTCTCGGGCGCGCCGCTCCGGGACCGCGCGACGGACACGGTCCGCTTCGTCGCGGAGCGCACGGACCTCCCGGTCGTGGGCGTGGGCGGCGTCTTCACGGCCGAGGACGCGTACGCGAAGATCCGCGCTGGCGCGAGCGTCGTCCAGCTCTACACGGGGATGGTCTATCGCGGGCCGTCCATCGCGACGGAGATCAATCGCGGCCTCCTCGAACTCCTGGAGCGCGACGGCTTCGATTCGGTCGCGGACGCGGTCGGCGCGGACCTCTGAAGCGAACTCGTCGTCGCAGTATTTCGAATCGAGAAGGGCGCTAACCGCGAGCGTGTGCTACTCCGCGAGCGCGTCGAGGCGGAACTCGAAGGCGGCGACCGGCACTTCGAGGTCGTGTTCGACGAGCACCTCGGGGTGGAGTTCGCCGATGACGCCCACGTCCTCACCGTCGATGACGACGCTGGCGGTGCGCCCGTCGATGAACGAGGGGTGCGTGGTGGGCGGCGTTTCGAGTTCGACGTCGAAGTCGCGCGCGAGCACTTGGAGGCGCGCTTTGGCGTCCTCGTAGGAGGCGTCGTGGCGGACGACGGCGCCGGCGACGGTGCGGCGTTCGGCGACGCCCGTGTTGCTGTCGTCGCGCTCGGCGGCGAAGCCGACTTCGGCGACGTCCTGCGGGTAGGCCCGGTGGGTGTTGTTCTCGAGGAGGCTGACGAGCGAGGGGAGCGCCCACGAGCGGACGATGGTGTAGTCCTCGCTGTAGGGTTCGGCGATGGTGGCGGGTTCACCGCCGCCGAGCGCGTCGCTCCCGGGTTCGAGGCGCATGCGCTCGTAGTTCTCCGCCTCGTTCGTGAGGTGGAAGTTGAGGAGGTCCTGGTGGCCGAGGCCGACGAGCGTCTCGCGGACGGCGCGCTCGAGTCGGGACGTCTCGGTGCGGCCGCCGACGGTGGAGACGTCGGGGTAGCGCGGAACGAGGTCGTTGAAGCCGTAGGCGCGCCCGACGTCGTCCACGAGGTCGACGGGGTGGAGGACGTCCGTCCGGTACGGCGGGACCTCGACGACGTAGTCGATACCCTGGTCGCCCCAGACCTCGCTTTCGGCGTCGAGGCCGGCGCGCCCGAAGAGGTCGAGCACCTCTTCCTCGGTGAGGTCGACGCCGAGCGTGGACTCGATGCGCTCGTGGGTGACGACCTTCTCCTCGACCTCGAGGTCGGGCTTGGTGACGTCGGTGTCGGGGTAGGAGACGGTGACGTCCTCGACGGTGCCGCCGCGCGCGTCGAGCGCGTAGCAGATGATGTTGCACATCCGGTCGATGGTCCACTGGTCGGTGCCCGTCAGCTCGATGAGGAGGTCGCGGGAGTTCTCCGTGACTTCTGTCCGCCGGCCGTTGATGACGGGCGGGAAGCTGAACAGCCCGAGGTCGTCGTAGATGGCGGGGTAGCGCTCGTACGCTGTGAGGAGGTCGGCGTACTGCTCGCCGGTGGGGTGCTCGGTGAGCACCTCGGCGGGCGTGAGTTCGGCGTCGGAGTCGAGGGGGACGAACGTGTCGCCGTCGGGGTCGACGCCCCGGTAGGTGATGGAGTTCGACGCCGTGGCGTCGGGGGCGTCGGCGCCGGGAGTCGCGCTCGCGGCTTCACCGTCGTCGCGCGGCTCGGCCGCTCCGTCGCCCGCGCCCCGCGCGGAGCGTCCCTTGAGCATCGCGAGGTCGTGGATGCCGATGGCGCCCTTCGCGCGCTTGCGGCCCATGGTCGCGTGGAGTTTCTCCTGGAGCTGGATGAGCGACTCGAGCGCGCCCCCGGAGAGGTCGACGCCGCGAACGACGGCGCCCGTGACGTACGGGCGCTCGTCGGGCACGGACTCGTCGACCGCGATGGTCCAGTCGGCGGCGTTCGTCTCGGGGACGTACACACCGGACGCGTCGCCGTACTGGTAGCGCAGGGAGCGCGCGACGCCCTCGACGCTGAGGCGGTCGAGTCGGTCGGGCGCGAACTCGAGTTGGAACTCCCCGTCCTCGGTTTCGCCCTCGAACTCGAGGCCGAGCGCGAAGAGGTCGTCCTTGAGTTCGTCGTCGCTCTTCTCCTCGTGGCCCGTCAGGCGCCGGAGCTCGTCGGGGTCGACGTCGACGACGGGCATCTAATAAACCACCTCCGTGTCCCGCAGGAAGTCGATGTCGGCGAGCGTCCCGTGGACGTCGCGGATGTCCTCGAAGCCGTGCGTGAGCATGAGGAGGCGCTCGAGGGCGAGCCCCCACGCCATGACGTCGCAGTCGACGCCGAGCGGTTCGAGGACTTCGGGGCGGAAGAGCCCGGAGTTCCCGATTTCGATGACTTCGCCCGTGCGCGGATGCGTGCCGAACAGCTCGAAGCTCGGTTCGGTGTAGGGGTTGTAGTGGGGCTTGAAGCGGATGTCCTCGATGCCGAACTGGCTGTAGAACTCGGTGAACGTCCCCATGAGGTCGCGAACGCTGAGGTCCTCGGCCATCACCCAGCCCTCGATCTGGAAGAACTCGAGGAGGTGCGTGGCGTCGAGGGTGTCGTTCCGGTACACCTTCTCGACGCTGAAGTAGCGCTGTGGCGGTTCGAGGTCGCCGACGGCCTCCCCGGAGAGATAGCGCATGGAGAGCGACGTGGTGTGTCCGCGGAGGTCGACGCCGCGCGCCATCTCCTCGGTCCACGGGGAGTGGTAGCCGTCGCCGTCCTGTCCGACGCCCTCGCGGTGCGCGCTCTCGACGCGCTCGAGGAGGTCCTCGGGGAGCTCGTCGACCTCGCTCGGCTCGCTGAGGGCGAACTGGTCCCAGTGGGTGCGCGCGGGGTGGTCCTGAGGCATGAAGAGCGCGTCGTTGATCCAGAACTCGGAGTCGGCGTGCGGGCCCTCCATCTCCTCGAAGCCCATTCCCACGAGGACGTCCTTCACGCGCTCGGCGGTGGCGCGCAGGACGTGGGTCTTCCCGCTGCTGGGGGTCTCGGCGTCGGCTTCGACGTTGTAGTCGGCGAACTCGACGTCAGCCCACTCGCCGGAGGCGAGCATCTCGGGGGTGAGTTGGCCGACGGCTTCGGTGGCGCTGACGCCGCCCATGAGCGCGTCGACGCCCGCGTCGGTGAGCGTGACGGAGCGGACGGTCCGCTCGTGGACGACGACGAGGTCGCGGCGCTCCAGCGCCTCCCGGACGTCCGCGTCGATGGGCTCGCCGTCCGCGACGGCCGCGAGTGCGGCGGCCTCCTCGTCGGCCTCGGGGTCGGCGTCCGGGTTCGCGACGAGGTCGCCGGAGTCGATTTCGCCGTAGCCCTTCCGGGCGTAGTTCGAGAGCGCGATGTCGACCTCGGGGCCCTCGAGGCCGGCCGAGCCGAGCACCTCGCCCATGCCCACGGGGTCGTCGTCGGCGCCCGCCTCGCGGGCGGCCTCGTAGAGCCGTACTTCGGGGAGGCCGTCGGCGAGGTACTGCTCGCCCTCCTCGGTGAGTTCGGCGTCGGCGACGGTCTCCTCGGAGACGGTGACGAAGCCCCGGTCCTCGAGTTCGAAGGCGGCGCCCGTGACCGTCTCGGGCTTCTCGCCGGTCGCGGACGCGAGTTCCGCGACGGTGGTCGGTTCGTCCGCGCTCGCGGCCTCGAGGACCGCGAGTTCGCGTTGCGGGAGTTCCATTGGTTCGTGTGGTGTCCGGTAGGCGGATAGCTATTGCGAAGCGACGCATCGCTCGGCACGAGAGGGGGACTGCGACGCGCGGGCCGTCGCGCGCGGCAACCGGAAGACGGGTGTGAGAACGAGGGAGGGCGTCAGCCCTCGAAGTTCGACTGCACGGCGTCGAGCGCGCGTTCGCGGTCGTCCCACGGGACGAAGACGGCGACGCTCGTCGCGGAGGTGATGACGTCGTGGAGGGAGATGCCGGCGTCCGAGATGGGGTTGACGATGTCGCGGACGACGCCGGGCTGGGAGGGGAAGTCCCCGCCGAGCACGCGGATGACGGCGACGTCGTCGGTGACGGTCACGCTGGAGAGCGTGTCCTCGGAGACGACTTCGCGATGGAGGATGTTCTCCGCGCGCTCGGCGACGTCGGCGTCGACGTAGAAGGTGATGGAGTCCATCCCGGAGGCGACGCCGTCGATGTTGATGTCGGCGTCGCTGAGCGCCTGCGAGAGCCGCGCGAGGATACCGTGGCTGTTCCGGATGGCGCGGCCGGCGACGGTGAGGCAGGCGAGCGGCTTGTCCCGCATGTCGATGATGTTCTCGAACTCGCCCTCGATGGAGGTGCCGCCGGTGAGGAGGTTACTGTGCTGGTAGTGGATGACGCGGACGTCGAGGTCGGCGTCCTTGTAGGTGAGCGCGGAGGGCGCGACGACTTCGGCGCCGCGGAAGGAGAGGTTGCGCAGTTCGTCGACGGTGATCTCGCCGACGTTTCTGGCGCCCTCGACGACGTGGGGGTCGCCCGTCATGATGCCCTCGACGTCGGTGACGATGACGACTTCGTCCGCGTCCATGTAGCACCCGAGCATGACGGCGGTGGTGTCGCTCCCGCCGCGCCCGAGGGTCGTGACGTTCCCGTCGTGGTCCTCGGCGAGGAAGCCGGTGATGACGGGGACGACGCCGTCCATCCGCTCGGCGAGTTTCCGTGCGCGGCGCTGGGTCTCCTCGACGTCGACTTCGCCGCGTGCGTTCGTGACGACCGGCCAGTCGGGGTGGCCGGGTTCGAGGAAGACGGCGTCGATGTCGCGCGCGGTGAGCGCGGCCTTCAGCATCCGGACGGACGTCCGCTCGCCCATAGAGACGATTTCGGCGCGGTCGCCCTCCTCGGCGTCGAAGGTGATGTCCTCGAGGAGGTCGTCGGTCGTCGACCCCATCGCGGAGGCGACGACGGCGATCTGGTGGCCCTCTCGGACGGCGTTCGCGACGGAGTCGGCGGCCCGGTCGATTCGGTCGCCGGAGCCGAGGCTCGTCCCGCCGAACTTCGCGACTACACGCATCGGGACACCCCGACACGGGTCGTGTCACACGCAGTCATGGGCGGGGGTAGTAACGGGGTGGGGATAACGCTGTCTATCCAGACCACGGCGGTGGGATGCGATTTTTTAGGCACGGCGCGCGAACCGTCTGCGCGATGACGAGTCTGACCGTTCGTGACGCCGCCCCCAGCGATATCGACGCCGTCGCCGACCTCGTCGGCGTCCCGTCGCGCGCCGCCGAGCGCCTCCTCCGCGAACGCACGGTCCTCCTCGCGGAGCGCGACGGCGACGCGGCGGGCGTTCTCGCCTACGACGTCGACGCGGACGCCGTGCACGTCACGCGCCTCGTCGGGGACGCGGAGGCGGTCGCCGCCCTCCTCGAGGAACCGGTCGCGTTCGCGCGCGCGGAGACCATCCCCGTCGAGGTGGTCGTCCCGGCGTCCGAGTCGGGGGCGCTCGACGCCGTCGCGAACGCCGGCTTCGAGGAGGTCGGGGACGGCCCGCGCTTCGCGGGCGAGCGCACCGAGCGGTATCGACTCTCGGTGGAGGACTGATGCCCCGGTTTCGGGTGGAGCCGAGTAACGGGACTAGCGTTCACTGAGTGAGCGGCTTGAAAAGCCCGAGGACCACCGAAGGTGGTCCGATGGGCTTTTGGTCGAGCTTTTGCCGAGCACGGCCGCAGGCCGTGCGCAGAGTAAAAGGTCGTTTAGAACTTCCGGACGGTGATGTCGAGGGTGTCGAGGTCGACGATGGGCGCGGTGCCGACGTCGGGGTCGATGTTGACGGATTTCTGGAAGGCGGTCTGCTCCTGCCAGCTGCCGGAGTTGACGAGTTTGACGTTGCGGTACTCGCCGACGCCGAGTTTGTGGACGTGGCCGGTGTGGAAGACGTCGGGGACGTCGTCGATGACGAGGTAGTCCTTCTCCTCGGGGGCGACGCGCATCCGGCCGCCGTACTGCGGGGCGACGTGGCGCTTCTTGAGGAGGCGCGCCATCGCGTTGTGCGGGGCGTCGTAGGAGACGCTCTCGTCGCCGTCCTCAGCGATGACCTCGTCGAGGCTGACGCCGTGGTACATGAGGACGTCGACGCCCTCGACGGTGACGGTGGCGGGGTTGCCGACGATGCGGGCGTCGTGCGCGCTCATTATCTCCCGGAGCTCCTCGTCGAAGCCGGGCTGGGGTTCGGCGAGGCGGACGGCGTCGTGGTTCCCGGGGATCATCACGATCTCCATGTCGCCGGGAACGTCCTTCAGGCGCTCGGAGAAGGCGCGATACTGGTCGTAGACGTCGACGATGTCGAGCTCCTCGTCCTGATCGGGGTAGACGCCGACGCCCTCGACCATGTCCCCGCCCACGAGGAGGTACTCGACGGCCTCCGCGTCGGGAGTGTGGAGCCAGTCGGCGAAGGCGTCCCAGCGCTCGCCCGCGAACTCCTGGCTGCCGACGTGGACGTCGGAGACGAGCGCGGCCTGCACGTGCCGGTCGGCGGTGTTCGGCCTGTGGGTGCGCGGGACGTCCGGGAAGTGGACGCTGTCGGCGAAGAGGATGCCCCCGTCGTCGGCGAGCGTCCCCTCGATGGCGATGACCTCGTCGAGGAGGAGTTCGTCCACGACGTCCGCCCAGTCGCGGTCCTTCATGATGAGTGCGGGGAACGTCCCGTTCGTGTCCTCGAGTTCGACGAGCCAGTGGCCGCTGGCCGTCGAGCGGATGTCGTTCACCATCCCCACTATCGCGGCGTCGCTCCCGCCGGGCATCGCGTCGAGCGCGTCCGTCGGGCGGTGGTTGATGCGCCCCCGGAGCTTCTTCGAGAGGCGCTCGTAGCGGTCGCGGAAGACGGTGACGAAGTCGCCGTACTCGCCAGTTCCCGTCGAGTGGCCGGTGACGTCTTCGGCGACGGCGGGCGGGGTCGGCGTTCGCCCGCCGACGCTCGCCGACTCACCCCCTCTCGTTTCGTCTGGAGACCCCGCTTCAGTCGGCGATTCGTCGCCGGCTGTCGCTCCACTCGAAGCGTCGGTCGGCGTCGAGCCGGCCGGTGGCGTGGCGCTCGCGTCCGCGGCGGCGGATACGTCGGCGGGCGCACCACCGTCCGTGGTCGTGTCGGGGGGCTCGGCGGGCGGGGTCGCCGCCGGCGCGTCGTCGGCGTTCGCGTCGTCGAGGAGGGCGCGGACGTCGTCGGCGGAGAGCGTGAGGGCGTCGTCGGAGGCGGCGTCGGCGACGCGCTCGACGGCCGCGTCCGGGTCGGGTTCGTCCGCGAGGAGCGTCACGGCGGCGCGGTCGGCGTTGTAGCCGCGCGCCGTGAGTTCGCGGGCCACTCGGACGGGCGTCGAGTCGGGCACAGTTCGACTTCCACGCGGCCCGGAGCAAAAAGCGTGCGGATGCGGGCTACGTCGCGATTGGGGAACCTTCAAACGCGGGTCCGCCGTAGCCGGTGGCAATGAGTGCGGACGACGTCCCCGACCCTCGCGACGGTCCGCTCGCCGCGATCCGCTGGTTCCTCCGCACGGACACCGAAGCGGTCGTCTTCGTCCGCGAGCTGGGGAGCAGCGCGCTCGCCGTGGCGGTCGTCGGCCTGCTCCTCTTCGCCGTCAGCGGCCTCTGGCCGCCGCTCGTCGCCGTCGAGTCCGGGAGCATGCATCCGAACCTGAAGCAGGGCGACCTCGTCTTCGTGATGGAGGAGCATCGCTTCCCCGGCGACGGCGCCGTCGCCGGGACCGGCGTCGTCACCTATCAGCGCGGACAGGACACCGGGTACGCGAAGTTCCACAACCCGGGTGACGTCGTCGTCTACGCCCCGTACGGCGACGGCGAGCGGACGCCGGTCATCCACCGGGCGAGGTTCTGGGTGAACGAGAGCGAGAACTGGTACGACGAGGCGGATTCGGAGTACCTGCTGGGGGCGACGAGCTGCGAGGAGTTGGAGAACTGCCCGGCACCGCACGCCGGCTTCATCACGAAGGGCGACGCGAACGGCTACTACGACCAGGTCGCCGACATCTCCTCGCCGGTGAAGCCGGACTGGGTGCGCGGCACTGCGGAGTTCCGGATCCCGTGGCTCGGCTGGGTCCGACTCGTCATCACGGGCGACGTGATGCTGTCGAGTCCGATGGTCGAGACGCCGACCACCACGAACCCCCTCGTTTCCGGTGGAGCGGCACCGCTCACGGGGTAGCGTGGCCGGATAGCGGGCGAACGGCTAGTTGTCGAAGCGGGCCTGCACGAACGGCGTGACGTTCTCGATGTCGCCGAGTCGCGAGTCCGCCTGCAGGACGGCTTCCGTCTCGTCGATGGGGACGGAGAGGTTGATCTCCTTCGTGCGCCCGTAGCGCCCCTTCGAGACGACGACGGCGTTCACGATGCCGAGCATGTCGAGTTCGCTGATGAGGTCGGTGACGCGGCGCTGCGTGAGGACGTCCGCGTCGATCTCGTCGCAGAGCGTCTTGTAGATGTTGTAGACTTCGCCCGTGTTGATGTTGTGGACGCCGTGCTTCTCCAGCATCATGATGGCGAAGAGCACGAGTTTCGACTGCGTCGGGAGCGTCCGCACCACTTCGACGACGCGGTCGAGTTCGATCTTGTCCTGCGCGCGCCGGACGTGCTCTTCGGTGACGACGTCGGACTGGTCGCGCTCGGCGAGCTCGCCCGCAGTGCGGAGGAGGTCGAGCGCGCGTCGTGCGTCGCCGTGCTCTTGGGCGGCGAACGCCGCGCAGAGCGGGATGACGTCCTCGGAGAGCGCGTCGGCCTTGAACGCGTCCTTGGAGCGGTGCTGGAGGATGTCCCGGAGCTGGTTCGCGTCGTACGGCGGGAAGACGATTTCCTCCTCACCGAGACTCGACTTCACGCGCGGGTCGAGGAAGTCGGTGAACTTCAGGTCGTTCGAGATGCCGATGATCGACACCCGCGAGTTGTCGAGTTCGGAGTTCATCCGCGAGAGGTTGTAGAGGGTGTCGTCGCCGGACTTCTCGACGAGCTTGTCGATCTCGTCGAGCATGATGACGGCGACGCGCTCGACGTAGTCGACGGCCTCGAAGAAGACGGAGTAGACGCGGTCGGTCGGCCATCCGGTCATCGGGACTTCCTCCATCTCCTCGAGGTCGCGTTCGAGCTCCTCGAGGCGTCGTTCGGCGTCCCGGACCGACTCGAACTCGGTCTCGGCGAGCGCCGAGGCGTCGTCCTCGGCGTCCTCGATGAGGGACTCGATGTCGCGGATGCGCCCGCGCGCGTAATCGCGGTTCTGCTCGATGAACGTGTTCGCGAGCTGCGCGAGCACGCGATACTGGGTGTCCGTCACCTCGCAGTTGATGTACTCGACCTCGCAGGGGACGTCGTACTTCCGCGAGGTGTTCTCGAGTTCCTGACTGACGTACTTCGCGGAGGCGGTCTTCCCGGTCCCGGTCTTCCCGTAAATGAGGATGTTGGAGGGAGTCTCCCCACGGAGCGCGGCGACGAGGATGGTCGCCATGTTGTTGATCTGCTCGTTGCGGTGCGGGAGTTCGTGGGGCGTGTAGGACGGGCGGAGGACTTCCTTGTTCTCGAAGATCGGCTCGCCGCTGAGCAGGTCGTCGAAGAGTCCGCCCTCCTCGTCGCCCTCCTCGTCCTCGAGGACGTCGTCGAGGTCGACGTCGAAGTCCCTGTCCGCCGTCCGCCGTCCGTTCGGTTCGTCGTCCGTCATCGTATCACGTGCACCCCTTCGTTTCGTCTGGAGGAAACGGATCACACACCCGGAGTCGCCCGAATACGCGACGTTGACGCCGGACGACGGGACGCGGTCCGTCCAGTTGATGCAGATGAAATAGGCGACGCCGGTAGAGCAAAAGCGTTTCGATGAGATCGGTCACCGCGTCGCGCCGGACACCATCGGCGATTGGGGACGCCGCCCGACCGACGGCTCCGATGCAACTAGAGAAGGCGAGAGAACTCTAGGGGAGTACTAGTGCCTATCAATGAGAGACCAGGTGTGCTGATTCGTACCCACGAGCAGGGGTAATGTCACCCGTTCGAGGTGAAACAGAGGTGTTCGTGTCGAATCTAGGCGGACAGAAAGGTAGCATCCGAAACCCCGATAGCCGCTGATATAGTATTTTATATCCGATATGGGGATTGTCCGCTACCAAGTTGTGCGGAATTAAATGGCCTGTTCCACCCGAAACAGAGGGGGTGTTTCGGTGAACGGCCGTCAACCCCCCCACCCCTTCGTTTCCGGTGGAACGCGATACAAGAGGGAGGGGGTGGGGGACCACCGGACCGGACCCTAGATACGGAAACAGCTAAGTAGCAGACGGAAAAACCAAACCCGTACTGTAGATAAAGAGGTTTGTTTCTAGTAGAGTCGTGTCTAGTGTATCTACTTTCCTCCCCGAAACATCCGGTTGACCTCCCCCCTCCCTCACGCCCTCCACAGTCTCCACTCGAAACGAAGGGGTGGGGGGCAGTAATGCCTCGTGCTACCACACGTCTCCGCCTGCCTCCCGTGGTTGCGACCGGTCTTCGCGACCCCATCTCTGCCCAACCCCCTCGTTTCCCGTCGACGCGGCGCCGTGGCTCGGCGTCGCGTCCCTCCGCCACGGACGGCCGGTGAGTCGCTCACTACCCGGACCCCGAATCGGTCCCCGGGCGGCTGGCGGTGCGTCCCGTCCCGCCCGTCGGTCACCGCCGTCCGCCGCCCGCGACCTCCCTGTCGGTCAGCGACCCCCGTTACCGTCCGTCGTCTGACGTAGGTTTAAGTCGCGTGGCGGGGTTCGTACATCTAACCGGGCGGCGGCGGGGATTCGCTACGCGGTCGCTGCGTCAAGTTTTCCCGTCTGGCCACCCGTAACGTAAAGGAGACAAGAGGATGGGACTGTTTGCAGACCTCAGGGACAGCATCTCGGCGGTCACGGCGAAACTCTTCGCCGGCGAGGGCGAGGACCCGAAGCGGATCGGCATCTACGGGCCTCCCAACGCCGGCAAGACGACGCTCGCCAACCGCATCGCCCGTGACTGGACCGGCGACGCCGTCGGGCCCGAGAGCCACATCCCCCACGAGACACGACGCGCGCGGCGAAAAGAGAACGTCGAGATCGAGCGCGACGGGCAGACCGTCTCCATCGACATCGTCGACACGCCGGGCGTGACGACGAAGGTGGACTACGAGGAGTTCCTCGATCACGACATGGAGAAAGAGGAGGCCGTCCGGCGCTCCCGGGAGGCCACCGAGGGCGTCGCGGAGGCGATGCACTGGCTCCGCGAGGACGTCGACGGCGTCATCTACGTCCTCGACTCGACGACGGACCCGTTCACGCAGGTGAACACGATGCTCATCGGCATCATCGAGAGCCGCGACCTCCCGGTGCTCATCCTCGCGAACAAGACGGACCTCGAGGACGCGAACGTCCAGCGCATCCGCAACGCCTTCCCGCAGCACGAGACCATCGAGCTCTCGGCGCTCGAGGGCGAGAACATGGACGAGGTGTACGACCGAATCGCGGAGAAGTTCGGGTGACCCACGATGCCTGAGCAAGACCCCGGCGACGGCGTGCAACTCGACCTCATCAGCGCGGAGCGCATGGAGGGGAAGACGTCCATGGAGAAGATCCGGATGATCCTCGACTCCGTCCACGACGGCGACATCGTCGTCCTCGAGAAGGGCCTGACGCCGGACGAGGAGTCGCGGCTCATCGAGGTGACGATGACGGAGATCAACCCGGACGGATTCACCGGCATCGAGATCGAGTCCTTCCCCCGAAGCGAGACGAAGGACTCCGGTCTCCTCGGACGCATCATGGGGAAGGACGAGGACCCCGCGAAGCTCACGGTCATCGGACCGGCGAACCAGATCCAGTCCCTTCACAAGGACGAGACGCTCATCAGCGCGCTCCTCAAGAGGCAGTAGATGCCCCACCAGTGTACGAACTGCGGTCACACGTTCGCGGACGGGTCGAAGGAGATGCTCTCGGGCTGTCCGGAGTGTGGCGGGAACAAGTTCCAGTTCCATCCCGGCGACATTCCCGAGGACGCCGACGTCGACGGCGCGGCGGCGCCCGAGCGCCCGGGCACCTCCGGCGTCTCCTCGGCGGTCGGGAAGGCGGCGGCGACGGTTCGCGACTTCGTGCGCGACGACCCCGACGCCGGCGCACCCGAAACGGGGGGGTCGGGCGCTCGCGGGGCCGAGTCGGCCCCGGACGCCGAGACGGCGAGCGACGCCGAGGTGTCGTCCTCGGCCGATGGGGACGCCGGGTCCTCGACGCCGGCCGACGGCGATGCCGACGCGCCGCCGGACCGTCCCGCTACTGAGGCGACGACGCCGAGTGAACGCGACGCCGACACCCCGGAGACGCCCGAAACGGAGGATGGGGCGGCCGAAGACGCCGACGGCGCAACGGACGCCGACACTGCCGCCGACGCCGAGTCGGCCTCGGGCGCCGAGGCGGCGGACGACTCGGAGGACGCCGCGCAAGCGTCGGCGCGCAGCGAGATGGTGACCTCCGACGACCTCCCGACGGAGCCCCCGAGCGACGGCCGCGTGGTCAAGGAACCGGACGCGGACGCTGAGGAGCCGGACATGGAGGCGCTTCGCGAGGAGCTGAACGACCAGTTCGAGTCCATCAAGGTGCTCGCACCCGGGCAGTACGAACTGAACCTGATGGAGCTCTACGACCGCGAGGAGTACATCATCGCCCTGCAGGAGAACGGTCGCTACGTCATCGAGGTCCCGGAGACGTTCGCGGGGCCGGTGGCGCGCGACGAAGAGTAACCGCTCGCGACTTCCGGAGCACCGACGCCGAGTCGCGGACGCCGCCGCGCTCGGCTCTGGCAACATCTGTCGGCAGTCACATCCTCTTGTGCCCCCATCCGGCTATATCCGACGAATGTCCAGTTTCCTCGTCGCGGGTGAGCGCGGATGAACGCGCTCGATACCCTCGAAACGGTCGCGTCGTACGCGAACAAGCTCTTCGTCCTCTGGGTCCTCGCGGCGGCGGCGCTCGCGCTCTACGCGCCGGGCGTCTTCACGCCGATTCTCCCCTACATCACGCCGCTGCTCGGCCTGATCATGCTCGGGATGGGGCTGACGCTCCTGCCGGAGGACTTCCGTCGCATCGTCGAGCGCCCGCGCGACGTCGCCATCGGCGCGCTGACGCAGTGGCTCGTGATGCCGGTGGCGGCGTACGCGCTCACGCTCGTCCTCGGGCTCCCGACCGAACTCGCGCTCGGTGTGGTGCTCGTCGGTGCGGCGCCCGGCGGGACGGCGTCGAACGTGATGACGTATCTCGGGAAGGGCGACGTCGCGCTCTCCGTCTCGATCACGACGGTGACGACGCTGACGGCGCCGCTCCTGATGCCGGCGTGGGTGGTGACGCTCGCGGGCGCGACCATCGACGTGACGTTCGCGTCGCTGTTCACGGACATCGTGCGGGTCGTCTTCGTCCCGGTTCTCGCCGGGTTCGCGCTTCGCTACCTGCTCGACCGGTACGCGCCGCGCCTCGCGGAGGTCGGCCTGACCGTCTTCCCGACGGTCTCGGTGGCGGCCATCGTCGCCATCGTCGCGGCCGTCGTCGCCGCGAACAAGGGGGCCATCCTCGGTGCCGCCGCCGGCGCCATCGCGGCCGTCGTCCTCCACAACGGCATCGGCTTGACCGCGGGGAACCTCGCCGGGCGCGCGACGGGGATGAGCGAGGACCGCGTGCGCGCGACCACGTTCGAGGTCGGCCTGCAGAACTCGGGGCTGGCGGTGGCGCTCGCGACGGCGCACTTCAGCCCGCTCGCGGCGCTCGCGCCCGCGCTCTTCAGCGTCTGGCACAACGTCACGGGGCCGGCGCTCGCCTCCTACTTCGCCGCGCAGGGCGACGCGACGTCCGGCGGCGAACCCGCCGCGCCGGAGCGCGCTGACTGAGACCGGGGCGGTACCGACTGGCACCGCCGCTGTCGCGTCCCAGACTCCGAGTGCGAACTGCCCGATTTTAAGTGTACTCGGCGCGCACCGCCGTGTATGAGCACGGCAACGAAGATCGTCCTCACGACCGTCGGACTCTCCGCGATCGCCTCCCTCGCGCTCATCGTGAGCTCGATGGGGTGATGTTCGACGAACGGGACCTCCATCCGGACGTCGCCGCCGTCCGCGACGAGCACGCGCCGGGCGCGCTCGTCTACGACACGGAACGCGACTTCGAGGTGCTCCCCACCTCGGCGCTCACCGACCTCATGATGGTGGTCGACGGCGTCGAGCCGCGCGGCTACTCGGCGGACTGGCTCCCCGCCGAGCACCCCGAAATACTGGACCGACTCGTCGGCGACGACGTCGTCGTCGGCGCGCCCGGCGACGGGAGCGTCGCGTGGACGACGCAGACGACGCCGCCCGTGGTGCTCGTGAAGCCGCGCATCGAGGGCTCCCCGGACGAGTTCGTCTCCTTCCTCGTCGCGGAGGCGCTCGTGCAGGCGGGTCTCGGCGTCCCGGAGCAGTTCCTCGGGTTCTTCCGCGAGTCGTATCCGGCGTTCGCGGCGGCGACGCCGACGGACCCAACGGCCACCTATCAACTCGCTCTCGCGGTCTTCGACGCCTACGTCGGCCTGCACACCCGCGAGGTCTTCGCGTCGTGGGCGGACGCCGAGGGGCACGCGATGCTCGCGGACGCGTGGGCGGACGCGGGCGAGCGCCTCCAGCCCCGCCTCGACGGCCTCGGGCGCGCCGTGGCGCGCGGCGAGACGTCGTTCCCGGACGCGGCGGAACTCGCGGCGGGCGGCGTCAAGCACGGCCTCGACGTCCCGGCGCCGTTCGACGCGCTCGACGCGCTCGCCTACCGCGAGCACGGCGCGTCCTACGCGGTGACGTGGGCGGAGAAGGTCTTCTCCTAAGCCCTCGTTCGCGCTGCTCGCTCGCCCGTAGTATTCCGACGGGCCCGCTGGACTCGGGCGGGCGCTCGCCGAGCGCCCGAACGCATCACGCGGTGCGGGACCGCGCCGCTACGACCACCGCCGTTTCCACCGGACCCGGCGTCCGCTCTAGAAGTCGGCGTCGACGCTGCCGTCCTCGTGGAGGTCGAGGACGCCGTCGCAGCACGCGCGGAAGCGCTCGATGGTCTCCTCGTCGTGGACCTCGGTGGAGACGTGGAAGAGGCCGACGGCGTCGTAGGCCTCGAGGAGGCGCGTCATGCGTTCGAGCGCGTCGACGGCGCGGTCCTCGTCGGCGTAGTAGGCGAGTTCGGTGATGGAGTCGAAGCTGACGCGGCGTTTCCCCTCTTGCTCGGCGAGGAACTCCTCGGTGACGGTGCAGATGCCCTCGACGTCGTCCGGCGAGGAGACGTAGCGGACGTTGTTCCCGCTGCGCCGCGAGTAGCCGCGGTCGACCGAGAGCGTGTCGAGTATCTGCGCGCGCGTCTCGTCCACGTCGTAGTGGTCGAGTTTCTGCATCACCTCGCGCGCGGTGGTGCGCGTCGAGATGACGAGGAAGGCGTCGGTGTCGGTCTTGAGGAAGTCGGTGTCGATGCGGTCGGTCTCCCCGATGCTGGGATGCAGGAGGAGGACGGCGGTGCCGCCCGGGATCGTCTCGGGGGCGCCGTCGATCGCGAGCCGGTAGTCCATACTCGATGGGTGCGTGGCACCGACTTAGTGGTAGGTGGTGTTGGCGTCTCTCACGGACGGCGACGCTCGCACCCGCCCGAGCGCACTCAGTAGACGCCGTCCGCCGTCGCGGCGTCTCGTGGACCCCGAGGACGTGGAGGCGGCGTCGACGCTAGAAGACGCTGTCGGCCGTCGCGGCGCCGACGACGCTGAAGACGGCGCCGACGCTCGTCGCTTTCAGGGTGAAGACGGTGAGGCCGACCGTGTCGAGCCGTAGGTCGAGGTTCGTCGCGAACGTCGTGGGCGCGCGGAAGGCGATGGCGAGCAGGAGGACGGCACCGAAGGAGACGGCCATGAGCGAGACGAACCGGAGGGGGATTCCCGCGACTTCGGCTTCCCTGTCCGGGTCGCGGTCGTCGTCCGCCTGATAGAGCGCGCCGTAGCCGATGGCGGCGATGAGCGCGAGCGTGAGTGCGACGTGGTACCAGCCCATCCGACTCGCGAGCACCCACACCTCCTCGGTGACGACGAACGGCCCGGCGAGCAGGAAGCCACCGACGACCTGCTGGGCGGTGTCCGCGAAGGCGTAGCGCTTGCTCCGACCGACCATGGTTCCTCCTCGCGGCGCCCGCGAATAAAGCCACTCGCTTTCGCGCTCCCGGTTCTGGTGCGGTACTCCCCGTCGTTGTGGCCGTCGTCGCCCTCAGGGCCGGTCGTCGGTGACGTCGTGGGACTCCCCGCCGCGCGTCGTCGCGTCCGTCACGAGGGAGCCCTCGCTCACGGCCGGACTCCCGGCAGGCGTGCAAAAGCGTTGGCGTGCGACGGACGCGAGAGCCGGTGTATCGACGGGGACGGATGAGCGGTGAGTCCGTCGCTCGCCCGTCCCGTCCCCCCTCTCCGACGGCGTGGGTCGCTTCGATAGCCGGCCTCCCCCCAGAGTGCCGGCCTACCTACGCGACCCGATTCGGGTACGCGTTCGGCCCGGATACCCCCACTGCATGGTTGACAACCCCGTATATGTGGGACTCGTCGCGCGCTCGGTGTCCTCTCAGCGCGTCGCGTCGTCACGTCGCTCCGACTCGCCCGCTCGGAGGGTGTTGTCGGTGAGCGTGCGGATGGCGCGGCGGAGGCGCTCGGTCACGGCCTGATCGGAGACGCCGAGCTCGTCGGCGAGGTCGCGCGTCGACACCTGCCGGGGGATGTCGTAGTAGCCGCGCTCGCGCGCGAGGAGGAGCGTCTCGTACTGCGGTTCGGTGAGGCCGTACCAGCGGCCCGCGCTCGGTCGCGTCGGGTTGTAGAGGTTCGTCACCTCGAAGGCGATGTTCTGCTCGGTACAGCGCTCGTGGAAGTCGGTGAGTGCCTCGTGGTCGGGGAAGCGGATCTGGAGGGTCCACGTCGTCCCGGTGCCGGCCGCGCTCAGGAGGAAGCCGCCGAGGTCGGAGAGCGTGCCGAGGAGGCGGTCATCGGTGGCGTCCCACTGGAGCGCGTAGAGCGTTCGGTCGTTCGTCTCCTCGAAGACGGTGACGTACTGGACGTTCGCGTTCGCCTCCACGGTGTCGACGAAGTCCTCGGGGTCGGAGTCGTAGAGCCAGAAGAGCGGCACGACGTCGTCACCGAGGGGGATCATGTCCTCGAGTTCGATGTCGGACCGACCGGGAACTGCGAGCGCGCGCCCGAGCTCGAAGGACTCGGCGCTCACCTCCAGCTCCACGATTACACTCATGTCTCCGCTGAAGACGCCCAGCATCTTGAGGGAGGAGCATGGCATACCATGCGATTGCGTAGCTTCTTAATCGTGGACGAGAGAGTCGAGGTATGACACCGTGGACGGCCGTCGACCCTCTCGCTCATGACTGACGAGTCGAACGACGTGACGTCGGAAGCGGAGTTCCAGCGCCGGCTCTCCGACCTCGTCTCCGACGCGACGGAGAACGGCGTCGGCGTCGAGGGCGGCTGGACGGCCGAAGCGGGGTCGGCCGACGAGACGTGGGACGTCGTCATCTCCCTGCTCGCCCCCGAGGAATCGGCCGACGAGGACGAGTTTCAGGCCCGTCTCACCGACCTCATCACCCGCGCGCACGCGAGCGGTATCGACGTTCGCGGCGGCTGGGAGGTGGAGTCGAACTCCGCCGACGAGACGCTCGACATCATCATCACGCGCGTCGAGTCCGACGACGCCGGGTAGCGCCGCCGGCCCGCGCCGGGACGCCGGTGCGTCCGGCACCGAACGGTTTTACTCGCCGACGACCCTCCCACCGCCATGAGCGTACGCGAGGAGTTCGACGACTGGGCGGCGTCGGGCCGCGATAAGGGGATGGAGGAGCGCCACTGGCACACCGCGAAACACGTCCTCGCGCGGATGCCCGTCGAGGAGTCCGACGCCGTCCTCGACCTCGGGACGGGGTCGGGGTACGCGCTGCGCGCGCTCCGCGAGCGCGGCATCGGACGCGGCTACGGCCTCGACGGCTCCCCGGAGATGACGCGCAACGCCCGCGCCTACACGGACGACCCCGACGTCGGATACGTCGTCGGCGACTTCGGCGACCTCCCGTTCGCGGACGACAGCCTCGACCACGTCTTCTCGATGGAGGCGTTCTACTACGCCGCCGACCCCCTCGAGACGCTCGAGGAGGTCCGTCGCGTCCTCCGCCCCGGCGGGACCTTCTACTGCGCGGTGAACTACTACGAGGAGAACGTCCACTCGCACGACTGGCAGGCGGACATCTCCGTGGAGATGACGCGCTGGTCGCGCGCGGAGTACAGGGAGAACTTCCGCGCGGCCGGCCTCCACGTCGCCGAGCAGGACACCGTCGCCGACCGCGACATCGAGATTCCCGACGCCGCCGCGTTCCCCCACGAGGGCTTCGAGTCGCGCGAGGCGATGGTGGACCGATATCGCCGCTGGGGCACCCTCCTCACCGTCGGCGTCGCGCCCTGATCAGCGCTCGAGGACGGTGGCGTCGCCGGGGTCGAAGCCGAGCGTCACCGTCCCCGTCGGGGGCTCGTCGAGGCGCGCGAGGAGCGGCCGGCCGTTCCACTCGAAGTGCACCCTGTAGGCGTCGCCGAGGAACTCGACGTCGGTGACGGTCGCGTCGAACCGGTTGTGCGAAGCGGTCACGTCCAGCGATTCCGGGCGCACGCAGAGCGTCACCGCCCCCTCGTGGTCGCCCGCCACCGCGAACTCCCGGTCGTCGACCCCGACGATTGACCCCTCTGTTTCCCCTCCAACCCCGCGACTCGCACGCCCCTCGAGGCAGTTGTTCTCGCCGAGGAACTCCGCGACGAAGCGCGTCTCCGGGCCGTCGTAGACGGCCTCTGGTTCGCCGACCTGCGCGACGCGGCCGTCGTGCATGACGGCGAGGCGGTCGCTCACCGCGAGCGCCTCGGCCTGGTCGTGCGTGACGTAGATGGTCGTAATGCCGAGTTCGCGCTGGACGCGCTTCACTTCGAGGCGGAGGCGCTCGCGGAGGCGCGCGTCGAGCGCGGAGAGCGGTTCGTCGAGGAGGAGGACGTCCGGCTCGGGAGCGAGCGCGCGGGCGAGCGCGACGCGCTGGCGCTGGCCGCCCGAGAGCTCGTCCGGCATCCGCTCGCCCATTCCCGAGAGGTCCACGAGCGCGAGCAACTCCTCGACGCGCGCGGCGACCGACCCGTCGGGCGGGTCGAACTGGAGGCCGTAGGCGACGTTCTCGCGAACCGTCATCGTCGGGAAGAGCGCGTAGTGCTGGAAGACGACGCCGACGTTCCGCTCCTCGGGCGCGAGGCCGGTGACGTCGCGGCCGTCGAAGCGCACGGTTCCCGCCGTGGGCTCCTCGAGGCCCGCGACACACCGGAGGGTCGTCGTCTTCCCGCAGCCCGAGGGGCCGACGAGCGTGAAGAACTCGCCCTCGCGGACGTCGAGGTCGATGCCGCGTAGCGCGACGGCGTCGCCGTAGGCCTTCTCGACGCCGGCGAGTTCGAGGCGTACGCTCACGGCTCCCACCGCCCGCCGAGGCGTTCGACGACGACGAAGCTCATCGCGGTGACACAGAGGAGGACGGTGCCCATCGCGGCCGCGGGGCCGAGATAGGGGCCGACCGAGGGGTTCGAGAGGTAGCGTTCGAGGGCGACCGGCATCGTGTAGGAGGCGGTGTCGCGCGCGAGCACGATAGTCGCGTTGAACTCGCCGACGCTGATGGCGAACGCGAACGCGGCGCCCGCGACGACGCCCGGCGCGACGAGCGGGAGCGTCACGTCCCGGAACGCCCGCGCGGGCCCGGCGCCGAGGGTGCGGGCGGCGGCGACGAGGTCGTCGTCGACGCGCGCGAGGAGGGGCGCGACGTTCCGCACGACGAACGGATAGCCGCCCACCGCGTGCGCGGCGACGATGGCGACCGGGCCCGTGACCGCGATGTGGTGCCCGAGGACGTCGACGCCGAAGACGAGGCCCTGCAGGAGGCCGATGCCGGTGACGACGCCGCTGACGGCGAGCGGCGCCATCAGGAGCGCGCCGCCGACGCGCGCGAGACGCCCGCTCCGGTTGGTGACGACGGCGATGCTGACGCCCATCGGGACGGCGAGCGCGACGGCGCCGACGGCGAAGAGGAGACTGTTCTGGACGGCGACCGTGGGGCGTGCGCCGCCGGTTCCGAGTTGCTGGGCGAGGAGGAAGGCGTAGTTCGCGAGCGAGAACCCGCCGGCGCGCGTGAGGCTCTCCGCGACCATGCTCGCGAGCGGGCCGACGTAGAGGACGGCGGCGACGACGGCGTAGGCGGCGGCGAGGAGTCGCCCGAGGCTCGGCGGCCCGATGAGCGGGACGCGCTCGACGCGCGCGCCGGCGGTGCCGGAGCCGCCGCGGCGCTCGTAGCGCAGGTAGAGGTAGGTGACGCCGAGCGTGACCGTGGCTTCGAGGACGGCGAGCGCGGCGGCCTCCCCGAGGTCGAGGTTGGCGGCGAGCGAGTAGATCCACACCTCGACGGTGGCGAGGCGCAACCCGCCCAACGCGAGGACGATGGGGAACGCCATGAAGTCGAAGACGAAGACGAGGAGGACGCTCGCGAGGAAGGAGGGGAGCAACTGGGGGGCGACGACGTCGAGGAACGCCCGCCAGCGCGGCGCGCCGAGGGTGCGTGCGGTCTCGACGGCGCGCGCGTCGACGGTGTCGGCGGCGGCGACGACGAAGCGCGTGACGAGCGGGGCGTTGTAGAAGGTGAGCGCGGCGACGACGAGCGGGAGGCTGAACGCGACGTCGATGCGGAGGCCGACGACCGAGAGGAGGTCGTTGAGGGTACCGTGCGTCCCGAACATCGTGGTGAAGCCGACGGCGACCATGATGGCGGGGAGGACGAACGGGACGACGGTGAGCGAGCGAATCGTCTCCCGGCCCCGGAACTCGTAGCGCGCGAGGACGTACGCGCCGGGGAGGCCGACGAGCACCGCGCACGCGGTGCCGAGGACGGCGAGATAGGCGGTGAAGCCGAAGAGGCCGGTGCGGACGGCGGGGAAGCCCGCCTCGACCCACCCGACGAGCGCGCCGGGCGCGCTCGCGGGGTCGGCGATTACGCCGGAGAGGACGCCGAAGTAGAAGGGGTCGGTGAGCGTCGCCCACAGGGGCGCGAGCGAGAGCGCGCCGTCGTCGCTGAACGCGGCGACCAGCACCGTCCCCACGGGGTAGTAGAAGACGACGACGAGGACGGCGAGCGTCGCGAGGAACGCGCCGCGCGCGCCGATGCGGTCGGCGAGCGCGTAGAGCCGCGCGCTCAGTGTTGTGCGACCAGTCGTGCCCACTCCTCGACCCACTCCGTGACGTTCCCTGCGAGTTCGTCGTACGTGAAGGTCACGGGGTTCGCGGGCTCCTCGTTGTACTTCGCGAAGTTCCCCGAGAGCGACCCCGTGGTCGTCGCCGGCGACTGGTAGTTCAGTTGCGGGACCGTGTCCTGGGCCTCCTCGGAGAGCAGGAAGTCGACGAACGCCGTCGCGAGCTCGCGGTGCTCGCTCCCGCTGAAGACGGCCATGCTCTCGGGGTTCGCGTACCCCTCGTCGTTCAGGAAGACGACCTGGTACTTCTCGAGGTCCTCGCCCTGGTTCGCGGCGTACACCTTCGCCGTCGAGTAGGAGACGACCATCGGCGCCTCGCCCTTCGTGTAGGCGTTGTAGGCGGCGTCCCACGAGTCGAGGACGCGGACGTCGTTGTCGAGGAGGCCGCGCCAGTAGTCGAGATACCCATCGGAACCCTGCTCGTGGATGGTGTGGAGGAGGAAGGCCTTCCCCGTGTCGGAGCTCTGGGCGTTCTCCGCGAGGAGGTCGCCCCGGTAGCGCGACTGGAGGAGGTCGTCGAAGGTCTCGGGGACCACCTCGAGGGTCGTCGCGTCGACGACGGGCGTGACGTAGCCGGTGTCGTAGGGGAGCGCGCGGCCCTTCGGGTCGACGTTCAGCCCCTCCTTCACGTCGTCGGCGTGCGTGAGGTCGTCGCGCACCGTCGCGAACAACTGCGTGTCGAGCTCCTGGTCGACGCGGACGAGCTCGTCCGTGTTCAGGCCGACGTAGACGTCCGCGTCGATGGCCGCGCCCTGCTTCGCGCGCTGGATGTACTCGTTGATGTTCGAGGAGCCGGAGGTGGGCGTCGACCACTCGACGGTGACACCGTCGTGGGCGGCCTCGAAGCGCTCCTTGAGCCACGCGCCCGGCGAGTCCGACCCGTCCACGTAGGAGGGGTAGGTCGCGACCGTGAGCGTCCGCGACGCGGACGCCGTCCCCGTCGTCCCGGTGGTCGTCGAACCCGTCGTCGTCGCCGTCGTCGATTCGGTCGTCCCGCCGTCGCCCGTACAGCCCGCGAGGCCGAGCGCGCCCGCCACGCCCGCCGCTCGCAGGTAGTCGCGTCGCTTCATTACGTGGTGGTCGCACTCGGTGATACTCATGGCTGTCGGTTCGACGCCGCGAGCGCCACGGGTCCCCCCGCGTCTTTTTACCCCCACCGGGTGAACCACCGCGTGTGCCGTACGCCCGCCGCACCGTCCTCATCGGCCTGTTCGCCGCGTTCGCCGCGCTCGCCGCGCTCCTCCTCCACGGCGTGCTCGGCACCGTCGTCTTCGCCACCACCGTCGCCTACCTCCTCGTCCCCGTCTACCGGCGGATGAACCATCGGCTCCCCGCGTGGTGGGCGGCGGCCGCCACCACGAGCGCCGCGACGCTCGGCGTCCTCCTCCCCATCACCGCCTTCGCCTACCTCCTCTACATCCGCTCGAGCGGCGTCCTCGCGCTCATCCAGTCGCTCCCGGACGAGTTCGTCCTCGGCTTCGGGACGTTCAGCTACGTCGTCGACGTCGCCACCCTCACCGGGCCGCTCACCGACACCGTCCGCACGCTCGCCGTCGACGCCATCAGCGCGCTCCCGGTCCTCGGCGTGAAGTTCACGCTCTTCGCGCTCCTCGTCTTCGCGCTCCTTGTCGCCCACGAGGAAGCCGAATCCGCCGTCCTCGCCGCCGTCCCCCTCCGCTATCACGACGTCGTCGGCGCGCTCGCGCGCCGCGCCCGCGACACCCTCTACGCCATCTACGTCCTGCAGGCCGCCACCGCGTTCGCCACCTTCCTCGTCGCCGTCCCCGTCTTCTGGATACTTGGGTACCCCTTCCCCGTCACCCTCGCGCTCGTCTGCGCCGTCCTCCAGTTCCTCCCCATCGTCGGCCCGAGCATCGTCGTCGGCGCGCTCGCGCTCTACCAGCTCAGCGTCGGCAACGTCGTCGGCGCGGTCCTCGTGCTCGTCGTCGCCGGCGCGCTCGTCGCGTGGCTCCCCGACCCGGTCGTCCGTCCCCGACTCTCCCGACACACCGCCCGCCTGCCCGGGAGCCTCTACTTCATCGGCTTCACCGGCGGCCTCCTCACCGTCGGCGTCATCGGCATCATCGCCGGCCCGCTCGTCGTCGCGCTGCTCGTCGAAGCCGTGAGTCTGCTCGCGGACGAAGAACGGAAGAACAGGAACTAGGCCGACTCGAGCGGTTTGCCCTCGGCTTCCCACTCCGTGAGGCTCCCCTCGTAGAACGCGACGTCCTCGTAGCCCAACCACCGCAGGACGACGAACGTGTGGCTGATGCGCCGCGCCGTGTTGCAGTAGAGGACGACGCGCTTCTCGGGCGTCACGCCCTTCGACGCGAAGATCTCCGACACCGCCGCGCGGGCCTTGAGGCCGCGCGTCTCCTCGTCGACGACCTCCTTCCAGTCGAGGTTCACCGCGCCCGGGATGTGGCCCTCGGCGTACTCCTCGGGTTCGCGCGTGTCGACGACGACGGCCTCCGGGTCGTCGAGCGCCGCCTCGACGTCGTCGAGCGTGACGAGCGGCGAGTCGGCGGGCCGCTCGACGGCGTACTCCGTCGCCTCGACGTCGGGGGACTCGGTGCTCGTCTCGTGGCCCTGCATCCACGCCGAGTAGTCGCCGTCGAGGAGGCGGAGGCGGTCGTGGCCGTAGAGGAGCGCGGTGACGAGGAAGCGCGCCGCGAACACGCCGTGCGTGTCGTCGTAGGCGACGAGCGTCGTCTCCTCGTCGATGCCGTGCTCGCCGAGGAGGGCCGCCCACTCGTCCTCCGGCGGGAGCATCCCTTCCTCGCCGCCGCCGCGGAAGGAGTCGAAGGGGACGTTCACCGCGCCCGGGACGTGTCCGATGCCGTCGTACTCCCAGGCGTCGCGGACGTCCACGACGACGACGTCCGGGTCCTCTCTGTGCTCGTCGAGCCACTCGGCGGAGACGATGACGTCCTCGTCCATCGCCTCCCCCTATAGCGCCCGCGTGGATACCGCTTCGGGTCGCGCCGCGACGCTCCGGAGGCCTCCCGTGCCGTACCGTGTCATACTAATGGCATCACAGCCAGAGGCAACAATTTCTGGTAGCGAAGACGGTACCTCCGTCCTCCCCGCCTTCGCGGAGCAAGTAGGGGCAAGACGCGCCGAGAAGTGGAAGGACCGGGGGAACCTGCGAAGTGGCGCAGGGTTATATGGGTGGCGTCACAAATCACGCACATGGTAGACGACGACTACGCCAACGACGTTCTCGTCAGCGCGGACTGGGTCGAGGCCCACCTCGACGAGTTCGAATCCGACGACCCCGAGTATCGACTCGTCGAGGTCGACGTCGACACCGAAGCGTACGAAGACTCGCACGCGCCCGGTGCCATCGGCTTCAACTGGGAGACGCAGCTCCAGGACCAGACGCAGCGCGACATCCTCTCCAAGGAGGACTTCGCGACCCTGCTCGGCGAGCACGGCATCAGCGACGACTCCACGGTCGTCCTCTACGGCGACAACTCCAACTGGTTCGCCGCCTACACCTACTGGCAGTTCAAGTACTTCGGCCACGAGGAGGTCTACCTCCTCGACGGCGGCCGCGACTACTGGCTCGACGAGGGCTACCCGACCACGGACGAGGTCCCCGACTTCGACTCCGTGAACTACACGCCGCGCGGCCCCTTCGAGTCCATCCGCGCCTACCGCGACGACGTCGAGACCGCCATCGACCGCGGCATTCCGCTCGTCGACGTTCGCTCGCCCGAGGAGTACAGCGGCGAGGTCCTCGCGCCGCCGGGACTCAACGAGACCGCCCAGCGTGGCGGCCACGTCCCCGGCGCGAAGAACGTCTCGTGGGCCGCGACGGTCCAGGAGGACGGTCGCTTCAAGTCCAAGGAGGAGCTCGCGGAGCTCTACGAGGAGGAAGGCGTCACGAACGACCAGGAGGTCGTCGCCTACTGCCGCATCGGTGAGCGCTCCTCCATCGCGTGGTTCGCGCTCTCCGAACTCCTCGGCTACGACGACGTCACCAACTACGACGGCTCGTGGACCGAGTGGGGCAACCTCGTCGACGCCCCCATCGAGACCGGCTCGGGCGAGTAACGCGAAACCGGAGGTTTCGCGAAGAGACGAGCGCTGAGCCATTCGGGACCGCCGGTCCCGCGTGTCCGTGCGGGCGACTCGTGGGTCGCCCGCACGACGACAGCGAGGCGCGAGTAACGAGGTTCCATCTTCTCCCGTTTTTTCGCGTCGCGTAGCCACGGCGCTCTCGACCCACCCCGTCGCCGGTGACGGTGGGTATTAGGCCTCCCGCGTGCAATCCCCGACCATGACTCCCGACGAATTCGTCGACGCCGTCCGCGACGACAACGACACCGCGCTCTCGCGACTGGGCTCCTCGAAGTCGCTCTACGCCGCGACCGGTGGCGACCTCGAACCCGAGGAGGTCCTGCGCGCCGCCGCGAACGCCGAGCACGCCGCCGCCGAGACGTTCGCCGCGTGGGCCGCCGACGAGGGCACCGACACGCCCGCCGGCGAGGCGTTCGCGGACGCCGCCGACCAGGAGCGCGAGCACTACGAGATCGTCCTCGACGAACTCGGCGACGACGACTTCGAACCGAGCGAGGACCCCTCCGCGATGCAGGTCGCCCTCCGCGACCTCGACGACACCGCCGCGCGCGCCGGCGGGATGGTCGGGCGCATCCTCGCCACCGAGAAATCGAAGGAGCAGTACACCGGCTTCTTCACGGGACAGGCCGACCCCATGACTGCCTCCACCTTCCGCGACCTCAAGGACGACCTCGAGGGCCAGCTTGAGGCCGCGACGGCGCTCCTCGACACCGTCTGTGAGGACGACGCGGACTGGGAGCGCGCGAAGACAGCCGCCGACGACGCCATCCAGGCCGCCTACGACGAGTACACCGAACAGCTCGAGTCGATGGGCGTCAACCCCAAGCCCGTCTGCTGAGGCTACTCCTCGTCGCCCTCGCGTTCCGCGGGCCGGCGCGTCGGGTCGAACTCGCGCGCCGTCGCGTCCTCGTCTCGCTCGTCCGGTCGGAGCGTCGGGTCCGCCCCCGTCCCGCCGGCGTTCGCTTGCGCCGTCAGGACGAACACCACCAGCCCGACGAGTCCGCCGACGAGCGCGCCCGGCACGCCGAAGAGCGCGAGACCGAGGGCCGAACTCGCGAGGAGCGCGACCAGACACAGGACGCCGAAGCCCGCCGAATCCATCACGGCGACACTCTCGATTGGAGGCCCATAGGCGTTCGCTCGACTACCGGCCGTCGCGCAGTCGCGTCCCCGTCGACTCGGGGAGGCCGGCCGACTTCACGGCCTCGACGACCGCCTCGACGTCGTACTCGACGCGGCGCTCCGCTATCGTCTTCTCCTCGAGGTCGAGCACCGCGTACGCGGCGCGCGGGTCGTCGTCGCGGGGCTGGCCGACACTCCCCGGGTTCACCACGAGGCCGTCCTCGAACGCCCGATAGCCCTGGACGTGCGTGTGCCCGAGGACGAGCACCTCCTCGTCGCCGAGGAGGTCGGCGGAGAACTCGTCCGGGTACGTGTAGTGGTCGACGCGCTCGGGATGGTCGTGGACGACCTTCACGCGGCCGTCGCAGGCGACGTGCTCGCGCGGCAACCCCTCGACCCACGCGCGCTCCTCGGCGTCGAGGCGCTCGCGGGCGTGCTCGACACCCGCTCTCGCCATCCCGTTCCCCCCGAAGTTCCGCCCGGACGCGAGCATCCGGTCGTGATTCCCCATCACCGTCGGGACGTCGCGCTCACGCAGGAGTTCGACGCACGCCGCCGGCCACGGGTTGTAGCCGACGACGTCACCCGCGCACAGCAGGACGTCCACGTCGGGCAGGTCCGCGAGGACGGCCTCCAGCGCCACGCGATTCGAGTGAACGTCCGAGATGAGACCGACGCGCATACCCACGACTACGGGCGCGCGACGCAAAAAACGCTCGCGGGACTCGACTACTCGCCGTTGTAGAGCGCGGTTTCGACGCCGTCCGCCGTCACCTCGGCCGCCGCCGCGCAGACCGCGTGCTCGAAGTCCGCGTCGTACACCTCGCGCGCCGCCGCCTCGGCGGTCGTCGCTTCCAGCGCGTAGGCCTCGGGGTCGTCCTTCTCGTAGGTCGCGACGAGCGTCGGTTCCTCGACGCGCTCGACCTTCAGGGCGTCCGCGCGCACCGTCCCGACGTACGCCTCCTCGGCCCCGACGACGCCCGCGATACGCGGCGTGTCGTAGTTGTCCTTCTCGTAGTCGAGCGCGAACAGCGCCGTCGCGAGCGCGTCGCGGGGCGGATAGCCGAGGTCGAGCTTCTCGGCGATGGGGTCGACGTGCGACCCGTTCCCCACGACCGCGAGGCCGTCGCCCGCCTCGCGCACGCAGTTGTAGGCGATGTAGGGGTTGTCCGTCTCCGGCGCGTCCGGCGTCGGCCCGACCGTGAGGGCGTCCTCGCGCGCGGTGACCTGGCGATTCGGGAACGACCGAGAGGAGACGCGGTACGCCCCGAGACCGGGACCCACCACGACGAAACGACCGACGTACATACACACGTCCGTGCGCCTATCGGCGGTATATAGATGGCGGTCTATGCACGTTCGGGCCGTTCCCCTGGCGCCTCGAAACCCGCCGACGCCACCGCCGTCCGGCGTCTCGGTGGAGTCCGCAAGACTCATATTCGGCCACGGAGTATGCTCGTGTGCGAAGCGACACGGCGCGTAGTTCCATGGGGTAGCGGCCAATCCTGTTGCCTTCTGGGGGCAACGACCCAGGTTCGAATCCTGGTGGAACTACTCCATTTCCTTACGGTCTCTCGACCGGAAGCGACCGCCGTCTCCAGGCGCCGATTTCGACGCTCGCGTCCGGCCGCCACCGGATCGGTGGGGCGGCCGAGACACGTCGGCGGTCGCGCGACGTTACTCGACGCGCAACTCGCCGTCGCCGCCCTCCCCGTCGGTCCACTCGAGTTCGAACTCGACGCTCGTCTCGACGGGGCCGGCACCCGTCTCCTCCTCGACTTTCGTCTCGAACGTCACGCGCTCCGGGACCGCGAGCGTCACCGACTCCTCGCCGGCGCTGAGCGTGACGTCGTCGCCGGCGTCGAGGCTGTCGGCGACCCGTCGCAGGAGCTCGGCGACATCCGCGCGACTCCGCTCACTCTCGGACTCGAAGACGACTTCTTCGGGCATACCTCCCCTACGGGCGCCGTCGGAATAAGTCACCCTCACATTTCGGCGACGAACACCGAGCAGAACCCCCCGACCAGTCGTCGTTCGTGGCATCGCGTCGCGCGTTCGCGTGCGGCGGCGTGCGCCCGCTCCACCGCGGCGTCGAGCGTGCGCGCCGCGCCTGCGGGCGTTCCGGGCGCGCCGGCGCGAACGAACGCCCGAAAGAGCGGGTTCGCGAGTCGGCCCACCGTCCCCGCGCTCGTCGTCGCCTCCACGAGGACGAGGCGGTTACCGGGCTCGAGCAGGTCGCACCACGCGCGGACGGCGGCCGCGGCGTCGTCGAGGACGCCGACGACGAACGACGCGAGCACTGCGTCCACGCCGCCTCTCACCGGCGGCCGGGCCGCGTCCCCGCGAACGAGCGCCGCGTCCCCGCCCGCTCGCCTGGCGCGCGCGAGCATCCCCCGGGACGCGTCGATACCGACGACGCGCCCGGTCTCGCCGACGTGCTCGCGGAGGCGCGCGAGGTTCGCGCCCGTCCCGCAGCCGACGTCGACGACCGTGTCGCCCGCCGTCGCGCCAAGTGCGTCGACCGCTGCGTCGCGAACCCCCGAAACGCCCGGTATCGAGCGTACGAGCGGGTCGTAGAAATGTGCCCAGCGGTCGTAGAACGCGAGCGTTCGGTCGTCGCGCGAGCCGTCCATCTCCTCGGTTCGAGTATCGCCGGCGGCTAATACGTGTCGGGCGCTCCGACCGGCGGGGTGAGCGCCGCCGCCGGAACGTCAGACGCCTGTCAGCCACACGCGGGCGTCGTTTCGGGTGGAAACCCACCGCATGCGGCGGGTCACACCGTCGGCGCGGCTCTTCCCGTGCCGCGACGGCGACTCCATCACGGTGGAGTCGCCGCGGGCCCCCGCTCTCGTCGTTCGGGCGACCCACGAGTCGCCCGCACGGACACGCGGAACCGGGGGTTCCGCATGGCTCGGCGTCGCGTCAGTCCTCGCGTTCCGCCTCCTCCATCGCGTCGAGTTCGCGCTCCGGGTTGTACTCGTTCGCGTCGCCGTGCTCCTCGCCCGCCTCGCCCGTGAGCTCGCCGAGGACGGCCTCGCGGGCGTCCTGTGGGGTGTCGTACTCGTCGGGCGCGAGGCGGTCGAAGACGTCGCCGAGCGTCTCCGTCTCGTTCGGCAGCTCGTTCACCCGGTCGCTGTACGCCGCCTTCATCTCGCTCGGGTTCGTCGGGTACTCGAGGCCCTGCACGGTCTCGTCGATGATGTTCTCGACGTGCTCTGCGCGCTCGTGCTGGCGCTCGGACGCGGTCTCGCTCGGGTCTCCCATGGGCGGCTGTATCGACGCCGCCCGGAAGAACGCAACGGCCCATCTGCTTCCGACTCGGGGCCGCCACGCGACCCACCCGCCGCAAAAATATGAGCGAAAAAACCCCGCGCGGCGAAGCCGCGCGGTGAACCTCGCTTTGCTCGCTCAGACACTGACCGCGCTTCTCGTGGGTCGCATCGCCGTGATCCCTCGCGGTTCTCGGACGGTTGCTCGCGGTTCGCAGTTGCTCACCGCTCGCGTCTCCGTGGTTCTGCACCCCGTTCAGAACCACGTCACTTCTCGACGTCGAGGAGCGCGACCCGCTCGCGGACGAGCGCCTCCAGTCCGGCGTCGGTCGCCGCCAGCTCCGCGTCGCCGATATCGAAGAACGCGCGGATGCGCTCGTCGTCGCGCGCGTCGAAGCCGCCACCGGGCGCGAGGTGCTCGGTGACGGCGTTCCCGGCGGCGGCCTCGGCGCGCTCGGGGTCGCGCACGCCGGTGTCGGCCGCGACGAGCACGACGGCGGGCGTCTCACCCGCCTCGACGCCCATCTCGAGCGCGCGTCGTATCTGCCGGCGGCCCGCCGCGTAGAGCAGGATCTCGACCGCACGCTCGCGCGCGACGTTCTCGCCGCGCTCGAACGCCCGCTCGGCGTGCGCGAGCGCGCTCGCGAGGTGCTCGCGGCCCGCGACGTAGCGCGCGTCGAACGCCTGCACCGCGCAGTCGTGCGCGTCGCCGATGGCCCCCAGCTCGGCGACGAACGAATCGAGGTCGTCGACTTCCACCACCCCTTCGAGGAGCCTCATTCGAAATCACCGAGGCTCGCCTGCCCGTCCCCGCCCGCGTCGCTCGTCGCCGTGTCGTCGGGCGCGGCGTCCGGGTCCGCCGCCACGTCGTCCATCTCCGGGTTGGGGTGACCGGCGGCCGCGAGCACGGACTCGGCGGTCTTGCGCCGGCCGCGGAGCGCGCCGAGCACCACGGGCTTCTCGGCGTTTCGCAGTTCGCTTCGGTCCTCGATGCCCGCCCGGTAGAGCCGCCGCGCGCGCTTGCGCCCGACGCCGCGCACGCCCGCGAGGTCCAACAGCTCCTCGCGGACGCCGTAGTCGACGCGCTTGCGCGCGTCCCGGACCGCCGTCGTGCAGTCGAGGTCGAGCTCGCCCGCGAGGCGCTCGGCCGCGCCCAACAGCCACTCGGCGGTCTCCGTCTTCCCCCGGATGTCGCCGGGGCCGACGCCGTAGCGCTCGGCGATGCGGTCCTCGTCGAGCTCCTCCGTCCAGTCCTCCATGAGCGTCGCGGTCTTCAGCGCGGAGAGCCAGTCCTCGAACTCGCCCTCGGAGAACTCGGAGGGCGTGCTCCCGGGTATCTCGGCCTCGCGTTCGTAGAGGAGTTCGGTGTATTTCTCGCGGTCGCCCGACCGAAGGTAGAGCTCGTACATGTCGGGCGTCCGCGAGACGAGGTGGTAGAAGCCGAGCGGCGAGGTCTCGGCGTCGGCCTCGCGGAGGCCGTGGATGATCTCGGCGGCGCTCATCGGGTCGACGTAGAGGCGGGAGACGAGCTCGCCCGTCTCCGTCGCGCGGAGGCCGCCGTCGCGCTCGATGAAGTCGTTCGCGTCGAGGTAGGCGAGCACGTCGTCGGTGACCTGCTCGAGGCGGCCCGTCTCGTCGGTCTGCTCGGCGTAGAGCGTGCCGTCGAGGAACTCGAGGAGCTCCTCGCGCGTGGTCGCGAAGCGCGTCGCGACGGTCGCGAGGACGTGCGTGCGGAGCGCGGGCTCGGCGGCGAGCTTCGAGCGCACGGGTTCGGGCTCCGCGTAGATGTACCGGTCGAAGAGGGCTTCGAGGCCGTCGTGGTCGTCCGTGACGAGCACCGCCTCGCCGTACGGGTCGAGGCCGGGGCGGCCCGCGCGCCCGAACATCTGGTGGACTTCGAGGACGTCGAGGGGCTTCATACCTCCCGAATCGCCGTCGTAGCGCTGCCAGTCGCGGACGACGACGCGGCGCGCGGGCGTGTTCACGCCGGCGGCGAGCGTCGGCGTCGCACAGACCGTGCGCACCAGTCTGTCCCTGAAGGCCTCCTCGACGAGTTCGCGCTGGGTGCGCGAGAGGCCGGCGTGGTGGAAGGCGGCGCCGCGCTCGACGGCGCTCGCGAGCGTCTCGGCGGTCTCGGTGTCGCTGTCCGCCCGTATCTCCTCGGCCACCTCGGCGAGCTCGGCCCGCTGGCCGCTCGTGAGCTCCTTCGCGACGACGGTCGCGAGGCGCTTGGCCGCGCCCTCGGCGTTCCGCCGCGAGTTCACGAAGACGAGCGTCGAGCCGTCGTCCTGGAGGGTGTCGCGGACGATGGCGGCGGTCTGAGCCTCCCCGCGCTCGACGGGGAGTTCGCGCGTGGTGCCGTCGTCGAGGTGGAGGGCCTGCCCGTAGTGGACGCCCGTGCGGAGGTCGATGGGCCGCCAGTCGGAGTCGACGAGCTCGGCGTCCAGCCACGCCGCGAGTTCGTCGGCGTTCCCGACGGTCGCGGAGAGCGCGACCGTCTGGAGGTCCGGGACGCGCGCGCGGAGCTTCGCGAGCGTCACTTCGAGCGTGGGGCCGCGGTGGGCGTCGTCGACGAGGTGGACCTCGTCCGCGACGACGCACGCGAGGTCGTCCACCCAGCGCGCGCCGTTCCGGACGAGCGAGTCCACCTTCTCGGAGGTGGCGACGATGAGGTCGTTGTTCGCGAGGCGCTCGCCGTCGCTCTGGTAGTTGCCCGTGGAGACGCCCACGGAGAGGCCGTACTGCTCGAACTGCTCGAACTCGCGGGCCTTCTCGCCGGCGAGCGCGCGGAGGGGGACGATGTAGAGGGCCTTCCCGCCGCGCTCGACGGCGGCGAGCATCGCGAGCTCGGCGATGAGCGTCTTCCCGCTGGCCGTCGGGACGCTCGCGACGAGGCTCTCGCCGTCGGTGACGCCCTTCTCGACGGCCTCGGCCTGCGGGGGGTAGAGCTCCTCGATGCCCTGCTCGGCGAGGTGCTCCGGAACGCCGTCCGGTAGCCCCGTCAGGTCCGTCGGTTGCATTACCCGCGACTAGGCGTCGATTCGGGTTTAAACTGTCGTGTCAGCGACCGCCACCGCTAAACGCCCGCCGCGCCCACGCTCCGGTATGCGAGTCGAGTTCGACCGGGACGCCTGTATCGGGATGTTCCAGTGCGCCGCCGAATGGGAGGCGGGCTTCGAGGTGGACCGCGACGCCGGGAAGGCCGTCCTCGTGGACGGCGAGGAGGTCGATGACGGCGTCTTCGCCCGCGACGTCCCCGAGGACGCGGAACTGGACGCGAAGTTCGCGGCGCGCGCGTGTCCCGTGGACGCCATCGCCGTCTACGACGACGACGGCGAGCGCGTCGTCTGAGCCGCCCTTCGCTTCAGGAGATCTGTTCGTACTGCTCGGAGAGCTTCGCGGCGGCCTCGCCGAGCTGGTCGCGCTCGTATTCGGTGAGGTCCCACTCCACGACCTCCTCCACGCCGTCCGCCCCGAGCTTCACGGGGACGCCGAGCGCGGTGTCTTCGTGGCCGAACTCCCCTTCGAGGGGGATGCTCGCCGGGAGCACCTCGCCGGTGTCCCGCACGACGGCCTCGACCATGTGCGCGACGCCGGTCGCGGGCCCCCACTGGGTCGCGCCCTTGCGCTCGATGACGTCCATCGCGGACTGCTGGAGCTCGTCGAGGATCTCCGACTTCTCGTCGTCGGAGAACGCGGGGTCGCGGCCGTCGACGCGCACCTTCGAGAAGACCGGCACCTGGGCGTCGCCGTGCTCGCCGAGGATGGTCGCCTCGACGTTCCGCACGGCGGTGTCGAAGCGCTGGCTGAGCACGTAGCGGAAGCGCGCGGAGTCGAGGCGGCCGCCGAAGCCGACGACCTTCGAGCGCTCCCGGTCGCCCGTCTCGTAGAGGTGGCGGTTCAGCAGGTCGACGGGGTTCGACGTCGTGATGGAGACGAAGTCGTCGTTGTACTCGGCGAGCGACGACCCGATGTCCTCCATGATAGGCGCGTTGTCGCCCGCGAGGTCGAGGCGGGACTGCCCGGGCTTGCGCGGGATGCCCGCCGTGACGACGACGACGTCCGACCCCGCCGTGTCCGCGTAGTCGCCCTGATAGACCTCCGTGTTGGAGTCGTAGGCGACGCCGTGGTTCGCGTCCGCCGCCTGCCCGACCGTCGCGTCCTCCTGGTCGGGGATGTCGACGAAGACCAGCTCGTCGACGACGTCGCGGAGCGCGAGGTTGTAGCCCGCCGCCGCGCCGACCGTACCGGCCGCACCGACGATGCTCACTTTCGACATATCACCTGCAACACGGCGTGGCGTCCCGTTAAACGTACCGCCTCTCTCCGCGCCGCCGGATGCTCTCCCGGGAGCCGCACGCGCGTTCGGCTCTCAGTCTCGCGTGTCGTTCGCGTCCGCCCACTCCCGCTCGACGTTCTGCGCCCCCTCGCTATCGCTCGGGCCCGCAACGGGCGCCGAGCGTCATCACGCTTTTCGGCGCGCGCGTCCTGTACGCACCCATGAGCGACCGAGAGGACCCCGAGGGGTTCGACCGAGAGGCGCAGAAGCGAGAGCTCCGCGAGAAGTACGCGGCGGACGCCGACGACCGCGAGCGCACCGGCCGCATGAGCGAACTCCTCCTGCAGGGCGCGACGATGACGAACAAGCACTGCGACCGCTGCGGGAACCCGCTCTTTCGCTACGAGGGCAACGAGTTCTGCCCGACCTGTCAGGCGGAGGGCGAGGCCGCGGAGGCGGCGGACGCGGACGCGACCGAAATCGAGGTCGGCGCGAGCGACGCGGACGCCACCGACGCGGCAGACGACGAGGCGGCGAGCGCGGACGCGCGGGCGACCGATGCACCCGAAGCCGGCGCGGGTGACGAGGACGCCGCCGAGGCGTCGCCGGCGTCGACGGGCGCGCCGACCCGCTCGCTCGCCCCGGACGTCGACGCCGACTCCCCCGAGGAGCACACGCACGACGTGACGGCCGAGGCGCACGCGAACGCCGGCCGTGACGCGTCCCGCCGCGGCCACGGTCGCTCCGAGGGCGAGCGCGACCCGGCGCGCGACCCGCCCCGGCCCGCCAGTGACGAACGCGACGTGTCCGACGCGGCCGACGCGACGGACGGCGTGGCGTCAGCGCGCGCGTCGCTCTCGCGCTCGGTCTCCACGCTCGCCGAGCGCGCCGCCGCCGCAGACGACCCCCGAAACGCGCGCGAACTCGCGGCGGCCGCCCGCGAGGCCGCCGAGGCGCTCGACGCGCTCCGATAGGCGACAGGAGTTAACTCCGTGGCCCGCGACTCCGCACGCATGCAGATTCTCGTCCCCATCGACGGCTCGGACTGCAGTTTCCGCGCGCTCGAGTTCGCGGCGGACATGGCGCCGCGCTACGACGCGAGCCTGCACGTCGTCCACGTCACTGACTCGCGAAACGACGCCACCGAGGACATCGTCGAGCGCGCCCGCGACGTCCTCGAGGCCCACGAGGTCGAGGACGACCCGGCCGTCCACACGGACGTGAGCCTCGACTTCCGGCCGTCGAACCGGATCGGGAAGGACGTCCTCACGCTCGTCGAGGAGGAGGGCTACGACCACGTCGTGATGGGTCACCACGGCTCGGGCGCCGTCGAGCGCGCCATCCTCGGGAGCGTCACGGAGACGGTGATGGACGCGAAACGCGTCCCCGTCACCGTCATTCCGTAGCGTAGTCGCTCGCGACGACGTCCCGAACGCGCTCGGCGGTGACCTCGCCGACGCCCTCGACCTCCATGAGGTCGTCCTCGCTCGCCGTCATGACGGCCTCGACGCTCCCGAAGTGCGCGAGGAGCGCGCGCGCCGTCACCGGGCCGACGTCCGCGATGCTCGACACCACGTACTCCTGCTGTTCGGTCTTCGTCTTCGCGCCCTTCTCGCCGTGGACGGACACCTCCCGGTCGCGGGTGAGCTGCTCGCGCCCGGCGAGCACGTCCAGCATGTCCGTCGTGTCCGCCTCGTCTTCCGTGCGGAGGACGCTGATGCCGTAGTCGACGGCGACGGACGCGAGCGCGCCCCGGATGGCGTTCGGGTGGACGTTGCGCGCGCCGTAGAGGTCGCCGCCCTCCAGGAGGAAGACGGGCCGGTCGTAGTGGCGCGAGAGGTCGCGCGCCTGCTCGAAGAGGTCGCGGTCCCCGCCCAGTAAGGTGTCGAGGAAGTCCGCGATGCTCTTGCGTTCGACGGCGACGCGGTCGGAGACGACGTAGTCGCCGACGGCGAGCGTTTCGAGGCGCGTGTCGACGTGCTCGCGCTTCGAGAGGTCGCGCGCGATGTTCGAGTCGAGTTCGCGCTGGTCCACCACGACCTCGACGTGCTCCTCCGCCTCCGGCGGGTCGGCGCGCGCGACGACATCCTCGTCCTCGCTCCCGTCCTCGGTGCGTTCGTCGTCGGTGTCGCCCTCCGCTTCGGCGTCCGCCTCCCCGTCGCTCGTCGTGCCGTCGCCCCCGGCCTCGTCGCCGCGCTCGAAGTCCGCGAGGCCGGCCTGTCCGTCCGCCGAACTCCGCACGCCACCCGTCGAGGCGGGCGCGTCGCCGTCCGCGTACTCCTCGAGCGTCTCCTGCCCGTCGTCGAGTTCGGCCTCGAGGTCGTCCGCGAGCGACTGGAGCGAGCGCAACTCGCTCTCCATCTCCTCCTCTCGCCGCCGCGAGATCCAGAAGTAGGCCTCGTCGCGGGTGTCCTCGGCCATCAGGACGACGACGCGCCCCTCCGTCTGCCGGCCCGTCCGGCCCTTGCGCTGGACGGAGCGAATCGCCGTCGGCACGGGTTCGAAGAAGAGCACGAGGTCGACCTCGGGGACGTCGAGGCCCTCCTCGGCGACGCTCGTGGAGACGAGCACCTCGAACGCCCCGGCCTTGAACTCCGAGAGCACCTCCTGCTGTTCGGTCTGCGTCATGCCGTCGGAGCCCTCCTTGTCGCCCTGCCCGACGAAGCGCCGCGCGTCGAAGTGGTTCCCGAGGAACTCCGTGAGGGCCTCGGCGGTGTCGCGGGACTCCGTGAAGACGATGACGCGGTCGCCGCCCTCGATACCGAGCGTCTCCGCGAGGAGCATGCGGGTGCGGCGGAACTTCGGGTGGAGGCCGTCGAAGGCCTCCGCGCGCCGCATCGCCTCCTTGACTCTCGGCTCGGAGACGAGGCGCTGGGAGGCCTTCGACGCCCCCGAGGAGCGCGCGGCGTTCTTCTGGCGCTCGAAGTACCGTCGCACCGACTCGACGCTCTGGGTCTCGACGAGCTCGACGGCGCGCCGGAGCTTCATCACCTCCGCGTGGAGGCTCATCCCCTCGTAGCCCTCCGACTGGTCGTTGTCGATGAGCTCGCGCAGTTTCCCGTGGACCTTGTTCAGGTCCTTCTGCGAGAGGTCGGGTTGGGTGGTGTTGACGACGCCGAGCTCCTTCAGTTTCTCGAGGCGCTCACGGATGACGTCGTTCAGCTCGTCGCGGACCTCCAGCACCTCCTCGGGGAGCTCGATGCGCTCCCACTCGACGTCCGTGTCGTAGGTGTAGTCGGCGACGTCGGCGTCGTCCTCCGTCATCACCGCGACCTCCCGGACGCCGAGGTTCGCGCAGACCGTCAGGATCTCCTCCTCGTCGCCGCCCGGCGACGCGCTCATCCCCGTGACGAGCGGGTCGGCGGCGTCCGCGTGGTAGCGCTCGGCGATGTAGACGTAGGCGTAGTCGCCGGTAGCGCGGTGGCACTCGTCGAAGGTGACGTGGACGACGTCCCGGAGGTCGATGCGCCCGCCGACGAGGTCGTTCTCAACGACCTGCGGGGTCGCGACGACGACGCGCGCCGAGCCCCAGAGCTCCGCCCGGTCGTCCGGGCGCACGTCCCCGGTGAAGACGACGATTTCGTCCTCGGGGACCTCGAGCGCCTCGCGGTAGAAGGTGGCGTGCTGTTCGACGAGTGGCTTCGTCGGCGCGAGCAGGAGGCTCTTCGCGCCGACGTCGTCCTGCAGGCGGTCGGCCGTGACGCGGAGGCTGACCGTCGTCTTCCCGAGGCCGGTCGGGAGGCAGACGAGCGTGTGGTCGTCGAGCGCGCGCTCGACGAGCTCGCTCTGGTAGCGTCGGTCCTCGAGGAACCCCTCGGCGAGCAGCGGATGCTCGACGTACGACTGCTCCGGGTCGGTGGCCGCCATTTGCCGTGGGTTCGCCTTTCTGTCGGTTAAGGGTTCCGCGCGGCGCGACGCGCGCCGCGTCGCGTGCCGCGACGACCCGCCCGCGTCGGGCGGTTCCGCGAGGGGACCGACCGGTGAGACGGGGATTTATGCCGGGCGATGCCGACGGCCCGATATGGTCCTCACACTGACCGGTTCGCTCCCCCTCCAGCAGGGCGGCGGTGGCGGGTCGAGCGTCCTGTTCCTCGTCTGGCTCGTCCTCGTCCTCGTCTCCATCGCCGGCATCTGGAAGACGTTCGAGAAGGCCGGCGAGCCCGGCTGGGCGGCGATCATCCCGATATACAACACGTACGTCATGCTCAAGATCGGCGGGAACGCGTGGTGGTGGCTGCTGCTCTTCCTCGTCCCAATCGTGAACATCTACGCCGCCTACCGGCTGTCGAAGGGCATCGCGGAGGCGTTCGGACAGGGACTCGGGTTCACGCTCGGTCTCTGGTTCCTCGGCTTCGTCTTCTTCCCCATCCTCGGCTTCGGGGACTACCGCTATCAGGGGCCGTCGTAGGCCGCCGACGCGGGTCGGCGTCCGTCCCGTTTAGTGCCCGCCCGTGCTCGTCGCGGTCTCGGGCTCGATGTAGACCTTGCGGACGCTCGGGTTCTGCTCGACGAGCGCGTCCTCGATTGCCGTGATGCGCTCGTCCACGTCGCGGGTGTCGAGGTCCCCGTCGAACGCGACGTCGGCGGCGACGAGCACGCGGTTCGGCCCGAAGTAGACGGTGCGGAAGTCCACGATGCCGGTGACGCCCTCCCAGTTCGCGACCGTCTCGCGCAGTTCGTCCTCCTCGTTCTTCTGGAGGGATTCGCCGAGCAGGAGGCGCTTGTTCTCCCACGCGAGCGCGAGCGCGAACCCCATGAGGAGGAGGCCGATGCAGAGCGCGGCGAGGCCGTCCCAGAGCGGGTTCCCGGTGTAGTCGGTGAGGAAGACGCCGAGGAACGCGAGGACGATGCCGCTGACCGCGACGGTGTCCTCGGTGAACGCGGTGAGCGTCGTGATGTTGCTCGTCTTCTTGAACGCCTCGACGAAGCTCGTCCAGCCGTGCTCGTCCATGTCGATCCGCATCCCGCGATAGGCAGTGACGAGCGCGTAGGTCTCGAAGCCGAACGCGCCGACGAGCACGACGTAGTTGACGTAGACCGCGCGGAAGCCCGCGCCCAGCAGCTCGACTTTGCCGTGGAGCGAGCTCGCGTGGCCGTGGACGATGGCCTCGTAGCCGTGCGTGAGCGACATCCAGCCCGCGATGCCGAAGAGGAGGACGCTCACGAGGAAGCTGTAGAAGAACTGCGCTTTGCCGTAGCCGAACGGGTGGGTGCGGTCGGCCTCCCGACCGCTGTATCGGAGGCCGATGAGCAAGAAGACCTGATTGCCCGTGTCCGAGATGGAGTGATACGTCTCCGAGAGCATCGCCGGACTCCCGGTCAGCAGAAAGCCGAGGAACTTCATGATCGCGATGGCGCCGTTCGCGATGCCGGCCGCGATCACGACTCGCTTCGAACTCGCCATTGGCGGGTCAAGACGCGGCCGCCACCTAAAGGCACCCGCTGTGCCTTTCTCCCTGCCGCCCGAACTCCCGGGTATGTTCGCCGTCCTCAGCGACACGCACAGTCGGAGCGGCCACGAGCTCGCGGGCGCGGCCCGCGACGCCGTCGAGCGCGCGGACGCCGTCCTCCACGCGGGCGACTTCACGAGCGAGGCCGCACTCGACGCCTTCCAGTCCGCGAGCGAGCGCCTGCACGCCGTCTACGGCAACAGCGACAGCCCGGGGGTCCGCGACCGTCTCCCCGAGGCGCGCACCGTCGAACTCGCCGGCGTCCGGGTCGCGGTCACGCATCGTGCGCGTGGCGGGCCGACGGCGCTCGCGCTCTTCGGGCGCGAACGCGGCGCGGACCTCGTCGTCTCCGGCCACACCCATCGCCCGAGCGTCACCGAGACCGAGGACTGCGTCCTCCTGAATCCGGGGAGTCACGCGGAACCGCGCGGGAACCCTGCGAGCCACGCCGAACTTACGCCACGCGAGGGGGGACTGGACGGGAAAATCATCGACCGGGACGGCACCGTACTGCGGGAGTTTCGGGTGGAGGGCCGAAACGTCTAGCGGGGCAGGCGCGCGCCGACCGGGGCGTGGGTACGCCGCGCGCCTGTACACCTACCTACGGAGTCCGGTATCAATAGGGTAGCGTAGGCTCAAACGGCCGTTTCACCCTGCGATAGCGACGCGGGGGCGAAACCACTTTGCGGCTCCGCCGGGTAGCCACCCCCATGGCGCTGTTCCCGTCGGACCCGATGTTCTACGTCCTCCTCGCGCTCGTCCTCGGGTTCGTCTTCTTCTGCTATCTCCTCCTCCGGCGGACGCTCCTGAGCTTCCGCGAGGGGAAAGGCGGGCGCTAGGCGGCGCGTGCGACCCGCTCGACGGCGTCGTCGATAGCGGCCCGGCCGACGTCGAGGTGCGTACAGAAGCGCACCGTCTCCCGGCCGAACGCGCTCGCGAGCACGCCGACGTCCCGACAGCGCTCGACGAGCGCCTCGGCCCCGAGGGCCGAACCCGACGTGTCCACGAGCACGATGTTCGTCTCGGGGTCCGCGGCGTCGAGGCCGTCGATGCCGTCGAGGCCGCGCGCGAGGCGTTCGGCGTTCGCGTGGTCGTCGGCGAGGCGCTCGACGTTCTCCGTGAGCGCGATGCGCCCCGGTGCCGCGATCAGCCCCGTCTGCCGCATCCCGCCGCCGAGGAGCTTGCGGGCGCGTCTGGCGTCCGCGACGAACGCCTCGCTCCCCGCGAGCACGGAGCCCACGGGCGCGCCGAGCCCCTTCGAGAGGCAGACGCTCGCCGAGTCGACGTGCTCGGTGTACGCGGTGACGTCGACGCCGGCGGCGACGGCGGCGTTGAAGAGCCGCGCGCCGTCGAGGTGGAGGGGGACGCCCAGGTCCGCGGCCTCGTCGCCGAGCGCCGCGACGTCCTCGACGGCCGCGACGGCCCCGCCTTTGGCGTTGTGCGTGTTCTCAATGGCGACGAGGCCCGTGCCGGGTCGATGGAGGTTCTCGGCGTGGTGGGCCTCGCGCAGCTGTGCGGGCGACGGGACGACGCGCTCGCCCGCATCGACGGGCCGCGTCTGGAGGGCGCTGTGCTGGGCGAACCCGCCGAGCTCGTAGTTCACGACGTGGCTCTCCGCCTCGACGACCGCCTCCTCGCCGCGCTCGGTGTGGACGCGCGCCGCGAGCTGGTTCCCCATCGTCCCCGAGGGCACGAAGAGCGCGTCCGCGAAGCCGAGAACGTCGGCGGCCGTCGCTTCGAGGTCGTTCACGCTCGGGTCCTCGCCGTAGACGTCGTCGCCGACCGGGGCGTTCGCAGCCGCACGGCGCATCTTCTCGCTCGGCGTCGTCACCGTGTCGCTTCGGAGGTCGATGGGCGCGTCCGCGTCGTCGCTCATACGCGTCCGTGGATGGCGCGCGCCAAAGGCCCCCCGTTCCGTCCGCAAGCGGTTTGGGGGTGCTCGCCGTTCTCACGCTATGGACCCTCGCGTCAGAGAGCACGCCGCAGTCGTCGTCGAGCACTCCACGAGCGTCGAGGCGGGCGACCGCGTCGTCGTCAACGCCCCGCCGGTCGCCGAGGACTTCGCGGTCGCCGTCTACGAGGAGCTCGCCGAGCGCGGCGCGCACCCGCTGATGCTCTACAACGGCCGCTTCGGGAGCGCGCGCGCCGAGCGCGCCTACCTCCGCGCCGTCGACGAGGACGACATCGGCGCGCACGAGCACCTCGAGGCGCTCTACGAGCACGTCGACGTCGCCATCCGCGTGCGCGCCGACGAGAACGTCACCGAGTCCAGCGACGTCGACGGCGAGACGCAGGCCGCCTTCCAGCGCGCGTACGCGCCCGCTCGCTCCGAACTCCTCGACACGCGGTGGTGCCTCACGCAGTATCCCGCGCCCGCGAACGCCCAGCTCGCGAACATGAGCACGGAGGCCTACGAGGAGTTCGTCTACGACGCCGTCAACAAGGACTGGGAGACCCAGCGCGAGCACCAACAGCAGATGGTGGAGATACTCGACCCCGCCGAGGAGGTCCGCATCGTCTCCGGTACTGAGACCGACCTCACGATGAGCGTCGCGGGGATGAGGACGCTCAACGACCACGGCGAGCACAACCTCCCCGGCGGCGAGGTGTTCACCGCGCCGGTCCCGGAGAGCGTCGAAGGCACGGTCCGGTTCGACCTCCCGCTCTACCACCAGAGTCACGAGATCGAGAACGCCTCCCTCGAGTTCGAGGAGGGCCGCGTCGTGGACTACGACGCCGACCGGAACGCGGACGTCCTCGGTGACGTCCTCGACACCGACCCGGGCGCGCGCTACCTCGGCGAGCTCGGCATCGGGATGAACCGCGACATCGACCGGTTCACCTACAACATGCTCTTCGACGAGAAGATGGGCGACACGGTCCACCTCGCGGTCGGGATGGCCTACGACGACTGCGTCCCCGAGGGCCGCGAGCCGAACGAGTCCGCCGTCCACGTCGACATGATCGTCGACATGAGCGAGGACTCGCGCATCGAGGTCGACGGCGAGGTCGTCCAGCGCGACGGGACGTTCGTCTTCGAGGACGGGTTCGAGGAATAACGCGACAACCGAGCGATAGCGAGGGCGTCGCGAAAACACGAACGGGGAGCAAAGCGACCTGTGAGGCATAACGCGGTTCCTACGGAACCGCGACCCCCCGAACACGAGCGACGCCCGCGCGTCTCGACGCCCACCTATTTGGTGCCCGGCCGCCCGTGTTCGAGTATGCCGGAGATCGATATCGCCGCCGAGCAGGCGGAGTACTTGGAGGAGCTCCGCGCGGCGCTCGCCGAGGAGCACTTGGGCGAGTACGGGACGATGCGGACGCGCGACGCCCTCCAGTACCTCATCGACCAGCACGAGGCGAGCCCCGACGACGGCGCGCTCGGCACCGACGCGGGCGCGGCGGCCGCGAGCGGCGGGCACGACGACGGTGACGCGTCCGACCTCTCCGTCGACGACCTGCCGGACGAGACGCCGGCCGTCGAGTCCGAGGCACCCGATGCGACGGGCGAGGGCGCCGGCGAGGACGCGGAGGCGGCCGATATCGACGGCGATGCGGACGACGGTGACGGCGGCGATGCGGACGCGGACGCCGGCGGGGGTGGCCCGAGCCCGCTCGCGCAGACGATGCAGCTCCTCGAGGACAACGACGACGTCTGGGAGGAGGTGGAGTCGAGCGACGGGAAGTACGCGGTGACGCTCCCGGACGGCTCGACGAAGCACGCGCGGACGAAGGACGACGTGCGCGCGCTCCTCTTCAAACACTACCGCTAGCGACGCCATGAGCTCCGAACCCGACGAACCGGCCGTGGACTGTCCGCGCTGTGGCGGGACGCTGGAGGAACTCGTCTTCGAGGAGCACCGCGCGGTCGTCTGCGAGGACTGCGGGTTCGCGGACGTCCCCGCCGACCACTCGCCGGCGGAACGCGAGGACGAGTCGTGGGACGCGGCGCTCCGGCGCTTCCTCGAGGGGTAGCTACTGCTCGGCTTCCGCCTCGGAGTCGCCGCTCTCGCCCTCGCCGCCGGCCGCGCCCTCCTCGGAGCGGGCGGCGACGAGCGCGCCGCGCGCGACGCTGTAGAGGGGCTGGCTCGCGCGCTGGACGCCGCTCACGGAGAAGGGGAGGTCGGCTTCCGCGAGGCGCTCGCGGAAGAGGCCCTCGAAGCCCTCCGGGCTCGCGGTGCCGCCGGTGACGACGACGGGCACGTCGAGGCCCTCCTCGACGTCCTCCTCGTCCACCTCCTTCACGACGTTCTCGACGACGTAGTCGAGGAGGTTCTCGTAGTAGATGCCGAGCGCGCCCTCGACGCCGCCGACGTCGCTCGTGAAGTCGAGGCGGAAGTCCTCCTCCTTCGTGGAGGTGACCTTGTCGACGGGCGTCCCGGTGGCGCGCGCGGCCTGCTCGTCGATCCAGTCGCCGCCGCGCGCGATGGAGAAGCGCATGACGGGCACGGCGTAGTAGGAGAGACAGACGTTCGTCATGCCCGCACCGAAGCTGATGCCGAGGCCCGTGAAGTCGTTCTCCGCGAGCTCGCTGTAGATGACCGCCATCCCCTCGTTGATGGGCTCGGGGTCGTAACCCATGTCGCCGAGGATGGACTCGAGGGTCTTCTGGTGGTAGAGCGTGGAGAGCTCGGAGTCGATGGGGTCGGCGGGCGTCGAGAAGAACAGCCGCTCGTTCGGTCGCTGGGGGTCGTCGACGACCTGCTGGAGGATGAGCTTGATCATCGGAATGGCGGACTTCTCGTCTGAGGAGAGGATGCCCGCCTTCATCGGGCGCCGCGTCTCGCGGTTGAAGATGTTCGCGAAGTTCAGGGCGTCGTCGCCGACGACGTAGACCTGGTCGCCCTTCTTGATGTGGAGGACGTCGCTTCGCGAGAGCATCTGGTCCGCCATGTCGCTGTAGTCCAGTTCGACGAACGAGTTGCGCTGCTGGACGAAGACCGTGTCGGCGCCTTCCTGGCGCGCCGAAATGAGGTTCATCGTCCCGACGTCGAGTCCTTTGGCCATACGCGAATTCTCGAAACCGCTCATCTTAAAAGTATGGCAGCGAACGATGACCGTTCGACCGTTCGCCTCGGGACGCCTCCGGAGACCTCCCGAGGCCCGGACGGGTCGCGCTGCGGACGCGAGCGGGTGAACGTCTAACTGCGTCGCGCCCGTTCGCCCGGTATGCACGACGCCGACTCCACCGACCACCCGCTCGGGGGCCGCCCGCGATGACCCGCTACGAACGCCCGTACCGCGGCCGGGACGCCTACACCCTCGAGCTGTTCGGGGAGGAGTGGACCCTGCCCGTCGTCGCGGTCGACGACGACACGTACGTCGCCTCGGACGCCCACCTCGTCCTCGGGACGACGCGCTTCGTCGAGTCCGCCGCCGCGGCGCTCGCGGACCGCCTCGCCGACCGCGACCCCGGCATCGACTACCTCGTCACGCCGGAGGCGAAGTCCCTCCCGCTCACGCAGGCGCTCGCGGCCGAACTCGACGTCGAGTACGTCGTCGTTCGCAAGAGCGTCAAGTCGTACATGCGCGACCCCGTCTCTGTCGCCGCCGACTCCATCACGACCGCCGGCGAGCAGCGCCTCGTCCTCGACGGCGCGGACGCCGCGCGCCTCGACGGCGCACGCGTCGCGCTCGTCGACGACGCCGTCTCCACCGGCGGAACGATGGCGTCGCTCGACTCGCTCATCGAGACTGTCGACGCCACCGTCGCGGCGCGCGCCGCCGTCTTCGCCGAGGGCCGCGAACACCCGGGCGTCGAGACGCTCGCCACGCTCCCGCTCTTCGTCGCGGAGACCTAGCGGAAGAGCGACTTCACGCGGTCGATGACCCCGTCGTCGTCGTCGGTCGCGAGCTCCTCCATCTCCTGTTGGTGGCGGAGTTCCTGTAAGGCCGCGACCTGGTCGTCCGCGCCCTCGCCCGTCTCCTCCGTCGATTCGCCGCCGCGAAGCTTCTGGAGCCCGCTCACGGCCGAATCGACGCCCTCGCTCCGCGAGACGTTTGCGTTCTCGGTCGTCAGGTTCGAGCGCTCCACGTCCTCGTCGCCGGTGTCGATGTTGAGCCGCGTCGTGTTCGTCTTCTCGACGCCGCCCCACGAGAGTTCGGAGTCAGACATCGCCTCCTCGATGTCGCGCTCGACCTCCGCGTCCGACACCGCCGGGTCGTCGCTCGCCCCGTCGTCCGCGCTCGCGGCGTCCGTCGCCGTCTCGCCGCCGCCGCCCGCGAGGCGCGCGCGCTCCACGCGGTCGGAGACGAGGCCCGCGCCGCCCGCGCCGACGAGGCCGACGAGGCCGGCCGTGTAGACGACGACGCCGAGCGTGCTGTGGTCGGTCGTCCCCTGTACGTTCCAGTGCTGGGGGTAGCTCGTGACGAAGACGCCGACGCCGACCAGGCAGACGACGCCCCCGACGGCCGCGACGTACGTCGCGCGCCGGTCGACCGGCAGGAGCACCGGGATGCTCAGGAGGAACGCCGGCAGGCCCGTGAGCGCGAGCGCGCCCGCGATCTCGCGCAACTGCCAGTGGAACGGCGACGCGGCGGGAATCGTCGTCGCCCAGAGGAACATCAGCACGCCGACGACGCCGAGCGTCACCCCGCCGAAGAACAGCCCGAACCCAACGTAGACGTCCGCGAGGCGGTCCGGCTCGCCGACGTAGCGCCTGTACGTCTCGACCAGCGTGTTCGCCACCCGACTCCTGCTATCTAGCTCCATACGCTTCCTCTAGTGCCATGCATTAAGACTGTTCGCCACCCCTCGCCGGGTAGCCCTGCCGGCCGCGAACCGGCCGACCGCCCGACTGCGTCGCGCCGACCTATCCAAATGCCAACCGTTTAAGTGCGTAGCGCATGTGACTCTCACGCGTGCCCAAGCTCGACTGTCCGGAGTGCGAACGCGGCATCGCGATGCACGAACTCCAAACCCGGACCGTCGCTCAGCGGACGGGCTTCGAGACGAACTACCGGTGCCCCTACTGTCGCAGCGACTTCGAGGACGTCGACGCCCTCCTCTGAGCCACCCCGTCCCGAACGTCTTTTGCCCCCTCCGGCGTACTCTCCCGGTGGGGCACGTAGCTCAGTTCGGACAGAGCGTCTGGCTTCTAACCAGAAGCGCGAGGGTTCAAATCCCTTCGTGCCCGTGGACCTTTTACTTCGTCGGGGTCGCTTCGCGACCCGCTCCTCGCAAAAGCTACGCTAAAACGTCCCGCGAGCCGGAGGCTCGCGGTGAAACTCGCGCGTCGCGCGAGTACGCTGGTTCCGTACTCCCGAACCCCGACCGCCCCGCACCACTCGAACCGCTCGGCTCCGCACCGCGCCGCGTCTCGTCGCGCTTCGGCGTCCTTTTCCTCGCGCCCGTCCTCGAGACGCGTATGAACACCACACTCGTCGCCGCCGCGCTCGTCGTCGGCGTCTGTACCGGCGCGCTCTTCGCCGGCCTCCGCGTGCCGATTCCCGCGCCGCCGTCGCTCCCCGGCGTCGTCGGCATCGTCGGCATCTACCTCGGCTACCGCCTCGTCGAGGTCACCGGCGTCGGCTTCGACGTCCTGCGGTGGCTCGGCCTCTCGTAGCGCCCCCGACGTTTTCCCCTCGCGGTGCCTCCCCTAGGTATGGCCGAACAACGCTCGTTCCTCGCTCGCGCGCTCTGGTTCGTCGTCGTCGGCTGGTGGGCGACGCCCGTGCTCGTCAACGTCGCGTGGTTCCTGAACGTCACCGTCGTCGGCATCCCCATCGGCATCAAACTCATCAACCTCGTTCCGACCGCGCTCACGCTCAAGGAACCCCGGAGCCTCGACGCCGAGGACGGCGGGAGCCAGCACGGCCTCCTCCTGCGCGCCGTCTACTTCGTCCTCGTCGGCTGGTGGGCGAGCCTCCTCTGGGCGAACCTCGCGGCGTTCCTCGCCGTCACCGTCGTCGGCCTCCCGGTCGCCATCTGGATGTTCGGGACACTCCCCTACGTCACGTCGCTCTATCGCTTCTGAACGCTCCCGGCTGACCTGCCGGCCGCGCCGGCGTCGCGTCCGCCTGCCGGAGGGCGTACGCATATGTGGCTCTCCCGCGCACACCCGGTATGAGCGACGACACCGCGTACTGTCCGACGTGCGAGGAGACGCAGCGGATGACGACGACGAAGCCCTGTCACCCGCCGCTCTGCCTCGGCTGCGGCGAGCACGTCACGTAGGGATGCTGGTGTTTAAACCGCCGACGCGGCTATCTCTCGCGTATGAAGGTCATCGGTATCGTCGGTCTCCCGGGGAGCGGGAAGAGCGAGGCGGCGGCGGTCGCGGAGGAACTCGACGTGCCCGTCGTGACGATGGGCGACGTCATCCGTCGGGAGTGCGAGGCGCGCGGCCTCGACCCGACGACGCATCACGGCGAGGTGGCACAGGCGCTGCGCGAGGAGGGCGGGCCGGCGGCCGTCGCGGACGCCTCCCTCCCCGTCATCGAGGACGCCCTCGACGGGAGCGAGGTCGTGCTCGTGGACGGCATCCGCTCGGACGCGGAGGTCGAGCGCTTCGAGGAGGCGTTCGGCGAGTCGTTCCTGCTCGTGAACGTCCACGCGCCCTTCGAGGTGCGCCGCGAGCGCGTCGGCGAACGCGGCCGCGACGCCACGGCGGACGAGGGCGGCGAGAGCCTTGAGGAGCGCGATAAGCGCGAACTCGGCTTCGGGATGGGCGAGGCCATCGAGGCCGCCGACCTCACCATCGAAAACACGGACACCCTCGAGTCGTTCCACGAGTCGGTCCGCGACCTCCTGCGGGGTGAGGCGGCGTGACCGTCTACAGCGTGGACGTCGAGGTGCGCGCGCCCGTGCAGGCGACGGAGGTGCCGGACCGCGTCGCGCGCGCCGTCGAGGAACTCTTCCCGAACGCGGACGTCGACGTCGGCTCCGAGGAGGTGGTGGCCTCGACGCACGACCTCGAGGCGTTCCGTGAGTGCCTCTTCGAGCAGCGCATCCTCGACACGGCGCGCTCGGCGTTCCTCGACGGCCGCACCGACTCCGGCTTCGCGTTCGACCTGAAGAAGCAGGCGGCCTTTCGCGGCGTCGTGAACTTCTCGGTGGGCAAGCCAGCGGAACTCGGCGACATCCACGTCGCGGTGACGGTGCGCGAACCGGACGTCGAGGAGTTCATCACGTACCTCGCGCCGGAGACGGAGGACGGCGACCCCGTCGAGCTCTAGACGGCGAGGAGGAGGGCGAGCGCGAGCGCGACGAAGACGACTTTCGTCGCGACGTTCACGGCGATGACCTTCGAGCCGAACGTCGGCCCCCAGATACCGTACTGGAAGGGAATCGAGCGCTTGAACGTCGAGACGGCAAAGGAGAAGACGCCGCCGAGCAGCATCGCCGCGACGCCCTGTTCGACGGTGAGCGTCTCGGGGACGAGGCTCGCGGCGGTGAGCGCGCCGACGGTCGTGTTGAAGGTGAACGCGACGACGACGGGCACGCTCTCGACGGGGAGGCCGGTGAGTGCCACCGCCACGTCGTTCAGCGGCCCCGTGTGGCGCGTCACGTCCACCGTCATCAGGACGGCTTCGAGGACGAGGTAGACGACGAGCAAGCGGGGGAGTATCGAGCGGAGGCGCGAGGCGGTCGTTTCGGCGGCCGAGCGGAGTTTCGCGCGCGTCGACTTCGCCTCCTCGCCCGGTGCGTCGGCCTCGACGTCACCGAGCTTCGCGCGGTCGACGTTCGCATCGGAGAGCAGTAGCGCGCCGGCGAGCACGCCGAGGACCGTGATGGCGAGCGCGATGCCCGCGCGGAAGCCGACGTAGAGGAGGCCCATTCGGAGGCCGAGGATGGGGATGAGGACGGGCGCGTAGAACGTGAAGACGTGCTGGGCGAAGCCGAAGAACGTGTTGATGGTGACGGCGACGAGAGTCGCGCGGTCGTCGAGCGCGCCGGACTCGCGGAACTCGGCGAGCATCCCGTAGCCGGCGGTCGTCGAGGCGGCGGTGGTGAGGATGGCGCTCCCGACCTCGCTCGGGAGGTTCGCGGGGCCGGTGAGGGGTTTCGCGAGCGCGGCGACGTAGCGCACCGCGCCGAAGTCCACGAGGAGGTTCGCGGCGAAGACGCCGACCGAGATGAACGCGACGACCGTGGCGACCCGTGGGAGGACGACTTCGAGGACGTCGACGACGGGGACGCCGAACATACCCGGGCTACGGGCGCGCGCCCCAAAAGGCGCGTCGCTCCGCGCCCGCCTACACGAGCAGCTGCACGACGGCGAAGAGGACGACGATGCCGAGGACGTCGCAGAGGTTCGTGACGACGGGGATGACGACGTCGTCGGGGTCGAGGCGGAGCCGATAGGCGAGGTAGGTGGCGACCACGGTCACGACGACCGCGAGCAGCGCGAGCACGGCACCGGAGGCGAAGGAGACGGTGACGACGGTCCAGACGCCGAGGTCGGTCTGCGCGCCGGTGAGCGCCGTCGCGCCCCACGCGCCCGCACCGACGAGCGGGAAGACGGTGAGCGCGAGCGTGACGGTCGCGAGCGCGTTCCCCGCGAGGTCGTCGTCGGTCGCGGAGAAGGAGAGCGTGCCGAGGTGGAAGGACGTCGAGAGCCGGGAGGCGAGGATGCTCCCGAGGTTCCCGGCGGTCCCGATGGTGACCGGGACCAACACGAGCAGGCTCGGGTAGCGGTAGAGCGTCGCCTCGAAGCTCCCGAGGACGAGGCCGCTCCCGACCTCGACGGCGGTGAGCCCCAGCAGAACGGGGAGGGTGGCGCGGATGATGGCCGAGACGGTCCACTCCTCGGGCACTCAGGCCACCCCCAGGACGAGCCGAACGGCGACGACGAGGAAGGCGAGGCCGAAGACGTCGCCGATGGTGGTGACGAGCGGGCCGACGAGCGCGTCCGGGTTGTACCCCCGCCTGAAGCCGACGACGACGACGGCGACGACGGCGACGGTGAGGACGACGCCGGAGAGGAGGCCGGCGACGAACGCTATCGCGGCGAGCACGCCGAGCGACGCGACCTCGCGGCCGAGCGCGAGGAGCACGCAGAACGCGAGGACGGCGGCGGCGACGGAGGCGAGGAGGCCGTTCGCCATCGCGGCGGCGGCGGCGTTCACGAGTCGCTCGTCGGCCTCGAAGCGCGGCCGAAGCAAGCCCTGATGGAGGCCGGTGGCGAGGCGTGCGCCGAGCGAGCCGTAGACGTTCCCGCGCGTCGCGAGGAGCGCGGGGACGCAGACGAGCAGCCCCGGCACGGCCTGCAGTTCGGCGCGCATCCCGCTGAGGACGACGCCCGCGAAGAGGCCCCCGATCATGCTCGCGACGAGCGCCGGTGCGGCCTCCCGATAGGCGCTGGCGGCGACGTCGCGGATGCTCATGGTGGACGCAGACGCCCCACCCCGTAAAATACCCCGGCCGCCGCTCACCCGTCGACGGCGAGCAGGACGGCGGCGCCGCCCGCCGCGCCGACGAGCGCGACGCAGAGCGCGCCGAACGCGACCGTGAAGTCGGCGTAGGTGGAGAGGACGCCGACGACGGCGGGCGCGAGCGCGCCCGCGCCCATCAGGACGGTGCGGACGACGCCGAGGCCGCCCCCGGAGCGCTCGGCGGGGAGGAGCGCCATCAGGTACGCGCCCCGGACGGGTCGGAAGCCGTGGCCGCCGAGGCCGAAGACGACGACGGCGGCGACCAGCCCGACCGTCCCGAACCCGCCGAAGGTGAGCGCGCAGAGGCCGAGCGCGGCGAGCGCGAGCGTCCCGGTGACGACCGCGAGCGGCCCCACCCTGTCCGCGAGGTCGCCGGTGACTGTCTGGACGAGGCTGACGACGAAGAGGCCGCTGTAGACGGCGCTCGCGGTCGCGGGCGTGAGGCCGGCGTACTCGAGGAAGCGCGGGAGGAACGCGACGACGCCGTTGTAGGCGAAGGCGGCGCAGACGGTGACGGCGACGAACCCCGCGAACGCCGGGTCACCGAAGAGCGCGGCGTAGCGCGCCAGCGAGACGCCGTCCTCGTCGTCGTCCCGGTCCGTGGGCGCGGGTTCGCGGGCGCGCATTCGCGGGTAGGCGAGCGCGGCGAGCGCGAGGCCGACGACGCCGGCGACGGCGAAGAGCGCGTGCCAGTCGAAGCGCGCGCTCGCGAGCAGGACGGCGACGGCGGCGGGCGCGGCGACGCCGCCGAACGCCCCCACCGTGTCGAGGACGCCGAGCGCGCGGCCCGTCCGGTCCGGGTAGACGGCGGAGAGCAGCCCGACGGCGACGGTCTTGTGGACGCCGGTGCCGAGGCCGACGAGCACCATCCCGGCGGCGAGCGCGAGGAAGGGGACGTCGACGGCGAGCGCGAGCGCCGCCCCGGCGGCGACGACCGCGCCGGCGGTGATGACGCGCGCCGCGCCGATACGGTCGGCGAGCGCGCCCGAGGGGAACTGGAGGGCGGCGTAGACGAGCATCATCGCGGTGAACGCCGTGCCGAGCGCGGCGTCCGTGACGCCGTAGCGCGCGCCGAGGGCGGGGAAGAGCGGCGGGAACGCGTAGCGGAGGAACTTCGCGAGGAACCAGACGAGCGCCGTCGCCGCGAGGACGTCGAGCGAGCGCAGGCGGGCGAGGCGCGAGGACACGCTCTCTGGTGCGCTCGTCGCGGACTAAAACGCGCCGACTGCGGCAGGCGCGACGCGCGATGCGCGCCTCAGAAGGGGCCGAGGCCGCCCATGCCGCCACCGCCGCCGCCCATGCCGCCGTCGCCCTGCTGCATCTTCTTCATCATCCGCTGCATGTCGCCGTCGCCCATCCCCTGGAACTGCTTCATCGTGCGCGACATCATCTTGTGCTGCTCCAGGAGCTCGCGGACGGTCTCCTCGCCCTGCCCGGAGCCCTTCGCGATGCGACGGACCTGCGAGGCGCCGATGGAGCGCGGGTTCTCGAGTTCGTCCTCGGTCATCGAGTCCATGACGACCTCGAAGTTCCGCATGCGGTCCTGGGTGACGTCCATCGCGTCGTCCGGGAGCTGGTCCATGAGACCCCCGCCCATTCCGGGGATCATGTCCATCACCTGGTCGAGCGGCCCCATCTTGTTCATCGCGTCCATCTGACGCTTCATGTCCTTGAGGGTGAACTCCCCCTTCAGCATGTCCTCGGGGTCCCAGTCCTCCTCCTCCTCGGCCTGGGTCTCCTCCATCGCGCGCTCGACGCGCTCGGTGAGCTGCTTGAGGTCGCCCATCCCCAGCAGACGGGAGATGAAGCCGCTGGGCTCGAAGCGCTCGATGTCCTGAACGGTTTCGCCGGAGCCGAGGAAGGCGATGGTCGAGCCGGTTTCGTTGACCGCTGTCAGGGCGCCCCCACCCTTCGCGGTGCCGTCGAGTTTCGTGATGACGACGCCGTCGATGCCGACGGAGGTTTCGAACTGCGTGGCCTGGTCCTTCGCGCCCTGCCCGATGGCGGCGTCGAGGACGAGCAGGGAGCGGTCCGGCTGGACGGTGGCCTCGATCTCCTCGATCTCGTCGATGAGGTCGTCCTCGAGGGCGTGGCGACCGGCGGTGTCGACGATACGGACGTCGGCGTCCTCGGTCGCCTCGAGGCCGTCGCGCGCGATCTTCACGGGGTCGTCCTCGTCGGGGTCCCCGTAGAAGTCGACCTCGGCGCGCTCGCACATCTGCTTGGCCTGCTCGTAGGCGCCGGGGCGGAAGGTGTCGGTCTGGATGACGGCGGGGCGGAGGCCCTTCTTCGAGAACCACCACGCCATCTTCGCGGCGGTCGTCGTCTTCCCCGACCCCTGGAGGCCGGCGAGCATGACCGTCTGCTCCTCGAGGGGGAGCTCCGTGGATTCGCCGACGAGGTCAACGAGCTCCTCGTAGACGATGCGGAGGACGTGGTCGCGCGCCGTCGTGCCGGCCGGTGGCTCCTCCTCCAGCGAGCGCTCCTCGATGGAGTCGGAGAGCTCCATCACGAGCGAGACGTCGACGTCGGCCTGGAGCAAGGAGCGCTGGATCTCCTTGACGACCTTCTCGACGTCTTCCTCGTCTATCCGGGACTTCCCACGGAGCGAGTCGAGCGTGCCCCTGAGGGAACTCCCGAGGTCGTCGAGTACCATTTGTCTACTCTAGACGCCGAGGACGCATTAAAGGCTTTATCGTGGCTCACGCCTCGGAGACGAACTCCGGGCGGTGTTCCTCGCGCGCCGTCTCGACGAGTGCGTTGACGTCGAGCGAGCGTGCGCGGTCCACGGTGAGGACGACGCCGGTCGTGTTGTCGAACGGCACTTGCACGAGCGTCGCGCCCTCGAAGAGCGTCACCGTCGCCTCCGTCCCGCCGAGGTGGAAGAGCGACTCGTAGTGCGGGTTGGAGAGCGAGTCCTGGAAGGCGTGCTCGTCCGCGATGCGCTCGAGCTCCGCGTCGCTGTACTGCTCGCCGACGTGGTCGGCGAGGTAGGTGTACTCGCTCACGGCGCCGTCGTAGACGAGGACGGTCCGGAGCCCGTCGCCGTAGCGGTCGTAGAGCCACTTGGTGAGGTGACTCGACTCCCGCACGAGGGACTCGGCGCTCTCGTTCGGCCGCCGCGCGATTCCTCGGCCGCTCCGCATCCGTTCGTCGCTGATGTCGTCGCTCATCCGTGCCCCTTACTCTCCCGGATACTGGTGACGGGTACACGAAGTATGTACCTAACTACTGAGGGTACCACTTGCACGCGACACGCCCGAAGGGACGTGTATTCGAGGCTGTATTAGATGAATGGTTACATAACTAACTACCGTCCGGGGTCTCGACGTCGATTCCGCGCTCGGCGAGCGAGTCGAAGAACGCCCCGGGGTCGAGCTCGTCGACGCCGTGGTCCTCGGCGGCGTCGCGCTTCGCCGTTCCGGGGTTCTCGCCGACGACGAGGTAGTCCGTGTTCGAGGACACAGAGGACGTCGCCGACCCGCCGTGGCGCTCGACGAGGTCGTGGAGCTCGTCCCGCGTCCACCCCGCGACGCTCCCCGTGAAGACGTACGTCTCGCCGTCGAGCTCGTCGCCCGCTGGCGCGGCCTCGGCCGACTCGGGCTCGCCCAGTCGCGACTCCTCGCGCAGGCGCTCGATGACGCGACGGTTGCGCTCGTTGTCGAGGAACTCCGCGACGTGTCCGGCGACGGTCGGCCCGACGCCGTCGACGGCCTCGTACTCGGCCTCGTCGGCGTCGAGGACGGCGTCCAGCGTCCCGAAGTGGGCCGCTACATCGGCGGCGACGGTCGGGCCGACCTCCGGGATGCCGATGGCGGCGAGGAAGTCGCCGAGCGGCGGGTGGCGCGCGCCCTCGAGTTCGTCCACGAGGTTCTGCGCGCTCGTCTCGCCCCATCCGTCGAGCGCCGCGAGGTCGTCGACGTCGAGGTCGTAGAGGTCGGCGACGTCCGTCTCGACCAGTCCCGACTCGACGAGCTGCTCGGCGGCGCTCTCGCCGACGCCCTCGACGTCGAGGACGTCCGTGAAGTACGCGACGGCGCGGACGAGCTGGGCGTCGCAGGCCAACCCCCCGGTGCAGTAGGCGACGGGGCCGTCGTACTCGACGGCGCTCCCGCAGACCGGGCACTCCTCGGGGAACTCGTACGCGCCTTCGCTGTGCTTCTCGACCACCGCGTCGACGTACGGGATGACGTCGCCCGCGCGCTCGACGCGCACCTCGTCGCCGACGTTCACGCCCAACGCCGCGAGCTCCTCGGGGTTGTGGAGGCTCGCGCGCGAGACGGTGACGCCGCTCACCTGCACGGGCTCCAAGAGCGCGACCGGCGTCAGCCGACCCGTTCGCCCGACCTGCACGACGACGTCCGTGACGGTCGTGCGTTCGGTGCGCGGCGGGAACTTGTAGGCGTACGCCCACCGGTAGTGGCGCGCCGTCGTCCCGAGCGCCTCGCACTGCGCGCGGTCGTTCACCTTCAGCACCGTGCCGTCGATGTCGTAGTTCAGCGACTCGCGGGCCTCCCGCAGGTCGTCGCGGTAGTCGATGGCCGCCTCGACGTCCTCGACGTGCCGGTCGCGGTCGTTCGTCTTCAACCCCCAGTCCGGGAACCGCCCGAGCTCGCCCCACTGCGTCTCCAGCCCGTCGACATCGCTCGCGTGCGCGCCGCTCGACGCCGACACCGTCTCCGAGAGCGCGTCGAGCAGGTCCGCGACCGACGCCTCGTCGGCCCGCCACGCCGCCCACGCCTCGCGAACGGCACCGTCCGCTTCCCCGTCTCCGGCGCTCCCGTCGCCCTCGGGCGCGTTCCACGCCGCGAGGACGTCGTAGACGTAGCAGTCGAGCGGGCGCTCGGCCGTCACCGAGGGGTCGAGCTGGCGGAGGGTGCCGGCGGCGGCGTTCCGCGGGTTCGCGAACGGCTCGTCGCCGCGCTCGACGCGCTCGCGGTTGTACGCCTGAAAGGCGTCCTTCGGGATGTAGACCTCCCCCCTGACGACGAGGACGTCCGGGTGGTCCCCGCGCAGCCGCTGGGGGACGGACTCGACCGTGCGGACGTTCTCCGTCACGTCCTCGCCGGTCTCGCCGTCCCCGCGGGTCGCCGCGCGCACGTAGCGCCCGTCGACGTAGACGAGCTCGACGGAGAGCCCGTCGAACTTCGGCTCGCAGACGTACGTGACGGCCGCGCCGTCGAGCTCGCGCCGGACGCGCCGGTCGAAGTCCCGGACGTCCTCGGCGTCGCCGCTCGAGTCGATGGAGAGCATCGGGACGACGTGCTCGACGGTGCCGAGTTCCTCGAGCGGCTCGCCGCCGACGCGTCGCGTCGGCGACTCGGGCGTCCGGAGGTCGAAGGCGTCCTCGAGGTCGCGCAGGCGCTCGAAGAGCCGGTCGTACGCGCGGTCCGCGATCACGGGGTCGTTCAGCACGTAGTAGCGATAGTCGTGGAAGCGCACCGCCTCGCGGAGGTACGTTGCTTGCGTCTCGGCTTCGTCCTCGTCGAGCTCGTCGACGTCCCTGAAGTCGAGGTTCGGGTCCGTGACGTACGGGTTCTCGGGGTCGAGGTCCTCGGCCCCCTCGAGGTCCGAGAGCGAATCGGGCATACGCCGACTACTGCGCCCGTCCCCGTAACGCCTCGGGCGGTCGGCGTCCTACTCGCGCCGATACCGCGACGCGACCGCGTGCGCCGCGAGCACCGCCGCGCCGACGAGCGACGCCTGCACCCACCACCGCGACGCGCCGACGACGCCCGCCGTGAGCGCGACGCCCGCCGTCAGCGACGCCGCGAGCAGCGTCTCCCCGCCGGCGGTCGAGGGCATGTCTCGGCGTTCGACGCGCCCGCAAAAAGAACCGGGGGTCGCTTCGAGCGGCGTGGCGCACCCCGCTCGCGTCGTCGCGGCGGTTCGCTCGCCGTTCACGAGACACGCAGAACCTACACGCTCTGCTGCCGCCGCGTGACTCGCGGCTCCCGCCGCTCGCCCTGTCCGCGACGGCTCACTCCGTGCTCCGTCGCGTGACCCGCATCTCGACCGGGCCGTCCGGCCGGAGCGTGATCGACGGGTCGAACGAGAGCTCCGCCCGCGGTTCGAGGCGCCAGTCGCGGACGATGGTCGCGAGCGCGAGACGCGCCTCCTGCATCGCGAAGCGGTCGCCGATGCACCGCCGGGGGCCGCCGCCGAACGGGAAGTAGGCGAACTTCGGGAGGTCGGCCTCGAACTCGCCGGTCCAGCGCCCCGGGCGGAACTCCGTCGGGTCGTCGTACCACCGTGGGTCGCGGTGGACGACCCACTGGTGCATCGCGACGGTCTGCCCGGGTTCGATCTCGTGGCCGCCGAGCTCATCGCGCTCGTCCGCCTCGCGCACGAGCTGCCAGACCGGCGGGTAGAGCCGCAGCCCCTCTTTCACCGCTCGCTCCGTCTCCGCGAGGTCGTCGAGGTCGTCGGAGCCGGGCGTCCGCTCGCCGAGCACGTCGTCGACCTCGGCCTCGAGGCGCTCGCGGGCGCCGTCGGTCCGCCCGAGCGCGTGGAGGGTGTAGGTGAGCGCAAGCGCCGTCGTCTCGTGGCCGGCGAGCAGGATCGTCACGACCTCGTCGCGGATCTGCTCGTCCGTCAGCGGCGCGCCCGTGTGGTCGGTGGCGTTCAGGAGTATCGAGAGGACGTCCGTCCCGTCGCGGGCCGCGTCGCTCGCGGCGCGGTGCTCGGCGATGATCGAGTCGACGACGTCGTTCAGCGTCTCCTGTGCGCTCCCGAAGCGCTCGTTGCCGGGCGTCGGGAGCCAGCGCGGCACTTGGACGGGTCGGCGCATCCGCGCGGAGGCGTCGTCCATCAGGGCTTCGAGCGCGTCGGCGATGGCGCCCTCCTCCTCGCGGATGTCGACGTCAAAGAGCGCCTGAGCGGCGATTTCGACCGTGAGCTGCATCATCTCCTCGTGGACGTTGCGGACCTCGCCGTCCTCCCACTCCGCGAGCATCCGCTCGGTGTACTCGGCCATCACGTCCGCGTACGCCTCGAGCATTCGCGGGTAGAAGGCCGGCTGCATCGCGTGGTGCTGCTCGCGCCAGTACTCGCCCTCGCTCGTGAGGAGGCCGCTCCCGAGCGTCGGGCGCAGCGACGTCTGGAAGCGCTCGCCCTTCCGGTAGGCCTGGTTGTTCTGCACGAGGACGTGCTCGACGAGCTCGGGCGCGGAGACCTGCACGACGTCCTCCGTCCCGAGGTCGTAGCGCGCGACGTCGCCGTACTCGCGGGCGATTCGGGTGGCGAACTCGAGGGGGTCGTCGGCGAACGCGAGCGTGTCGCCGACGACCGGCGTCCCGTCCGGGCCGGGGATGCGCTGTCGCTGCATACCGATGGGGAGGCGCGCCCCGGGGGAATCCGTACTGCCGGCATTCGCCGGCTACTTATATACCGTCGAGGAGGTGGGGGAGGACGCGCGCTTCGATCTTCCGCAGGTGCTCGGAGACGGTGGAGGGGGAGACGCCGAGGTCGTCGGCGACGTCCGCGACGGTCGCGCCGCGTGGGCTCTCGTAGTAGCCGGCGGCGACGGCTGCCGCGAGGACGTCGCGCTGGCGCTCCGTGAGCGCGGCGTGGAGCGCGTCCTCGCCCGTGTACTCGGTGAGGCGCTCGACGCGCATGTCCGCGCGCACGGCCTCAGGGAGCGCGCTCGCGGCCTCGCTGATGCGCGCGGCGGGTCCGAGGAGGGTGACGGTGACGTGCTCGTCGTCGAAGTGGACGGGCGTGTCGAGGACGAGTCGGTGGGACCCGAGGCGGTCGAGCAGGGAGCGGACGCGTGCACCGGGTCGGAGGTGGACGTAGAGGGTGTGGTCGTCGACGACGGCGTGGTCGCGGACGTGCGCGTCGGCGTCGAGGGCGTCCGCGACGGCGGCGGCGACGGGGTGCTCGAACTGGCAGAGCTCGAGGACGGTGCCGTCGCGACACCGCCTGACGGTCCGGAGGCGACCGCGACGCCCCTCGGCGGGCGCGAAGCGCGCGGCGTCCTCACCCGTCCGGTCGAACGTGACGCTGAGCCGTTTCACGACCCGGGGTACGCCCTCCCGCGTCAAATATCCGCCCCGCCGGTAATCGGCGAACGTTGCCGTAACTGCCGTGCATATCCCTCTGGGAGAATATGCATACAGTACATGAGCGACGAGGACGACCGGCGGTTCGACACCCGGACCGTCCACGCCGGGCAGGCCCACCCCGACGCCGCGACCGGCGCGCGCGCACCCCCCATCTATCAGACCACCTCCTACGTCTTCGAGGGCGCCGAGCACGCCGCCGCCCTCTACGCCCTCGAGGAGGAGGGCGACCTCTACTCGCGCATCAGCAACCCGACCGTCGCGACGCTCGAAGAGCGCCTCGCCAGCCTCGCCGGCGGCGCCGGCGCCGTCGCGACGGCCTCGGGGATGGCGGCCTTCGACGCCGCGACGTTCGTCCTCGCGGAAGCCGGCGACAACGTCGTCTCCGCGTCCGACATCTACGGCGGCACCCGCACCTACCTCACCGGCACCGCGAGCCGACGCGGCATCGAGGCGCGCTTCGTGGACACGCTCGACGTCGACGCCTACGCGGACGCCATCGACGAGGACACCGCCTTCGTCCACCTCGAAACCATCGGCAACCCCTCGCTCGTCGTCCCCGACATCGAGGCCATCGCCGACGTCGCCCACGACCACGGCGTCCCGCTCTTCGTCGACAACACGTTCGCGACGCCCGCGCTCTGTCGCCCGCTCGAACACGGCGCGGACGTCGTCTGGCACTCCACGACGAAGTGGCTCCACGGCTCCGGCACCACCCTCGGCGGCGTCGTCATCGACGGCGGCACCTTCGACTGGGACCCGGAGGACTACCCCGAAATCGGCGGCGACAACCCCGCCTACCACGGCCTCAACCTCTCCGAGCGCTTCCCGGACGCCCCGATGGCCGCCGCGACCCGCCTCCGAGGTACCAGAACGCTCGGGAACGCCCAGAAGCCCTTCGACGCGTGGCAGACGATGCAGGGGTTGGAGACGCTCGGCCTCCGCATGGAGCGCCACTGCGAGAACGCCGCCATCGTCGCCGAGTACCTCGCCGACCACGAGGCGGTCGCATGGGTGAGCTACCCCGGTCTCGCCGACCACGAGACCCACGCCAACGCCAGCGAGTACCTCGACGGCGGCTACGGTGGCATGATCACGTTCGGCCTCGAGGGCGGCTACGAGGCCGGCAAGCGCTTCTGCGAGTCCACCGACCTCGCGTCCTTCCTCGCGAACATCGGGGACGCGAAGACGCTCGTCATCCACCCCGCGAGCACGACGCACGCCCAACTGAGCGAGGACGAACAGCGCGCTTCGGGCGTCACGCCCGACATGGTTCGGCTCTCCGTCGGCATCGAGGACCCCGCTGACGTCCTCGCGGACGTCGAACACGGCATCGAGGAGACGTCGCGATGAGCTACGGCCGCCGCGACGACGTCGCGAGCGTCGGGTCGTTCGCGTTCGAGCGCGGCGGCGAACTCGACCTCGACGTCGCCTACGCCGAGTACGGCGAGCGCGAGAACCCCACCGTCCTCGTCTGCCACGCCCTCACGGGGAGCCAGTACGTCGCCGGGCCCGCCCCCGAGGGCGTCAGCGGGCAGGCCGCCGGCTGGTGGGACGCGCTCGTCGGCCCCGGCAAACCCATCGACACCCGCGCCTACCACGTCGTCTGCGCGAACGTCCCCGGCTCCTGCTACGGCACCACCGGCCCCGCGAGCGAGGGCCCCGACGGCGAGCCCTACGGCCCCGACTTCCCGTCCGTCACGGTCGGCGACTGGACGCGCAGTCAGGCCCGCCTCCTCGACGAACTCGGCGTGGAGACGCTCTACGCCGTCGTCGGCGGGAGCGTCGGCGGCATGAACGCCATCGACTGGGCGAAGCGCTACCCCGAGCGCGTCGAGCGCGTCGCCGCCATCGCCACGAGCCCGCGCCTCGACGCGCAGTGCCTCGGCCTCAACACCGCCGCGCGCCGCGCCATCACGAACGACCCCGACTACGGCGACGGCGACTACTACGGCGGCCCCGAACCCAGCGGCGGCCTCGCCGTCGCGCGCCGCATCGGCCACGCGATGTACCTCTCGAAGGCCTCGATGCGCGACCGCTTCGGCCGCCGCGTCGCCGAACGCCAACCCGAGGAGCGCACTGACCCGAGCGCGAAGGGCTTCCCCTACCGGGACGTCGCCTCCTACCTCGACTACAACGCCGAGCGCTTCACCGAGCGCTTCGACGCGAACAGCTACCTCTACCTCCTGCGCGCGCTCGACGAGTACGACCTCGCCGAGGACTACAACTCGGACGCCGAGGCGCTCGCGGACTACGCGGGCGACGCGCTCGTCGTCTCCTTCACCGGCGACTGGCACTTCCCCGTCGAGGGCGGCGAGACCATCGCGGACGCCTTCGAGGCCGGCCCCGCCGCCGTCTCCCATCGCGTCGTCGAGAGCGAGTACGGCCACGACGCCTTCCTCGTCGAACCCGACCGCGTCGGCCCGCCCGTCCGCACCCTCCTGGAGCGCGGCGCGAACGCCGTCACGACGACGCGCACCCGCGACACCACGCCCGACTACCCCCGCGTCTGCACGGGCCTCCTCCCGGACGCCTGAGCGGCCGGCGGCTCACCAGTCGGGTTTGCGCTCGCCCGCGCCCGCCGCGCGCCGGGACAGCAGGACGCCGACGAACGCGACGAGCGCGCACGCCGCGAGCGCGGCGGGACGCGCGAACCCCGACCGTGCGTAGAGGAGGCCGGCGCCACCGAGGCCGAGCGCGATACAGCACGCGGCGGCCACTCTGACGCGACGGGTCGTCTCCATGTCCGAGCCATCGCCCCGCGCCGGCATAAGCGCCCGGCACGCGCTCAGTCGTCGCGGCGCAACTCGACCGTGAAGACGCTCCCCTTCGGGTCGTTGTCCGCCACCCGGACGTCGCCGCCGTAGCGCTCGACGAGCGTCCGCACGAGGTAGAGGCCCAGTCCGCTCCCCTCGCTGTCGAGGCCCTTCTCGCCCTCCCTGAAGACCCGCTCCTTCTGGTCGTCCGGTATCCCGGGGCCGTTGTCCGCGATTCGGACCCGCACCGTCTCGTCGTCCGCGCTCGCGGAGACGGTGACCTCGGGGACGTCCTCGTCGTTGTGGACGACGGCGTTCGTCAGCACGTTCCGGAACACGGACTCGAGCATGTCGTCCGCGCGCACCTCGGCGTCCGGGAGCGCGCCCTCGACGGAGACGACGGCGCGCTCGTGGCCCGCGCGCACGTCCGCTATCTGCTCCTCGAGGACGGGCCGAACCGCCACCGGGACGTGGCACGTCTCCGAGCGGAGCAACACCCGCGTGACGTCCCCGGCGGTCCGCGTGATGTCGATGGCCTCGCGTCCCGCCTGGACGATCCGGCGGCGGTAGGCCTCCCCCTCTTCGCCGACGTGGTCGTCGAGCAGCTCGCCGTACTCGAGCACGAACTGGAGGGCGTTCCGGACGTCGTGGCGGACGATCTGGTTGAGCACCTCGAGGCTGTCGCGCTGGCGCTCGAGCGTCCGCTCGTACTGCTTCCGGTCGTCGATGTCGAGGTGGATGCCGACGGCGCGAACCGGCTCGCCGTCCGCGTCGCGCTCGACGATCTCGCCGACGTCGCGGATCCACTTCCAGTCGCCGTCCGCCGTCCGCATCCGGTGCTCGGTCTCGTAGTACTCGCTCTCGCCCGCGATATGCGCCTCGAGCGCGTCGCTCGCCGCCCCGATGTCGTCCGGGTGGACGCGGCTCTCCCACGCGTCGAGATGGGGGTCGATGTCCTCGAGCGAGTGGCCGAGCATCCGCGCCCAGTTCTCGTTGAAATCCACCGCGTCCGTCGTCATGTCCCAGTCCCAGACGCCGATGTTCGCGCCCTCGACGGCGAGCTCGAAGCGCTCCGTGAGCCGCCGCAACTCCTCCTCGCGGCGCTTCTGCGCGGTGATGTCCGTCGAGACGCCGCAGACGGCCGTGACCTCGCCGTCGTCGCCGTAGACGGGTGCCTTCCGCGTGAGCCGAACCGTGTGTCCCTCGGTCGTCGGAACCGTCTCCTCGACCTCGATTCGCTCCCCGGTCTCGATGACCCGCCGGTCGTCCGCCCGCGCCCGCTCGGCGGTCTCCGGCGGGAAGAGCTCCTCGTCGGTCACCCCGTCGACTGCGCCCTCTTCGACGCCGAGGAGGTCGCGACACGCCTGATTCATCAGGCGGTACCGCCCGCTCGTGTCCTTCAGGAACGCCGCCGCCGTCATCGTCTCCAACACGGTCTCGAAGCGCCGCGCCGTCCGCTCGAACGCCCGCTGCTGTGCCTTCCGCTCCGTGACGTCGCGTCCGACGCCGACGAGCTGCGTCACCCGGCCGTCCGCCATGACGGGAGTGAGCTTCGTCTGCCAGTCGCTCCGCCCGCCCGGCAAATCGAGGGTCTCCTCGTACTCGATGGCTTCCTCGCGCTCGACGCAGCGCCGGTAGTTCGCCGCGACGGCCGCGCCCTGCTCGTCGCCGAGGAGCTCGCGCGGGGTCTGCCCGCGTAGTTCGTCCTCGGAGAGGCCGGTTCGGCGCCGATGCGCGGCGTTGTTCCGCCGGAAGACGAACTCGTAGCCCTCGTCCGTCCGCTCGACGTCCACGAGGAAGACGGCGTCCTCCATCTCCCGGAAGATCACCTCGTAGACGTTCGCCCCCTCACCGCCGAGCGCCGGCCACGTTCCGTCGTCCGCCTCGGGCTCCCTCCCCATCGTGTTCGCTCGGAAGCATGTGTCGTACGTTGATAACTATGTTCCCCGGCGGTCGCGCCGGGTCCCACCCCGTTCGGCCGGCCACCGAGGCAGTCTCCGTCCCCTATTTGGTCGTCCGCGTGTGACCCACACGTATGGCTGACCTGACTCTCGGCGGCGAACCGCCCGCGGTCGCGACGGACGGCGTCTGGCTCGCGTGTATCGAGTGCGGCGAGACCGTCGCGCCCTACGACGACGTCGTCTACCGCTGCCCGGACTGCGACGGCCTCCTCGAGGTGCGCTACGAGGAGTACCCGACCTTCGAGGCGTTCGAGGGCACGGGCGTCTGGCGCTACGCGGACGCCCTCCCCCTCGCCGAGGGCGTCTCCATCGAAGAGGGGAACACGCCGCTCTACACCGTCCCGAAGATCGAGGCCGACGTCGGCGTCGCGGACGTCCGCGTGAAACACGAGGGGATGAACCCCACGGGGGCGTTCAAGGACCGCGGCATGACGGTCGGCGTGAAGGTCGCCGACCGCCTCGGCGTCGACCGCCTCGCCTGCGCGTCCACGGGGAACACGTCGGCGTCGCTCGCGTGCTACGGCGCGCGCGCCGACACCGAAGTCCTCGTCCTCCTGCCCGCCGGGAAGGTCGCCGCCGGGAAGGTCGCGCAGGCCTCCCTGCACGGCGCGCGCATCCTCGAAGTCGAGGGCAACTTCGACGCCTGTCTCGACATCGTCGCGGACCTCGCCGACCGCGGCGAGGCCTACCTCCTCAACTCGATCAACCCCTTCCGACTCGAGGGCCAGAAGACCATCGGCCTCGAGATACTCGAGCAATCGCTCGCCGAGACCGGCGAGTGGCCGGACCGCATCGTCCTCCCCGTCGGGAACGCCGGGAACACGGCGGCGCTCTACAAGTGCTTCCGCGAGCTCGTCGAGGCCGGTGCGATGGACGAAGAGGAGATGCCGGCGCTCACGGGCGTGCAGGCCGAGGGCGCGGCGCCGATGGTCGAGGCCGTCCGCGAGGGCAACGACGAAGTGCGGCGCTGGGAGGACGTCGAGACCGTCGCGACCGCGATCCGCATCGGCAACCCCGTGAACGCGCCGAAGGCGCTCCCCGGCGTGAAGGCCACCGGTGGCACCGCCGTCGCCGTGACGGACGAGGAGATCACGGACGCCCAGCGCGCCCTCGCGCGCGACGGCGTCGGCGTCGAGCCCGCGTCCGCCGCCTCGGTGGCGGGCCTGCGGAAACTCCGTGCCGAGGGTGAGGTCGAGGCGGACGAGCAGGTCGTCTGCCTCACGACCGGCCACCTGCTGAAGGACCCGGACGCCGCGGCCGCCGCCGGCGGCGACATGACGTCCGTGCCCGCCGACACCGAAGGCGTGCTCGACGTCCTGTAACTTCGCCCACCAGGCGACATATTGAGCGATACGTAGGCAACATACAAACTATCAGGTGTCTGAACTGCGTCCCTAGCGACGCATGGCTGCCGAGGACCTCGCCGACGTCACTCGGTCGTCGCTCCGCCTTCGCCTTCTCCGCGCGATAGCGGACGGGACGGCGACCGACCGGACCCTCCACCGGGAACTCGATGCACCGAGGACCACCGTCCGAGACAACCGCCGCGCCCTCCAGCGACTCGGCTACGTCCACGACCACGGGGGCCAACCGTACACACTCACGCCTCGCGGTGCCGCGCTCGCGGCCGGTATCGAACGCCTCGAGGCGGAACTCGACGTCGCCCGGCGCTTCGAGGCGTTCCTCGAGGGCGTCCCGTTCGCGGACCTCGGGCTCCCGCTCGCCGCGCTCGCGGACGCCGAGCACGTCCGTCCGCGGCCGGACGCGCCCGCTGCGCCCTCGAACCGAGCGTGCGCGCTCCTCGAAGCGGCCGGATCGGTCGATGGCGTCTTCCCCGTCCTCCCGAAATGTCCGTTCACCGACGACACCACCGGCGACGTCGTGATCGCCGAAACTGCCGCGAACGCGCTCGGTGAGTCACGCCTCACCGGGCCATCCGGCCTCGACGTCTGGCAGGTCGACGACACGCCGCCGCTCGGCGCGGCGCTGGTCGACGGCGACGTCCTCCTCTTCTCGACGGGGCCGCACGGGACGCTCCAATCGCTCGTCGTCAGTCCCGACATCGCTAGCTGGACGCGTACGTTCGTCGACAGGTGGCGCGAACGCGCCGAGCGCATCGAGCGCGGCGAAACGGCTTAGAGTGAGAGGAGGCGCCACGCGACGGCGACGGCGATGGGGACGGAGACGACGGCGAGCGAGCGGGCGAGCGGTAAGTCACGCGTGTGCTTCACCGCGAAGACCCAGTTGGAGGCGTTCCAGAGGAGCAGGACGACGCCGACGAGCGAGACGACGTCGAAGAGCGGACCGGACGTGAGCGAACGGACGAACGGGCCGAGGGAACCGGCGCTGTCGGGGAAATCGACGCCCCAGCCACGCGAGAGTATCGCTCCGGCGCTCAGCAGGCCACCCGCGATGGACGGATAGAACCCCCAACCGACTGCGGTGAAGAGCCGTCGAAACGACCCGCCTCCGCCGAGGAGGGCCGAGAGCGCGTAAAAGGCGGCCGCGAAGCCGACCCAGACGGCGAACTGCCCGAGCACCGTCCCGGCAATCGTGAGGACGTACGTCATCGTGACGAGCGGCGCGGCGCGCGACACCGCCCCCCACGTCCAGTAGAGGAGGAGGACGGCACCGAGCGTGTTGGCGACGCCTGCGGCGCCGACGACGGCACTCGCGCCGGCGAGCCGGTCGGCCGCGCCGTCGCGGAAGAACGCGTCCGGGTCGAGGACGAGTCGGAACACGGTTCGCGTCTTCGCCGCGCGGGCGGTATAGGTGACGGCTCGCCGACCCGCGACGCGCTCGTCGGGTGGCGATGCCCCCGTCACCCGACGCACTGCCCACCGCTGGACGGGACGGGACTGGTATGGTGTCTCCGGGTAACGAACCGAGTGCCGTGTCTTACCAAGGCCACCACGGGTTCACCGAACGGGATGTCGTGTTCGCACTCGCCGTGCTCGCCGCCGCCGGAGTCGTGTTCGCCGGTGCGGGGGCGGTGGGGTCCGACGACGCGACCGGAAACACACAGGTCGTAAGCGACCATGCGGCCACCGACCTCGGCGGCGCGTACCTCGCGTACAAGGCGTACAACGACGACCTCGACGCCGATAGCGCTCTCGCCGGTGGGTCGGCCGTCGTCAGCGGTACGGGAACGGCCGCGAGCGGCGCCGCCACGTACGTGAGCGCGTCCGGGACGGCCGCCGCGCTCGGCGCCGGTGCCGCCGCGACGGGAGGCGCGCTCGTACTTTAATCACCCCTCACCCTCTTTTATCAGACAATGGCGTACGCACTCGCCGCGCTGACGGGACTCGTATCGTTCGCGTGCTGGGCCGTCGTCTTCCGGCGGATGCTCGCTGCCGTCGCCGACACCAACACCGCACTCGCCGCCGGTATCGCCGCTCCCATCGGGGTGACGGTCTTCCTCGCGTGGCGTCTCGGAGCGCCGTGGTACCGCTACGCCGTCCTCGGGGTCGTCGGCGTCGGCCTCGTCTTCTGCGTCGGCGTGCTGGTCGGCGAGCGAACGAGCGCGACCGGCCTCGGCGCCTGAATGCGGTCGGTGCTCGCCGTCCACCGCATCGTCGCGACCGCCCGCCGGCACGTCGGCGTGGCCGCCGCACTCACGCTCGCCGGTGCGCTCCTCGGCTACGTGCTCGGCGGTCGCGTCCCGACGTCGGCGGGCGCGCAGTCGGCGCCGACGGTGACGGTCTCTGCGTCGGCGGTCTTCGTGAACAACGCCATCGCCGCCGGTCTCCTCGTCGCCGGTGGCGTCCTCCTCGGCGTGCCGACCGCGGTGGCGCTCGTCCAGAACGGCGTCCTCGTCGGGTCGCTCGCGGCCGCCGCGAGCGCCGACGGACATCCGGCCGTCTTCGTCGCGTTACTGGCCCCTCACGCGGTGTTCGAACTGCCAGCGCTGTGGCTCGCTGCGGCCGCCGGCTTCCGCGTTCCGGCGACCTTCCTCGCGTACCTCCGGCATCGCCGCGAACGCCCGATGTCGATGCGCGACGTCCGCGATGTCGTCGTGCTCGCCGCGAGTGCGACCGCGCTCCTCGCCGCTGCGGCGCTCGTGGAAGCCTACGTCTCCGTCCCGCTGGCGCGCGCACTCACCGCGTAGAAAACTGGAAACGCCTCGGCGCTCGTCGGCTTACGCGCCGTTCAGCTCGATCTCCTTGATCTCGGTGATGCGCGAGTCGGACTCGAGGTCCGCGCGCGCCGCGTCCGGGAGGTCGTCGTCGAGGTTGTAGACGGTGAGCGCCTCGCCGCCGTCGGTCTCGCGGGCGTTGAACATGCCGGCGATGTTCACGTCGTACTCGCCGAGCACCGTCCCGATGTAGCCGATGACGCCGGGCTCGTCGCGGTTGCGCGCGATGAGCATGTGGCCGTGCGGGATGGCGTCGACGCGGTAGCCGTCGATGGAGACGAGACGCGGGTCGTCGCCCGCGAAGAGCGTCCCGGAGACCGAGAGCTCGTCCTCGCCGTCGCTGACGGTGACGGTGACGAGGCTCTGGAAGTCCTCGGAGGAGCGGCTCTTCGTCTCCGTGACGTCGATGCCGCGCTCCTCGGCGACGCGCGGGGCGTTCACCGCGTTCACGTTCCACTCGAGGGGCTCGAAGACGCCCTTCTGCGCGCTCGCGGTGACGAGGTCGACGTCCTCGCCGGCGATGTCGCCCGCGTAGGAGACCTCGATGGAGTCGATGCGCTCGTCGAAGAGCTGCGCGGCGACCTTCCCTGCCGTCTCGGCGAGGCCGATGTACGGCTGGATGCGGGGGAACGCGGACTCGTCCACGGAGGGCGCGTTCAGCGCGTTCAGCACGGGCTCGTCGTTGAACGCCGCGACGACCTGCTCGGCCGTCGAGACGGCGACGTGCTCCTGTGCGGCCTCCGTGGAGGCGCCGAGGTGCGGGGTGACGACGATGTCGTCGACGTCGAGGACCTTCGCGTCCTCCGGGAGGGGCTCCTCCGCGAAGACGTCGATGGCCGCGCCCTTCATGACGCCGTCCTCGACGGCGTCGGCGAGCGCGTCCTCGTCGACGACGCCGCCGCGCGCGCAGTTCACGAGGTAGCCGCCTTCGAGGTTCGCGAGCGCGTCCTCGTCGATGAGGTTCTCCGTCTCCGGGGTGAGCGGGACGTGGACGGTGAGGAAGTCCGCGCGCTCGAGGCACTCGTCGATGTCGACGAGCTCCGCGCCGAGCTGCTCGGCGCGCTCCTCGCCGATGTAGGGGTCGTAGGCGACGAGGTCCATGCCGAGGGAGCCGAGCTTCTTCGCGACCTCCTGGCCGACCCGGCCGAGGCCGACGACGCCGAGGGTCTTGCCGTTGACCTCGGTGCCGAGGTAGTCGGACTTCGCCCACTCGCCGTCCTTCAGGCGGGCGTGGGCCTGCGGGATGGAGCGCGCGGCGGCGAACGCCATCGCGACGGTGTGCTCGGCGGCCGCGCGAACGTTCCCCTCGGGGGCGTTCGCGACGATGACGCCGTGCTCGGTCGCGGCGTCGATGTCGATGTTGTCGACGCCGATGCCGGCGCGGCCGACGATGACGAGGTCGGGTGCGGCCTCGAAGACCGCTTCCGTGACCTCCGTCCCCGAGCGGACGATGAGGGCGTTGGCGTCGGAGACGGCGTCGAGGAGTGCGTCGCCCTCGACGTCGTACGCGGTCTCGACCTCGTGGCCCGCCTCGCGGAGCACGTCCAAACCGGCGTCCGCGATGGGGTCGGTTACGAGTACCTTCATGCACGACGAAAGCCCGCCCGGCGCATTAACCCTTTTCGCATAGGCGCGAATTGACGGCGCCACCGAGCGCGAAAATATACACAGATGTGGGTTAACCCGGACGGATACGTATGTGAAATATGCACACTCGACGGGTCGTGAGCGGTGACCCCTTCGTTTCGGGTGGAACGTGGTGTGCGAACAGAAACCACTTGGGCGCTGGGGGGCGAACGCTCACCCGATGACACTGGTCGCGTTCGACTTCGACGGGACGCTCTCGGACTCCGAGATGATGGTGCTCCTCGGCGAACAGTACGGCGTCGCCGACGAGATCGGCGACATCACCGCGCGCGCGATGCGCGGCGAACTCTCCTACGCCGAATCGGTCTACGAGCGCGCCGCGCTCCTCGAGGGACTCCCCGAACCCGAAGCGCAGGCCGCCTACGAGCAGGTCTTCCTCCGCCCCGGCGCCGCCGACCTCATCGCGGCGCTGAACGACGCCGGCCACACCACCGCCATCCTCACCGGCGGCTTCACGCCCGGCGTCGAGGCCGCGCTCGCCAAAGAACACACCGAGGTCGACCACGTCGTCGCGAACGACCTCCCGGTCGCGGACGGCCACCTCACCGGCGACGCCGACGGCCCCCTCATCGAGGGGACGAAGGACGAGGCCCTCGAATCGCTCTGCGTCGAGACCGGCACCGACCTCGCGGACACCGTCGCCGTCGGCGACGGCGCGAACGACCTCCCGATGCTGAAGGCCGCCGGCACCGCCGTCGGCTTCATCCCCAAACCCGCCGTCCGCCCGCACTGCGACGTCGTCGTCGCCACCATGCCGCGCCTCCGCCGCGTCTTCGAGGAGGACGGCCTGCTCTAGCTCTCAGTCCACGTAGACGCCGAGGAGTTTGCGCTCCGCCGCGCGCAGGTGCTGGTGGAACGTCGGCGCGGAGACGCCCATCGTCTCCGCGAGGTCCTCGGCCGTGCTGTCGCGCGGCCACTCGAAATACCCGCCGTAGTAGGCGGACTCGAACGCCGCACGCTGGCGCTCCGTGAGGTCGCCGAGCGCGTCCACGCGCCCGTCCTCGGCGTCGTCGCGCGCGACCGTCCGCTGTGCGACCAACTCGACGTCGTCCGCCACCTCCCGGATCGACCCCGTCACCGTCCGCAGGTCGACGCCCTGCGGGAACTCCGCGAGCACGCGGACCTCGCCGTCGCGCACCGTCATCGAGCGCAGGCGCCCGCCGTGGCTCGCGATTGCGGTCGTGACGTGCGCGTCCGCCGTCGTCGCCTCCACGAGCACGGCGTCGTCGCGTTCGCCGACGAGTCGGACGTGCCGATAGCGCTCCGCGTCCTCGAAGACCGCCATCGCCTCCTCGGTCGACAGCCCCGACACCCAGACGTAGTGGATGTACTCGCCGTCGCCCGCCGCGACCGTCCGCTCGAAGCGGAACCGCCCGTCGCCGCTCGCGGGCACGCCGAGCTCCGCCGCCACCGCCCGCGAGCGGTACTCGACCTGCACGACGTGTTCGCTCAACAGCGCGGCCTTCCGGTCGAGCGCCGCGATGGCGTGCCCGAGCGTCGTCCCCAGCCGGCCGAGCACCGTCCGCTCGGCGTCGCCGAACGCGTCCCGGTGGGCGGCGCACACCACGAGCACGCCGTACGTCCCGCCCTCGTAGCTGATGGGGACCGCCGCCGCCTCGCCGCCACCCTCGGCGTCCGACTCCGCGACCGCGACCCGCTCCGCGTCGACCGCGCGCGTCGCGAGCTCCGTCCCCCGGGGTGCGTCCTCGCCGGCGCTCGCCACGCGCGTGACGTCCGTCCCCGTCGTCCGCCCGACCCACGCGCCCGTGTACGGGCCGTCCGCGAGCCGGTTCGCCACCCGCTCCTCGACCGCCGACCGGTTCGTCTGCTCGATCACCGCGTTCGAGACGTCGTTCGCCGCGCCGTAGAGTGCGACGAGACTCGACAGCCGCTCGCGCTGCTGGCGCAGCTGTTGACGACGCGCGCGCTGACGCGACACGTCGCGGAGGACGCCGACGCGTCCGCTCTCGCCGAACGGCCCGAAGCGCGCTTCCAGCGGGCGCTTCTCCCCGTCGTCGGCCTCGATGGTGAACGAGAGCGTCGCCGCCTCGCGCTCGTCCCGACGCATCTCCTCGGCGAACTCCCGCGCGCTCGCGACGACGCCCTCGCCGAGGACGTCCTCGGCCCGCCGGCCGAGCAACTCCTCGCGATCGACGCCGAGCAACTCGCAGTACGCCCCGTTCACCATCGTGAAGCGCCCCTCGTCGTCGAGGGCGTAGACGCCGTCCCACACCGTCTCGATGATCGCCTCGTAGCGCTCGAGTCGGCGCTCGCGCTCGACGCGCTCGGTGACGTCGCGGAAGTAGACGGAGAGCCCGGTCTCCGAGGGGTAGGCGTTCACCTCGAAGTGCGCGTCCAGCGGCTCGAAGTGCTCCGTGAACGTCACGGCCTCCTGGGTCTCCATCGCGCGCTCGTACTCCGACTCGAAGTCCGTGCCGAGCGCCGCCGGGAAGGCCTCCCAGACGTTCTCGCCGACGACGCCCTCGCCGTCGACGTCGAGGTAGTCGGCCGCCCGGTCGTTCACGTACGTGAAGCGCCACTCCCGGTCGAGCGCGAAGAAGGCGTCCGAGATGCGCTCGAACGTCTCGTCGAGCTCCTCGCGCAGTCGCACCTCCCGCTCCTTCAACGCCGTCACGTCCTCGACGTAGCCCGAGAGCGTGCCGTCGCCGAGGCGCTCGCCCCGGTCGCGGACCCAGCGGACGTCCTCGTCGGCGGTGACGATGCGATACGTCACGTCGTACGTCCCGTCGTCGCCCAACGCGCGCTGGACGTCGTTCCACGCGCGCTCGCGGTCCGAGGGGTGCACGACGTCGCGCGTCCACGCGACCTCGCCGGTCTCGAGCGTCGCGCGGCCGTACCCCGAAACTTGGACTGCTCCCGAGCTTACGGCAGTTAGCGGCCGCTTTCGCTCGTTCGGCCCTCGGTACAGCATCTCCGGTAGCCGCTCGACGGCCGGCGCAAGCGCGTCGCGGAGGCTACCCCCTTCAGTCGGCATTACCCCGCGTCTACGCGGCGGAGTGCTATAAGCGGACGGCCGCCTCAGAGCAACTCGGCGAGGATGCCCTTCTGGCCGTGCAGGCGGTTCTCGGCCTGCGCCCAGATGAGCTCGCGCTCGGACTCCATCACGTCGTCCGTGATCTCCTCGCCGCGATGGGCGGGCAGACAGTGGAGGACGCTCGGGTCGTCGGCGCGCGCGAGCAGGGCCTCGTTCAACTGGAACCCCTCGAAGTCCGCGACCTTCTCCTCGCGTTCTTCCTCCTCGCCCATGCTCACCCAGACGTCCGTGTAGACGACGTCCGCGCCCTCGACTGCGGCTGTCGGGTCGTGCGTCGTCGTGATGTCGCCGTCGTACGCGCCCGCGCGCTCGACGGTGTCGTCGCCGAACTCGTAGCCCTCGGGGGTGGCGGCCCGCACGTCGAGGCCGACCATCGCCGCGCCGACGAGGAAGGACGCCCCGACGTTGTTGCCGTCGCCGACCCACGCGACCGTCGTGTCCTCGAAGCCGTGGTGCTCGCGGATCGTGAGGAGGTCCGCGACCGTCTGCGCGGGATGCGCGTCGCTCGAGAGGCCGTTGATGACGGGAACCTCCGCGTACTCCGCGAGCTCGAGCATGTCCTCGTGGGACTTCACGCGCGCCATCACCGCGTCGACGTAGCCCGAGAGCGCGCGCGCCGTGTCCTTCACGGGCTCGCCGCGCCCGAGCTGGATGTCGTCCTTGCCGAGGAAGACCGCGTGCCCGCCGAGCTGGGTCATCCCCACCTCGAAGGACACCCGCGTCCGGGTGCTCGGGCGCTCGAAGAGCATGCCGAGGCTCGTCCCCGCGAGTCGCGCCGGGGGCTCCTTCTCGCCCGTCTTCATCGCGAGGGCGGTGTCGAGCACGCGGTGCAGCTGCGGGACGTCGAAGTCGTCGATGTCGATGAGATTCATTGTAACCTCTCTGCGGCCGCCGTCAGCACGGCGACGCCGCGGTCGTACTCCTCCAGGTCGATGCGTTCGTCCGGCGCGTGGTCGAGCGCGGAGTCGCCCGGCCCGTAGGTCGCCATCGGGCAGTCCCACGCGCCACGGTAGACGTTCATGTCGCTGGTGCCGGTCTTGCGGAGGTGCGTCGTCTCGCCGCCCTCGGCGCGGATACCCGCGCGGAGCGCCGCCGCGACGCCGTTGCGCGGGGACTCCATCACCGGCGGGATGGCGTCCGTCCACTCGACCGCCACGGACGCCTCCTCGCCCACGTACGTCGGGAGCGCGCCCTCGACGGTCGCGCGCACCTCCTCGACGGTCAGTGACGGGGGGACGCGCAGCTGCACCTCCACCGTCGCCTCGAACGCGAGGCCGTCGGCGGAGACGCCGCCGTCCATCTCGACGGGTTTCGTCGTCACCTGCTCGAAGACGGAGGACTCGCTCCCCGCCTCGAACGTCTCCTCGACGTCGTGCCACCAGTCCATCGCGTGCTCGAGGGCGTTCGGCCCCGGGCGTGAGGTGTGCGCGGACGGCGTCTCGCCCGCGAAGCGCCCCTTCACGAACCCCCGGTAGCCGAGCGTCACCGCGTCCCATCCGGAGGGCTCGCCGTTGATGACGGCCTCCGGCTGGTCGCGCGTCTCCACGAGGTGGCGCGCGCCCCGCGAGCTCGTCTCCTCGCCGACGACGCCGACGAAGGAGACGCCCGTGCGCGCGGCCGCGACCGCCATCGCGGCGAGCGGACCCTTCGCGTCGCAGGCGCCGCGCCCCCAGAGCTCGCCGCTCGCCTCGCGGACCGGGATGTCGCCCGGCACCGTGTCCATGTGGCTCGTCAGGAGGACGCCGTCGTCGGCGGGCGCCCGAACGTTCCCGACGTCGTCGAGGTAGGCCTCGCGGCCGTGCGCCTCGAAGTACGAGACGAGGCGCTCGGCGACCGCGCGCTCCTCGCCCGAGACGGACGGCGTCTCCACGAGGTCGCGCAGGAGTTCGCGCGCGTCCGTCATAGCGTCGATTCGAGCGCGTCGACGACGCGCTGGCAGTGCTCTTCGGTCACCGTCAGCGGCGGGAGGAAGCGCACGACGGTGCGCCCCGCCGGGAGCGCGAGGATGCCGTGATTCATCGCCATCCCGCCGATGACGGGGTTCGCGCCCGTCTTCACTTCGACGCCGACCATGAGGCCGCGCCCGCGGACGTCGCGGATGGCGTCCGTCTCCGCCGCGAGGCCCTCGAGGCTCTCGCGGAACGCGGCACCGACCTCGCGGGCGTGCCCGGGGAGGTCCTCCGCGACGAGCGTCTCGAGCGTCGCGTTCGCCGCCGCGCAGGGCACGGGCCCGCCGGAGAACGTCGAGCCGTGGTTCCCGGCGTTCTCCGCGATCCACGGCCGCACCATCGTCGCGCCCATCGGCAGGCCGTTCGCGATGCCCTTCGCGGCCGTGACGACGTCGGGCGTGACGCCCTCGCCCTCGACCGCCCAGAGGTCGCCGGTGCGCCCGACGCCCGTCTGGATCTCGTCGGCGATGAACGCCGCGCCCGCGTCGGCCGTGACGTCGCGGACGTGCCCGAGGTAGCCCTCGGGCGCGGGGTTGACGCCGCCCTCGCCCTGAATCGGCTCGAGGATGACGGCGGCCGTCTCCTCGTCGACGGCCTCGCTCATCGCTTCCCGATCACCGTACGGGACGAACTCGACGTCGCCCGCGAGCGGGCCGAATCCCTCCTTGTACTCGTCCTTCCACGTCGCCGCGAGCGCGCCCATCGTCCGGCCGTGGAAGGCCTGCATCGTCGCGACGATTTTCGAGCGGCCGGTCGCGTGGCGGGCGAACTTCAGCGCCGCCTCGTTCGCTTCCGTGCCGGAGTTGCAGAGCCAGACCTTCTCGCAGTCGCCGGGTGCGAGCGCGGCGAGGCGGTCGTAGAGCTCCGAGCGGACGTCCACAGGATATGAACCCTGGACGTAGGTGAGCTCCGCCGCCTGCTCCTGGACGGCCTCGGTGACCGTCGGGTGCGAGTGCCCGAGCGGCGTGCAGGCGTAGGACGCCCCGAAGTCGAGGTAGTCGTTCCCCGAGTCGTCCGTGACCGTGACGCCCTGCCCGGAGTCGATACCGATGGGCTTCTCGCCGAAGACGAAGGATGCCTCCGACATCTACGGACTCCCCACGGGGTGGAGGCCCGCGAACTCGAGGCCCGCCGTCTCCTCGAAGCCGAGCGCGACGTTCGCGGCGTGGACCGCCTGCCCGGCCGAGCCCTTCATCATGTTGTCGATGGCGCTGAAGACGACGATGCGGTCGTTGCGCTCGTCGAGCTCGAAGCCGACCTCCGCGTAGTTCGACCCCGCGACCGCCTTCGGCTCCGGATACCGGTAGACGCCGCCGCCGCCCGCGACGAGGCGGACGAACGGCTCGTCGCCGTACTGCTCGCGGAACGCGCTCCACATGTCCTTCGTCGCCGGCAGCTCCGACGGGTAGACGTGGCAGGTCGCGGCCGAGCCGCGAATCATCTCCACCGCGTGCACGGTGAAGGAGACCTGCATGTCGAGGTAGGCCTCGATCTCGGCCTCGTGGCGGTGGGTCGTGGGCGCGTACGGTCGGACGACGCCGGAGCGCTCGGGGTGGCTGGACGCCGCGCCGCCGCCCGCGCCGCCCTCCGAGGAGCCGACCTTGACGTCGGCGACCACTCGGTCGTCCGGGGTGAGGAGCCCGGCCTCGACGAGCGGGAGGAGGCCGAGTATCGTCGAGGTGGCGTTACACCCGCCCGACGCGATGAGGTCCGCCCCGGGGAGGTTCTCGCGGTTCAGCTCGGGGAGCGCGTACTCCGCGTCCGCGAGGTGCTCGGGCGCGACGTGGCCGTCGTACCAGGTATCATACAGCTCCGCGTCCGGGAGGCGGAAGTCCGCCGAGAGGTCGACGACGGTGTCCGCGAGGTCGCGGTACTCCGCGATGTGCTCCATCGTCACGCCGTGGGGAACGCAGACGAAGAGGACGTCCACGGGTTCGAGGGCGTCGGGCGCGACGAAGCGCACGTCGAGGCCGCGCAGGTTCGGGTGGACGGAGCCGACCGTCTTGTTCGCGTACTCGCGGCTCGTCGTCTGCTGAATCTCGAACTCGGGATGGCCGGCGAGCAGGCGGAGGAGCTCACCACCGGTAAAGCCGCTGCCGCCGACGACGCTCGCCGACGTCATAGGCCGACCTCCGCGCCGGCGTCGCTCGCCTGTTCGGCCTTCGCTTCGAGCCAGTCGACGACCGTCCCGGGGACGTCCGCCTCGACGGCGTCGTTCAGCGCCTTGAACTCGACGGTGTGGTTCACTTCGGGGACCGTGTAGCCGTCGCCGGTCTCCATGATGTCGACGCCGAGCAGCCCGCCGCCGACGGCCTCGCTGGCCTCGCGGGCGAGCGCACGGACCTCCTCATCGAGCTCGAACTCGGTCGTCTCCGCGCCCTTCGCGGCGTTCGTCAGCCAGTGCTCGGAGGAGCGCGCCATCGCGGCGACGGGTTCGCCGTCCACCGTGAGCACGCGCAGGTCGCGACCCGGCTTCTCGACGAACTCCTGGACGTAGAAGACGGAGTGCTCGTAGTGGCCGAGCGTCTTCTTGTGCTCGAGGACGGCTTCAGCGGCGCTCTCCGATTCGATCTTCGCGAGCAGGCGCCCCCACGAGCCCACGACGGGCTTGATGACGCAGGGATAGCCGAACTCCTCGATGGCCGCCATCGCGGAGTCGACGTCGAAGGCGACGGTCGTCGCGGGCGTCGGGACGCCGGCGGCGTCGAGCTTCACGCTCGTCTTCGCCTTGTCCGCGCAGACGTCCGCCGTCGCCGCGCTGTTCACGACCGGGACGCCGTAGGATTCGCAGAACGTCGTCGCGTACTTGCTCCGCGAGGTCGCCATACACCGGTCGAGGACGACGTCACACGACGCGAGCGCCTCCGGCGGGTCGCCGACGCCGAAGCGCTGCTTGCGGACGTCCACCTTCTCGACGTCGTGACCGCGCTCGCGGAGCTCCGTGAGGAGGAGCTTCTCGTCCTTCCGGATGCGCGAGTAGAGGAGACCGATCTTCACGCGGACCACCTCGTGTGCGTCGTCCTCATTCCCTTATTCCCCCCAGTCTTCGGCGAGCTCCGGCGCCTCTTCGAGCTCCACGGGGTCGTCGTCGACGACTTCGAGCTCGGCGCCACAGGTGCCACAGTCGACGATCTCGCCGACTTCGAGGTCGGCGTGCAGGTCGAGGTCCGCACCGCACTGGATGCATTCGGTCATTACACCCGGACCTTCACCGTCCACCAACTTATACTTGGCGGACTTAACAGATAATTTACAAGAGGTCAGAGCCGCGTCTACCGGCGCGAGAAGCGCCGAAACGGCGAACCGGGAGAACCGTATTCCAACCGTGGAATTATGATATGTTGCCCCGAACGGGGCCGCGGTGCGCGTCGTCGCACCGCTGGTCGTCGCGGGCGTCGCGGGCGTCGCATCGGGCGCTCACGCATACGACGACACCTCCGCCGCGAGCGACTCCTCGGCCACCGCGAGGGCGTCCGCGCGGCTCGCCGCCGCGTCCGCGTGCGCCGCACAGCCATCGAGCGCCGACGCCAGCGTCTCCGCCGTCGCCTCGGGCGCCGGGCCGCCCATCGAGTCGCGCGACGCCACGCTCGCCACGGGGTCGAGCGCCGCCTCGACGGCGTCGCGGTCCGCGAGCGAGTCGATGTCCTCGCCGACGACCTCCTCGCACGCCGCATCGAGCGCGTCGTAGTCCGCGCCGCGCTCCGCCGCCGCCGCGACGACCTCGTGCGCCGTCCGGAACGGCAGCCCGTGCATCGCGAGCAGGTCCGCGACGCCCGTCGCCGTCGAGAACCCCTCGCCCGCCGCCGCCGCCAGCTCCTCGGCCGGCCAGTCGGCCGTCGACACCGCGCCCGCCGCGACGTCCGTCGCCTCCGCCACCGCGTCCGCGACGCGCCACGCGTGCGGCGAGGCGTTCTGCAGGTCGCGATTGTACGCGCGCGGCAGGCCCTTCAGCGTCGTCAGGAGTCCGTGGAGCCCCCCGAACGCGTCCCCGGCCGTCGAGCGCACGAGCTCGAGCGTGTCCGGGTTCTTCTTCTGGGGCATGATCGAGGACGTCGAGGCGTAGTCGTCGTCCAGCTCGACGAGGCCCCGATTTGCGAAGACCACAAGGTCCTCCGCGAGCCCCGAGAGCGTCGTCGCGAGGCCCGCGAACGCCGCCGACCCCTCCACGAGGAAGTCCCGCGAGGAGACCGCGTCCATCGAGTTGTCGAGGACCGACTCGAAGCCCAGTAGCTCCGCCGTGCGCTCTCTGTCCACGTCGAACGGCGTCCCCGCGAACGCCGCCGACCCGAGCGGCGAGCGGTTCGTCCGGTCGAAGGCGTCCAGCAGGCGCTCGGTGTCGCGCGCGAGCGCCGCCTCGTAGGAGAGCGCCCAGTGCGCAACCGTCGTCGGCTGGGCGGGCTGGAGGTGCGTGTAGCCCGGCATCACCGTCTCGCGCTCGGCCTCCGCGACCTCGCAGAGCGCCTCGCGGGCCGCGACCGTCGTCTCGACCGCCTCGAGGAGGGTGTCGCGGTACTCGTAGCGCAGACACGCCGCCACCTCGTCGTTGCGCGAGCGCGCCGTGTGCATCCGCCCGCCGTCGGGGCCGACGCGCTCGATGACCGCCGTCTCGATGGCCTCGTGGACGTCCTCGCCCTCCGGCAGGGCGTCGAAGCCCTCCTCGGCGACGTCGTCGAGCGCGCCGAGGATGGCGTCCGCGTCGGCCGCGTCGACGATGCCCTGCTCGGCGAGCATCACGACGTGCGCGCGGTCGACGGCGAGGTCCGCCTCGAAGAGCCGGTCGTCGAACGCCATCGAGGAGAGGAACTCCCGGGCGGGACCGCCCGCGAAGCGCTCGCGGCGCACCACCGTCTCCGAGCCCTCGCCGTCCATCCGTCTACTCCTCCGTCCCCTCGCCCGCGCCGTCCGTCGCGAGCTCCGGCTTCGCCTTCTTCTCCGCGTCGCGCGCGAGGCGCGCCTGGAAGCCGTGGTACTTCGCGACGCCGGTCGCGTCGGCCTGCTCGATGCCCATCACCGTCTCCGTGTTGAAGGAGGCCGCCTGCTCGGAGTAGACCGCGTACTCGCTCTCGCGGGCGACCGGGCGGGCCTGCCCGCCCTCGAACTTGATGGTGACCGTCCCGGTGACCTTCTCGTTCGACTGCATGAGGAAGGCGTCGAGCGAGTCCATCAGCGGGGAGTCGAGCAAGCCCTCGTAGGCCTGCTGGGACCACTCCTCGTCCACCGTCTGCTTGAAGTCGCGCTCGTCCTTCGTCAGCACGAGGCCTTCGAGGGCCTCGTGTGCGTTCAGGAGCGTCGTCGCCGCCGGATGCTCGTAGTTTTCTCTGACTTTTAGCCCGAGGATGCGGTCCTCCATCAGGTCGGAGCGCCCCACGCCGTAGGAGCCCGCGAGCTCGTTCAGGTGCTCGATGAGCTCGACGGGCGCCATCGCCTCGCCGTCGACGGCGACCGGCACGCCCGCGTCGAACTCGATCTCGACGAGTTCCGTCTCATCGGACGGCTCGCTCGTCCACTCGTAGATGTCCGCCGGCGGGACGTAGCCGGGGTCCTCGAGCTGGCCGCCCTCGATGGAGCGACTCCAGAGGTTCGTGTCGATGCTCCACGTGCCCCCGTCGCCCGCTTCCACGGGCAGGTCCTTCTCCTCGGCGTACTCGATCTCCCACTCGCGCGTCAGGCCCATCTCGCGGACCGGCGCGATGACCTCCATGTCGGTGGCGCGCCAGACGGCCTCGAAGCGCAACTGGTCGTTGCCCTTCCCCGTACAGCCGTGGGCGAGGCCCGTGCAGTCGTGCTCCTCGGCGACGTCGAGGATGGCGTTCGCGATGACGGGGCGGGCGAGCGCCGTCCCGAGCGGGTAGCCCTCGTAGTCGGCGTTCGCGGCGACCGCGTCCATGCAGACCTCCGCGAACTCCTCGGTCGCGTCGACGACGTAGTGCTCGAGGCCGAGCGCTTCGGCGGTCTCGTAGGCCTCCTCGAACTCTTCCGCGGGCTGACCGACGTCGACGGTGACGCCGATGACGTCGTCGTAGCCGTACTCTTCTTTCAGCAGCGGGACGCAGACTGTCGTGTCGAGCCCGCCGGAGAAGGCGAGCGCGACGGTTTCGTTCTCGGACATTGTGGTGATGTGGTAGTCGGGGTCGGTTGACGACGATACGCGGGGGTTCGCGGGTCGAACCTCGGAGCCGGGGTAGTAGGTGAAGTGGGGTCTAAGGGGACCCCGGTCGTCGTCGGACGGTCGCGCCGCTCTCGGAGAAAGCGGACGTGGTGTCGGCGGACCGTTCCATGATTACTCCAACGTTGCGCGGACGGCGTATTAAGGACTTTCGACCCTGCAAGACTTGTCTGGCACGGGACGACACACCACGAACCGTCGACGGTCCCGGTCCGCGCCGTCGCGACCGCACGAGAACACTCCGGTCCGCCTCGCGGCCGACGAAAAGGTAGTTAGGCGCCCACGGCCTAGAGCGCGCGTGTACAGCGTCAGCGTCCCCGTACCGCCCGTGGTGCGCGAACTCATCCGCGAGTTCCGACCGCTCCTCACCGGCTTCGACCGCGTCCGCGGCCAGCGCACCGCGACGCTCGTCGTGAAGCGCCTCGACGCCGACGACCGCCGCGAGTACCTCCGCGCCGCCCGCGAGGCCAAGCGCGCCCTCCGCGGCGCCCCCACGTTCGACGCCCGCATCAGCGACGTCGGCGTCTTCGAGGAGCCCACCGGCGGCACCGCGCCCGTCGTCTACCTCGCCGTCGAGAGCCCCGGCCTCTGGGAGGTCCATCGCCAGCTCGTCGCCGAACTCGGCCGCGTCCCCGGCCTCGAAGGCGACGACTACACGCCGCACGTCACGCTCGCGCGCGACGGCCCGCCCGACGCCGTCGAGCGCGTTCGGGACTACGACTTCGACCCCGTGACGTGGACCGTGAACGAACTCGAGTTCTACGACGCCGAGCACAAGGAGCGCATCGAGACCGTCTCCCTCCCCGCGTAGCGACCCGACCGCTTTTCACACCGCCTGCCGATTGGCCGCGTATGTCACGAACGATAGGATTCGTCGGTCTCGGAATCATGGGCCTCCCGATGGCGACAAACCTCCTCGACGCCGGCTACGACGTCGTCGGGCACAACCGCTCGGAGGACCCCGTCGCGGCGCTCGTCGAGCACGGCGGCGAGGCCGCCGACACCCCGAGGGAGGTCGCCGAGCGCAGCGAAGTCATCCTCTCCTGTCTCCCCGACACCGCCGTCGTCGAGGAGGTCGTGCGCGGCGAGGACGGCCTCGCCGAGGGCTTCAGCGAGGGCGACATCTACGTCGACCACTCCACCATCAACCCCGTCCAGACGGAGGAGCTCGCCGCCGACCTCGCCGAGATGGGCGTCGACATGCTCGACGCGCCCATCAGCGGCGGCGAGGAGGGCGCCATCGAGGGCACGCTCTCCATCATGGTCGGCGGCGACACGGCCGTCTTCGAGGCCTGCACGGACCTCTTCGAGGTTCTCGGCGAGACCGTCACCCACTGCGGTCCGAGCGGCGCCGGCCAGACCACGAAGGCCTGCAACCAGATCGTCGTCGCCGCCCAGATGGTCAGCGTCAGCGAAGCCCTCGTCTTCGCCGAGAAAGCCGGCGCCGACCTCGAAGCCGTCGTCGACGCCATCTCCGGCGGCGCGGCGGGCTGCTGGGCGCTCGACAACCGCGCCCCCGACATGATTCGCGGCGACTTCGACCCCGGCTTCTTCGCCGCCTACCAGTACAAGGACCTCCGCATCGCCACCGACGCCGGCGAGGCCTACGGCTCGCCGATGCCCGTCACCGAACTCGCGCACGAGCTCTACAAGAGCATGGAGCAGAACGGCATGGGCCGCGACGACAACTCCGGCGTCATGCAAGTGATAGAAATGCTCGCCGGCGAGGAAGCGCGCGTCGAGTAGGTCGCGCGACGCGCGACCGACGTGGGCGAGCGGTGTAACCGCGAGCGACTGATCAGGGCTGAGGTGGCCCCTCGGGGCCCCACGCGTCCATGTCGCCGTAGAAGTTCAGCGTCGCGAACTTCAGCTTCCCCGGGTCGATGTCGACCATCTCCCGGCGCTCCCCGGCGGGGAAACTCCCGTTCACGCTGTACTTGCGCATCTGCGAGCGCGACGCCTTCGTGTAGCGCCGGTCGACGAGCATCCGGACGCCGTAGTCGTCGGGCGAGCGAATGACGCGCCCGAGCGCCTGCCGGGTCTTCCTGACCGTCGGTATCTCGACGGCGTACTTCCAGCCCGCCCCCGAGGAGCCGAAGGCCTCGTCGTAGGCGTCCTGGACCGCTTCGGCGCGCGCGTCGAGGCGGGGATAGGGGACGCCGACGACGGCGACCGTGCGCGCGTCGTCGCCCTCGAAGCTCACCCCTTCGGCGAGCGTCCCCCAGAGCGACGTGAACAGCACCGCGTCCTCGTCGGCGACGAAGCGCTCGCGCAGCTTCTCGACTGGCGTCCCGGCCTCGTCGAGGTAGCGCGCCCCCTCGATTTCGTCCGCGAGCAGGTCGTGGTAGCGCTCGGCCTCGCCGTAGCTCGGGAAGAAGAACAGCGAACTCCCGGCGGTGAAGCGCGCGGCGTCCGCGAGCACGCCCGCGACCTCCTCCTGTACCTCGGGGTCGTCCCGTTGTGAGGCGAACAGCGGCTCGGTGTCGACGGTGAACGTCCGGCGGCGCTCCTCCGGGAACTCCAGCCCGTAGGCCATCGTCACCGGGTCATCGAGGCCGAGGATCTCCCCCGTCACGTCGAACGGCCGGAGCGTCGCCGACATCAGCACGCTCGCGTGCACGGCGTCGAAGAGGTCGGCGGTCACGTCGCGCGGGATGCACGTGTAGAGCTCCGCGCGCCCGTACACCTCGCCGGTGCCCGCGTCCCGCCGGACGGCCGCCGTCGGATACTGCCCGAGCGCGTCGCCGTCCGTCAGGTAGGCGTCGACGAACTCGGCGGCCTGCAGGGTCTGGGCCTCCTCGCGCGTCGCGGCCTCGCCGTTCCGGTAGGCGTCCTCGTAGGCCTCCTCCAGGTCCTCGCCGAGCGAGAGCGCGGCGTCGAGGTCCTTCGAGATGCCTCGCCCCTCGTAGGCCTGCAGGAACGCGAGCGTCAGGTCGTCGCGCTTCCCGTCGTTCGCGACCGGGACGTCCGCCCAGTTCTCCCCGACCGCCTCGAACGACGCGGGGCCGTCCCCGCCGGGGCCGACGCCCGCCTCGTACGTCTCCACGAGCGCGTCCCGGAACGCCCCGAGGACGTTCTCCGCGTACTCGGCGCGGGCGTCCGTCTCCGTCTCGCCCGCGAGCTCGTTGAGCGCCTCGTCGAGCGTGTTCTCCGTGAGCGCCCGCGAGGCGTGGTCGCGCGCCGCGTCCTCGACGTTGTGCGCCTCGTCGAAGACGACGACGACGTCCTCGGGGTCTCGGTCCAGCCACCGGAAGAACTGCGCGCGGATGCCCGGGTCGAGCAGGTGGTGGTAGTTGCAGACCGCGAGGTCGACGCCCTCCATCGACTCCTTGAGGAGCTCGTAGCCACAGAGGTCGTTCTCCTCCGCGTAGTCGTAGACGTCGTCGGGCGTCCGCACGTCGTCGTAGAGCCACGAGACGAACTCGTCCGTCTCCTCGGTGAGGTTGTTGTAGTAGCGCTCGCAGACGTTTTGCTCGCGCAGCTCCTCGAGTTCCTCGTCGAGCGACTCGAGTTCGTCCATCACCGCGCTCCGGGCGTCGGCGGCGTCGTCGTCGCCCTCGCGCGCCGCGTCCAGCAACTCCTCCTGCTGGCGCTCTAGCTGGCGTTTGTCGCGCTCGGTGTCCGCGACCTCGTAGGTGTTGTCCCGGAGCACCTGACACTCCTGATAGTCCACGTCGATGTGACACATCGACCCCTTCCCGCGGAAGACGACGGCGCGAATCGGCTCGCCGGCGTGTATCTCGCGGGCGTCGCGGACGAACTGGCGCATCTGCTGGTGGACGTTCGTCGTGATGACGACCGTCTTGTCCTCCTCGCGCGCGTACTCGAGCGCCGGCGCGAGCGACGCCAGCGTCTTCCCCGTCCCGCACGCGCCCTCGAAGAGGACGTCGCGCTCCTCGGCGATGGCGTCCCGTATCCGGTCCATCGCCTCGCGCTGGTTCTCGTACGGCGACGGCTTCGGGAAGAAGCGCAGGTAGTCCGCGTCGGCGTCCCGGTCGCTGGCAGCCACGGGACTCACCTACTCGCGTCACGCTATAAAGTCCCGCGGTCGGGTGGACTCTCGCGCGCCGGCGTCCCGAGCGCGTGAGCGACGCCCACTAGTCGATCACTTCGGCCGCGAGCTCGACCAGCGTCTCGTTGTCCACGAGGGAGAGTATCGCGGCGATCACCACGAGCGCGACGACGATGACGACCGCCCACTCGACTGGCGTCATGACGTCGCCGTCTTCGCCCACCGGCGGAAAGTCGCTTGTGGCCTAGAACAGGTGGAGGCCGCCCCACATCGCGGCGGCGGCGACGGTCGGCATCGTGAGGTTGTCGTCGACCACGTACCCGGCGACGACGGGTTTGAGGCCGTCCGCGAGCGTCGCGCCGAGCGCGCCGCACGCCGCCGCGAGGAGCGGGACGCCCGTCGTGACGGCGAGCACGAGGCAGAGCGCGAACGTCGCCGCCATCACGGGCACGGGCTTGCGGGAGAGGCCGCCCGAGTGGAGCAGTCCGCTGAATGGGTCGCCGAACGTGAGCATCAGCATCGCGGGCGCGGCGACCTGCGGGTCGAAGACGAGGCCGGTCGCGGCCAACCCGAGCGCGTAGAGGAAGTAGCCGGCGGGGTTGTCCTGCTCGTACTCGCGGGTGAGCTCGTCGAACACCCACCACTCGACGCGCCCCGTGAGCCGGCCGGCCTCGAGGACGACGGCGACCGCGAGGCCGACGGCGAGGACGGCCTCGATCCAGCGCCACGGCACGACGCCGAGGAGCCACGCGAGCGGCAGCACGGCCCCCGAGACGTGGACCGCCCGCCGCCGGAGTTCGGCCACGCTAGAGGTCGTCGAACGTCGTCTCGCCCGCGCGGAGGTCGGCGAGCACCGACGCGAGGTCGTCCGTCGGCACCCGCACCTGCTCGGTGCTGTCGCGCTCGCGGAGCGTCACCGTCTCCGGGTCCTCCTCGACGCTCTCGTAGTCGACGGTGACGCAGAAGGGCGTCCCGACCTCGTCCTGCCGGCGGTAGCGCCGCCCGATGTTCCCGGAGTCGTCGTAGGTGACGGCGTACCCCTCCGAGCGGAGGGTTCGCGCGAGCTCGCGGGCGCGCTCGCCCATCCCGTCCTTGTCCATGAGCGGGAAGACGGCGACGCCGGTCGGCGCGACGCTCGGGTCGAGGCGGAGGACGGTACGCTCGCCCTCGTCGACCTCGTCCTCCTCGTAGGCGTGCGCGAGCACCGTGTAGACGGTGCGGTCGATGCCGATGGAGGGCTCGACGACGTGGGGCATCACGTGGCGGCCCGCCTCCGTCTCCTCCTCGACCGCGTAGCCCGTCTTCTCGACGGGAATCTCGTACTCCTCGCCGTCCACGGTGACCGTCACGTTCTCACCGTCGAAGGCGGCGCGGTCGCGCTTCGCGAGCGCGTCGAGTTCGTCCGCGATGGCGCCCGCGTTCCCGCCGTACTCCGGTCCCAAGTACGACATGTCGGGGTCGACGCTCGCGCGCTCGACGGTCTTCGGCTCGTCGTACTGCTTGAACACCGTGAACGACTCGCCGCTGTGCTCGTCGTGCTTCGAGAGGTCGTAGTCGCCCCGGTAGGCGTAGCCCGCGATCTCGATCCACTCGGGGTCCGCGCCGGGCGCGGAGACGTCGGCCTCGGCGTCCCAGCAATCACTGGCGTAGTGGGCGCGCTCGCCCGCCTGATGCTGGCGGAAGCGGAAGCGCTCGAAGTCCACGCCGATCTCCGCGTACCACTCGGCGGCGACGCCGAGGTAGTAAGCGACCCACGGCTCGACGACGCCGTCCTCGACGGCCGCCTCGACCGTGGTCTCGACGTAGTCGCCGTCCGGCTGGTTCGTGGCCGGGTAGAGCGTGAGCTCGACGTCCGCGACCGACGCGACGTCCGGGCCCTCGCCCTCGGGGTCGACGAACAGCTCGAGCTCGGCCTGCGTGAACTCGCGCGTCCGCACGAGCGCGTTTCGCGGGGAAATCTCGTTCCTGTACGACTTCCCGATCTGCGTCACGCCGAACGGGAGCTGGCCGCGCGCGTACTCCTTGAGGCGCGGGAACTCCACGAAGATGCCCTGGGCGGTCTCCGGGCGGAGGTAGCCGGTCTGACTCGTGCCCGGCCCGATGTTCGTCTCGAACATCAGGTTGAACTCCTCGACCGGCTGGTCGGCCAGCGGCGCGCCACAGCTCGGACACTCGATGTCGTGGGCGTCGATGAGCGCGGCGACCTCCTTGGTGGGGAGGCTCTCGGCCTCCTCGACATCCGTCGCGCCCTCGATGAGGTGGTCGGCGCGGTGGCTCGCGCCACAGCCCGCACACTCCACGAGCATGTCGTCGAAGCCGTCGAGGTGGCCCGAGGCCTCGAAGACGGGCTCGGGCATGACGGTGGGCGCGTCGACCTCCATGTGGCCCTCCGCGACGGAGAAGCGCTCGCGCCACGTGTCCTCGACGTGCTCCTTCAGCGTCGCGCCCTGCGGGCCATAGGTGTAGAAGCCGGATACGCCGCCGTAGGCCTCGCTCGACTGGAAGAAGAACCCGCGTCGCTTCGCGAGCTCGGTCAGCGCCTTCATAGCGCGGCGATGAGGTCGACGTCCCGGACGATGCCGGCGAGGTCGTCACCCGCGACGAGCGGGAGCTGTTCGACGTCCGTCTCCAGCATCCGCTGGGCGGCCTCCTTCGCGGTGCGGCGCTTCGTCAGCGTCACCGGGTCGGCGGTCATGAACTCGCGGACGGGCTCGCCGGGGATCTCGACGTTCCGCGTCGGGAAGTAGCGGTTGCCGGTGGCCTTGATGCCCTCCCACATCCACTCGTCGTCCTGCCCGGCGACGCTCGCGCCGACGTCGTCCTCGCCCTCGACGACGCGCGCGACGTCGATGACGTCGACCTCGGTGAGGATGCCGGTCATGTCGGCCTCCTCGTCGAGCACGACCGCGTAGGGGACGTCCGCATACGCGATTTCGCGCTCCGCGACCGGGAGCGGCGTCTCGACGTACGTCGTGTTCACGTCGCGGCGCGCGAGCTCGCCGACCGTCCGCTCGCCGTCCACGTCGCCGTCCGCGATGGCGCGCACGACGTCGGTGATGGTGACGATGCCGTCGAGGGCGTCGCCGTCGACGACGGGGACGCGCCGGGCGCCCTCCGCGACCATCAGGCGGGCGGCCTCGACGACGTCCGTCGACCCGGTCGTCGTCGGTACGTCGCGCATCAGGAGCGCGAGCTGGTCCTCGTCGGGGTCCTCGATGAGGTCCTCGCGCGAGACGAGACCGCGATAGACTTCGTCCTCGCCCTCGCCCTTCACGACGGGGACGGCGGAGAAGCGTCGCTCCTGGAGGTACTCCAGCACGTCGTCGCGGGTGCCCGGGAGCGAGACGGTCACGACGTCGTCGCGGGGCGTCATCACGTCGGCGACTTTCATGGCGCGCCCTATGATGGCGGCCCATTTGTAGGCTACGACCCGCTTCCGGCCCGCACGTGGCGCGGACGGCCGGCGAGTCCCCCTCGCGGCGCCCAGCCACGGTCGGCGCTCGCGTGCGCGGAACGGTCGAACGGCGAACGCGGCTACTCGCCGGCGTCCGCGACGGTCTCGACCTCGGGGAAGAACTTCGTGTGGTCCGCGTGCTGGAAGCTCCCGAGGTGGGTGCGGTCGAGCGTCTCGACGTGCGTGTACATCTCCTCGGTCTCCGCGACCGTCCGGACGAGCTGGCTCGCGTCGCGCTTCAGGTAGGTCGCGGCGGCGAGGATGCACGTCTCCGACTCCGGGTCGAAGTAGGAGACGACGAGGAAGACGCGGCCGTCGCGCTCGGCGCGATAGACCTCGTAGGCGGGGAACCCGCCCTCCTCGAAGACGTCGGCGAACGCCTCGGCGTCGCCCTTCGGGACGACGAAAACGAGGCCGTAGCGGCCCTCATCGTCGGCCTCCGGGCCGGTCGCGCGCGCCTCGATGCGGACGTCGCCGGCGGTCAGCGTCACGACGTCCCAGCCGCCCTCGCGGCGCTCCTCGGCGAGCGCCGCCATGTCGTCGCGCGTCGCCTCCCACGCGGCGTCGTGGGCGTCGGTGCCCGTGACTTCCTCGACGCGCTCGCCCGGGTCCCCGCCGTCGCCCTCGCCGGGCGCGTCTCGCTCGTCCATGGTGGGGGTGTGCGACCCAGACGAAAGTGTCTTTCGCGCCCTCAGCCGCCGACGCCGGCGACGGCTTCGAGGAGGAGGGACGCCGCGAGCATCGCGACCCCGGACGCGACGAGGAGCACGCCCGACGGGACGCGCTCGGATTCGCCGAGTGCGAAGCGGTCGGCGGGCGGAAGCGAGAGGACGGCGCGCCGGTAGCGCGGTCGCCCGCGCGTCGTGACGGTCCGCTCGCCCGCCGCCTCGCTCGCTCGGCGCGTGCGCGGCCGGAGCAGCCACGTCCCGTAGCCGACGGCGAGCCACCCGCAGACGAACAGCCCGTACTTCGCGGCGACGAGCGGCCCGCCGAGGACGATGCCGACGGCGAGCGACCCACACCAGACGAGCGCGAGCGTGACGGCGGCGTACGTCGCCGCGTGGACCAGTCGGCCGACCCGGACGCGTCCCGTCATCGGCGGTCGTGGTCGGCGAGGTACTCGCTCGACGACTGAACGCCCGGCTCGTGGCGGTGACAGCGGCTGATTCGCCCCGCTTCGCCGACGGCGTGCTCGGCCGGCGGAGCGCGCTCGCACTCGCTCCCGAACTCGTCGGCGAGCAGGCGCTCCGCGCCCTCGACGTCGCCGCTCGCCGCGCGCCCCGCCGCCGCCTCGACGGTCCGCTCGACGCCGGCGGGAACGTCGAGGCCGGCGAAGGCGTCCGCGACCACTTCCTCGACGTCCGCGTGCGGGTCGGCGAGGCCCGCGTACTGCGCGAGGCGTTCGAGCGCCCCGACTTCGGCGTTCGCGCGCTGGCGGAGCACGTCGCGGACGGCCTCCACGGCGTCCCAGACGTCGTCGTCGAGGTCCGCATACTCGCCGGGCCGTATCTTCGCCGGACAGCGCGTGCTGAACCGACATCCCGACGGGGGGTCGCGCGGACTCGGCGGCGTCCCCCGGAGGGTGATGCGCGCCGTCTCCGCCGTCGGGTCTGGGTCGGGAATCGCGGAGAGCAACGCGTGCGTGTAGGGGTTCGCCGGGTCGTCGAAGACGTCCGCGACGGGGCCGACCTCAAGCAACTGCCCGAGGTACAGCACCGCCACCCGGTCGCAGACGTGCTCGACGACGGAGAGGTCGTGCGCGATGAAGAGGTAGGTGAGGCCGATCTCGTCTTGGAGGTCCTCGAGGAGGTTGAGGATCTTCGCCTGCACGGACGCGTCGAGCGCGCTCACTGGCTCGTCGAGCACGACGAACTCGGGTTCGAGCGCGAGCGCGCGAGCGATGCCGACCCGCTGGCGCTGGCCCCCGGAGAACTGGTGGGGGTAGCGGTAGTAGTGCTCCTCCGCGAGGCCGACGCGCTCAAGGAGGCCGCGAACGCGCTCGCGGCGCTCGCGCGGCGTCCGCCAGCCGTGGACGTCGAGCGGCTCCTTCACGAGCTCGCCGACGGGCAGCCGCTCGTTCAGGCTCGACTCGGGGTCCTGAAACACCATCTGGGCGTTCCGCCGCCACGCTTTCAACTCGTCGCCCGCGAGCGCCGTCACGTCCGTTCCCGCGTACTCGACGCGGCCGTCCGTCGCCCGCTCGAGGCGCACGAGCGTCCGGCCGAGCGTCGTCTTCCCCGACCCCGACTCGCCGACCAGCCCGAGCGTCTCGCCCTTCTCGATGTCGAGGCTGACGCCGTCGACGGCCTTCACGGGCGCCCCGCCGAACCGCCCCGTCTCGCCGTAGTACGTCCGCAGGTCCGCGACGCGGACGAGCGTCTCGCCCGCCTTGACGTCGCTGTGGTGTTCGGGGGTTCCCTCGCCGAACGCGTCGGTCATTCGGCACCGCCCTCCGCGTCCGCGTCTGCGTTCGCGCTCCCGTCGCGCTCGCGGTGGCGCTCGACCGCGTCGTCCTGCGCGGCGTCCGCCGGGTAGTGGAGGCAGGCGGCGGTGTGGTCGTCCGCGCCCGCGCTCACGGCGACGCCGGTCGGGTGGACGCTGTGGCAGGCGTCGAACGCCCGCGGACAGCGCGGCGCGAACCGACAGGCCGTCGCGGGCTCGGTCGGCGTCGGCACCTCGCCCTCGATGGTCGCGAGGCGCTCGCCGCGTGCCGTCCGCGCCGGAACCGCGTCGAGGAGCCCCTGCGTGTAGGGGTGTTTCGGGCGCTCGAAGAGGTCGACGACGCCCGCGCGCTCGACGATTTCGCCCGCGTACATGACGTTCACGCGGTCGCAGACCTCCGCGACGACGCCCATGTCGTGCGTGATGAAGAGGACGGCGAGGTCGCGCTCCGCCCGGAGGTCGTCGAGGAGGTCGAGTATCTGGGCTTGGATGGTGACGTCGAGCGCGGTCGTCGGTTCGTCGCAGACGAGGAGGTCGGGGTCGCAGGCGAGCGCGACCGCGATGACCGCGCGCTGGCACATCCCCCCCGAGAACTCGTGGGGGTACGCCTCGGCGCGACGGGCCGCGTCCGGGATGCCGACGTCCTCGAGGAGCTCGACGGCCTTCTCCCGCGCCGCCGCCCCGCGCAGACCCCGGTGGATGCGCAGCGCCTCCTCGATCTGGTTCCCGACCGTGTAGACGGGGTTCAGCCGCGAGAGCGGGTCCTGAAACACCATCGCGATGCGGCCGCCGCGCACGTCGCGCCACTCCGCTTCGGTGTTGTCGGTGAGCTCCGCGCCGTCGAGGCGGACCGAGCCGCCGACGACCCGACCCGGGTCCTCAACCAGCCCCACGAGCGAGCGCGCCGTCACGGACTTCCCGGCGCCCGACTCGCCCACGAGGCCGACCGTCTCCCCGCGCTCGACGTCGAAGGAGACGCCGTCGACCGCGCGAACCGTCCCCGTCTCCGTGGCGAACGTCGTCCGGAGGTTCTCGACGCGGAGCAGGGGGTCGTCGTCGCGCGCGTCGCCCGCCGTCGTCCCGCGCTCACGCATCATCGGGTCCCTCCGGTCGCCGCCGCCTCCGCCGATGCGCCGCCCTCGCTCCGGGGGTCGATGGCGTCCCGAACGCCGTCGCCGAGCGCGTTGAACCCGACGACGACGAGCGTGATGGCCAGCCCCGGGAGTACCGAGACGTGCCACGACGGCGAGACGACGTACTGCTGGCCGATGGCGACGGCGCGCCCCCACTCCGGCGTCGGCGCGTGGATGCCGAGGCCGAGGTAGGAGAGCCCCGCCGTGCCGATCATGATGCCGCCGATGCCCATGGAGGCGTAGACGAGGAGGTAGCCGACGACGAACGGCGCGACGTGCCTGCCGAGGAGCGTCGGGACGCCCTCGCCGAACGACCGCGCGGCGTCCACCCAGTCGTTCTCGACCGCCTGCAACGCCGGCCCGCGCACGGCGCGCCAGAGCCCCGGCCACCCCCAGAAGCCGAAGACGAGCGCGAGCACGAGCGCGCCGCTGTACACCCCCGCGATCCACGTCCCCGAGAGGACGACGCCGAGCATGATGACGACGAGTAGGCGCGGCATCGCCTGCACGGAGTCGCTCGCCAGCACGGTCACGAGGTCGAAGACGCCCCGGTAGTAGGCGCTGAGGAGCGCGAGCGCGAGCGCGACGACGGCGCTGATGGCGGTCGCGAGGACGCCGACGAACAGCGAGACGCGCGCGCCCGCCGCCATGAAGGTGAAGAGGTCCTTCCCGGAGGGGAGCGTCCCGACCGGGTGGAAGCGCCCGAAGCGGTCGTAGGCGCCGATGCCGACGTTCTGCCCCGCGCCACGGGAGGCCGACCGGAGGTTCGCCAGCCCGACGCTCGTCGTCTGCACGCCGCCGTCGTAGTACTCGACTTGGTGGTCGTAGGGGTTCGCGATGTTCCGGTCGACGGTGGTCGGGCCGAGCGTCGGCGCGAACACCGCGAGGACGACGAAGGCGAGGACGACGACCAGCCCGAAGCGCCCCCAGTCGTGGCTCCGGAAGCGGTCGACGGCGTCGTCGGTCGGCGTCCACGCCGCGTAGCGGTAGCGCTCGCGGAAGACGAGGTAGCCCCGCCAGCACCACCCGATGACGGCGGCGGCGTACGCGTAGACGAGGGCGACGCGCAGCGCCCAGACGACGGCGGGCGCGAGCCCCATGAACGTCCCGTGCCACGCGCCGTCCGGCGTCCGATACCCCCGGTTGTCGAGCCACGTCCGCGAGAGGAGCGTCGGGAGGTCGGCGAGGGCGTTCCCGGCGGTCGCGACGGCGTGACCGACGCCGCCGAGCCAGCCGAAGGCGGCCGCCCACGGCCAACTCGTGACGAAGCTCGCGAGTGCGCCGCCCTCCACGGCGAGGAGGCAGGCGAGGACGAGCGCCCAGCGCGCGGCCGGCCACGGGTCGGCGCGGACGCGCTCGCGGAGGCCGGCTCCCTCGACGGTTTCGTGCTCACTCATGGTCGGTGGCCGTCGTAGCCGACGCGCGGGTCGACGAGCGTGTAGAGGAGGTCCTGTACGACGTTCATCCCGACGACGATGACGATGAAGACGAACATGAGCGCGCCGGCGAGCGGGATGTCGCCCTGCGTCATCGCGCGGAAGAAGAGGTAGCCGATGCCGTTGATGCCGAAGACGTACTCGACGAGGACGCTCCCGCCGACGAGGAGGAACGCCTCCGCGCTGATGACGGGGATGAGCGGGACGAGCGCGTTCCGGAAGACGTGCTTCCAGACGATTGCGCGCCCGGAGACGCCCTTCGCGCGCGCCAGTTCGACGTAGTTCGCGTGCTTCGCCTCCAGCATCGCCGTCCGCGCGATGCGCATCTCGTTGCCCATGCTCGCGGAGCCGAGGACGACGGAGGCGGGGAGCGTCATCTTCAGCGCGACGAGGAACTGGTGGGCGTCCACGCTCGGGACGAGGCCGGTCCACGTCACGAGGCCGTCGAGCGGCGGCGCGCCGACGACCGTCGTCTCGACGAGCCACGTCCCCCACGCGAACGCGCCGCCCGTGATGGCGCCGGAGCGCGAAAGAGCGGTCATCAGGACGACGGCGAGCCAGAAGTTCGGCATCGCGCGCCAGACGATTCCGCCGAGGCTCGCGACGTAGTCGGCGGGCGTGTTCGGGTGCAGGCCGGCGTAGAAACCGAGCGGGATGCCGACGAACAGCGGGAGGAGGACCGCCCAGAACCCCATCCAGAGCGTGCGGGGCGCGTAGTCGAGGATGACCGCGTAGACGCCCGTGTTCGGGCTGATGACGTAGGACTCCCCGAGGCCGAACGTCAGCACGCCCGTCATGAACTCGAGGTACTGACTCCAGAGCGGTTCGTTCAGCCCGAGCTGGGCTTCGAGACGCGCTATCTCTGCGGGCGTCGCGCCCTGCCCGAGTATCGACGCGGCCGGGTTGACGGGCCCGGCGTAGAGGAGGAGGAACGTCAGCGACGTCCCGAACAGCACGACCGGCACCGCGAGGACGAGGCGCTTCGCGAGGTACACCCACCGCCTCACGGGTCGACACCTCGGCCGCCGGCGGGCGCGGTCATCGGTACGCGTGAGCTAACCCGCTTGCGGTAATTATTCCTTCCGCTCGGGGGAGCGCGACGTGACGGGAGGCGGTCTACACGCCGAAAAACGACCGCTCGGCCGCGCTCGACTACCGGTACTGGCTCCGGTCGCCGACGCTGAGTTCGTCGAAACGCATGTTCGACGACCCCATCGCGCCCGTGCGCTCCTTCTCGAGCCACGGGTAGTCCATGTGGTGGGCGACGGAGAAGAACAGCGGGACGATGACCGCGTCCTCCATCCACGCGCGCTCCATCGTCCGGTAGGCCTCCGAGCGCGTCTCTGCGGCCGCCTCGGACGGCCCGAGGTTGTCCTGGACCCGGTCCCACGCGTTCGCGGCGCGCTCGGCGGCCGCCGTCCCGAACCAGTCGTAGTAGGACGTCGCGGAGGGGTCGTTCGTCCGCGTGAACGGCGGATTGACCAACTGGAGGAAGTTCGTCGCGGCGGGGTAGTCCGCGCTCCAGCCGGACGAGACCACGTCGACGTCGCCGTTCCGGAGGCGGGTGAGCATCGTCGACTGCTGTGGCTGCTCGATGGTGACGTCCATGTGCGCGGAGCTGAGCAGGTCGCGTACGAGCGTGCCGAGCTGTCGGTAGGTGTCGCCCTGATAGAGCGTGAGCGTCAGCTCGAACGCCTCCGAGTCGCCGTAGCCCGCGTCCGCCATGACGCGACGCGCCTCGTCGAGGCGGGTCTCGGTGTCGACGCCGTAGGGGTAGTGCTCGGCCGCGAAGGCCGACTGGGCGTCGGGGCCGCCGGGGAAGAGGCCGGGCGGCGTGAGCGTGTGCGCGGGATTGTAGCGGTCCTTGAACAGCTCCGAGACGACCGTCTGCTGGCTGACGGCGTAGGAGACGGCCTGCCGGACGGGCTTCGGGACGTTCTGGCAGTTGAACGCGAGCCAGTACGTGCTGAGTTCGTCCACCGCGTAGTAGGGGACGGTCAGACCGTTCTCGAGCGGGCCGTACTCGCCGTATCGCCGGCCGCGCTCGTCCGTCCCCTCGATGGTGCGCTTCGACGCGTCCCACTTGGACGGCGGGACGTAGGGGTTGTCCGCGTTCATGTTGAGCGTCGCGTACGTGTAGCGCGCGCTCGTCCGCTCGAGGACTTGCATGTGGACGCCGTCCACCTCGGGGCCGTCCCCCCAGTAGTCGTCGCGCGCGGCGAGGTCGATGGAGACGGAGCGCCGCCACGCGTCGAGGGTGAACGGACCGGAGCCGACCGGGTTCTCGGTGGCGAACGCCGACTGACTCAGCTCCCCCTCGTAGCCGTCGATGTCGCCGACGATTCCCTCCGGAATCGCCGCGAACCCCCGGTAGGCGAGGATTCGCAGCGCCGCGAAGTTCGGCTGGGCGAGCGTGACTTCGAGCGTGTGTTCGTCGACGGCCGTCACGGCCATCGACTCCGGCACGTAGCGCTCGACGTCGCGGCCGTCGTCGGTCGTCGCGGTCGTCGTCTCGTGCTCGACGCCGAGGTTGTCGAGGAGGAAGCCCGCGCGATTCGAGTTGGGGGAGGCGGCGAGGCGCTCCCACGCGTAGACGAAGTCGCCCGCAGTGACGGGGTCGCCGGTGCTGTACGTGGCGTCCTCGGCGAGGTGGAACGTGTAGGTCCGCCCGTCGTCGGAGACCTCGTAGTCGGTCGCGAGGAGGGTCTCGACGTCGACTTCGCCGTTCGGGTAGTCGGTGAGGGTCTCGAAGAGCTGCTGAATGACGTAGCCGGAGGCCTCGTCGACGAACGCGACGGGGTCGAACGTCGAGACGGAGCTGTTGATCATCGAGAACGTGTTCTCCCCGACGTCCCCACCGGACGACGTCGCGTCCGTCGTCCCGGTATCGGCCGTCGTCGTGGCGGTCTCACCCTCGTCCCCGCCACAGCCCGCAAGCGCGGCGGCCGTCGCCGCCCCGCCGGTCGCCTGCAGGAACCGACGGCGTGAAAGATTGCCAGAGGTTGTCATCCGCCAACTTTTTACTGTCGGTTGTGCTTAAATTTGCCGCTCGGTATATTTTTAAATTTATCTACCTTTTCGACCCCGGTCCGGCGCCCCCACTCGGACCGCCGCCCTCCGCATCAATGAATTTAAGTACACCGTGGCACGTGGTACTAATTGACATGGCATCCGATACGACCGTCGTGCCGAGCGCGTCCAGCGCCGGTGAGGTCATGGCCGCCGTCGACGACGACGGCGGGGTGGAGCGCTTCGTCATCGCCGACGTCTCCGCGGAGGAGGCGTGGCTCGCCGCACCCACCGGGGAGGCGAAGCCGCTCGCATCGATGCGTTAACCCGGTCCTTTTTCTCGCCAGCCGCCGACCCCTCCGAGTATGGACGCACGGGAAGTCACGGGCGAGCGCGAGTTCGCCGTCCGCTTCGACCACGGCGAGGAGTGGATCGCGGAGACCGAGTCGTTCGCCACCGCCGCCGACGTCGACGCCGGGTGGTTCAGCGCCACCGGCGCCGTCGTCGACGCCGAAATCGCCGTCTACGACCAGGACGACTTCGCGTATGAGACCGTCACCTACGACGAGCCGCTCGAAGTCGCGGCCTGTACCGGCACCATCGCGCTCGACGACGACGGCGACGTCGCCGTCGACGCGCACGTCGTCCTCTCGCGGCCCTCCGGGCAGACCGTCTCCGGCGCGCTCGTCCGCGCCACCGTCTTCGACGCCGAACTCTACTGTCGCACCTTCGAGGACGCGCTCACTCGCGAGCGCGACACCGCGAGCGGCCGGGAGCTGTGGGAGTGAACGCGGCGCCGAGCGCTAGCGAGGCGCCGCGAAAAGGCGAGCGTTGAACGAAGTGAGGCGCGAGCGACGCGACGCCGTCCGCGCCGAGCGGGCGGTAGCGAGCGAGGGGCCGCGTGTCCGTGCGGGCGACTCGTGGGTCGCCCGCACGACGAACGCGAGCTCTCGACGTCGAGCGAGGGGTCGCGACGACGTGGACCGAGGCGAACACAACCCTCAATAGCCTCAGCGCTGTACCCTTCGTGGACCACCGAATGCGCCCGGAAGACGACGCCTACTTCGAGGGACTCGAGTCGCGACTTGACGAGGCGTTCGCCGTCGCGGAGGAGGCGAAGACTCGCGGGGAGGACCCCGTTCCCGAGGTCGAGATTCCGGTCGCGAAGGACATGGCGGACCGCGTCGAGAACATCCTCGGCATCGAGGGCGTCGCCGAGCGCGTGCGCGACCTCGAGGGCGAGATGGGCCGCGAGGAGGCGGCGCTCGCGCTCGTCGAGGACTTCGTCGAGGGCACCGTCGGCGACTACGACACGCGCGCCGGGAAGATCGAGGGCGCGGTCCGGACCGCCGTCGCCCTCCTGACCGAGGGCGTCGTCGCGGCGCCCATCGAGGGCATCGACCGCGTCGAGCTGCTGCAGAACGACGACGGCACGGAGTTCGTGAACGTCTACTACGCGGGGCCGATCCGCTCCGCCGGCGGCACCGCCCAAGCCCTCAGCGTGCTCGTCGCCGACTACGCCCGCTCGCTTCTGGGCATCGAGGAGTACGGCGCTCGCACCGACGAGGTGGAGCGCTACGCCGAGGAGATCTCGCTCTACGACGACGAAACCGGCCTCCAGTACTCGCCGAAGGACAAGGAGGCGAAGTTCATCGCCGAGCACATGCCCATCATGCTCGACGGGGAGGCCACCGGCGACGAGGAGGTGTCGGGCTTTCGCGACCTCGAGCGCGTCGACACGAACTCCGCGCGCGGTGGGATGTGTCTCGTCCTCGCGGAGGGCATCGCGCTGAAGGCCCCGAAGATTCAGCGCTACACGCGCCAGCTCGACGAGGTAGAGTGGCCGTGGCTGCAGGACCTCATCGACGGCACGTACTACGACGACGACGGGGGCGACGACGCGGCCGACGCGGACGAGGACGAGGGCGACGACGGCGAGGACGAGGCGACCCCCGAGGAACCCGACGACGCCCCGGACGGCCCGCCGCGCGTCGACCCCGACAGCAAATACCTCCGCGACCTCATCGCGGGCCGCCCGGTCTTCGGCCACCCCTCCGAAGCCGGGGGGTTTCGCCTGCGCTACGGCCGCGCGCGCAACCACGGCTTCGCGACGGCGGGCGTCCACCCGGCGACGATGCACGTCGTCGACGACTTCCTCGCGACCGGGACGCAGATCAAGACCGAGCGCCCGGGGAAGGCGGGCGGCGTCGTCCCCGTCGACTCCATCGAGGGCCCGACGGTGAAGCTCGCGAACGGCGACGTCCGGCGCATCGACGACCCCGAGGAGGCGCTCGAAGTCCGGAACGGCGTCGTCGAAATCCTCGACCTGGGCGAGTACCTCGTCAACTACGGCGAGTTCGTCGAGAACAACCACCCGCTCGCGCCCGCCGGCTGGACGGTGGAGTGGTGGGAGCAGGCACTCAAAGCGGACGGCGCGGACGTGCAGGCTCTCCGGGACTCGCCGTACGTCGATCTCGCGGACCCGGACCCCAAGCAGGCCCTGTCGTGGGCGGCCGACTACGACACGCCACTCCACCCCCAGTACACCTACTGCTGGCACGACCTCGGCGTCGAGGACTTCCTCGCGCTCGCGGACGCCGTCGACGGCGCCGCCGTGCAGGACGACACCCTCCGGGTCCCGAACACCGAGGGCGCGCGCGACGCCCTCGAACGACTCCTCGTCGAACACTCCCAGAGCGACGCGACGCTCACCGTCGCGGACTGGCGCCCGCTCGTCCGCACGATGGGCTTCGACGACGACCTCGAGCGCGGGTGGGCGCCCGACGACCTCCCCGACGAGGCCCACGAGTGGCCGAACGCGATGCGGGCCGTCGAGACCGTCGCGCCCTTCGCCGTCCGGGAGCGCGCCCCGACGCGCGTCGGGAACCGGATGGGCCGCCCGGAGAAATCCGAGTCGCGCGACCTCTCGCCCGCCGTCCACACGCTCTTCCCCATCGGCGACGCCGGCGGGAGTCAACGCTCCTTCCGCGAGGCCGCCGACTACGCGCCCGACATGCGCGCCGAGCAGGGCCTCGTCGACGTCCAGCTCGGCGAGCGGGCGTGCCCGGACTGCGGCGAGCACACCTACAAGCCCCGCTGTGAGTCCTGTGGCGCGTGGACGGACCCCCACTACGAGTGCGAGGACTGCGGCATCGTCGCCGAACCCGACGAGTCCGGGCGCGTCGAATGCCCGCGCTGTGAGCGCGAACTCGACAACGTCGAGCGCCAAACGGTGGACGTTCGCGACGCCTACCGCGAGGCGCTGCAGGCCGTCGGCGAGCGCGAAAGCGCCTACGACATCCTCAAGGGCGTGAAGGGGCTCACCTCCACGGAGAAGGTCCCCGAACCCATCGAGAAGGGCGTCCTCCGCGCGAAACACGGCGTCACCACGTTCAAGGACGGCACCGTCCGCTACGACATGACCGACCTCCCCGTCACCTCGGTGCGGCCCGCCGAACTCGACGTCACCATCGAGGACTTCCGCGAACTCGGCTACACGGAGGACGTCAACGGCGACCCCCTCCAGCACGACGACCAACTCGTCGAGCTACGGGTACAGGACGTCGTCCTCCCGGACGGCGCGGCCGAGCACATGCTCAAGACCGCGGACTTCGTCGACGAACTCCTCGAGGACTACTACGGCCTCGAGCCCTTCTACGACGTCGCGGAGCGCCAGGACCTCGTCGGCGAGCTCGTCTTCGGGATGGCGCCCCACACGTCGGCCGCCGTGGTCGGTCGCGTCGTCGGCTTCACGTCTGCGGCCGTCGGCTACGCGCATCCGTACTTTCACGCCGCGAAGCGCCGGAACTGCTTCCACCCCGACACGAAGATCTGGTTCGAGGACGAGTCCGGCGAGACGCGCTACGAGGCCATCGAGACGCTCGTCGAGGGGCGTCTGGACTCCGAGAGCGCCGAGGAGGACGACTTCGGCACGCTCGTCCAGGAACTCGACGGCGACGTCCACGTCCCCTCCGTTGACGATGAGGGTAGCGTCGTCCGCAAACCCGTCACCGCGGTGTCGAAGCACCGCGCGCCCGACCACGTGGTCCGCATCGAGACGCGAAGCGGCCGGGAGATCACGGTTACGCCCGACCACGAGGTCCACGTCTTCGAGGACGGCGAAATCGCGTCGAAAGAAGCCGCACAACTGAGCGAGGACGACTACGTCGTCAAGCCCGCACACCTCGACGCGCTCAACGTTAGAGACGAACTGCGGACGTTCGACCTCCTCGCCGAGTTCGCACGGAGCGACGCAGTCGAGAACGACAGACTCACCGTCAAAGGGATCGAACGCGACGCTCTCTACGACCTGTTCGAGGACGCGCTCGCTGCCGACTGGGACGGACGGTTCTACCCCCTCAAGAGCACCGCCGAGTATCTCGGCCTCACGAAGAACGCACTGAGCAACTACGTCTACCGCGAGAGCGTTCCGTTCTCACTCCTCGTGGCAGTGTTCGGCTCCGCCGAGGCCGCAATCGAGCACGTCCCGGACGACGTGACGCTCGGGATGAAACGTGACACGACCGAACTCGACCGCCACGTCGAGCTGAACGAACGTGTCGCCACGCTCCTCGGGTACTACGCCGCCGAAGGATTCGTCCGCGAACAGGCGACGCCGAAAGGGACCATCCACCAGACGACAATCTGCGGCATCGAGGACGACGCCCGCGACTTCTTCGTCGAGGTGCTCCGCGAGGAGTTCGGTGCGGATCCCTACTGCGAGAACCACGCGAAGGTTACGGCGTCCGGTCGCCTGCTTAGAACGTTCTTCAGCGACGTGGTTGGTGGCGGGTCGTACGCTGACACGAAATGCGTACCGCAGTGTATCTTCGACGGTCCCAACGACATCGTCAGTGCGTATCTGTCTGGGTACTTTAGTGGCGACGGGACAGTCGAAAAGGATCGATTAGCAGTTTCGGCGACGACGGTGAGCCAGGAACTCAAAGAAGACGTGCTTGCGCTACTCACACGCCTTGGCATCTCCGGGCGAGTCGAGACTACCGACCAACGTCCGCTGGCTGAGCATTTTCCGGATTATTACGATGCGACCGACGAGTCAACTGCAGCGACGAGCTACGTCCTCCACGTCACCTCGGATGACGCCGTTCGGTTCGACGAACGCGTCGGCTTCCACCTCCCTCGCAAGGCCGCTCGACTCGCCAATCAAGTGTCGAGTATCGAGTCGCGTGGCTCCCGTGTCTTCGATGGAGGGGACGGAGACTACCTCGTTGAGGAAGTCGCGTCCGTCGAATACTGTGAATCCGACACCGACCACACCTACTGTCTCACGGTCGAAGACACGCATTCACTCGTCGCTAACGATTTATCAAACCGTCAATGCGACGGTGACGAAGATTGCGTGATGCTCCTCATGGACGGCCTCCTCAACTTCTCGAAGTCGTACTTGCCCGACAAGCGCGGCGGGCAGATGGACGCGCCGCTCGTGATGTCCTCGCGCATCGACCCGACGGAGATCGACGACGAGGCGCACAACATGGACGTCGTCGACCAGTACCCCCTCGAGTTCTACGAGGCGACCCGCGAGATGGCGGATCCCGAGGACGTCGACATCACCATCGCCGAGGAGTCGCTCGGGACGGACGAGGAGTACGCGGGCTTCGCGCACACGCACGACACGACCGACATCGCGCTCGGGCCCGACCTCTCGGCGTACAAGACGCTCGGGTCGATGATGGAGAAGATGGACGCCCAACTCGAGTTAGCGAGAAAGCTCCGCGCCGTCGACGAGACGGACGTCGCCGAGCGCGTCATCGAGGGGCACTTCCTCCCGGACCTCATCGGGAACCTCCGGGCGTTCAGCCGCCAAGAGACGCGCTGTCTCGACTGTGGGGAGAAGTACCGGCGGATGCCCCTCTCCGGGGACTGCCGGGAGTGCGGTGGCCGCGTCAACCTCACCGTCCACGAGGGCTCCGTGAACAAGTACATGGACACGGCCATTCAGGTCGCCGAGGAGTACGACTGTCGCGAGTACACGAAACAGCGCCTCGAAGTCCTCGAGGCCTCCCTCGAGTCCGTCTTCGAGGACGACCACAACAAGCAGTCCGGCATCGCGGACTTCATGTAGGACTTTCTTCGCACTCGGTCAGCGACGCTGACCGCTCGTGCGAAAAACCTCCACTAAAAAGGCCGCGAGCGCCGCCGGCGCTCGCGGATGGGTGCGCTGGACTGCGACGCCGCACACCGTCTCCACCGCTTCTCCTCGCCTTCCCCGTTCGCGACTACGTACGCTCCGTCCTCGCTGGCCGGCGTCCGTGACCGCGACGCCGTCGGGCGGCATCTATATGTGCATTGGTCACACACCCCAGTACGTACCGCTATGCAACCGTGTCAGAACTGTCAGTCGGTCATCGACGAGTACGTCCTGGACAAACATCTCGACGGCTTGCGAGACCTCACGGTCGACGACTTCAACGTCTGTGCGGACTGTGCGACCGTGGTCGCTGATGCGTGCGTGGAGTGCGGCGGTGCGGTCTACGTCCCCCGGAGCGAGACGACGACGCCCGACTACTGTCCGGCGTGCCGCGCGGACCTCATCGAGCGGACCGGCCACGACCCAGGCTGGAACCGCGAACCCGCCCGGCTCTGAGCGGGCGCGCAGCCTCCTCGCCGCCGGCGGTTGCCTTTAAGTCTCGGCCCGGTGAACCACCGCGTATGAGTGAGGAGAGCCCGGTCAAGCTCGGTACGGCAGTCTACAACGAGGACGGCGACGAAATCGGCGTCGTTCGCGGTTTCAACGAGGACGGCTTCTTCGTGACGACCCGCGAGGGCGCGGCGTCGTTCAGCGTCGAACACGAGCACACGCCCCACAACCTCGGGGAGGCCGAACTCCTCTGGCGCTGCTCGGACTGCGGGGAAATCGGCGACATCGAGGAGCTCCCCGAGTCCTGTCCGTCCTGCGACGCTCCGAAGGAACACCTCTACTACTGGACGGAGGACTGACGGACGCGGCGCTCGTCGGCGCTCGAAAAAACGCACTCGAATCGCTGCGAGAACCGTCTTAGAAGGGGGCCTGCGGGCCTTCGTCCTCCTCGGCGCCGTCGTCGGTCGTCTCGCCGGGGAAGGAGGGGCTCATGCCGCCGCCGTGGCCGCCGTCGCCGCCCATGCCGGTGTCGGCGTTGACCTTCTCGACTTCGGGAATCTCCTGCGTCATCCGGGCCTTGATGGCCTGGATCGTCATCGGGGAGATACCGCATCCGGAACACGCACCGCTGAGCTGGATGTCGACTTCCCCGCTCTCGCGGTCGATGTTCGTGATGGAGGCGCTCCCACCGTGCATCTGGATCTGCGGGAAGTTCCGTCGGAGGAAACTCGTGACGCGGTCCTCTAGGTCGTCCCCGGACTGGCCCTCGGTGCTCATGTGTGCGAGTAGGTTGTTCTCGGCCTTATGCTTTTGGTTGGTCGCCGTTCCGGCCTACTCCGCCTCGAAGTCGAAGACGACGCGGAGCTGGTGTTTGATGCCGTCGACGTAGAGGTCGAGGAGCTCGCTCGCCCGCTCCTCGCTCGCGACGACGTCCTCGAGGCGTGTGATGGGGTTCTCCGGGAGATCAACGCTAAACTCGCCGTCGCCCTCGTAGTGGGGCTCGCTCTCGTTGAGCACCTGTTGGTCGAGCGCGTGGACGAGCGTGCTGTCGTACTCGGCGTTCAGGTCGTTGAACGCGCGCTTGTATGCAGTCTGGAGCTGCGGGAAGTAGTCGGTGTACTTCTTCTCCTCGAACTCCTCGGGCGTGAAATCGGCCATAACCGGGTCTTCCGCCCGTGGCGATAAAAGCCGGACGGTCCACCGCCGATACATCGGATACCGCTATATCAAACCTGCCTCGTCATGGTGATTTCGAAGCGCCCGCGCTCGGCGACGTCGAAGCCGAAGCGCCGGTAGAGCGCGCGCGCACACCGATTCGACGGCTCGACGGCGAGCCAGACCTGACCGCCGCCCGCGCTCCGGTGCGCGCCGAGCAGCCCTCGGAGGAGGCCGGTGCCGACGCCGACGCCGCGCGCGTCCGGGGCGACGAAGACGGCGAGCTCGTGGCCGTCGCCGCTCTCGAGGAGCGCGGCGTGACCGACCGGTCTACCGTCGCGTCGGGCGACGACGCTCCGTCCCGCGAGGAGCGTGTCGACCCACTCGTCGCGCTCATCGCGGCGCGCGGGCGGGAGGCCCTGCGTCCGGTCCGTCGGGTCGAAGCGGCCGTACATCGCGCGGAGCGCGTCGGCGTCGCTCGCCGTGGCGGTGTCGATAGTGACGCGCTCGCCGTCGGCGTCGAGGAAGCTGTAGGGTGGTTCGCGGAGTCGTTCGTCGGGCGTCGTCGTCCGTGTCGTGCTCTGGGTCATGTGGGTGGCGTGCTCGGGTCCGGGGGTCGCTGGTCGCGGCGGCGGGGCTGGCTTCGGCTGTGGGTCGCGTCGTGTGCTCCTACTGCTGGTGCTGCCATACTCCCGTCAACGAACCCCCGTCACAAAACTATAACGGTCTTTAATTACGTTTCGAGCTGGTCGCCGACGGCGGCGTCCGCGGCCGCGACGAACGCCTCCTCTCGGCCCTTCGGCACCGTCGCACCCGCCGCGACCTCGTGTCCGCCCCCATCGCCGCCGACCGCACGCGACGCCTCCCGCGCCACCGCAGAGAGGTCGAGGCCGCGCTCGACGAGGCGCGGCGTCCCGCGCATCGACACCTTCACCGCCTCACCCTCCACGTCCTCCGCGTCGGCGTCCTCCTTGTTCGCGAACGCGATGACCGGCACGCCCGCGTCCACGTCGTCCTCGCCCATCGCCATCCCGGCGACGATCCCCACGACCGTCTCCGGGAGCCGATCACCGACGTGGAACCACTGGACGTGCTCCGCCCTCGTGACGCCGACCTCGCGGACGACGTTCACGCCCGTCGCGAGCGTCCGCCGGTGCTCGCGGAGCAGTTCGTGCGCCTCCCGAAGCGCCTCCCCCCGGTCGCCCGTACAGACCGCGAGACCGACGTCCGCGCGCTCGTAGCGCGCCGTCGCGTTCAACAGCGTCGAGAACTCGCTCGCGTCGCGCAGCTCCGTCCCGGGTTCCTCCTCGGTGAGCGTGTACGTCGTCCCGACGAGCGACTCCACCTCCTCGGGGTCCACGCCCGTCCGTATCGCGCGCTGGACGAGCGCGCTCACCACCGTCCGGCGGTCCTCGACCGTCAACTCCGCCCACGTCTTCCACTCGCCGTCCTCCCTGCAATCGGCGTCGAGGCCGTCGAGGAAGCGCAGCGCGCCGTTCCGGTCGCCCGTGATGCCGGGAATGGGTACGTCGCTCGCGTACGCGAGGAGCTTCGGGAGCGCGCGCGTCTGCGTCCCGAACACCGCGAGGTCCTTCCCGACCGCCAGCACGCCCGCGTCGACGCCCTCCTCGACAATGCCGGCGTTCGCGCCGACGAGTTCGCCCTCGACGGTTTGCATGTCGCCCACCGCGCCGACGACGGCGAGCGCCGCCAGGTCGCGGTTGTCAACGCGCTCGTCCTCGGCGTCGAGCGCGCGCGCGACACAGTAGGCCGCGCCCGCCCCGGAGAGCTCGCTCCCGCCGTCGAGGCCCTCCAAGAGGGGGTTCACGTGGTACTCGGTCTCGGCGTCCGCCGGCTGGTGGTGGTCGGCGACCACGGGATCGATGGCGTCGTACTCGGTGATGACGTCCAACTGGCCGCTCCCGTAGTCCGTGAAGAAGACCGTCTCGTACCCCTCCTCGACGTAGCGCTCGATGGCGCTCCGGTCGAGTTGCTTCTCGAAGGCGACGTCGTGTGCGATGCCGGCGCGCGAGAGCGCGGTGGTGGCGATGCCGGCGCTCGTCAGGCCGTCCGCGTCGATGTGCGACGTGAGGAGGAGGTCGTCGGCCTCGCGGAGGCGCGCGGCGCACCGCGCGGCCCGCGCTTCGAGTTCGGGGACGGGCGCGTTCATCACCCCGAAGTAGGCCGCTCGCGCGGATAAACTCCCGTACTCGCGACGACCTACTCGTGATAGCTCGGCGCGGCGTCCTCGACGACGGCGGTCGCGAGCGCGTCGAAGGAGGCCTCGGCGGGGACGACGTCCACCTCGATGCCGTGGCGCTCGGCCGTCCGGCGCGTCGGGTCGCCGATACAGCCGACGACGGCGTCGTTCAGTCCCGCGACGGCGGCCTCGCGGACGCCGCGCGCGGTCGCCGCCTCGAGGAAATGCTCGACGGTGAGCGAGGACGTGAACAGCGCGGCCTCCAGCTCGCCGGCGGCCGCCCGCTCCGTCGACGCGCCCGCCGCGTTCGGTCGGACGAGCCGATACAGCACCGTCTCGTGGACGTACCCGCCCGCGTCCTCGAGGCCGTCGGTGAGCACGTCCGAGCCGTGGTCGGAGCGCGCCACCTCGACGCGCGCGCCCCCGACGTCGGCTTCGAGCGCGTCCACGAGGCCCGCGCTCGAGTACTCCTCGGGGACGAGGTCCACCGCGTAACCGGCGTCGCGGAGCGCCGACGCGGTGCTCTCGCCGATGGCGCAGACGGTCGTCCCCCCCGCGTCCCATCCGGCGTCCGCCGCGAGTTCGACGCCGGTCTTGCTCGTCAGGACCGCGTAGTCGGCGTCCTCACGGGGCGTTCTGTCGGTGGGTTCGACGGCCAGCATCGCGTCCGGTACCGGTTCGGCGCCGAGCGATTCGAGCAACTCGGCGGCGTCCGCGAGCCGCCCGTCGTCCGGCCGGAAGACGGCCGCCCGGACACGCTGGCTCATCGGAGGTACTCCTCCAGCCGGTCGCGGACGGCCGCGACGTCGCCGATGACGGTTATCGCCGGTGGCTCGATGCCGGCCTCGTCGCGGACGTCGACGATGGTGTCGAGGGTGCCCGAGGCGACGCGTTGGCCGGGCCGCGTCCCCTTCTCGACGAGCGCGACCGGCGTCTCGGGGTCCATGCCGGCCTCGCGGAGCTCGCGGGTGTAGTCCGGGAGTTTGCCGACGCCCATCAGGACGACGATGGTCCCGCCGGTCTCGGCGAGCGCGGCCCAGTCGACGCTCGACTCCTCCTTCGTCGGGTCCTCGTGGCCGGTGACGAACGTCACGGAGGAGGCGTGCTCGCGGTGCGTGACGGGGATGCCGGCGACGCCCGGCGCGGCCACGGGCGACGTCACGCCCGGCACCACCTCGAAACTGATCCCATGTTCGGCGAGGTATTCGGCCTCCTCGCCGCCGCGACCGAAGACGAACGGGTCGCCGCCCTTCAGCCGCACCACGCTCTTGCCCGCCTCCGCGTACTTGAGGAGGCGCTCGTTGATCTCCGCCTGGGAGGTACGCTCGCCGCCCGCGCGCTTCCCGACGTCCTCGCCGCGCTCCTCCGGAACGAGGTTGAGTATCTCCGGGCCGGGGAGTTTGTCGTGGAGGACGACGTCCGCGCTCTCCAAGAGGTCGCGGGCCTTCACGGTGAGGAGGTCGGGGTCGCCGGGGCCGCTCCCGACGAGGTAGACCGTCCCGGGTTCGGCGTCCGTCATCGCTTCGCCTCCGCGATGAGGTCGGCGGCGCCCGCCTCCGCGAGGTCGGCGGCGAACGTCCGCGCCTCGCGAGCGTAGTCGTCGAGGCCGAGTTCGCGCGTCTCCGTCACGGCCTCCGACCCGTCCGCCGAGTAGACCTGGACGTCCGTGCGGACGACCTCGCCCTTCAGGAAGGCGTGGACGCCGATCGGCGCGATGCAGCCGCCGCCGAGCTCCTCGAGAACGATGCGCTCGGCCGTCGTCTCGACGCGCGAGCGCGGGTGGTCGAGCGCTTTCTGGATGCGCTCTGCGACCTCGGTTCCCTCGCGCGCCGTCACCGCGAGCGCGCCCTGCCCGGGCGCGGGGACGTGCTCGTCCGTCGCGAGGTCGACGAGGTCGACGCTGTGCGCGAGCCCGGAGCGCTCGAGGCCGGCGCGCGCGAGCACGACCCCGTCGTACTCGGTGTCGACCTCGCGCCCCATCGCCTGCTTCTCGAGCTCGGAGCGGTCGTCGAACCACTCCTCGACGGTGCGCTCGTACTCGCGGGTCGCCTCCTCGGGGTCCTTCTCCGGCTGGTTTTCGTAGCGCGCGCGCTGCTCCTGGTAGGCCTCCTCGGCCTCCTGTCGGGCCTCGTGCTCGGCCTGCAGGTGGACGGCGAGCAGTTTCTCGATGCGGGTGTCGACGTTCCCGCGGAGGTCGGCCACCTCGAGGTCGGGGCGACGCGACTTCACCTGCGCGCGCCGGCGCAGACTCGACGTGCCGACGACCGCGCCCGCCTCGAGTTCGTCGAGTGTCGTTCCGTCCGGTGTGACGAGGACGTCGCCCGCGCTCGCGCGCCGGGGGACGGCGGCGACCACGAGGTCGTCGGGCATCTCCGTCGGGACGTCCTTCATCGAGTGGACGGCGGCGTCGACGTCGCCCTCGAGCACGCGCTCGTCGAGCGCGCGGACGAACGCACCCGTCTTCCCGAGGTCGGCGATGCGCTCGTCGGTGATGCGGTCGCCCTCGGTTTCGACCTCCACGAGCTCGACGTCGTGGCGGCGTTCCTCGAGCGCGGCCTGGATCTCGCCCGCCTGCCGGAGCGCCAGCGACGACCCCCGCGTCGCCAGCCTGATGGACTCGTCTCGCATACCGTACCCTCGGTATCGCGACTTGAAACCCCCTTCGGACCCAGTCTAGAGGGCGTCGCGGTAGGCCTCGATGGTCTCCTCGACGTCCGCCGCCGTGTGCGCGTGGGAGACGAACTGGGACTCGAACTGGTTCTGCGAGAGCATGACGCCCGCCTCGAGCATCTGCGGGCGGAAGACGCGGTTCCAGCGCGCGACGTTCGCGCGCCCGACGTCCGCGCCGTTGCGCGGTTTCCGGCCGTCGCGCGTGAAGACGACCTTGAACAGCGAGTCCGTCCCGACGACGCTGTACTCGGGCGCGCGCTCGGCGACGACGTCGCGCAGGCCGTCGCGCAACCGCTCCCCGAGGTCGTTCACGTGCTCGTAGACGTCGTTCTCGGCGGCGTAGGTGAGCGTTTCGAGGCCGGCCGCCATCGTGACCGGGTGCCCCGAGAACGTCCCCGCTTGGAAGACGCTCCCGGCGGGCGTGAACTCCTCCATGATCTCGGTCTTCCCGCCGATGGCGCCGACGGGGAAGCCGCCGCCGACGACCTTCCCGAACGTCGTCAGGTCCGGTTCGATGCCGTACTTCCCCTGCGCGCAGGAGAGCCCGCCGACCCGGAAGCCCGTGATGACCTCGTCGAAGACGAGGAGGGCGCCGTGGTCAGCCGTGAGGTCGCGCAGCGTCTCGTGGTAGCCCTCGCGGGGCTCGACGATGCCCTTGTTCGCGAGAATCGGCTCGACGAGCACCGCCGCGATGTCGTCGCCGTGCTCCTCGAAGACCTCCGTGACGGCCGCCTCGTCGTTGAACGGCACGGGGATGGTGTGCTCGGCGAACGACGCGGGGATGCCCGGCGAGGACGGCGAGGCGTCGTCGGCGTCGCCCTCGACGAGCGTGGACTCCTGCGCGCCGTGGTAGCCGCCCTGCATGACGACGACCTTGTCGCGGCCCGTGTAGCCGCGCGCGAGGCGGACCGCCGAGACCGTGGCTTCGGTGCCGGAGTTGACGAAGCGCACCATCTCGACGCTCGGGACGTGGCGCGCGATGAACTCGGCGTGCTCGACCTCGACCTCGGTCGGCATCCCGTACATCGGGCCCTCGCTCACGCGTCGCTGGACGGCGGACTCGACGGGCTCGGGGAGGTCGTGGCCGAGGAGGAGGGGGCCGAGGCCCATCACCCAGTCCACGTACTTGTTCCCGTCTGCGTCGACGACTCGGCCCGCGTCGCCCTTCCGAACGAACGTCGGATACGGCTGGGGGGCCGCCCGGACGGAGGAGTTCACGCCGCCCGGGAGCACGCCGAGCGCCCGGTCGTAGAGGTCACGCGAAGTGTCGCGGTTCATACTCCGAGTTCCCGCCGCCAGCGGGAAAGTAGTTACTGAGCCGGCGTATCGGTGGCAGACGGCGGGCGGGTCGACCGGCTACACGGCCTCGGTGCCGGTCTTGCCGGTGCGGATCTGCGTGGCCTCCGAGACGGGGAGGACGAACACCTTCCCGTCGCCCTTCTTCCCGGTCTTCGCGCCGTTGCGGATGGCGTCCACGACGTCCTGCGTGGGCGTGTCCGCGACGACGCACTCGACCTTCACCTTCTGGTGGAGGTCGACGACGTACTCCTCGCCGCGCCACTGGCCGGTCGTCGAGGGCTGACTCCCCCGTCCGGAGACGTCCGTGACGGTGAGCGAGGGCGCGCCGACCTCGGCGAGCTCCTGTTTCACCTCGCCGAGGCGGTCCGGGCGGATGTACGCCATCACGAGCTCGATGTCGCTCGCCGGGCGCCCGCCGTCCGGGACGGTGCCCCCGTCGGGGACGCCGATGCGGTCCTGGTCGCCGAACTCGGGGTAGGTCTCGACGCCGTGTGCGGCGACGTCGAGGCCGGTCCGCTCGGTGTCAGCGTCGACGCGCGCCCAGTTCGCGGCCTTCGCGACCGTGAAGAGCGCGGCGGTGATGGCGGCGCTCACGGCGACGATGACGGCGACGCCGAAGACCTGCACGCCGAGCGTGCGAAGCGAGAACGCGTTCACGGTGACGAACGGCAGGCCGAACGCGACCGTCCCGAGCATCCCGGCGGTGCCGTGGACGGGGAAGACCGCGCAGACGTCGTCGACCTTGAGCCGGTGTTCGACGAACGAGAAGACGACGGGGAGCTGTGCGCCGGCGACGAGGCCGACGAGCACGGCGCCCGGCCACGTCGCCGCGTCCGCGATGGGGGTGACGCCGACGAGGCCGGCGAGCAGGCCGTTCGCGAGGAAGAGCGTGTCGAGCTTCTGCGTCCGATACCACGCGACGAGGCCGGCGCCGACGCCGCCGAGCGCCATGCCGAGCGTGGTGTTGAGCGCGACGCGCCCGACGGTCGCGAAGTTCGCGAGCACGAGCTGGCCGTCCTGCACCGCGAACACCTTCACGGCGGTGCCGACGTTGAAGCCGTACCAGCCGAAGCAGAGGATGAGCGTGCCGAGGACGGCGAGCGTGATGGAGTGGCCGGGCATCACGTTCGGCGTGCCGTCCGGGCCGTAGCGGTCGCGGCGCGGGCCGATGAGGTAGGCGCCGACGAGCGCGGAGATGCCGCCGAGCGCGTGGATGACGGCGCCGCCCGCGAAGTCGTGAAAGCCCATGCCGGCGAGCCAGCCGCCCGACCAGACGAGACCGTCGGCGACCGGGTAGACGACGCCCGCGATGACGGCGGTGTAGAGGACGTACATCCGGGGACGGGTGCGGCCGGCGACGGCGCCGGAGACGACGTTCGCGGCGGCGATGGCGAAGACGCCGCCGAAGAGCCAGTTCACCCACGCGTTCGGGTCGCTCGGCGCGTAGACGCTCGCGAACGCCCCGCCGACGTCGAGGCCCCCGGCGCCGGTGAGTTCGCCGATGACGGTGGCGACGGCGGCGCCGACGGCGAAGTAGACGAGGATGCCGACGACGAGCGTGATGATCGTCTGCGTGAGCTGGTTCGCGACGTTCTTCGCGCGGACCTGCCCGGCTTCGAGCATGGCGAAGCCCGCCTTCATGAAGAAGATGAGGAACGTGACGAGGAGCAACCAGACGAGGTTGACCCCGGTGGCGATGGTGGTCAGTTCGCTCATACGCCTCCCTCCGTGCCGGTGTCGTCGGTCGGTTCGTACTCAGTCACGACAGGTGGCAAGGAATCCTCCGATAAAAGCCCTAGCTTAAAAGTCCTCGTCTATACTCGAACTTGGTGTACGAACGTCCGATACGACAGGATGTATAGTGTGTATAAGGACGTAATGCGTCGAGAGGAGAGTGCAAGCGTTGCCCGATGGGTGGACGAACGTCTACCCGGCTCGGGCGCCACAGCGAACCGAAGCGCGGCGCGCGCCGGGCGCGCGCCACGCACCACACGGGTGGCCAGCGGTAGTGACTGAGTACGACGGACGGTGGTCGCCGGCCGGAACCACGAACGACTCAGGACGCGACTACCACCTCCCGGGCACGCGTTCGCTCGCGCCGCCGCGCGGCGGGCGCTCGCGCCGTCGCGGCCCCGCGACTCGCTCGGGCCCGCGTCGTCTGGCCGTGGCCCGTACCGACACCGCGGCGGCCGGCGACGCTCCCGGCAGTCGCGCTCCGGGCGCCGGTCGAGCGGTCGGTCGCCGCCGCGATGTCGGGGGTCACGCTCAGACCCTGTCGGACGGTCACCGCCCGATGCGTCCGTGCGCGCATGGCCCTCAGACCGCCTCCGGTCCGGTCTTGCCGGTGCGGATCTGGAGGGCGTCCTCGACGTCGATGATGAACACCTTCCCGTCACCGGGCTCGCCCGTCTGTGCGCCCTCCTGGATGGCTTCCGCGACGTCGTGCGCGTCGATGTCGGCGACGACGCACTCGATCTTCACCTTCTGGTGGAGGTCGACGACGTACTCCTCGCCGCGCCACTGCTCCGTCGTCGAGGGCTGACTCCCCCGTCCGGAGACGTTCGTGACGGTGAGCGAGGGCGCGCCGACCTCGGCGAGCGTCTGCTTCACCTCGCCGAGGCGGTCCGGGCGGATGACCGCCATGACCATCTTGATGTCGCCGTCCTCGATTTCCAGCTCCTCTTCGCCACCGTCCGTGCGAATCTCGTGCGTGTCCATGTTCTCGCCACCGTCCGTGCGAACCTCGTGGTCGTCGACGTCGACGCCGCCGTCGGTGCGAATCTCGCGGTCCTCGCCGCCGTCCGTGCGGACGCCGTAGGTCTGGTCCCGCCCGCCGTCCGCGACGACGCCCTCGTCGACGAACTCGGGGTAAGCCTCGATGCCGTGCTCGCCGCGGTCGAGTCCGAGCTCCTCCTCGTCCTCGTCGACGCGGAGGCCCCAGATGCCGTCCGCGATCTTCAGCGCGACGTAGGTCATCACGACCGTCCAGACGGTGATGACGAGGACGCCGACGATCTGCATGACGAGCTGGTTGATTCCGAAGCCGTCAGCGGCGAACACGGGGATGAGGATGGTGCCGAGCGCACCCGCGCTCCCGTGGACCGCGAAGACGCCACAGACGTCGTCGATCTTGAGGTTCTCGACGATCCAGTGGTAGACGAGCGGCGCCTGAATGCCGCCGAGCAGGCCGATGATGACCGCACCCCACCAGGTGACGTGCGCGCAGGCGCCCGTGATGGCGACGAGGCCGGCGAGCAGGCCGTTCGCCGCGAACAGCGGGTCCGGCTTGCCCTCGCGGAGGGTCGTCACGATGGTCGAACCGATAGCGCCGACGCCCATCGCGAGCGTCGTGTTCAGCGCGACGCGGCCGAGTGCGGCGCTGTTGAAGGTCACGCCCTCGAGCGTCGTCGCGTTCGCGGAGATCGAGAGGATGCCCTGCGTCCCGACGTTGAAGCCGTACCAGCCGAACGCGAGGATGAACGTCCCGATGACGGCGAAGACGACCGAGTGTCCGGGTATCGGGCGCGGGTTGCCCTCGCTGTCGAAGCGCCCGCGACGCGGGCCGACCATGTACGCCGCGACGAGGCCGGCGACGCCGCCGAGCATGTGGACGACGGTCGCGCCAGCGAAGTCCTCGTAGCCGGCGCCGATGAGCTGTCCGAGGAACCCACCCGACGAGAGCAGGCCGCCGCTCCACGCGAACCCGCCGATGACCGGGTAGATGACCGCGGTCAGGCAGATGGCGAGGAAGACGTACGCGGAGAACTTGATGCGCTCCGCGACGGCGCCGGAGACGATGGTCGCCGCCGTCATCGCGAAGACGGCGCCGAAGAGCCAGCCGACCGCGCTCCCCGGGTCACCGATGTACGCGAACGCGTCGGCGATGCTGAGGGGCGTGCTCGCGTTCGTCAGCTGGCCGGCGATGGCGTAGATGCCCTGCCCGACGACGAAGAACACGAAGACGCCGAGCGCCCAGTCCATCATGTTCTTCATCACGACGTTCCCGGCGTTCTTCGCGCGGACCTGTCCGGCCTCGAGGAGCGCGAAGCCCGGCTGCATGAAGAAGATCAGGAAGCAGACGACGAGCGTCCAGACCGTGTTGACGCTGTTGACGAGGTCGATGATGCTCGCCATTTACGACACCTCTCCCATGGTACCGACTTCAGTTAGACGTTCGTTCACCGAAATTGCTGAGTTGCGTGAAACCATCGTGGTGATCTACGAGAGAAGTGCATGCAATGGCTACACATAACCTTTTGGTTTACAAACATCTAATATGGGGTGATTCGGTGGTCGTATGACCACTATACATTCGTATACTACGTGTTTAAGGTCGTAATATGCCCAGCTAGTTGGTGAATATTTCCTCCAAACCGTTCGGATGTAGTGTCGGAAACACGTCACTACTGCCGGTTTGTGGGTGCGCGACGTCCCGCAGTGGGGCGGTCCCTAGAGGCGCGACGCCAGGTCCTCCGCGAAGTAGGTGAGAATCAGGTCGGCGCCCGCGCGCTTGATCGAGAGCAGCGACTCGTGGGCGGCGGCCTCGACGTCGAGCCACCCCTTCTCGTCCGCCGCGTGGAGCATCGCGTACTCCCCGGAGACGTTGTACGCCGCCACCGGCAGGTCGAACTCCCGGCGGACGTCGGCCACGACGTCGAGGTAGGGGAGCGCCGGCTTCACCATCAGTACGTCCGCGCCCTCCTCGACGTCCAGACTCGCCTCCGTCATCGCCTCCCGTCGATTCGCCGGGTCCATCTGGTAGTGTCGCCGGTCGCCGAACGACGGCGCGCCGTCCGCCGCGTCCCGAAACGGCCCGTAGAACGCCGACTCGTACTTCACCGCGTACGCCATCACCGGCAGGTCCCCGTAGCCCGCGTCGTCGAGCGCCCCGCGAATCGCGCCGACCTGTCCGTCCGCCATCGCCGACGGCGCCACCATGTCCGCGCCCGCCTCCGCGTGCGAGACCGCCGTGCGCGCGAGCAGTTCGAGCGTCTCGTCGTTCTGCACCGTCAGCCCCTCGCTCAAGCCCGCGTCGCCCTCGGGACTCGGGTCGGAGTCCAGCGCCTCCCAGCGCTCCCGCGCGTCGCTCGTGAGCACCCCGCAGTGGCCGTGCTCGGTGTACTCGCAGAGACAGACGTCCGTGATGACGTAGGCGTCCGTCTCCGCCGTGATACGCCGGACGGCCTCCTGCACGACGCCGTCGCTCGCCCACGCGCGCGACCCGCGTTCGTCCTTCGCTTCGGGAATCCCGAACACCATCACCGCCTCGACGCCCGTCGCGCGCACCTCTTCGACGCGCGCCACCGCCTCCGAGAGCGGCACGCGTTCGTGGCCGGGCATCGACTCGATGGCCACGCGCTCCTCGGTCGTCGCGTCCACGAAGACGGGCGCGATGAGGTCCGACGCGTCCAGCGACGTCTCGCTCACGAGTCCCCGCACACCGTCCCGGCGGAGTCGCCGGGGTCGTCGCGTCTGCTCCATACGCACGATTGGACGGCCGCTCGCTTAGGGCTCCCGGAGGCGGCACGAGGGTATTCTGTATCGCGCCATCCGATTTATGTTGCCTCACCGACCGGGCAACCTTATATGTTACAGACTCACACACCCTCGTGATGACGGCCATCGCGCTCGACGTCACGGGCGACTGGGGTGAGGACCTCCTGCACGCGTACTACGCGAGCCAGCAGGAGAAGAAGCGGCGTCTGCGCCCCGACGAGGAGTGGCGCGACCCCGAGGCCACGCCGGGCTTCCTCCTCTCCCTCGAGTACCTCGGGGAGCGCCCGTACGTCGAGGCGCTCGTCCCCGCGTGCGTCGACGCCTGCCTCGACGCGTACGACGGCACCGTCACCGGCGACGCCCTCGACGACCTCGCCGCCGACCTCCGCGCGGCCGCCCCCGACGGGGACGCCTTCGACGTCGAGACCGGCCCGCTCGCCGTCTGCGAGTTCGCCCGCGAGCGAGGCCACGCCGTCGAGCTCCGCGAGTAGGGCCGGCGCTCACCAGACGAGGCCCGCCGCGACGAGCGCGCCCGCGACACAGAGGACGGCGTAGTCGCCCCGGGTGAACGCGAGTGCGGGCGCGGTCGCGTTCCACGAGAGACAGCGCGCCCGCATCGCGAGCGAGAGCGCGTCCGCCCGGTCGAACGCGCGCTCGAGACCCCCGACCGCGAGGTGCGCGACGCGCTCGTCCACGCGGCGCTCGTCGCCGAGTCGCGCCCACGCCGCCTCGCGGAGCCGCCGGACGTCCGCCTGCAGGAGGGGCAGATAGCGGAAGACGAGCGCCACCCCGAGGCCGAGATAGCGCCCGGGCCTCCCGGGCACCACCGAGACGACGGCCGCGCGCGACTCCCGTGGCGACGTCGTCTTCACGTACGCCGCCGCGAGCGCGAGCAGCAGGAGGGTCCGATAGAGCGCGAGCGCCGGGTCGACGGCGGCCTCGAGCTCGAGCCACGGCGGGCCGACGCGGAGCGCTTCGAGGAGCGGCGCGACGACGAGGAACGGGAGGACGCCGCGATACTCCGCCAGCGTCTCGCGAATGGGGAGCCGACAGCCGGCGAGCGCGGCCCAGCAGACGGCGGTGAGCGCGAGGAGCCACGCCGGCGTCGTGTGCGCGAGCGCGACGCCCGCGACGACCGCCTGAAACGCGAGCTTCGTCCGGGGGTCGAGGCGGTGGCCGAGCGACTCGCCCGGCGAATAGCTCAGCACGGCCGCCGAACCGGAACGCCATCGAGTCGCTCGACGGCGTCTTCGGGGGTATCGTCCACGACCACGTCGCCGTCCGCGAGCACGCAGAGGCGGTCGGCGCGCGCGAGCAGGTCGCGCAGGTCGTGCGTCACGACGACGACGCTCGTCCCCGACTCGTGGAGCGCGTCCAGCCTGTCGAGGACGCTCTCGCGTGCGGGCTGATCGAGGCCCGTGAACGGCTCGTCGAGCACGAGGTGGTCGGGGCGCATCGCGAGCGCGCCCGCGATGGCGACGCGCTCGCGCTCGCCCCCGGAGAGCTCGTCGATGCGCTCGCTCCCCCGGCCCCCGAGGTTCACGGCGGCGAGCGCGTCCCGGACGCGGGCGTCGATCTCCCCGCGCGCGAGACCGAGGTTCTCCGGGCCGAACGCGACGTCCTCGCCGACCGTCGCCGCGACGAAGCCGTCGCGTGGCTCCTGAAAGACCATCCCGACCGCCGTCCGCGCCGCGACGAGGTCGTCCTGTACCCGCGTGCCGTTCACGAGGACGTCGCCGGCGTCGGCGTCGAGGAGGCCGTTCCAGTGGCGGACGAGGGTCGTCTTCCCGGAGCCGTTCGCGCCCGCGAGCACGACGAACTCGCCGTCCGCGACGTCGAGGTCGACCCCGTCGAGCACCCGCACGTCGCCGTAGCGGTGGACGAGGCCGCGCGTCTCGATCATCGACGCGTCACCTCAGGCCGCCCGGAGGCGGTCACTGCGCGCGGCGAGCACGGCGACGACGCCCTTCAGAATCTCGCCGGGGACGAACGGGACCGCCGCGACGAGGAGCGCCGCGTAGAGGCCGACGTCCGCGAAGATCGCGTACCCGAGCGTCCCGAACGCGTAGATGAGGAGCGTCGCGGCCGCGAGGCCGGTGGCGAGGCGCGAGAGCGCGATTTCACCCGTCGGCGTCAGGCCGTCGCGACCGTGCGCGAGGTAGCCGAGGACGCCCGCCGCGAACGGATACGACCAGAGGTAGCCACCCCACGGGCTGACGAGCGATCCGACGCCGCTCGCACCGTACGCGTAGACCGGCGCGCCGACCGCGCCCGCGACGACGTAGAGCGCCATCGCCGCGAACCCCCACGTCGGCCCGAGGAAGACGCCGGCGAGGAAGACGCCGAGCACCTGGAGGGTGTAGGGAACGGGCGAGAGCGGTAGCTGGAAGCTCACGTACGCGAGCGCACCCGTCAGCGCGGCGAAGAGCGCCGAGCGGGCGACGTTCGTCACGACCTCGTCGCCCACGAGGGCGACGGATTGCGTGTCCGTGCTCATGTTCCGCCCTCTCCCGTCAACCACCTTCAAGACTAGTGGTTTACGAGAGTGTCAATTCGTCCAACAAGCCTATATGCGTCGGGGGGCCATGGCGGGACAATATGGACGAGAAGACCCAAGAACTCCGGGATATCTTCATCGACGTCACGGACGGCGACACCGTGACCGAGACCCAAGAGGCCGGCCACGGGTCGCTCGCCACCGACGCCGAGATCGACGAGCGACTCCACGACGTCGTCGCGACGATGCGCGAGAAACTCGATTTCGAGAGCGACCTCGACACGGAGACGCTCGTCCGCGTCGTTCGCGGGTTCTACGCCGGCGACACCGACGCCGAAATCGCCGCCGAACTCGACCGCCCGACCGAGGCCGTCACCGAGGCCCGCCGCGACCTCCACCTCGTGCAGACCGACGTCGAGGACGCCCCCCTCGACCTCGACGCCCTCCGGCGCGCAATCGAGACCGGCGACCCGAGCGACGCCGACCTCGCCGACGACCTCGGCGCCGACCCCGAGACCGTCGCCGACTACCGCCGCGTCGCCCGCGTGCAGTCCGAGATACGCGCCGTCAACGACCAGTACCGCGGCGAGTTCGAGGCCGTCCTCCAGGACCGCGAACTCGCCGAACGACTCACCACCGCCGCCCAGGAGGACGGCCTCGAAGACGCCACCGAGGGCCAGGAGACGAACACCAACCTCTAAGCCCTCACACCAGCCGGTCGCTCGCGCTTCGCAACCGGCCGACCGTGCCGACCGAGCGCGTCACGGCGTCCGCCCTCCGCTCCCGTCCTCGTCGGCCGCCCGCCCCCACGTCGCGCAGAGACCGCCGCCGACGAGCAGTGCGACGGCGCCCGTCAGGCCCGCAGCGAGCAGCCCCGTCGGGTCAGGGGCGAACAGCGGCCCGAGCACCGCGCCCGCGAACAGGCCGACGACGACGCAGACGACCGTCCGGACCGTCCCGTTCATACGCCCACGTCCGTGGGCGCACGCCATAGTCCTTTACGCGAGCCTTCATCTACGAGCGCGCGCCCACCCCGGTGCGTGCCCGACTACGTCACGTTCTCCGACCTCGCGACCGCCGCCTACTGCCCGCGCCAACTCTACTACCGGCGACAGGAGGACGCTCGCGGCCTCCCCGACTCCGTCGAGCGCGTCCGCGACCTCGCCGCCGACTACCCGACGCTCCTCGAGGCGAGCGACACCGCGCTCAGAGGGACGGTCGCCCCCGACCCGGCCGAGTACCGCGCGCGCCTCGGCGCCCTCCTGACCAGGCGGCCCGACCTCGCCGCGCCCGCCGAGACGGACGTCCTCCTCACCGGGAAGGACTGCCGGGGCCGGGTCGCGAAAGTCCTCGCCGACCCGCTCGCGCCGACGCTCGTCTCCCCCGGTGACCCCCCGGAGCAGGGCGTCTGGGAGCCACAGAAAGTCCGCGCGGTCGCCGCCGCGAAAGCGCTCGCGTGGCGCGAACGGGCGCCGGTCGAGCGCGCGTACGTCGAGTACCCGCGCCACGGCGTCGTCCGCGAGGTGTCGGTCACGACGCGCGCGAAAGCCACCTATCGGCGCGTCCTCCGGACTGTCCGAACCATGGACGGGCCGCCGTCGCGCCTCGGCGACGACGCGCGCTGTCGGAACTGCGACTACCGCAGCGAGTGCGGCGTCCGCACGCGGACGCTCTCCTCGCTCCTCTAAGCGCTCGCCAACCAGTCCTCGATGGCCTCGGCGTCCGCGCCACGGCGCAGGACTTCGTTCGCCGCGACGTCCACGACGGTGCTCTCCTCGCCGCCCGTCTCGCCGCCGTCGAGGACGACCGCGACCGCCTCGCGGAACGACGGGTCGAGGTCCGCGACGCGCCGCACGCTCCCCGTCCCGCTCCGGTTCGCGGACGTCGCCGTCACCGGCGCGGTGCGCTCGAGGAGCGCGAGCGCCACCTCGTGGTCGGGCACGCGCACCCCGACGCGCTCGCGCCCGCCCGTGAGGACGTCCGGGACGACGTCGCGCTTCTCGCAGACCACGGTGACGGGCCCCGGGAGGAACTCGCGCATGAAGCGCTCCTCGCGCTCGCTCGCGTGCACGTACTCGCTCGCGGCCTCGACGGACGGGACGCCGAGGCTCATCGGCTTCTCGCGGGCGCGCCCCTTCGCCTCGTAGGCGCGCTCGACCGCGTCGGGGTCGAGCGCGTCCGCGCCGAGGCCGTACACCGTCTCCGTCGGGTAGACGACGAGGTCGCCGCGCTCGATGGCCGCAGCGGCCGCCGCGAGGGCGGCGTCGGTGACGCTCACAGCTCGGCGACCGCCCGTTCGACGTCGTCGTACTCCGGGAACGCCGGCCACTCGTCGGCGACCCACGCGTACGCGACGGTGCGGTCCGAGTCGAGGAGGAAGAGCGCGGGCCGGGGCTCGCTCACGCCCGCCATCCCGTCGAGGTCGTGACTGATGCCGTACGCCTCGGCGACGCCGTTCTGCGGGTCGCTGAAGAGGCGATAGCCCGCGTCGTCCAGCCCGCGCTCCTCGACCGTGGTCTTGTGCTCGTACGGCGTCGAAATCGAGAGGCCGACGACGCTCACGTCGCCGAGGTCGCGCTCCACGAGCTCCTTCCAGACGTACGTCGTCGGGAACGCGCCGTCCATCGGGTGGAAGACGAGGAGCACCGGCCCCTCGTCCGTGAGGTCCGAGAGCGCCGCGTCCTCCCAGAACTCGCCGTTCACGAGCGGGCGCGTGAAGTCCGGCGCCGTCTCGCCCACGTCCGGGTAGTCCGCCTCGGGGAGGTCGACGACGTCGAACTCCATCACGCCCCACCCCCGTCGCCGTAGGTGGCCTCGAGGTACTCGACGATGTTCGCGGACTCCGCCATCGCGACGCCAGTCTCCTCGTCGACGATAGCGGGCACCGTGCGCGCGCCCACGAGGCGCTTCACGACGTCGCGCTCGGAGTGGAGCGGTTCGACGAAGCGCGAGTGGTAGTCGAGTCCGAGCTCGTCGAGCACTCGGACGACGCGCTCGCAGAACGGGCACGCCTGCAGGCGATACAGCGTGATGGGCGCGTCCTGACTCTCCGGGTTCGGTGGGGCACTCGTCGCGCTCATGCGTCGGGGTTGGGTCGAACTCGGGGTAAACGCTTCGCCCCCGGCGCGACCGTACGGGAATGGGACGTCCGGCCGGGGCGGAGAACCCCGTCTCGCTTCCCGATGGAGAAACGCTTAATCCCCGTGGGACGGAACCCCACGGTACTGAATGGGCTTATCCGATTTCCTGCTCGCGGTGTCGCCGGCAGCGCTGGGTTTCGACACGCCGACCATAACCGCGATTGGGTTGGCCGCGCTCGTCGTCCTGATCGGCCTCTCGGCGTTCTTCTCGTCCGCCGAGATCGCGATGTTCTCGCTCGCTCGCCACCGCGTCGAGTCGCTCGCGGAGGAGGGCGTCCCGGGTGCCGACGCGGTGATGGAGCTGAAGAGCGACCCGCATCGCCTCCTCGTGACCATCCTCGTCGGGAACAACCTCGTGAACATCGCGATGTCCTCCATCGCGACCGGCCTCGCCGGCCTCTACCTCTCGCGCGGGCAGGCCGTCGTCGCGGCGACGCTCGGCATCACCGCCGTCGTCCTCCTCTTCGGCGAGTCCGGCCCGAAGTCCTACGCCGTCGAGCACACGGAGTCGTGGTCGCTCCGCGTCGCGCGCCCGCTCCAGTGGTCCGAGCGCTTCCTCCTTCCGCTCGTCGTCCTCTTCGACTACCTCACGCGGATCGTGAACAGCATCACGGGCGGGCGCGCCGCCATCGAGTCCTCCTACGTCTCGCGCGACGAGATCCAGGAGATGATCCGCACCGGCGAGCGCGAGGGCGTCATCGAGGAGGACGAGCGCGAGATGCTCCAGCGCATCTTCCGGTTCAACAACACCATCGCGAAGGAGGTGATGACGCCGCGCCTCGACGTCGATGCCGTCTCCACGGAGGCGAGCCTCGAGGAGGCCATCGAGGCCTGCGTCCAGTCCGGCCACGAACTCCTCCCGGTCTACGAGGGGAGCCTCGACAACGTCGTCGGCATCGTCAGCCTGCGCGACCTCGTCCGCCAGTCCAACTACGGCGAGAGCGAGGGCGTCGACCTCGACGACCTGATGGAGCCGACGCTCCACGTCCCCGAGTCGAAAAACGTCGACGAACTCCTCCAGGAGATGCAGGAGGAGCGCGTCGGGATGGTCGTCGTCCTCGACGAGTTCGGCACCACGGAGGGGCTCATCACGACCGAGGACCTCATCGAGGAGATCGTCGGCGAGATACTCGAGGGCGAGGAGGAACGCCCCGTGACGTTCGTCGACGACGACACACTCATCGTGCGCGGCGAGGTGAACGTCGACGAGGTGAACGAGGCGCTCGACATCGAGCTCCCGGAGGGCGAGGAGTTCGAGACCATCGCGGGCTTCATCTTCAACCGCGCCGGCCGCCTCGTCGAGGTCGGCGAGACGTTCCGCTACGAGAACGTCGAGTTGCGCGCCGAGCAAGTGGAGAACACGCGCATCATGAAGGCGCGCGTGACGAAGCTCGACGAGGAGCCCGAGGCCGACGAGGTCGACGAGACGCTCGAGTCTACGTGAGGCCGAGCGCGACGTCGGCCGCGTGGAAGAGGGCGTAGCTCGCGGCGAGCGCGACGGCGAGCGACCCCACCCACGCGCCGACGGTCTTCAGCATCTTCTCGCGGCTGACGCCGCCCGCGCCCGCCCCGCCCGCGTAGCCGCCGCCGACGATGGCGGAGACGATAATCTCGTTGAAGGAGACGGGGACGCCGAAGAAGACGGCCGCCTGCGCGATGGCGAAACTCGGGATGAGCGCGGCGATGGACCGCCGAGGCCCGAGACTCGAGTAGTCCTGCGCGAGCGCCTTGATCATGCGCGGCGCGCCCGTCCACGACCCCACGAGGAGGCCGAGGCCGCCGCCGACGAGGACGTACGTCGTGGGGACGCTGTCGCCGACGAGCGGGAGGAGCGGCCCGACCGCCAACCCCACTTGGCTGCCGCCCGCGCTGAACGCGACGAGCGCGCCGAGCGCGAGCAGGAAGTGGCGGTTGCCCGCGTCGTTGTTCCGCGTGACGTCCCAGCGGACGACGGCGGCGACGCCGAGGGCGACGAGTGCGGTCGCGCCCACCGTCGCGGCCGTGCGCGGGAGCGACGGCAGCGTCTTCGCGAGCGTGGTCGCGAGCGACTGACCGACGTCCGGCGGGCCGAGCAGGACGAAGTTCACGTTCGCGACGAGCGCGCCGACGAGCGCGGCGAGCGCGGGCACGAGGATGGCGTCCCGGTCGACCTCGCGAAGCGCGTACGCGGTACCGAAGGAGGTGAACCCGCCGACGAACGGGACGAGCACCCAGAGCACCGCGATCTGGGTGTACTTCCCCCACGCGGGGTCGCCGCCCATCGCGAGGCCGGTCCCGACCACCGCGCCCGTGACGGTGAACGCGGTGGCGATCGGGTAGCCCGTGAAGACGCCGATGGCGACGAGCGTCGCGGCGGTGAGGAGGGCGACGATGACGGCGACGGAGGTGAGCGTCGCGCCCGCGACGAGTCCCGCGCCGACGGTCTGCGAGACGTTCGCGCCCTGGAGGACGGCGCCTGCGAAGCCGAGGATGCCGACGTAGAAGCCCGCGCGCATCACGGGAATGGCGTTCGCGCCGACCGCCGGCGCGAACGGTGTCGACCCGCTGGAGCCGGCACCGATAGTCCACGCCATGAACATGCTGGCGAACGCCGCGACGAGTAGCGTCGCGGCCGCGGCGACGGTGACCATTACTGTTGGCTCGACAGGTGGCGGGGAGAAAGGGCTGTCGGTCAGTTCGTGGTGTGTCGCGCTTCGTCCGGCTCCTCCGGTGCTTCGACGCCCTCGGCGGCCGACGCGGCGGCCGTCTGCTTCTCCGTGTCGACGTGCCAGCGCTCGACGTCGTCCTCGTACTCGTGGAGCACCTCTCGCACCTCGTCGCGGAGGTCGTCGTCGTTCACCTGCACCTCGAAGGCGAACTCGTCGGCCTCGCCGCGGACGCGCTGGACGTTCGCGGAGACGAGGTCGTTGTCGAAGTAGTAGGGCGCGACCTGCGTCATCACGCGCTTGTAGACGGTGTTCTCGACCTTTCGGAGCGCCCGCCGGCCGGCGGTGTCGGCGGCGCGCGCCACGTGGCCGATGGACTCACCCCACTTCTCGACGGCGCCCTCGGTGTCGTCGTCCTCGAGTTTCTCGTAGGACTCGGTGAGGCGCTCGCCGGCGGTCTGGAGGTCGTCGTCGACGTCCTCGCCCTCGCGTTCGCCCTCGCCCTCGGCGACGCTGGCCTGCTCCGCCGTCTTCTCGTTGACGTCGGTGGTGAGGCGCTCGTGGGTCTTCGGCCGCCACTCGTCCCACTCCTCGTACTCGTCGCGATAGGGCTCGTCGGCCTCGACCTCCCGGAGCGCGGACGTGATGCGCTCGCCGTGCTCGACGACGTCGCCCCACGACCCGCGCTCGCGGAATCCGGAGATGTTCTCCTCCATCGCTTCGCACTCGACTACGGCGTCGATCCCTTTACGTGTTGTCGGCCACCCGCTGACACACCGCGCGTTCGCGGCCGTCGGTGAGGCGTCCGCCGACGCCTCTCACGGGTGGCATCGACTGCCGCGCTCGCGCCGGACCGATACGTTAACCCCGCCAGCGGTCCGCACTCCCGGTATGCCCATCGAGGACCGAGACGACGCGCACGTCATCACGCACGCGCTCGCGAAGGACACGCTCTCGAAACTCCGCGACAAGCACACCGAGCAGGTCGCCTTCCGGAAGGGTCTCGTGAAGCTCGGCCGCATCGCCGGCTACGAGGTCATCGACGGCGCGATGGAGACGGAGTACGTCTCCATCGAGACGCCGCTCACCGAGACGACGGGCGAGCGCGTGAAGGGCCTCGACGACGTCGTCATCATCAACGTCCTGCGCGCCGCGACGCCGTTCGTCGAGGGCCTCCTGAAGGCCTTCCCGCGCGCGAAACAGGGCGTCATCTCCGCCGGCCGCGACGAGGAAGCCGGCATGAACGAGAACGGCGAGTTCCCCATCACCGTCGACTACGTCAAACTCCCCGACATCCGCGAGGAGGACACCGTCATCGTCGCCGACCCGATGCTCGCGACGGGGTCGACGATGTGCACCGTCCTCGACGCCGTCCTCGAGGACCAGCCCGACCCGGAGAACCTCTTCGTGCTCTCCGCCGTCTCCGCTCCCGACGGGCTGCTTCGGGTCAGCGAGCAGTTCCCCGAGGCCGACCTCCTCACCGTCTCCATCGACGACCACCTCGACGAGAACGGCTACATCATCCCCGGCCTCGGCGACGCCGGCGACCGGGCCTTCCGCACGAACTGACTCCCGCCTTCCTCGACGCCCTCCGCCGGTTCCGTATCGAACCCGGGTCTTTCTCTCGGTTAACTCGGGGAACGTGATTGTGAATTCGAATACAGATCCGGTATCCGAAAACAGATCCGGAGAAAACCATCGGTTATATACTTCTCCCCACCCCCATTGCTAGTATGTCCTCTTTCGACCGACGGACGTTCCTCAAGACGACCGGCGTCGCTGGCATCGCGGCCCTCGCGGGCTGTTCGCAGAGCGGCGGCGGTGACGGCGACGGCGAGACCACGACCTCCACGACGACGAGTGGCGGGAGCGGCGGCGAGACGCGCCTCTCCTGGCACGCCGGCGGTACCGGTGGGACCTACTACCCGCTCTCCAACGAGTTCAAGAGCGTCATCGAGGGCCACACCGACTACGGCGTGCAGGTCCAGTCCACGGGCGCCAGCGTCGAGAACGTCGGCAGCCTCTACTCCGGCGACGCCGACTTCGCGCTCATCCAGAACGACATCGCGTACTTCGCGAAGAACGGCACCGGCATCGACGCCTTCCAGGACAACCCCATCGAGAACCTCCGCGGCGTCGCGACGCTCTACCCGGAGACCATCCACGTCGTCACGCTCGCCGAGTCCGGCATCGAGACCCTTCAGGACCTCAAGGGCAAGCGCGTGAACACCGGCGACCTCGGCTCCGGCACGCAGGTCGACGCGCTCCAGATCCTCAACGCCGTCGGCATCACGCAGGACGACTTCGAGGAGCAGAACACGAGCTTCAGCCAGGCGTCCGAGCAGCTCCGTAACGGCGACGTCGACGCGACGTTCACCGTCGGCGGCTGGCCCGTCGGCGCGATCAGCGACCTCGCCACCACCGAGGACGTCCGCATCGTCCCCATCGACGGCGACGCCCGCGAGCAGGTCAAGGACGCCGCGTCCTTCTTCGCGGACGACCAGATTCCCGCCGGCACCTACAGCGGCATCGACGAGGCCGTCCCCACCGTCGCCGTGCAGGCGATGATCGCGACGAACGCCGAGGCGTCTGCCGACGTCGTCGAGAACGTCACCGCCGCCATCTTCGACAACGTCGACGAACTCACGATCAAGACCGACTTCATCTCGAAGGCGAGCGCCCAGGACGGCATGTCCATCGAGCTCCACGAGGGCGCGCAGGCCTACTTCGGCTAACCGACCCGACGCCGCCTCCTCCGCTCTCTCTCGACTCATGCCCGCACTCGACCGACTCACCGGCGACTCCCGCGAGCGCTCGACGCGCCGCGTCGCGCTCGCGTTCCTCTTCGCCCTCCTTCTCGTCTCCGCGACCGCGACCGCCTCTGCCGTCCCCGTCGGCGAGCAGCTCGTCGTCACCGACCAACAGACGGGCGACGAACTCATCGCCACGCCCGTTCACGAGAACTCCACGGTCGCGCTCGTCTACATGCACAGCGTCCAGAAATCCCGCGTCCTCGACCAGTACGCCGTCCGCGGGCACACGCTCGTCTACACGCGCATGGAGTTCGAGTCCTACGGCTGGGGGCTCCCCAGTCGCTCCGCCGTCCGCGAAGTCAACGGGACGTTCGTCCTCGAAGACCCCGACTGGCAGGGCCGCGAACTCAACGTGAAGCCCGGCCGCGTCGCCGACCACGAACTCGTCGTCGACGGCCGGACCTACGACCTCGTCAACCGCTCGGACGCGCGCGCCGTCACCATCCGCGTGACCGACCGCTCCCTCCTCGAGGCCGCACTCGACACAACCACCAATGAGTGATAGACCACCTACCGAGGCCGAATCGGACGCGCTCCCCGAGGAGGCCGACGAGATCGTCCAGGAACTGGAACGCAAACGCTCCCTTCGCGGCTGGGCCGCCGCCGCCGCCGCCGTCATCGGCGTCGCCTTCTCCGTCTTCCAACTCTGGCTCGCCGCCCGGGGCTTCTCCCTCACGCTCTCGCTCCCCGTCGTCGGGCGCGTGCAAGTCGCCGCCCTCCAGCAGCTCCAGGTGAACGCCATCCACGTGACGTTCGCGCTCCTGCTGGCCTTCCTGCTCTTCCCGCCAACGCAGGGCGAGGGCTTCCTCGCGCGGCGCCTCTCGGCCGCGCGCGCGGCGATTCACGACCGCTTCGACGGCGCCGTCGTCCGCGTCACCGACGCCGTCGCCGCCGTCCTCGCGTGGTTCATGCTCGACGACGACGGCGAGCGCGTCACGCCCGCCGACCTCGTCTGCATGGCGCTCTCGGTGCTCGCCGGCGGCTACGTCGTCACGGAGTTCGACGAGATCCAGCGCCTCCGCGTCTTCGGCCTCGAATCCGGGCGCCCGATACAGGAGGTCTTCCCCGTCCTGCACGGCGTCGTCGACGTCGTCGCCGCGCTCGGGATTCCGCTCGACGCCACGTCCTACGCGTTCCTCGCGGGCGTCGCCGGCACCCTCCTCGTCCTCGAGGCGACGCGGCGCGCGCTCGGCTTCCCGCTGATGGTGCTCGTCGGCTCCTTCCTCGTCTACGCGCGCTTTGGCTACCTCATCCCGAGCAGCGCGCCGCTCGTCGGCGTCTTCGGCACGACCCAGATCGACTGGTACACCATCGTCCAGAACCTCTGGTTCAACACCGAGAACGGCATCTTCGGTCTCCCGGTGAGCGTCAGCGTGCAGTACATCTACATCTTCGTGCTCTTCGGGGCGTTCCTCGAGATGTCCGGCGCGGGCCGCTGGTTCATCGACTTCGCGTACTCGCTCACCGGTTCGCGGAAGGGCGGCCCCGCGAAGGCGAGCATCCTCGCGAGCGGCTTCATGGGCACCATCAGCGGCTCCTCCATCGCGAACACCGTCACCACGGGCGCGTTCACCATCCCGCTGATGAAGCGCTCGGGCTACCGCTCGGAGTTCGCGGGCGCCGTCGAGGCCTCCGCGTCCTCGGGCGGGCAGATCCTCCCACCCGTCATGGGCGCGGCCGCGTTCCTCATCGTCTCCTACACGGGGACGCCGTTCAACGAGGTCGTCGTCGCCGCCGCCATCCCCGCCGTCGTCTTCTTCTTCGGCGTCTGGGTGATGGTCCACCTCGAGGCCTCCCGGACGGGCATCGGCGGCGTCGACCCCTCCGAACTCGTCGACGCCATCCCCCACCTCCGCCGGGGCTGGTTCTACCTCCTCCCGCTCATCCTCCTCCTCGTCTACCTCGTCGGCATCCGCTACACGCCCGCGCGCTCCGCGTGGTTCACCATCGTCGCGCTCATCGCGCTCATCGCGCTCCTCGCCGCGTACAACGAGCGGACGCGCCTCCCGCTCATCGGCGCGATCAGCGCGCTCTTCCTCGCCGAAATGGCGTCTTTTGCCGCCACCGGCGTCAGCCTCCTCGGGTTCCTCACCGGTGCGTCGGGGACGCCGATGGGCCTGCGCGCCGCCTTCGACTACGCCGCGCCGAACCTCGGCTGGATCGTCACGCTCGTCAGCGTCGCCGTCCTCCTCGTCCGCCCGCGCGGTGACAGCCCGCTCCTCGACTACGACGACCACGTCGCGGAGTCCGCCGAAACCGTCGCGGAGACCGTCGGGCGCCCCGGCCTCCTCGGCAACCGGCCGTTCGAGTACGCGACCTTCCTCGGGTCCGCGATGGATTCCGGCGCGCGCACCGCGACGACCGTGGTCGTCGCCGTCGCCGCCGCCGGCATCATCCCCGGCGTCGTCTCCTCCACCGGCCTCGGACCGAACCTCACGAGCCTCATCCTCGCCGTCAGCGGCGAGTCGCTCGTCCTCCTCCTCATCATCACCGCGATCTCCTCGATCATCCTCGGGATGGGGATGCCGACGACCGTCACCTACATCATCCTCGTCAGCCTCCTCGGCCCCGCCATCTCCCAGATCGGCGGCATCCCGATTCTCGCCGCCCACCTCTTCATCCTCTACTTCGGCGTCATCGCGGACATCACGCCGCCGGTCGCCGTCGCCGCCTACGCGGCCTCCGGCATCGCGAAGTCCGATCAGTTCCAGACCGGCGTCGAGGCGTTCACCCTCTCGCTGAACAAGGCCATCGTGCCGTTCGCGTTCGTCTTCGCGCCCGGCATCCTCCTCCTTCGCGGGACCGGCGGCCCGGCCACCGTCAACACGCTCACGACGGCTGACGTCCTCGACGTCGGCTTCTTCGTCCCCGAAGTCCTCATTCCCGTCGTCGCGGTCTTCCTCGGCGTCTACGCGCTCGGGCCGACCGTCATCGGCTACCTCTACTCGCCGCTCTCCCGGGCCGAGCGCGCCGGGTTCGCGATTGCGGCGCTCTGGCTCATGGCGCCCGGCTTCTTCGGCGTCGTCCGCGACACGCTCGGCGTCCCGCCGCTCGCGTTCGACCTCGCGGTCCGCGCGCTCGGGTTCGTCGTCTTCGTCGCGCTCCTCCTGAAGAACCGCCGCACTCGCGACGGCGCCGGCGGCGAATCCGTCGACGCCGGCGCGGCCGCCCCCGCCGACCCCTGATCACTCCAGCTCGACGCGACCGCTCGTCGCGTCGCGCAACCGCTCTCGCAACGCATCTGCGTCGTCGCGGTCGCACGTCACCTCGAAGGCGACGCGTTCGGCGTAGTCGGCGTCGAACGTACAGTCCGCGGACTCGAGGATGCCCCGAACGGTCCCGGAGTCGTCGTACGCCACCGTCGCCGCGAAGCGCTCCTGTGGCTTCTGCGTCGTAACTCCGGCGTCGTCGACGGCCTCCTTCACCGCCCGCGAGTAGGCTCGCGCGAGGCCGCCCACGCCGAGTTCGGTGCCGCCGAAGTAGCGCGTGACGACCACGACGGCGTTCTGGACGTCGCGCTGCTGGAGGACGTTCAGCGCGGGCTTCCCGGACGACCCGGAGGGCTCGCCGTCGTCGCTCTGGTACTCGCGGAGCAGATGGCCCGAGCCGGGCCCCCCGGACTCTACTCGCACCCGGTAGCACGGCACGTTGTGGCTCGCGTCCGCGTAGCGCTCCTGTACCTCCTCGACGAACGCCTCGGCGGCCTCGACGGTGGCCACGGGCCGCGCGCGGCCGACGAACTCGGAGCCCCGGATTTCGAAGCGCGCTTCCCCCGGCCCGGCGAGCGTCTCGTAGGCGTCCCCGCTCACGTCTGGCACCTCAGGAGAGCTCGACCGAGCGGACGAACGGGAGCGCCATCAACTCGGTGACGACGTCGCCGGGGAGGTCGTCCGCGACGACGAGGTAGAGGCGCGGTTCGTCCGTGAACTCGGGGTCCTCGCTGATCGTCTGGCGGATGCTGATCTCGTGCTCGGCGAGCAGGCCCGTCACCTGCGCGACGAGGCCGGGATCGTCGGCGTCGTGGACGGCGACCGTCACGACCGTCAGGTCGAGGACGGGCGCGAGGTCCATCAGGCTCGGGATCTGGCTGATGTTCTGGAAGATGCGCCTGAGCTCCTCGTCGGCGAGGATGGCGTCCGTCGTCGAGTCGACGACGCGCCGGTCGACGCCGACCTCCTGGGCGAGTTGGGTGTTCGCGATCTCTATCGACCCCGAGACCACGCGCCCCTCGTCGTTCACGGAGAACCCGCGCTCGAGGAGGAGTCGGATGACGGCCTGCTGGCCGGGACTCCCCTCGAACTTCCGCATGATGTCCTCGAACACGCCCGGTGGTACGTCGCGCGCGGTAAAACGCTGTGGGGTCGCGCGCTCGGCGTCGCGGCCGGTCCTCCCGCCCGGACGACGGCAGGCTTTTTCGCCTCGCCGTCGGTAGCGAGAGGCATGCCACGAGACGCGGCGGACGCCCCCTTCGACATCGTGCCCGCCGAGGCCATCGCCGAGGGGCGGGCGACGGACGCCTACTTCGACCGGACGGTCACCACCCTCGAACACGCCGGCAGGAACCCGCGCGTCGTCGCCGAAATCACCGCCGACCAGTTCCCGACCGGCGAGTTCGAACTGCTCGCGGGCGTGAAGGACGCCGCCCACCTCCTCGCCGGCCTCCCCATCGACGTCGACGCGATGCGCGAGGGCCGCCTCTTCGACGGCGGGCCCGTCATGCGCATCGAGGGCGACTACCTCGACTTCGCGCGCTACGAGACGAGCCTCCTCGGCTTCCTCTCGCACGCGAGCGGCTGTGCGACCGGCGCGCTCGACGTCAGGCGGGCCGCCCCCGAGAGTCAGGTGCTCAGTTTCGGCGCGCGCCACGTCCACCCGAGCATCGCCGCGATGGTCGAGCGCGCCGCGCTCGTCGCCGGCTTGGACGGTATCAGTCACGTCGCCGCCGGCGACGTCCTCGGCGTCGAGGCGGGCGGGACGATGCCCCACGCCCTCCTCATCGCGTTCGGGAACGGCCACCAGGAGGAGGCGTGGACGGCGTTCGACGAGGCCGTCGATTCCTCGGTGCCCCGCGTCGCGCTCTGCGACACCTACTCCGACGAGAAGGACGAGACGCTTCGGGCGGCCGCGACGCTCGGCGACGCTCTCGATAGCGTCCGCCTCGACACGACGTCGTCGCGGCGCGGCGACTTCCGCCGCATCATCGAGGAGGTCCGCTGGGAGCTCGACCTGCGGGGGTTCGAGGACGTCGGCATCTTCGTCAGCGGCGGCCTCGGCCCCGCCGAACTCCGCGAGCTCCGGGACGTCGTCGAGGGGTTCGGCGTCGGCGGCCACGTCTCGAACGCCGACCCCGTGGACTTCTCGCTCGACATCGTCGAGTGCGACGGCGAGCCCTGCGCGAAACGCGGGAAGCTCTCCGGGAAAAAACAGGTGTACCGGACGCCGGACGGCGGCCACCACGTCGGGCTCGCGGACCGGTCGGGCCCGTCGGACGGCGAGGCACTCCTCGAACCCCTGATTCGGGACGGCGAGCTCGTCAGGGAGTTCGACATCGAGGCAGCGGCGACACGGGCGGCAGAAGACGCGGCGGCGGTCGACTTCTAGCTCAGGATCTCGATCTCGCCGTGGGGCTCTGACTCCTGGAAGACCTGCCCCTCGAAGAGCGTCACCATCACGTCGTCCTCCTCCCACGCGCCGTTCGGGAGGCCGGCCTTTCGGCAGGTGCGGTCGAGGTACTCGAAGACGGACCAGTCGTTCTCGATGGGGAGCGTCGGATACATCCAGCCGTGCTTCCCGTGGCCGTCGACGGCGACGCCGTGCGTGCCGAGTTCGATGTCGGCGACCGGGTCGTCGGTGAGGAGGAGGTTCGAGACGGTGCAGACGGAGACGCGGATGGTGTCGAGTTCGGCGGGCTCGACTTCGGAGCCACAGGAGGATTCGCTCGCCGCGTTGATCGCCGCCTCGACGATGGCGTGCCCGAGCTGTTTCGATTCGTTTCCGAGCTCTCGGACCGTCTCGTGGGCGCCCGCACAGCCGCGCAGTCGACCCCGTCCCCGGGTCGACTGCAGGCGGACGAAGGCGCCCGTCCGGTTGTAGAACGCGTCGCGCATGCTCCCCGGCTGTTCGCGCTGGCCGTTACGAACGAACGCCTCGACGGAGTCACGCGCGAGCTCGACGGCCCGAGCGCCGTCGTCGTCGGAAAGGTGTATCGACTGGGCCTCGGACATTACGCATACATATAGGGCAACTTCAAACTTCAATCCTTCCCTTGTTTCCCGAAACCGTGATGGACTCCGAAAGTGGGCTATCCGGGGAACTCGACGCCTCTCCGACGTATCGTGGCCGTGGGACGGCGTCCGGCGAGCCACAAGGTACTTATCCTATGTGTGTCACATAGTGACACACACTACCGAACCCCTTAACCCCTTCAGCGGACTACGCTCGCGTGAGTAGCGGGAGCCCGGCCCCCGTGTGCGGCCCTCGGGCGCGCACATGAGGAAAGTCCCCCCACCAGTCGGGCAGGCGACCGGGCACAAGCCCGGGGCGGGAGACCGTCGGCCCTGGAACAGAGACGACACGTCTCCGTCCGACCGATGCGGTGTGCGAACCCGCGGCGAGAAGGCCGTGGGGAGTGAACCCACCGAGGAATGAGGGCGGAGGAGCGATGGAACGGCCACCCTCGCCGGTGCAAGTCCGCGCACAGGAAGGTAGCCCGGCGTCCCGCGCGGACGCTCAGCCGAATGCCGGAAGAACAGAAGGGGGCTTACTCCCCGCAACTCACTTCACACCGCCCAGCGCCCGCTCCGCGCGCCGCAAGACCCGCCTCGTTCGCCGCGCCCACCCTCGCCGGACGCGGCGTCCGAGCGCCGCCTGTTGTTAACCGAGACTCGACTCAGTAGTAACCTCTAGTTGTCTGACCCGGGTTGCTGATACGGGTGTTAATATATCGTCGGGGGATAGGCCCACCCGCCGATGAGCGAGCACGGGCACGACGACCACGCACACGACGACGGCCACGCACACGACCACGGCGGGAACCAGCGCGCGCTCGCCGTCGCGCTCGTCATCAACACCGTCTTCTTCGTCGTCGAACTCGCGGGCGCGCTCTACGCGAACTCGCTCACGCTGCTCGCGGACGCCGCGCACATGCTCACCGACAGCGGGAGCCTCGCGCTCGCGCTCCTCGCGGCCTACCTCGCGACGCGCGCCGCCGACCGACGGCGCACGTACGGCTATCAGCGCGTCGAGATACTCGGCGCGCTCGCGAACGGCGTCGCGCTCGTCGCCATCGTCGTCTACGTCGCCTACGAGGCGTTCGCGCGCTACGGCGACCCCCAGCCCGTGAAGGCCGTCCCGACCATCGTCGTCGGCGTCCTCGGCCTCGCCGCGAACCTCGCGGGCGCGTACGTCCTCCACGGCGGCCGCGGGAACCTCAACGTGAAGGGCGCCTACCTCCACCTGCTCGCGGACGCCGCCGGGAGCGTCGCCGCCATCGCGCTCGGCGTCGCACTCTACTTCACCGACCTCTACGTCCTCGACGTGCTCTTCTCGCTCTGCATCGCGGGGCTCGTCCTCTACTCCGCGAAGGACCTCCTCCGGGAGAGCCTCAACATCCTCCTGCAGGGCACACCCCCCGACGTCGCCGTCGAGGACGTCGCGGGCACGCTCGCCGCCATCGACGGCGTCCGGGACGTCCACGACGTCCACGTCTGGGCGCTCGCCTCCGAGCAGTACGCGTGCAGCGCGCACGTCGTCGTCGAGGCGGACGCCGACCGCGACGCCGTCCTCGAGCGCGCCCGCCACGTCCTCGGTGAGGCGCACGGCGTCGGCCACGCCACCATCCAAGTCGAGACCGAAGCCGGCGACTGCGAGACCGCCGACTTCGACTGCTACGCGCCCGGCGACGACTGATGGGTATCGCGGAACGAATGTGCACTCTCACCGTGAACTCGGTGGCGACCGTTACCACCGAAGGCGTGAGCGACCCCGCCGCGAACCCGGCGGCGACTGTGGGGAGTCGATCACGCGGGCGTGCGGTTCGCCGAGCGCGCGGTACGTCCCGGTCCGGTTGCGGAACGGAGTGTCATCCGTCGAACCTGTCTTCGAACCAGAACGCCCCGTCCTCCTGAACCACCTCGCCGTCGACCTCGATGCGCGAGTCCTCGCTCACGTCCGTGATGAGGTCGACGTGGACCGCCGACTCGTTCGCCTCCTCGGCGCGGCCCTCCGGGAAGTTCGAGGCGTACGCGCGGCCGAGCGCGAGATGCACCGTATCGCCCATCTTCTCGTCGAAGAGGATGTTGTCCGTCACGCGGTCGATCCCGCGATTCATCCCGATGCCGAGTTCGCCGAGACGGCGCGCGCCCGCGTCCGTCTCCAGCACCTCGGTGATGGCGTCCTCGCCCTGCGCGGCGGCGTGGTCCACGACTTCGCCGTCCGCGAACTCGAGGCGGACGTCCCGGACGCGCCGGCCGTGTATCGTCATCGGGACGTCGAAGACCACCTCGCCCTCCGTCGCGTACGGCGCGGTGAACACCTCGCCCGACGGGAGGTTGTGCGAGTCGTAGGCGACGCTCGCCGCCGAGTTCACCGCGACGCGCCCCTCGACGGACATCGTCAGGTCGGTCCCGTCGCCGGAGACGAGTCGGACCTCGCTGGCGTCGTCGAGTCGCTCCTTCACCTTCGCCTGCTTCGCCGCGAGCGCCTCCCAGTCGCGGAAGACAGCGTCGTAGACGAAGTCGCGATACGCCTCGGCGCTCATCCCCGCCTGCTGGGCGAGCGAGCGCGTCGGATGCTCCGTCGAGACCCACTTCGTCTCCATGCGCGCCTCCCGGACGCCCGCGTGCGCTCGGCTGTGCGCCTGGCGTTTCTCTGCCGGGACGTCCGCCGTCTCCGTCGTGTTCCGGCCGCCGCCGAGAGAGAGCACCGCGTCCGCGTTCTCGTAGAGCGCCAGCTCGTGTGCGGGGTCCTCCGCGAAGTCGCCGTCGTGTCCGTGCAAGTACGCGCGCGTCACCTCCGCGTCCGCGTACGTCGTCACGACGTTCGCGCCGCGCTCGCCGAGCGCCTCGGCGACCGCCACCGCCAACTCGTGGGCGTCGGGCCCGACGCGAACCACGACGTCGTCGCCCTCCTTGATCCGCGCGCTCCACTCGACTAGCGTCCGTGCGTGTTCGCGAACTCGCTCGTCCATACCCGCGTCGTCGCACGGGCGAGAGAAAAAGCCGACCGCTCGTCTCCGCTCAGACCTGCGCTTCGAGTAGGTCCGCGACGTCCCCCATCTCCTCGCCGAGCAGGACGAGCACGTCGTCGAGGGAGACGACGCCCACCGGCTCGTCGTCGTCGTCGACGACCACGACGCGTCGGACCTCCTCGAGCTTCATCTTCTGGACGATCCGGAGGACGTCCATGTCCCGCCCGATGGTCACGAGCTCGGTCGTCATCAGTTCGCTCGCGGTCGTCGCGGTCGGGTCCACCTCGTTCCGCAACGACAGGGCGACCTGTCGGTCGGTGAGCGCGCCCACCGGGTCGCCCTCCTGCGTCACGACGAGGAAGCCGACGCCCTCGGCGTGCATCGTCTCCGCGACCTGATCGAGGGAGGCGGTCCCCGGGATGCTCACGACGCTCCGCGAGACGTCCGCGACGGGAAGCGACTGGCTCTGAGCCATGGTCGAAAACGGGACGCGCCGCCCACCTAAATCTCGTGGCCCGGCCGTCGGCTCCGGGGGGTCGCGACGCGTCTCTCGGCGCACGCGGTTCGGTTCACGCGTGCGTCTCGAGGGTAGTTGTGTCGGTGAAAACGCGGCACGCCCGCACAGTCGCGCTGGCGGACAGGCCGTCGTGAAAATCGAGTCTGTCGCTAACAGCGACAGGGGTGCTCCGGTATTACAGCCGGACGACGTTCGCCGCGCGAGGCCCCTTGGGGGAGGACTCGATGTCGAACTCGACCTCAGTACCTTCCGTGAGGTCCTCGCCACCGACGTCCTCCATGTGGAAGAACACGTCCTCGTCGTCGTCGAGGTCGCCGTCGTCAGTCGAAATGAAACCGTAGCCGCCCGTGTCGTTGAAGAAGTCAACCTTACCGGATGCCATTACAAACAATCAGAGGGCCGAACCACGGATAACACTTGCGAGGGTCGAGGTACCACGACCCGTCACCCCCTCGCGTCCCGCCGCTTCGCTTCCCGGGCACACGCTCGCACGCCCTCAGCGGCAGTGCGTGCGGCGTTCTGCGCGCCGACTCGAACCGGGGAGCCCCCGGATATCGACTGCGGGACGGGGCCCGTGCCGGATTAGGGGTAGACGAGGACGGTGCCGAACTCGGTCTCCACGACGGCGACCTCCGCGCCGCCCTCTGCTCTGTATTCCTCCTCGACGGTGACCCAGTCGCCGTCGAGCTCGTACTCCTCGCCGTCGACCTCGAGGGTGACGGTGTCGCCGGAGTTCTTCTGCGCTTGGATGACCTCGGGGTCGGCCTCGTCGAGGGCGCCGAGGACGACGCCGGCCTCGGAGCGGAACTCGGGGCCGATCTTCGAGTCGTCGCCCTCGACGTCGACGGGAACGAGTTCGACGTTCGGGCGGCCGTCGCGCACGCGCACCGGGGCGTTGACGGTCTCCGAGAGGTCGTAGGTGTCGACGTTCTCGACGGCGAGACCGGGGTCGAAGTAGAGTTCGACGTCGTCGAGGTCGGCGTTGAGCGGGTAGCCGTTCGCGGACTTCCACGCGCGGATCTCGCGGGTGGCTTCGGCGATGACCTCGCCGCGCTCCTCGGCGTCCTCGTCGTAGGCGTCGAGGGCGGGCCAGTCGGCGGTGTGGACGCTGCCCTCGGTGCCGGGGAGGTGGCGCCAGACCTCGTCGGCGAGGTGCGGGCTGAACGGCGCGAGCATCCGCGTGACGGCGGAGACGACGTCGTAGAGCGTCTTGCGCGCGGCGTCGCGCTCGCCGGGCCGGCCGTTGTACAGTCGGCCCTTCGCGAGCTCGACGTAGTCGTCCGCGAGGTCGTTCCACGCGAACTCCCGGAGCTCGCGGAGCGCAGCGTCGAAGCGGTAGGCCTCCATCTCGGCCTCGACGTCGCTGGCGACGCGCGTCGCCTTCGAGCGGATCCAGCTGTCCGCGTCGCGGTAGGCGGCGTCCTCGATGTCGGGCGTGTCCTCGTCGAAGTGCCCGCTCGCGAACTTGACGATGTTCCAGAGCTTCGTGAGGAACCGGCTCGCGGACTTCACCTCCTTCCACTGGAACTGGACGTCGCTACCGGGTTGGCCGCCGAGCGCGAGCGCCTGCCGGGCGGCGTCCGCGCTGTACTCCTCGACGGCTTCCTCGGGACTGACGGTGTTGCCCCGCGATTTGCTCATCTTGTTGCCGTCGGGGCCGAACACCATGCCGTTGATGAGGATGTTCTCCCACGGCTTCTCGTCGGTGAGCTCGCCGGTGCGCAGGAGCGTGTAGAACGCCCACGTGCGGATGATGTCGTGGCCCTGCGGGCGGAGGCTGACGGGCTCGAACTCCTCGAGGTCGATGTTCTCGGGCCACCCGGAGACGTGGAGGGGCGTGATGGAGGAGTCCATCCACGTGTCCATGACGTCGGTCTCGCCGGTCCACGAGTCGCTCCCGCACTCGGGGCAACTCCCCACGGACGGCGGTTCCTCGGTGGGGTCGACGGGCGTCTCCTCGCCCCCGGCGATGTGCCAGTGCCCGCAGTCGTTGCACTCCCACGCCGGGATGGGCGTCGCGAAGACGCGCTGGCGACTGATGACCCAGTCCCAGTCCATCCCCTCCGTCCACTCGACGAGGCGCTGGTGCATGTGCTCGGGGATCCACTCGACCTCCTCGGCCCGCTCGAGGATGGCGTCCTTGTCCACCTCGACGAACCACTGCTCCTTCGAGAGGATCTCGATGGGGGTGTCACAGCGCCAGCAGGCGCCCACGGACTGCTCGGTGGGTTCGGTGTCGTTGAGGTAGCCCTCGGCGTCGAGGTCCTCGGCGACGGCCTCCTTCGCCTCCTCGATGCTGAGGCCGGCGTACTCGCCCGCGTCCTCGGTGAGGTGGCCGTCCTCGGTGAAGACGGCGCGCAGGTCGAGGTCGTGCTCGGCCCACCACGTCACGTCCTGCTTGTCGCCGAACGTACAGACCATGACGGCGCCGCTCCCGAACTCCTGGTCGACGTCCTCGTCCTCGATGAGCTCGACCTCGTGGCCGAAGAGCGGCACCTCGAAGGTGTCGTCCTCGCGGCCGTCGTAGCGCTCGTCGTCGGGGTGGACGGCCATCGCGACGCAGGCCGCCATGAGTTCGGGGCGCGTGGTCGCAATCTCGATGTCGTCGTTGTCGACGCCGGGGAAGGTGACGTAGTGGAGGGTCCCCTCGCGCTCGATGGGTTCGACTTCGGCGTCGGCGATGGCGGTGCCACAGCGCGGACACCAGTTGACGGGGTGCTCGTCCCGATAGACGAGGTCGTCGTTCGCCATCTCGACGAAGGACTCCTGGGTCTTCCCCCAGTACTCGGGGTCCATCGTGCGGAACTCGGCGTCCCAGTCCTGGCTGAAGCCGAGTTCGCGCATCGTCTCCTTCATCGAGTCGATCTGGTGGCGGGTGTGCTCGACGCACATCTCGCGGAACTCGTCGCGCGGGACGTCCGTGCGCTGGATGCCCTCGTTCTCCTCGACCTTCACTTCGGTGGGGAGGCCGTGGCAGTCCCAGCCCTGCGGGAAGAGGACGTCGTCGCCCTGGAGGCGGTGGAAGCGCGCCGCGAAGTCCATGTACGACCAGTTGAGCGCGTGGCCGATGTGGAGTTCGCCGGTCGGGTAGGGGGGCGGCGTGTCGACGACGTAGGCGGTGTCGGGGTCGTTGGCGTCGCCGTCGAAGCGGTAGGTCTCCTCGTCCAGCCAGCGCTGCTGGAGTCGCGGCTCTAACTCCTCGGGGTCGTAGTCGTCGGGCACCTGGGTCATGTCTCTGAAGTCGTCGCTGTCGGGGTAGCATCTCGACGCGCGCCAGAAACGGGTCGGCACTCACCGACGTACTACGGCGACAGCGACGCGCATACACCGACGGACGAAAGCGCTCCGTAAAAAGGTTCCCGTCCCGGTCTCGACTGGATTTAGGACGGCCGAAAAATCGGAGGCTTTTTGGTGTTTAGGCAGGCCTAAACCGATATGGACCGCCGAACCTTCATCGGGACCGTCGGCACGGGCGCCGCCGGACTCCTCGCAGGCTGTGGTGGCACGGGCGACACCACGACGAGCACGACCGGTAGCACGACCGAGCAGACCACGACGCAGACGACCACCGAGGGCGACGCCTCCTACACGGTGTCGATGGCGCCGATGGGCGACGTCACCTTCGACTCCGCTCCGACCTCGTGGGTCGCGAACAACGGGAGCTACGCCGACATGGGCCTCGCGCTCGGCCTCGAGGAACCGAAGGCGCTCTGGCTCACGAGCCGCTGGCACACCCAGTACTACGACGCCATCGACGGCGTCTCCGCCGACAAGAGCGACATGCTCTCGCTCTATCAGGACGGCGTCTCGAAGGAGCGCTACTACGCGCTCGCCGAGGGCGAGGAGAACCACGTCCACGTGCAGGACCCGAACTTCCTCATGAACCGCTTCAAGGGGTGGAGCGAGTCCGACGTCGAGGAAGTCACGGAGAACCTCGGGCCGTTCTTCGGGAACTCCATCTTCTCGCGCGGCTACGCGTGGCACGAGGACTACCAGTACTACACGCTCTACGAGGCCTTCGAGAAGGTCGCACAGCTCTTCCAGCGCACCGAGCGCTACGAGGCGTTCGCGAGCCTCCACGAGGAGTTCCAGTCCGGCCTCGACTTCGTCCCCACGTCGGACGCCGAGCGCCCGCAGGTCGCCGTCCTCTGGGCGTCCGGCAACGAGCCGACGTCCTTCCTCCCCTACCTCGTCAACGAGGGGACGAGCTTCAAGCAGTGGCGCGACATGAACGTTCGGGACGCGCTCGCGGAGACGAGCGTGAAGGACTTCCACTCCTCGCGCGGGAGCATCGACTACGAGACCCTCCTCAAGATCGACCCCGAGTACCTCCTCCTGCGCGGCCACGAGGCCCAGACCGCCGAGGAGTTCGAGAACACCGTCGTCTCCTTCATGGAGGACCACGAGACGGGCAGCGAACTCACCGCCGTCCAGAACGGGAACGTCTACCGTGGCGGCCCGCTCTATCAGGGCCCGATCAGCAACCTCGTGCTCACCGAGCGCGCCGCCTCCCAGCTCTACGGCGTCGACGAGCAGCTCTTCGACCGCCAGCGCGTCGCCGACATCGCGAACGGCGACCTGTAACGCAACCGCAACGGATTTAGGCATCCCTAAACGAAATAGGGGTGATGGACGTATCGTTGCGGTCGGCGACGAACCACACACGATTCGACTCCCGCGACCGACGGTTGGCATCGCTCGTCGTCGGGAGCCTCGTCGTCTCCGTCGTCGCCACGTTCGTCCAGGTGTCCCAGGGGTCGTATCCGACGTCGCTCGGCGTGACCTTCGACGTCCTCACCGACCCCCACATCCTCTTCAACACGGACGTCTGGCTCTCGATTCTCACCGGCAGCGACCTGCCCGAGTTCCTGAACCGGGACGCCCTCATCATCTGGAGTCTGCGGATGCCCCGCGTCTTCGTCGCCGCGCTCGTCGGCATGAACCTCGCCGTCTCCGGTGCCGTCTTCCAGGCCGTCACGCGCAACGAACTCGCCAGCCCCTACATCCTCGGCGTCAGCGGCGGCGCGGGCCTCGCCGTCCTCATCACGCTCGTCTTCTTCGCGAGCGCGACGTTCGTCCTGCCGTTCGCCGCCGCGCTCGGCGGCGCGCTCGCGTTCAGCCTCGTCTACCTCATCGCGTGGCAGGGCGGCACCTCCCCGGTGCGGCTCGTCCTCGCGGGCGTCGTCGTCGCCACCGTCTTCCAGTCCCTCCAGACGGGGCTGTTCTACTTCCTCGACAGCACGGCCGCCGTGAAGACCGCAATCGCGTGGACGACCGGGTCGCTCACGGGCGTCGGGTGGGCACAGTTCCGCCTCGCCATCCTCCCCACCCTCGTCGTCATTCCCCTCCTCCTCCTCGCTTCCCGGCACCTCAACGTCCTCCTCCTCGGCGAGGAGACCGCGAAGTCGCTCGGGATGCCCGTCGAGTACGTCCGCTTCGGGCTCTCGTCGCTCGCCATCCTCGCCGCCGCGACCGCCGTCGCCGTCGCCGGCCTCGTCGGGTTCGTCGGCCTCGTCGTCCCGCACGCCGTCCGCACCGTCGTCGGAAGCGACTACCGGCGCCTCGTCGTCGGGTCGGTCTTCCTCGGGCCCGCGCTCGTCCTCGCCGCCGACGTCATCGCGCGCCTCGCGCTCATGCCCATCCAGGTGCCGGTCGGCATCGTCACCGGCCTCATCGGCGGCCCCTACTTCCTCTACCTCATGCGACGCCACGGCGACTTCAGTGAGTTCTGAGCCATGTCCCAGACACACCACACCCCCGAATCGGACGGCCGCACCGAGACCGAACGCGACGCCACGACGGAGACCGAATCCGACGCGAAGCTCCACGGCACCGACCTCGAGATCGGCTATCCCGGCCTCGAGGAACCCGTCGTCGACTGCGACACCCTCGTCATTCCCGAGGGCGAGGTGACGGCGCTCGTCGGCCCGAACGGGAGCGGGAAGAGCACGCTCCTGAAGGCGCTCGCCCGGCACCTCGAGGCCGACGCCGGCGACATCCTCCTCGACGGGACGCAGATCGCGGAGTTCGGCTCGAAGGAGTTCGCGCGCGAACTCGGGATGCTCTCCCAGCACGGCTCGACGCCCGGCGACCTCACCGTCGAGGAGCTCGTCCACCACGGCCGCTACCCGCACAAGGGCTTCCTCGAGGGGAAGACCGAGGAGGACGAGGTGGCCGTCGATCACGCCATCGACCTCGCGGGCATCGAGCACCTCCGCTCGACGGAGGTCGGGAGCCTCAGCGGCGGTCAGCGCCAACTCGTCCGCATCGCGATGGCGCTCGCCCAGGAGACGGACACCCTCCTCCTCGACGAACCCACGACGTACCTCGACCTCCGCCACCAACTGCAGGTGATGGAGGTCATCCGGACGCTCAACGAGGAGCGCGGCGTCACCGTCTGCATCGTCCTCCACGACCTCACGCAGGCCGCGCGCTTCGCGGACTACCTCGTCGCGCTCCGCGACGGCGACATCTACGACTGGGGGCGCCCCGAGGACGTCGTGACGGAGGAACTGCTCGCGGAGGTGTTCGGCGTCGACGCCGCCGTCGAGTACGGCGCCGAACCCGTCATCACGCCGAAGCGCGCGCTCGACTGACGGGCGCGAACCCCCCAGAGTCGTCCGGTTCCGTCGCTTACTATATACCGTAGAGCGTCCCGCCGGTATCGTGTCCACAGAAGAGGACAGCGTCTTCGACGAATACCGCGAATCGGTGGACAGGCCGCTCTATCGACTGTTCACCGCGTACGGACGGGGCGTCTGGGAGTGGTTCGCGCTCGGCATGGTCGCGAACGTCTTCGCGCGAGTCGCCAGCCTCCTCCCGCCGCTCGTACTCGGCGTCGCCCTCGACAGCGTCTTCACGGGCGACGCGCCGTTCGTTCTCCCGCTCGTGCCGGCGGCGTGGCTCCCGACGACCGACGCCGCGCAGTTCCGCTTCGCCGCCATCGTCATCACGGCCGCGTTCGCCACGACGGCGCTCTTCACGTGGGTGTACGGCGTCGCCGCGAACACCTTCGCCCACCGCGTCATGCACGAGGTCCGCACCGACTCCTTCGCGAAGATGCAGAACCTCGACATGGCGTTCTTCGACGACAAGCAGACCGGCGAAGTGATGAGCATCCTGAACAACGACGCGAACAACCTCGAGATCTTCCTCGACAACGCCCTCCAGAACTCGGCGCGCCTCGTCGTGATGACGGCGGGCATCCTCGGCGTGATGGCGTGGCTGAACTGGCAGCTCGCGCTCGTCATGCTCGTCGCCGTCCCCCTGCTGTTCGCGCTCACGTTCTGGTTCATGCGCGCCGTCGCGCCGCGCTACGCCCGCGAGCGCGCGAACGTCGGCCACCTCAACACGCGCCTCGAGAACTCGCTCGCCGGCGTCGAACTCGTCAAGACCACGGGGAGCGAGGAGTACGAGGTCGGGCGCGTCCGGCAGGCCTCCTACAACCTCTACGACGCGACGATGGCGGTCCTCCGGCTGAACTTCGTCTACCGGCCCGGGATGGAGTTCGTCGCCGGCCTCGCGTTCGCCGCGACGTTCGCCATCGGCGGCCTCTGGCTCTTCTCCGGCCCGCCGCTCTTCTTCTCGGGGACGCTCTCGGCGGGGACGTTCGTGACGTTCATCCTCTACACCCAGCGCATCGTCAGCCCGCTCGCGGAGGTCTCGAACATCGTCGACCAGTACGAGAACGCGAAGGCCTCGAGCGAGCGCGTCTTCGGCCTCATGGACATCCCCGTCCACATCAGCGACGACGAGGACGCCGTCGAACTCGACGACGTCGAGGGCCGCGTCGCCTACGACGACGTGACGTTCGCCTACGACGACGAACCCATCCTCGAGTCGTTCGACTTCGAGGCCGACCCGGGCGACACCGTCGCGCTCGTCGGGCCGACGGGCGCGGGGAAGTCCACCGTCGTCAAACTCCTTCTCAGGCTCTACGACCCCGACGAGGGCGCGGTCCGCCTCGACGGCCACGACCTCCGCGACGTCACCGTGAACAGCCTCCGCGATGCGGTGGGCTACGTCGGGCAGGACACCTTCCTCTTCGACGGCACCATCGCGGACAACATCCGCTACGGCCACTTCGACGCGAGCGACGAGGCCGTCAGGGAGGCCGCGAAGGCCGCCGAAGCCCACGAGTTCATCGAGGCGTTCCCCGAGGGCTACGACACCCGGACGGGCGAGCGCGGGGTGAAGCTCTCGGGCGGCCAGCGCCAGCGCATCAGCATCGCGCGCACCGTCCTCCAGGACCCGCCCGTGCTCGTCCTCGACGAAGCCACGTCGGCCGTCGACACGGAGACCGAACTCGCCATCCAGCACAGCCTCGACGAGTTGAGCGAGGACCGAACCACCATCAGCATCGCCCACCGGCTCTCGACGGTGACGGACGCCGACCTCATCCTCGTCGTCGAGGACGGCCGCATCGAGGAGCGCGGCACGCACGAGGAACTCGTCGCACGCGACGGTCTCTACGCCGCGCTCTGGGACGCCCAGACCGGCGACACCGACCCGCTCGAAGAGGAGCTACTGGACGACTAGGCGATGCCGGTCGCCCGGTCCACGGTGACCGCGCTCCCGTTCACCGTCACGGTGTGCGTCGTCGGGTCGCTCGCCACGTCGTCCACGTAGCGGAGGTGGTCCTCCGAATTCCCGACGTAGAGCACCTCCGGCGTCCCGTCGCCGTCCCAGTCGAGCGTCGCGACGCCGGTCTTCGCGGCGCCACTGGCGATTTTCGTCTCCGTCACCGAGCCGTCGGCGTCGATTGCCGCGATCTGGACGTTGTTCGACCCGTCGACGAGCGGGACGCGGCGCTCGCCGTCGCCGTCGAAGTCGGCGGGTGAACCGACCGCGTTCGTCGTCGCCGCGCCCGCGCTCGACTTCACCGTCGACCCGTCCGGGAAGGCGATCCGTATCTGCTGGCTCCCGCCCACGAACAGCAGTTCGCTCGCACCGTCCGCGTCGACGTCCGCGCGGCCGACGACGGCCTTCGCCTTCGTCACGACGGCGCGTTCGGGCGCCCCGTCGGGCGCGACCCGGTAGACGTCCTTCGAACTCGCCTGCGGGTAGTGGAGGGCGGTGTCGCTCCCGTTCCACGCGCCCGCCCAGAGCCGACTCGGCGTCCCGTAGAGCGTCCCGTTCAGCGCCCGCCCGCCGTCGCCGTCCGTGAGCGCGAGCGTCGAACCGTCCGGCGAGTAGGGAATATCGTTCGCGCCGTCGCCGTCGAAGTCGACGCTCGCGGGCCCGATGACTGCCGGCTGGACGCCGTAGGTCTCCGGCGTGGCGTTCGGCCCGGCGAGCGTCGCGAGGACGCCGTTCGCGTTCGCGTAGACGAGCGGGCTGGTGGCGTCGCCGCCACAACTGCCGGTCACGTCGACGACGCGGTCCGCGTCGAATTCGAAGGAGCCGCTCGTCGCGCCCACGGCGACGTGGAGGGGGGCGGCGTCGCAGTCCACCGAGGCGTCGACGCGAACTGATTCGCCGGCCGCGAGCGCGGCCGTCACGCTGTCGCCGCGCTCACCGGCCATCGAGAGCGTCGCGTCGCCCCCGCTCCCGTCGGCGAGCGCCACCGTCACGGCCAGTCGCTCGCCGAAGCGGTTCGTCACGTTCAGCACCTGACTCGACTCCCCGGCCGACGCGCTCGCCGCCGGGTCGAGGCCGACCGTCGCGTTCGCGTCCCCGACCACCGCGACGTCCGACGGCCGGTCGACGCTCGCGACACCGAACGAGGCGACGGGCCCGACGGTCGCGGCCGCGAGGACGCCGACGACGACGGCGAGCAGGACGACGGTCCCGGCGCGTCCGCCGCCGCCTCGACGCCGTCGCGGTGCTCCTCGCATCTCCGGGAATTAGGTCGAGGGCGCGGATAGGTCCGTTGGCTCCACCGGTGGCGTGTACGTGTACGTCGCGACGTCGTCGATGACGTAGTACGTCCCCGTCGCGGCGTCGTGGACGACCCGCCTGTCCGTGTCGATGGCGACGTCCACGAGGTCGACGAGCGAGTCCATTCGAACCCGCCGCTCGCCCACGTCGTCGGGCGCCGTCCCCTCCGAGATCCACTCACGGTAGGCGTACGCGACGAGTGCCAACCGATACGGCTCCGGGTCGGCGTCCCGATAGCGGCGACAGTAGAGCGCGCCGAGAGCGACGCCGACGAGCAGGACGACGGAACCGCCGCCGGCGAGCGACCCCGCTACCAGCGCGTCGGGGTCGTTCGCGACCGTCCGCGTCGACGTCTCGCCCTCCGTCACCGCGAACGACGGCGTCGCCACGTCGAACCACGCGCCGCCGCGCTCGATACCCACTGTTTCGTTGCGCGTCCCCTCCGTCTCGGGCGTCCGGTACGTCAGGCTGACGACGACGCGCTCGTTCACGGAGCCGGCGTCGCCGACGCGCTCTTTCAGTGCGTCCGTCCGCTCCGCGAGCGCGCCGACGTCGAGGGCCGTGCTCGTTCGGAGCGTGCCGTTCGCCGACGACGCCGTGGCGAGGACGCTCTCGTTCCGATAGAAGACCGCCCCGTTCCGCGATGCGGTTCGGACGACGACGATTCGCTGCGTGAGCGAGAGGGCGTCCCCGCTCGTTTGCGGCGTCGCCACCGCGCTGAACGCGAAGTCGGACGTCGACGACCGGAAGTAGACGGGCCGGTCCCGGACGCGCGTTCCGCCGGGGTAGACGGCGTCCTCGCCCTCGATGGTCGCGCTCGTGTGCGTCGTCACCTCGACGTCGAGGGTCGTCGTCCGCTCGCTGACCTGCGTCGACCCCGGATGTGTGTACACCCAGCCCCCGGCGGCGATGCCGAGCACGCCGACGAGGAGGCAGAGCGCGACCACGGCCCGCCCTCGGCTGGCGAGCAGGTGCGCTAGCTGGAGTCGAGCGCGGCGAAGCAGAGACACTGTCACGCGATACGACGGGGGCTTTCTTAGGTTCCGTGGCCCCGCTCAGCGCTCGCGCCACAGGCCGAACGCGCGGACCTCGCTCGAGCGCAGCGGGGCGTCCGGGCCGAGAAGCAGGCGTGCGACCGCGTAGAACGACCCGATGACGACGCCGTTCGTCGCGGCGGCGGCGAGCAGCGGGTGGACGCCGGCGAGCCACGCGATGACGCCAGCCGGGAGGACGGCGGGGTAGCGTCGCACCGACACCTCGACGCGATGCGTCCCCGTCTGACCCGGCGGCGGGACGCGCACCCGATAGGTGTCCCCGCTCGCGTTTCGCGTCCGCTCGACGATTCGCGCGCCGCGCGCGTTCCCCACCCGCGTCGTGACCGCACTGCCCGACCCCGAGCCGAACGTGACGTTCACCGTGTGCGCCGTCCCCGCCTCGATGACCGGCGCGGGCGCCTGTGCGGCCGGGTCCTCCTGCACGGAGAACACCATCTGCGTCGTCGTCGCGCCGAGCGTCGTCGCCGTCGTCAGCGCGACGAACACCGCGACGGCCGTCAGCGCGAGCATCCGGTGTGCCGAGACCGGGCGCTCGCTCCCGCCGCGACGCGCGCCGCCGCCTTCGTCGAGTCGCCGCGCGAGCAGGGAGCCGGCGACGCCGAGGAGGACGAGGAGCATCGTGTTCTGCCGCACGAACTGGACGACGCGGCCGAGGTGCGGGACGACCACGGGCCGTCCGCCCGCGGTCAGCACCTGCCCGTGTATCTGCGAGCGCTCGACGTGCGGATAGCCCGCGTCCTGATCGGTGACGTCGTTGTTGTCGCCCTTCGTCACGAACCCCTGTGGCGTCTCGCGGACGACCCGGTGGGCGGTGTAGCCGCTCCCGCCCGGTCCGCCCTCGAAGAGGACGATTTCGCCCGGCTCGACGTCGCCCGCCGGCACCACGAGGAGCCCGCCGTTCACCGGAACCGTCGGCTCCATGCTGTCCGAGTAGACGTACGTCGCGCTCACCGGCGCGCTCGCCGGCGCCGCGATCAGCGCCGCGGCGACGAGTAACAGGACGACGAGGGCGCGGCGCACGAAGGCAGAAACGAGACGGAGTTACTTAGCTGGCGGTGCGTGAGTGCGGCGTTAGGCCGCCGGGCTCGCGCTGACCGTGATGGTGCCGTTGTACGTCGTACTGTCGGTGACGCCCGCGCCCTCGGTGTCGACGACGAGGTCCACGTAGACGACGTCGTCAGCGGGGACGCCGGAGAAGGTGACCGTGTTGTCGCTGTCCTCCTCGCTCAGCGTCTTCGTGATCGCCGAACTACTGCCGGACTCGTAGCGGGCGAGCTTGAACTGTACGTTCTCGACGCTGTTGTTGTCGGACCCGTCGTAGGAGATGTCGAAGTCCTGTGCGCTGTTCGCGTTGTTGACGATGGTGAACGCGGACGCCCCGGCGTTGTTCGCGGGGTCGTTCGCGACGCCGTCACCGAACGTCACCGTCGCGTTGTTGTTGAAGCCCTCGGCGGCCATCGCGTCGAAGTCGATCTGGAGCGACCCGCTCGCCTCCTGGTCGATGACGTCGCCGGACGTGTTGTCGGTCAACCCGATGAGCGCGTCGTCGTCGGAGACGACGTTCATCGACGCGTCGTTCGAGACCGTCGCGCTCGTGAAGGCGCTCGCACCGAACGCCGTCGCGACGAGCGTCAGCGCAACGCCGACCGCCAGCATCTCTTTTCGCATACACGTACCCGAGTCGCTTCGGCGCCTAAAGGACAATGGCCGAAACCCCCGTTATTAGGACTTCTGGCCTCTCTACCGTTGGTTGGACTTCTAACACCGCTCGGAATCTGTCGCAGTGTCGATGCGTCTCCGCTCTCGGTGTCTCCGTCCGGTCCACGCTGTGCTCTCGGTGTGGTACTTACTGAATTGACACGCGCCTTCGGCATGGACAGCCACCGTGTTTTTACGACACCTCGCGGAACCGCAACCCCTACGGTGGCGCTCGCTGATTCCCCGCGTATGGAACTCGGCGTCATCGGCCTCGGCCGCATGGGGCGCATCGTGGTGGACAGGGTCCTCGACGCGGGCCACGACGTGGTCGCGTTCGACATCGACGAGGACGCCGTCGCGGACGCGGCGGACGCGGGCGCGACGCCCGCGAACAGCATCGAGGCCGTCGCCGACCAGCTCGGCGCGGAGAAACGCATCTGGCTGATGGTGCCGGCGGGCGACCCCGTCGACGCCGCGCTCGAGGAGCTCGAACCCCACCTCGACGCGGACGACGTCGTCGTCGACGGCGGAAACAGCCACTTCGAGGACTCGACGCGCCGCGCCGAGGCCACGGCGGCCGCCTACCTCGACTGCGGGACGTCGGGCGGCCCGGCCGGCGCGGAACTCGGCTTCTCGCTGATGGTCGGCGGCCCGCAGTGGGCGTACGACGAACTCGTCCCGGTCTTCGACGCCGTCGCGACCGGCCCGCAGGGCCACGACCGAATGGGGCCCGCCGGCAGCGGCCACTACGTGAAGATGGTGCACAACGGCGTCGAGTACGCGCTCATGCAGACGTACGGCGAGGGCTTCGAACTCCTCCACGAGGGCCGCTACGACCTCGACCTCGAAGCCGTCGCGCGCACGTGGAACAACGGCGCGGTCATCCGCTCGTGGCTCCTCGAACTCTGCGAGGAGGCGTTCCGCGAGGAGGGAACGGACCTCGGCGACGTCGCGGACCACGTCGCCGGCGGCTCCACGGGCACGTGGACGGTACAGGAGTCCCTCGAGCAGGAGGTCGCGATTCCGCTCATCTACGAGGCGCTCGGCGAGCGCTTCGACTCCCGGCGCGACGCGAAGTTCTCGCGGCGCCTCGCGAACCGGCTCCGCTACGGCTTCGGGCGGCACGACGTCGCTCGACGCGAGTGACACGAGCCCTCGCGCCGAGAACCGGCAAACTGCGGCGGATTGCCGCTTAACTCCGAACCGGGAGCTTGAAACCGGGACGAATCGCCGTTCTAGTAGTGACTGAATCGGGACACGAGAGTAGCATCACCGAGGGCGGCCTCGTCCGTCCGATGGTCCGCTTGGCGTGGCCCATCGTCGTCATCCAGCTGCTGCAGGTGGCGTACAACCTCGCGGACACGTTCTGGCTGGGGCGATACTCCGGGAACGCGCTCGCCGCCATCTCGCTCGCGTTCCCGCTCATCCTCTTCCTCATCTCGGTGAGCGGCGGGTTCACGACGGCGGGGAGCATCCTCGTCGCGCAGTACACGGGCGCGGACAGCGAGGGGTCCGCCGGGAAAGTCGCGGGCCAGACGCTCTCGTTCGTCGCGGTCATCGCCGTCGTCCTCGCGATTCTCGGGTTCCTCCTCTCGGACCCGCTGCTGTCGCTCCTGCCCGCCGACCCGGAGACGGCGGCCGTCGTCATCCCGCTCGCCACCGAGTACATGCGGTGGTTCTTCCTCGGCGTCCCCGCGCTCTTCGGGTTCTTCGTCTTCTCCGCGCTGATGCGCGGGTACGGGAACACGCACGTCCCGATGCGCGTCATGCTGGTGAGCGTCGCCATCAACGTCGTCCTCGACCCGCTGCTCATCTTCGGCTACGGGCCGATCCCCGAACTCGGGATTCGCGGCGCCGTCGTCGCCACCGTCTTCGCGCGCTTCGTCGCCGCGCTCATCGGCCTCTACGTCCTCTTCTACACGGACGCCGGCCCGGACGTCTCGCTCCCGGACCTCCGGCCGGACCTCGGCCTCGTGAAGAAGATCGTCCGCCTCGGCGTCCCGAGCGCCGCCGAGCAGTCGACGTCGTCGCTCGCGATGATTACGCTCACCGCGATGGTGGCGTCGTTCCCGCCGGCGGTCGTCGGCGCGTACGGCCTCGGGAACCGGCTCATCTCCCTCGTCTTCCTGCCCGCGATGGGCCTCGGGCGCGCGACGAACACCATGGTTGGGCAGAACCTCGGCGCCGGGAAGTCCGAGCGCGCCGAGCGCGCCGTCCGCCTCGCCGTCGGTGCGGGCGCGGGCGTCATGCTCTGCGTCGCCGTCGTCGCCTACCTCTTCCCGGGCCCCATCGTCTCCGTCTTCCTCGGCTCGAACGTCGAGAACGCCGCCGACATCGCCGCGTACGGCACCGAGTACGTCCGCATCCGCACCGTCGAGTTCGCGTTCATCGGCGTCCTCCAGGTCCTCCTCGGCGCCTTCCGGGGCTCCGGGAACACGACGACGAGCATGGTCTTCTCGATGGTCGCGCTCTGGATCGGTCGCGTCCCCACCGTCTACGTCCTCGCGTTCGTCGTCGGCCTCGGCGCGCAGGGTATCTGGTTCGGGATGGCGCTCGGGAACATCGTCGGCGCTATCGCCGCCGCCGCGTGGTTCCTTCGCGGCACGTGGAAGGACGCCGTCATCGACGAGACGCCGTCGCCCGGCGCGCCCGACCCCTGAGCGAGACCGCTTCACAACGGTTAAACGCACCCTCGCACTACACGATGGTGTGGGCGCGTAGCTCAGTGGACAGAGCACTTGGTTCCGGACCAAGATGCCGAGGGTTCAAATCCCTTCGCGCCCGTTTTCGTCCCGCTTCGTTTCTGGGAGAGGCTAATCCGGAGCCTCAGCCGTCGCGCTCGTCGAAGTCGGCGAGCACGGCGGCGTAGCCACCGTCACCGAGGTCGCGGACGGTGTACGTCGTGGGGTAGTGTCCGGCCTGCGGGTAGATCTCGGGTTGCGAGATGGGTTCGCTGTGGGCGCCGTCGAGGTGGTTCTCGAGGTAGTCCACCGTAATCATCGGCTCGAGGAAGTTGAGCTCGTAGGCGTCGTCGCCGTCGACGGCGGCAGCGCCCCAGATGAGCGTATCGAGCCACTCCGCACCGTCGAACTCGGGGGCGTCGGTCGGCGCGAGGTGTGCGCCCATCGCGGGGATGACGGCGCCGCCCTCGATCAGCTCGTATCCCTCGGGCGTCACGTCGCTGGGGAGGTCCTCGATGACGCCGGGCCCGATCTGCCGGACGGTCTCCGGAGTGTTGAAGTGGAAGTGGATGTCGAAGTGGGGCTTGTCGTAGACGTCCTCAGGCGTGTGGCCCTGTGGGTTCCATCCGAGGGCGGCGTACTCGAACGGCTGGGGCGCGCTACTCGGGAAGTCGAGGCTGAACGGTTTCGACCAGAACCCGTGGACTTTCCGCCCCGTCGCCTCGCCGCTCTCGAACGCCTCCGCGTACGGCAACTCGTGGAGCGCGCCCTCGCTGAAGTGGACGCCGAGGTACTTCGGCTCGCCCGACGGTGTCACCGAGGCGAACGTGCTGATCTCGCCGTCGCCGATGGCGTAGGCGTCACCCCATTCGGTGATACCCGCCGGCGGGAACCCCCGTCGCTTGCCGCTCGGTGGCCCGCGCCCGCGACCGTGCCCCTTCGCGGCGGCGCTCCCCGTGAGTGCGAGCGCGCCGAGCGTCGCGCTCCCGAGGCCCGCGAGGTATGTTCGTCGACTCGCTCCCATCTCGTCTCCGGTTTCTCGCATGACAGATCGTCAATTTCCAGTCCGCTGGCTTGAAACTCACTCATGGTGACGTGTCTAAAAGCGATAGTATGAATCATAAGACGTGAAAAAACAGTCACACACCGAAAAGAAACGACTGGTGCGTACTCACGACGGGGCGCTCCCCGCCTCGTAGCCCTCACGTGGCCGGTAGAGGGACGCCGAGTGCTATATAGCGAAATTATAAACGCACTATACGCGCCTCGAGAGGGGTGTCCGTACGTCGGCCACGTCGCGGGTCGGCGGCGAACGCCACCATGTCGAAATCAGACCACGGACAACGCGGGTCGGAGGAGTCGATTCACCGAGAGTACATCCTCGGCGTGCGCATCGTCGAGTGTGGGGCGGGCGCGGACGCCGACGGGTCGCAGTATCGCTTCGAGGCGCCCGAGCATCAGGGCCGGACGTTCGCGGACCCGGAGACGGCCGAGCTGTACGCGGACGTCTACTTCTGCACGAACGGCTTCGAGGAGGCGGCGACCGGGGAGCGCGGCGTCCCGCTGGAGGTCATCGGCGCCGGGCGGGCGGTGCTGGCCGCGTACCTCCTGACGCAGTACGACGACGACGTCGAGTGGGTCGCCTCCTTCTTCGGCCGGAAGCCCTACCGCGTCCACGACTACGTCGAGTGGGTCGAGGACCGCGCGGCCGACATCCGCGAGGGCGCCGAGGCCGAAGGCGTCGCCTGAGCACGCCACCCATTTTCCCTTCTCTGGCCGGTCGCTGACTCCTCAGCCACCGGTCTCGCCGTCGCGCCGGCCGATACGCACATACCGCCGCGACCCGAAGTCCCGCGACACGCACCCGATAGCGCTATCGGACCCGCCGGGAATCGTGTCTCGGACACTATACGTCTATGTACGTGACTGATACCCAATTTCCCGACTGCACGCACCCGTTCTCGACAATACTGATATTATAAGAAGCTATCACCTTTTGCCCGAAGTCTCCGGCTGCATGGTCGATATCAGCCGTCGACAACTGATGGCGAGTTCAGTCGCCGCCGCGCTCGGTGCGAGCGTGGCCGGCAGTGGGATCGCGAGCGCGGACGTCGAGGAGTCGGACACGCCGGGCGCGCCGAGCGTCAAGGGGTCGCTCAAGCGCTTCTCGAACACGGCGTTCGGCGCGGAGGTCACGGGCCCGTTCGTCTTCGACGACGGGACGCTCCTCTACAGCCTCCAGCATCCGAGTACGAACAACGTCGCGCCCTACGACCGCGCGGGCATCGGCTACGTGAAGGGCTTCTCCTTCGCGATGAACGGGAGCAACGACGACTTCGAGGAGCTCTCCGCCCCCGAGACGCAGGACGAACAGCACTCCGTGCGGACCGCCGACGGCGACTACGTCATGCTCGCCCGACAGGAGGAACCGATCAACGGCGCGAGCGAGCAGCTCGGCGTCCCGGAGACGCCGGACGGCGAGCCAATCGACAAGTTCCCGGGGACGCGCTACTCGGAGGCGGGCTACACGCCGGACTGCAACCAGTTCATCGCGTCGAACGAGGAGGGGACGGAGGGCCACCTCTTCACGAACTTCGAGTCCACGCCGGGGAACGTCTCGCGCATCCCGCTCAGCAAGAACGCGGCGACCGGCGAGTGGGAGGCCGACCTCGAGAACGCCATCAACATGGCGAACACGGAGGAACTGCGCGACCTCGGTGGCACGATGATCAACTGCTACGGCGACCGCACGCCGTGGGACACGATGGTCTCCTCCGAGGAGAACTACGCCCACCCGCGCGTCTCCTACAAGGCGACGGTGGGCGACATCGTCGAGGCCGGCACCGGGAAGGGACTCGTCGGCGGCTGTCAGTTCTGGAACCGGCCGAACCCGACGGGCATCCAGAGCGCGGTCGACGAGTACTACGGCGACGAGTCGTGGTCCGTACAGGGCTACTGGGCGCTCGCGGGCGTCGAACTCCTCGCCTACCAGCTCGGTGCGTTCCCGCGTGACGCGACCGGCGTCGACACCTCGACGGCGGACGCGTACGCGGACACCGAGGTCGTGGAGGGCGCGAAGAACACGGGCACGCCCATCACGGACGAGGCGTACCCGAACCCGTACCGCTACGGCTACCACGTCGACTACCGCGAGCCGCACGCCGAGACGCCCCAGCCCATCAAGTACTACGTCCTCGGGCGGGCGGCGTGGGAGTCGCCGAACTTCCAGAACGACCTGCGGACGGTCTACGGCGCGTCCGACGGCGACAGCAAGGGCATCTACAAGTTCGTCGCGGACGAGGAGATTCCGAGCTACGACGACCCGATGGACGTCGCGGGCACGCTCTACGCGCCGAAGGTCACGAACGACGCCGCGAGCGCCGCCGACTCCGGCACGCGCGCGTCCCCGGCGGACGTCGCCCTCGACATCGAGTGGATTCCGCTCGGGCACGCCTCGAACGCGGAGATCGAGTCGTGGATCGCCGAGTACGACGACATCACGCAGGCGGACTACCTCGAGACGCACGCGGAGACCGACTGGACGGAGGACCGCGCGACCGCCATCGAGGAGGCCGACAAGGCGGTCATCGAGAACGGCAACCAGAACTACATCACGAACGAGGAGATCGTCGAGTGGGCGCTCCAGTACGAGGAGCGCGGCCACGACGGCGTCGACGAGGACCTGCGCCGCGTCCCGTTCCTCGAGACGCGCGCCGCCGCGAAGGAGATCGGCGCGTCCATCGAGTTCAACAAGGCCGAGGGCATCGACAGCGTCGACGACGCCGGCCCCGGCGACTACGTCTACTTCGGTATCTCCGAGTTCAACGACGACATGGCGGACGACACGGGCGACCTCCAGATGGACCGCGTCGACGGCGGCGTCGTCTACCGCGCGGAACTCGACGCCCACCACGACGTCTCGACACTCGAACCCGTCGTCGTCGGGCCGGACTTCACGGACGGCCCGCAGGCCGCGAACGACGCCGTTCGGAACATCGACAACGTCTACGCGATGGACGACGGCCGCGTCCTCTGCTGTGAGGACGGCTTCGCGGAGTCCCGGCGCTCCTACCCGAACGACTGCCTCTGGGTCTACCAGCCGAACCCGACGGTCGCGGTCGGCTCCGCAGCTGTCGGACAGGGCGAGTCGGTCACCGTCGAGGTGCGCGCGAAGCACATCCCGGACGGCCTCTCCGGCGGGACGTTCTCCGTGAGCGTCTCGGACACCGACGTCGCCGAGATAACGAGCGCGAGCTACCCGGACGCGGTCGGCCTCAGCCAGGCGCCGTCCATCGCCGAGGACGGCTCGACGGCCGCCTTCGAGTTCGCGGACGTGAACGAGGCGATGCAGGCCGACGACGTCGAGTTCACGCTCGCGACGGTCACGCTCTCCGGCGTCGGCGGCGGCGCGGCCGACCTCGACGTGAGCGCCGCCCTCGACGACGACGAGGGGCAGAACGTCGCCGTCGAGACCCGCTCGGGCGTCACGGTCACCGGGCCCGCCAGCGTCGCCGGCAGCGGCTCGGTGCCGTCCGACCCGGACGGCGACGGCCGCTACGAGGACGTCAACGGCAACGGCCGCGTCGACTACGACGACGTCGTCCTCCTCTTCGACCGCATGGAGTCGAAGAGCGTGGCGTCGAACGCGCGCAGCTTCGACTTCAACGAGAACGACCGCCTCGACTACGCCGACATCGTCCACCTCTACGAGGAGGCCGGCGTCGAGCAGTGAGCACCTAGTCACACACCACCCACCCACGCAGATGTCCTCGTCAGACCTCGACCCCGTCCGCGTCGCACTCGTCGGCGCGTTCGTCGTCGCGCTCCTCGCCGCCGCGCTCGTCGGGCCGTCCGGCGCCGCGTCGTCGAGCGGCGCGGCCGCCGACGCGTCCGCCACACCGACCGTCCGGGTCGCGAACGCCGAGCTCGCGGCGAACGGCACGGCGACGGCCGACGTCGTCCTCACCGAAGCGCCGGAGGGCCTCGCGGGGTTCGCGCTCGACGTTCGCGTCGCGGGTGACGCCGCCCGCATCTCGAACGCGAGCTACCCCGACACGTTCGGGTTGACGACCGACCCCGCCATCGGTGACGACGGTCGGCGCGTGACCGTCGAGGCCGCGGACCTGCGTGAGCGCGTCCAGCCCGGCGCGTCCGACGTCGTCCTCGCCACCGTCGAACTCTCGGGCGTCGCGCCCGGCGCGGCGAACCTCTCCGTCGAGCCCCGCCAGTTCGACGCGGACGGCGGGGCGGCCGTCGAACCCGCCACCGACGCGGGCACCGTGACGGTGCGCGACCCCGAGGCGGACGGCGGCTCGTCCGCGAGCACCGCCGACGCGCGGGCGAGCGCACCGGCGGACACCTCGGTCCCGCTCCTCACGCCCGCAGTCGGCGGCGCGCTGGTCGCCGGGTCCGTCGCGCTCCTCGCCGTGTTCGCGCTCGTCCGCCGCCGCGTCTGAGCGCCGCCCGGGTCGCCGGCGCGGCGGCCGAACCCGCCCGCGACGCCCGCCTCTACCTGTCGAACATCCATACATTTATTGTCGAGTGATAGGTTGGGGGCGTATGGACACGGGCCGGAGCGTGCTCGTCGTCGGCACGACCGACGACGCGCTCTCGTCGCTCGCGGCGGACGCCGGCGACGCGCCCGCCGTCGCCGCCCTCGCCGACACGACGCCACAGGCGCTCCTTGAGCGGTGGGAGTCCTCGGGTGTCGCGTCACCGTCCCGCATCGTCACGCTCGGTGCCGACGCCCCGACCGACTGCGCCGTTCCCGTCGAGTCGGCGTCCGGGCCCGCCGACCTCGCCGCCGCGCTCCGAGCGGGGCTCGAGGACCGCGCCGAAGCCGCCGTGTACGTCGACGCCGTCGACGCCTTCGCGGACGCCCTCGGCCCCGAGCGGACGTTCCGCCTCCTGCACGTCCTCACCCGTGGGCACACGTACGCGGGCGGGAGCGCGTACGCCCGAGCGCCGCCCGACGCGGACCCGGCGCTCGTCGATATCCTCGTTCCCCTCTTCGACGCCGTCGAGCGCTAGCCGAGGCGTTCGCCCTGATAGCTCCCGTCGTAGGCGTCCTCGTGCTCGGCCTCCGCGAGGACGAACTGCGCGAAGCGCGCCCCCACCTCGATTTCGATGGGGCGGCCGACCTCCAGTAACCCCTCGCCCTTCCCCTCGTAGCCGGCGTCCCAGACGGCCGTGTGGAGCATACAGGAGTTGCGCATCAGGCTCGAACGCGGGTAGACGAAGCCGACGTGGCCCTCCGGGACGCGGACGGTCTCGGCGTACTGCGCGACGTAGTACCCCGGGTCGAGCGCGTAGCACTCGCGCCCGTCGCGTTCGACCGTCTCGACGGCGTCGCGCTCGCCGACGGTCTTCCCGTCGGTCGTGATGCGCCCCGGTTCGGTCTGCGCCTCGACGCTCCCGAGGGTGAGGTCGACGCCGTTCGGCTGTACCTGCTCGTCGGTGACGTCGCCGAGGGCGTCGGCGACGAACGCGCCACTCTCGAACATATCGACTCCTGTCGGTGGCTACTTCAACCGTCTGTCGATTCGGCGCCGAACGTTCTTTCACGAAATACCACGAAGAAGCCATCTCGGGCCCGCACGCGGCGGCTCCGGACCCCCGTCCACGCGCGAATTAAGGGAATAGAAGCCATATTAGGACGTTCTACGGTATGCATAAACACGCGGGATTTATAATCATCGCATACCGACTTTCGTCCGCTATGGGACAAACGCTGACGGAGAAAATCCTCGACGACCACCTCGTTGAGGGAGAACTCGAAACCGGCGAGGAAATCGGGATCGAGATCGACCAGGTCCTCACGCAGGACACCACGGGGACGATGGTCTGGCTGCAGTTCGAGGCGCTCGAGCTCGACGAAGTGCAGACGGAGCTCGCCGCGCAGTACTGCGACCACCAGACCTACCAGTTCGACTTCAAGAACACGGACGACCACCGCTTCCTCCGCTCCGCGGCGGGAACGTATGGGGCGTACTTCTCCCGGCCCGGGAACGGCATCTGCCACCAGGTCCACAAGGAGAACTTCGCCGCGCCCGGCAAGACCCTCCTCGGGTCCGACAGCCACACGCCGACGCCCGGCGGCCTCGGCGAGCTCGCCATCGGCGCGGGTGGCCTCGACATCGCCGTCGCGATGGGCGGCGGCCCCTACTACGTCGAAGTGCCGGAGATCGTCAACGTCCAGCTCGAGGGCGAGCTCCCCGAGTGGGCGACCGCGAAGGACATCGCCTTGGAGATGCTCCGCCGCCTCTCCGTGAAGGGCGGCGTCGGCAAGATCTTCGAGTACACGGGCGAGGGCGCGGAGTCCCTCACCATCCCCGAGCGCACCACCATCACGAACCTCGGCACCGAGCTCGGCGCCACGTCCTCCATCTTCGAGACGGACGAGAAGACCAAGGACTGGCTCTCCCGCATCGGTCGCGAGGACGAGTACGTCGAGCTGCAGGCCGACGAGGACGCCGAGTACGCGGACACGGTCACCATCGACCTCTCCGACCTCGAGCCGCTCATCGCGACGCCCTCCATGCCCGACAACGTCGTCCCGGTCCGCGAGGTCGAGGGCGTCGACGTCGAGCAGGTCATGGTCGGCTCCTGTACGAACGGCGCCTACGAGGACATCCTCCCGGCCGCGAAGATGGTCGAGGACCGCGAGGTCGCCAAGCACACCGAGATGATCGTCGCGCCCGGCTCCAAGCAGGCTTCCGAGATGCTCGCCCGCGAGGGCTGGACGGCCGAGATGATGGCCGCCGGCGTCAACTTCTCCGAGGCGACCTGTGGTGCCTGTATCGGCATCGGTCACGTGCCCGCCTCCGACTCCGTCAGCCTCCGGACGTTCAACCGCAACTTCGAGGGTCGCTCCGGTATCGAGGACGACTCCGTCTACCTCTGCTCCCCGGAGGTCGCGGCCGCCGCCGCGATCAAGGGCGAAATCGTCGACCCGCGCGACCTCGCCGACGAGCTCGGCGACCTCGAGGCGCCCGGCCTCACGATGGGTAACTCCTACAGCCCCGGCATGGGGCAGGACGACCCCGACATCATCGCGCCCGAGGAAGCCATCGACGACGAGCTCATCAAGGGCCCGAACATCGGCGACGTCCCGCTGAAGGACCCGCTCGACGCCCACCTCGAAGGTGAAGCCCTCCTGAAGATGGAGGACAACATCACCACCGACCACATCATCCCGGCGACGTCGGACATCCTGAAGTTCCGCTCCAACGTCCCGAAGCTCTCCGAGTTCACGCTCTCGCGCGTCGACGACACGTTCGCCGAGCGCGCGAAGCAGTCCGACGGCGGCTTCCTCGTCGCCGGCGAGAACTACGGTCAGGGCTCCTCGCGTGAGCACGCCGCGCTCTGCCCGATGTACCTCGGTATCGAGGGCGTCCTCGCGCAGTCCTTCGCCCGCATCCACAAGGCGAACCTGTTCAACTTCGGCCTCCTCCCGCTCACCATCGACGAGGAGACCTACGCGAAGATCGAGCAGGGCGACGACATCGAGATCGTCGACGACGTCGAGGAAGCCGTCAAGTCCGGCCAGGAGGAGTTCACGGTCCGCGTGAACGACGACTGGGAGACCACGGGCTACCTCGACGCCTCCGAGCGCGAGCGTCGTATCCTCGCCGCCGGTGGCAAGCTCTCGCTCACGAAGCAGCAGTACGGTGAGGGCGACTCCGGCGCGACGCCCGCCGACGACTAACGCTCCACTCTCCTCTCGTTTTTCTCGTGCGGCCAGCGACGGCACCGCCCGCCGGTCGCGGGCCACAGCGTACATAGCCCCCGGTCCCCTACGCGCACTCGTGACGACGGCTGCCGACCGGGTCGAACACGCCGGCATCCGACAGGCGCGGCGTGGCGACCTCCTGGACGTCTTCCGCATCGAGAAGGAGTCGTTCGCGCAGCCGTGGCCCTTCTCGGCCTTCGAACAGCACCTCGGCGACCCGGGCTTCCTCGTCGCGGAGGAGCGCGCCGGCGTCGCGGGCTTCGTCGTCGCGGACACGATTCCGAACCACGGCCGCCCGCTCGGCCACGTGAAGGACATCGCCGTCCACCCGGACGCGCGCGGCCAGGGAATCGGTCGCTCGCTCCTCTCGCGCGGGCTCGGCGTGCTGAACGCGCAGGGCGTCCGGAGCGCGAAACTCGAGGTCCGGCGCTCGAACGAGCCCGCCATCTCGCTCTACCGGGAGCTCGACTTCGAGTACCTCCGCACGCTCCCGCGCTATTACTCGGACGGCGAGGACGCCTTCGTGATGATCGCGCGCCTCTGAGACCGCCACGCGTTTACTGGTCCGCACCTAGGTGCCCGGTATGGGCTACGCGTGTCCGGTCTGTGACGAGCACGTCCCCGACGCCGAGCACCTCGCGGACCACCTCGCGTTCGCGGCGGTGACGGGCGCGAGCGACCACGAGGCGTGGCTGGACGAGCACGCCGCCGGCTGGGAGGAGGGCGGCACCGACGACCTCGCGCCGCGCGTCACCGAGCACGCGGAGACGGTCGAGTTCGAGGTGGAGACCGAACCCGTCGAGGGCCACGCGCACGACCACGGCCACGGGTCGAACGGCCCCGCCGTCGACACGAGCGGCGCGGGCGCGCTCGGCGGGGAGGCACAGCGCATCCTCGAGGAGGCGGCGGAGATGACCCGGGAGATGACCGGCGACTCTACTGAGTCGCCGAACGAGCGAGCGGCCGACGACGGCGACGCGGTCGAGGACGCCGAAGGCGAAACCGAGTAGGGGGAGACGGTCCTTCGACGCGTATGGACGAGCGTGGATTCCTCGCGCCGGAGACGCCGGAGGCAGCGGCCGACCAGTATCGCGAGCTCGGGCCGGCCGCGCAGACCGTCACTCGGGAAACGGCGAAGGCGATGGAGTTCGACCGCGAGGAGTACCGCGAGCGCGTGACGAGCGACGTCGTGGAGACGGCGCGCGACGCGCTCTTCGCGTCGCTCCTCGAAGTCTCGGTCGGCACCTACGCTGAGTTCGAGTCCTTCTGCGAGGACAACCCCGACCTCGACGTCTACGAGAACGGGAGCACGGAGGTCGAGAACGCGGTCTGGCACGTCGTCCCGTTCGAGGACGCGGTGGTCGCGGCGACCTACCAGAACGAACCCGAGGCGGCGATGGGGACGCTGCGGCGCATCGCGCACGGGAAGTTCTACAGCGACGTCGTCTGAGGCGAGCGGGAGGCTTTTCGCTCGGCGACGCCGACGCGACGTATGGACGACTCCGAGTCGTGGCGCGTCGTCGAGAGCGCGACTGAGTACGAGACCGGCTGGTACGCGGGCGGCTACGACCGCGTCGAGCAGCCGAACGGGACGGAGAAGGACTACTACTGGGCGGACCTCCCGGACGCGGTGGTCGTGCTCGCCGTCGACGGCGAGGACGTGGTCTTCGTCGAGCAGTATCGGCCCGTGATCCGCGAGCGCTGTCTCGAACTCGTCGCCGGCATCGTCGAGGCGGGCGAGGGCTACGAGGCGGCGGCGCGCCGCGAGCTCCGCGAGGAGACGGGGTACGTCGCCGACGAGTACACGCTCGTTCAGGAGGTGGCGTGCACGACGGGCGTCCTCCGCCACGACCGTGGCATCGTTGTCGCGGAGGGCCTCACCGCCGGCGAGCGCGACCTCGACGACAACGAGTTCATCGAGGTGCGACGCGTCCCTGCCGCCGACGCCGTCGAGACGGTGCGCGAGGGCCGCGCGAACGACGCGACGCTCGAGGGCGTGTTGCTCGCGGCCGCCGACGGCTACCTGCCCTGACCGCGCCGTTTATCCGCGCCGGCGCGCACCATCGAGGTATGGACGGAGAGATCACGCCTGCGGACGTGAAGGCGCTCCTCGATGACGACGCGGCGGTCCGAGTCGTCGACATCCGGCCCGAGGGCGCGTACGCGCAGGGCCACATCCCCGGGAGCGAGAACGTCCCCTTCCCGCGTCTCACGCGGGACGTCGAGCGCTTCGCGGGCGCGGAGCGCGTCGTCACGGTCTGCCCGCACGGCCAGTCGAGCGTGCAGGCCGCGAACCTCATCGCGTCCTACGAGGGCATCGACGAGGACGCCACCGTCGAGAGCATGGCGGGCGGACTGACCGCGTGGGAGTGGGAGCTCGAGACGGCCGCGCGTGAGGCGGACGAGGGGCCAGCCCCGGACGGGACGCCCGACGCACCCTTCTAGGCCGCCCGTCCGCGACCCCGCCGCTCTCGACCGAGCCGTCGCTACGCGACGTGAAAAACTGCGAGAGTACGGGAAGCGGGGCGATAGCCGCCCTCGATAGCCGCTCGCGTCTACCGCGCGAGGCGGCGACGCCCCGAGGTGACTGCCGCGCTGTCGTCCGCAGAACGCGGCGCGTTCTGCGGGAGCGACGGGCCCCTTCGAGTTCCCGCGGCGGTCGAGCGTTTGCCGGCGCGCGATGCGCGCGGCAACACCGTCGTTCAGGCGACGTTGAAGCCCTTATCGCGGAGGAAATCCTCGACGCGACCGGAGTGATTGCCCTGGAGTTCGATTTCGCCGTTCTCGACCGTCCCACCGCACGCGAACTTGGACTTGAGGTCCGAGGAGAGACTGTCGAGGTCGACGTCTTTGGGGTCGAGCCCCTCGACGACGGTCACTTCCTTCCCGTAGCGGCGCTCGTCGATGCGGATTGTGATCTGCTGGGACTCCTTGGCGACGTCCTCGCAGACGCAGAGTTCATCGGGCAATCCGCACGTCGAGCATACGTCCGACATTACGGTGCTAGGTTGGATGTCGGGATACAAAATACTGTCGCCAGACCGCTCGAACGGGCTACGGGCGGCCGTTTTCGCCTACCAGCTCGCGTAGCTCGTCTCGGGCGGCGGCCGCGTCGGCGCTCGTGACGTCGCCGCGATAGCGCGCACGCTCGCGCAGCGCGGCGATCCGTCTGGCGGCGTCGGGCGCGTCGATGGCCCGGAGGTACTCCCGGACGGTCTCGCCGTCGCGGCGCGGGCGACGCCGTCGGCCGAGCACGTACTCGACGCGCGCGTACGCGCCGTCGACGGTACGCGCGGGGTCGCCGCGCGGGAGCCAGCGGAGCCAGACGGCGCGGTAGGCGCGCGAGAAGACGCCGAGTCGCCGGAGGCCGACGAGGACGCCGCCGAGGAGGACGCCCCAGAGCGCGAGGACGCGCGGCTCGGGGAGCGACGGGAGGCCGCCGTCCGACGCGGTGGCGGTGCCGGCGTCGGGCCGCTCGTAGCCCGGGGGGAGCGTCGGGGTGGCGCCGACCGCGCCGGAGCCGTTCGTCGCGTTCGCGGCGGCCGTCGTGGTCGTCGTGCGACCGTCGTCCGGTTCGGGGTCGGTGGTGGCGGTGGTCGTGGTCGTCGGCTCGCTCCCGGCGGCGTCGACGCCGCTCTCGTTCCGCTCGCGGGCGTCGTCGAGGCGGGCCTGCTCGGCCTGCTCGCGCGGGTCGGCGGGCGTCGGGTCGAAGCGAACCCAGCCGACGTCCGGGAAGTAGACTTCGACCCACGCGTGCGAGTCGAGGCCGCGGACGACGTGCGTGTCGTTGCCGACGTGCTGGCCGGCGGTGTAGCCGGTGGCGAAGCGCGCGGGCACGCCCTCCTCGCGGAGGAGGACGACCATCGCGGACGCGAAGTGGACGCAGTAGCCCTGCTCGGCGTCGAGCAGGAAGTGCCGGACGAGGTTGCCGTCCGCGCCCGCGCCGGCGAGCGAGTAGCTCTTGTTCGCCTCGAGCCACGACTCGACGGCGCGCGCCTTCGCGTACGGCGTGCTCGCGTTCTCGGTGACGCGCTCGGCGAGCGCACCGACGCGGTCGCCGGTCGTGTCGGGAACTTGGAGGTAGCGCTCGGTGACGGACTCGGGATAGTCGGTGCCGGCGTTCGCGAGCAGGTCCGGCCACGTTCGCGGGTGCTCGCTGACGACGCGATAGCTCTCGTTCGCCGCGAGCGCGTTCGTCGGGACGGGGTTCCCGCCGCTCGTGACGCTGTAGTCGACGCCGCTCGCGGAGACGGGTTCGGCGGCGGCGGGCATCGCGGAGAGCGGGCGTTTCGCGGTGACGGTCTGCGTGATGCGCGTGCTCGCCCCGGGCGGGCCCGCGAGGGTGCCCCCATCGCCGGTCCGCACCCATCCGCTCCCGGTGTAGCGGTCGTAGACGGCGACGCGCCAGTACGTGGAGACGTCGCTCTCGACGACGAACTGGACTTCCGGGGAGAGTTCGATGGCGCCGCCGACGCCGACGCGCTCGCCTGCGCTCACGATACTCCCGGACGGTGCGGTGTCGCTCCCGGGGACGATGGGGGCGGCGCTCCCGCCGGGGACGGCCGTGACGACGGCCGGCGCGACGGTCATGAGCGCGGCGGCGACGGCGAGCGCTTCGAGCTGCTGTCGGGTCGCCCCGTAGCGGTCGAGCGTCCCGAGGCCGACGGCGCCCGCGCCCGCGAGCACGCCGACGAGCGTCGCGACCGTGCCGCTGTCGCCGGTGCAGACGAAGAAGCCGAGCGCGAGGCCGGCGACGCCGACGGCGGCGGCGTAGCGCTCGCGGAGCGCGAAGTACCACGTGAGGAAGGCGGGGGTCGGCACCATCGCGAGCGCCCAGACGGTGACGTTCACCATCCGGAAGACGGAGTAGCCGGTGAGGAACGCGAGGACGTCCTCGGCGACGCGGGCGGCGGTGAGCGCCGCCGTGTAGCTCTCCGGCGCGGTGGCGACGTAGACGCCGAAGCCGGCGGCGAGCAGGAGGGACCCGACGCCGAGCGCGACGCGCGGGCGGACGGCCTGCGCGGCGGCGGCGAGGAGGAGCGCCCCGGCGAGCACCGGCCAGAAGTAGTCGAGGCCGCCGACGACGTCGAGGACGTGGTAGAGGACGGCGAGCGAGGAGGCGGAGAGCACCGCCACGCACGCGAGCGCGCCGAGGCGGTACGGCGTGAGTCGCCCGAGGACGGGTATCGTGCGCGTCACGCGCCCACCTCCGCGTCGGCGGCGTCGGCCATCGCGTCGAACGCGCGCCGGTCGTCGTCGACGGTGACGTGCACGCCGGTCGCGTCCGCGCGCACGACGACGCGCGCGTCCTCGCGGGCGGCCGAGGGGAGGGCGCCGTGACCGAGGACGGCGAGCGCGCCGAGCGCGCGGCGCCGATGGGCGTCGCCGCTCGCGGGCGCGAGCGTTTCGGCGGGCGTGCGGAGCCCGACCGCCGCGCCCGTGTCGAGGCAGGCGTCGAGCAGGCTGGCGGCGGCGACGGCCGCGCGGCCGGGGTCGCCCCCGTCCGCGACGTCGACGGCGATGGTGAGTGTGGCGTCGGTGCCCTCGTCCGCGTACGTCGTGACGACGTACTCGTCCGGGCGCTTCGCGGACGCCTTCCAGTTGACGTCGCGCAGCGGGTCGCCGTGGCGGTACTCGCGGACGCCGGCGAACTCGCCGCGCTCGTCCGCTTGACCGGTCGACCCGGCGAGCGCACGGGGCGGCGCGGTGAGCGGGAGGACGCGCGGGTAGACGGTGAGCGCGTGCTCGTCACCCACCTCGAACGTCCGCGTCCAGAGGCCGAGCGGGTCGGCGACGGTGACGCGTGCCGGGCCGACGGCGTGTCGCCCGCGTTCGCGGTACGTGACGGCGTAGTTGGCGTCGCGGCCGTCCGCGACCGTCCGCACCGTCGCGTCCCCGTCGAGGCCGTCGCCGAGCGCGTCGCGGACGGTGACGGCCATCGTTCGCGAGCCCTCGACGCGAACTCCGACCTCGTGCGTCTCGCCGGCGTGCCCGTCACGCGGCGGGTCGCGGGCGACGGCCGGGGTTTCGGCGCGATAGACGAGCCAGCCAGTGACGGCGAGCGCGACGGCGGCCGGGACGGCGACGGCGTTCAGCGAGCGCGCGCCGAAGAGCCACCCGGACGCGGTGGCGGCGAGCGCGACGCCGAGGACGACGCCGCCGCGACGGGTGAGCGCGGGGCGCATCGTCACTCCGGCGGGACGGCATCGAGCGCGTCGGCGACGACGCGCTCGGCGGCCTCACCGCCCAGCCCGTCGCTCCCGTCGGCGCGGACGCGGTGCGTGAGGACGCTCGGCGCCTCGCGCTTCACGTCGTCCGGGATCACGTAGTCGCGCTCGTCGAGGACGGCTCGAACCTGCGCGCAGCGGAGGAGCGCAATCGACCCCCGGGGACTGGCGCCGAGCGCGGCGTGCTCGCGGGTGTAGTCGGCGAGCCGCGTGACGTACTCTCGGACCGGCTCGCTCGTCTCGACGCGCGCGACGGTCTCGCGCGCGCGCCGGAGTTCGCCGACGCTCGCGACGGGTTCGACGTCCTCGACGGGGTGGTGGCCGACGACGCGCCCGAGGACGTCGACCTCCTCCTCGACGCTCGGGTAGCCGAGCGTGAGCTTCTTTGTGAAGCGGTCGATTTCGGCGACCGGGAGGTCGTAGACGCGGTCGCGCTCGACGGCGTTCTGGGTGGCGACGACGAAGAAGGGGTCGGGGAGGGCGTGCGTCTCGCCGTCCACGGTCACTTGTCCTTCCTCCATGGCTTCGAGGAGCGCGGCCTGCGTCTTCGGCGGCGCGCGGTTGATCTCGTCGCCGAGCACGACGTTCCCGAAGACGGGGCCGCGCTGGAAGCTGAAGCCGCCGCTCGACTCGTCGAGGACGCTCGTCCCCGTGACGTCGGCGGGGAGGAGGTCGGGGGTGAACTGGACGCGCGAGAACGCGCCGTCGACGGACGCGGCGAGCGAGCGCGCGAGCATGGTCTTCCCGACGCCGGGGACGTCCTCGAGGAGGAGGTGTCCGCGCGCGAGGAGCGCGACGAGCGCGTCCTCGATGACGCCGTCCTTCCCGACGACGACGCGCCCGACGTTCTCGGTGACGGCGTCGACGAGCGCGCGGGCGTCCGCGAGGGGGAGCGGGTCGACGGACGAGTCGGCGGGGCGTTCGGTCTCCGGTCGAGCGGTGTGGCTGTCTGTCATGGTGACGGCGGTCGGCCGGATGCGACCGTTTCGAGTCAATAGGGGGCACGAGCCACGTATGTCTGCCGGTCACATGTCTCGTGTGAGTGTATTTACCACAACGCTGGTCGCGGTCTCGGCCGTTCGACGAACCGCCTCGAATCACGGAGAACTAAGAGGGCAGGCCGCGACCCGCGGCGTATGGAACCCCTCGGTCAGCAACTCGCAGAGATGGTGAACACCTTCGCGAGCGTCGCCGGCGCCGGCATCGCGCAGGCAGTCCTCGTGCTCGTCAGCACGCTCCTCCTTCTCGGTATCGGCGTCGTCAGCGCCTACCTCGTCCTCGGCGTGCTCGGCGACTTCGTCGGCGGCGGTGACACCGGCTACGTCGACGGCGAGCCCCGCTAGGGGAGCGTCTCGCCGAGCAGGTCGATTGCCGTCGCCCGATCCGGGCCGAGCGGCGACCCGCAGACGACCGTGTCCGCGTGCTCGCGCAGCGCCGCCGCCCGACTCGCGACGTCCTCGGGCGTTCCGGCAATCGCGAACGCGTCGATCATCGCCTCGCTCACGTCCGCGAACGCCTCGCGGAACTCGCCGCGCTCGACCGCCGCCCCGACCGCGCTCGCCGCCTCCGCGTCGATGCCGTGGCGCTCCAACACCGGATCGGCCGCGCCACCCGCGATGAACGCGACCGGTGGCCGCGCGGCCTCCCGTGCCGCCTCCCGGCTCTCCGCGACGCTCACGCTCGCGAACACCGCGAACTCGAACGCCCCCCGCGAGTCCGGGCGCTCCGCCAGCCCCTCCTCGACGCGCTCGGCCGCCCACGCCACGTCGCGCGGGTGCGAGGCGTTGAACAGGACGCCGTCCGCGTGCTTCGCCGCCATCCGGAGCATCTGCGGTCCCTGCGCGCCCACGAAGACCGGCACCTCGCTCACTTCCTCGGCGTAGTTCAGCCCCGCGTCCGCCGCCGTGAACGTCCCGTCGTGACTGACGCGCTCGCCCGCCCACAGCTCGCGGGACACCTGCATCGCCTCCAGTACGCGCCGGAGCGGGCGCTCGCGCTCGATGCCGAGGTTGCGGAGCGTCGAGCGGTCGCCCGCGCCCAGCCCGCAGACCGCCCGCCCGCCCGAGTGCTCGTCGAGCGTCGCCACCTGCGAGGCCACGCGGACGGGATGGACCTCGTAGGGGTTCGCGACACCCGGACCCAGCCGCACCGACTCGGTGGCGTCCGCGAGCGCCGTCAGCGCCGCGAACGGGTCGCGGTTGTTGTAGTGACAGGACGAGTAGACCGTCTCGAAGCCCGCCTCCTCCGCGCGGACGCCGAGCTCTCGCACCTCCGAGACGGGGAGCTCGGGCGTGAGCTCAATCCCCGTCAAAGGACCACCCCCGGAGCGCCTGCCGGACGAAGTCGCCCTCGACGTCCCGATAGAGGTTCTCGCTCCCCTCGTGGTGGCCGAACGCCCAGTCGCGCACGACGACGGCGGGCGTGCCGTCGTCGCCCTCGCCGGAGACGAGGTTCGCCGTCGCCGCGAGCTCGTCCACGACGGACTCGACCGTCACCTCGAGCTCGTGGCCGTCGCGGTCCGTCTCCCCGCGCCAGTCGCGCGACGCCGGGATGCCCGCCCAGCCGATAGCGACGCCGGTCTGGCCGTGTCGGAACGAGCGCCCCGAGGTGTCCGTGACGACCACCGCGACGTCCGCGTCGAGGCCGTCGCGGATTCGCTCGGCGGACTCGCTCGGGCGCCTCGGGAGCAGGAGGAGCTCCGCGCCGCCCGTGTTCGAGCGGTCGATACCGGCGTTCACGCCGACGTGCCCGAATCGCGTCTCCGTCAGGAGGAACGGCTCGTCCATCACGAGGTCCGTCGACTCCTCGAGGACGGCCTGCGCGAAACGCGGGTCGCGCTCGTCGCCGGTCAGCTCCTCGAGACGCGCCGCGATTTCGCGCGCTCGCGGGCCCGCCGGGTAGTCCGCGAGGTCGGCCGTCCGCCCCTCGACCTTCGAGACGACGGTGCTCGCGACGCAGACCACGTCGCCGTCGCGAAGGTCAGACGCCGCCTCGATCTCGTGAGCGATGTCGTCGCCCGCCTCGAACTCCGGGAGGCCGGGGACCGCGAACGCTTCCATACGCGCCCTTTCGCGGGCGCGCTAAAAGGGCCGACGATACCGGACGTCGAGGCGCCGCGCACGGCGGTAGCCGTTCGCCCTCTTCGCGGCGCCTCGCTTCGCTGGGCACCGCGCCGGCCCCCGAAGCTTTCCTCGCGGCGGCCGACCGCGCCGGTATGGAGGAGACACACGTCGTCACAGCGTTCCTGCGCAACGGGACGGACGTTCTGCTACTCCGCCGGAGCGCGGCCGTCGGCTCCTACGCCGGGCGGTGGGGTGCGGTCGCCGGCCACGCCGAGGGCGACCCGGCGACCCAGGTCCGCGTCGAGATCCGCGAGGAGACCGGCCTCGACCCCGAGGCGGACGTCACGCTCGTCCGCGCCGGCGACCCGTTCCCCGTCGAGGACACCGAACGCGGGACGCACTGGGTCGTCCACCTCTTCCTCTTCGACTGCGACACCCGCGAGATAACGCCGAACTACGAGACGGCGGACTACGAGTGGTGCCCGCCGCCCGCGATACGCGAACGCGAGACGGTCCCCGATCTCTGGACGTCCTACGACCGCGTGCGCCCGAGCGTGACGAGCGTCCGCGACGACGAGACGCACGGCTCCGCCTACGTCTCCGTGCGCGCCTGCGAGGTGCTCCGCGACGAGGCGGCGGCGGGCGCGGGCTACGACGCGCTCTGCGCGACGGCGAGCGACCTTCTCGCCGCGCGCGAGAGCATGGCCGCCGTTCGCAACCGCGTGAACCGCGTCGTCGCCGGGGCCGACGGGGAGAGCGCCGACGCGGTCCTGACGAGTGCGTGCGCGACAATCGACGCCGCGCTCGCCGCCGACGACGGCGCGGCCGCGAGCGCGGCCGTCGAACTCCGGGACGCGTCGCTGCTGACGCTCTCGCGCTCGGGCACCGCGTTCGACGCCGCCGTCGGTGCCGAGCCGTCGCGCGTCGTCGTCGCGGAGTCCCGGACCGCGCGCGAGGGCGTCGCCACCGCCGAACGTCTCGCCGCCGAGGGGATGGACGTGACGCTCACGACGGACGCCGCCGTCGCGACGCTCGTCGAGTCGGTGGACGCCGTGCTCGTCGGCGCGGACACCGTGCTCCGGGACGGGAGCGTCGTGAACAAGGTCGGCACGCGGGCGGCGGCGCTCGCCGCCGCCGAGGCCGGCGTCCCCGTCTACGCGGTCTGCGCGAGCGACAAGATCGCGCCTGACGTCGACCCCGACGACCCCGCGCTGGAGGAGGCACCGGCGGACGCACTCTACGACGGCGACGCGGACCTCTCAGTGGCGAACCCTCGCTTCGACGTGACGCCCGCCCACCTCGTGACCGGCGTCGTCACCGAGGACGGGGTTCTCTCGGAGGCCGACGTCGCGACGCGTGCGGACGACCTGCGCGCGCTCGCGGAGTGGGAGGACTAGCGGACACGACGGACGCAACTCGGCCGGGCGGGGTCGTCCGTCGGGTTTCGCGGTCCCCGCCCGGGTCGCACTCAGCGCACGGCCACGGGTGGTCGCGCCCTCCCGGATGAACCTTCGCTCGGGCGCGTGACGGAACGCCTTAGACGCTGCACGAGAGAGTATCGGTGGGCGACGGTGACGAGGAGTTACCCCCTCCGAGCCCCTTGTGACGAGGCCTTTCTCCCGAGTCGCCCTTCCACGAGACTCAATCGCGATTCGCGAGTAGTGACCGCTATGCACGTCGACCGAATCGGCGTCCACGAGTCCGTGCGCGCCGTCTGCCCGCCGGAGACGCTCGCCGAGCGCCTGCGCGACCTCGACGTCGACGTCACCGTCGTCGGACTCGGCGCGGTCGGTCGCGGTCTCGCGCGCCGCGCGGACGTGTCGCTCCCCGCGTCGTCGCTCATCGTCGCGCATCGGCGAAGCTGTCCGAAAACTATCGTCTTCGTCGCCCCTCGCGATTACGTCTCCGGGTTGATTCGTTCTCCACTGGTGACCGTACCGAACCTCTTTTGTGTTATGTTATCTCATAGCTGGCCATGGGAGAGGAGCGGGTGTCGCCGACGCTACCGGATCGACTACGCGACCGACTCGGGGACAGCCTCCGCTCGGTCGTCGGCTACACGCGAAACGACTACACCGTCTACTACCTCCGCGACGACGTCGCCGCCGACTACGACGACGCGGAGATCGAGCGCGGCGTCGAGGAGATGCGCTTCGAGTCCCTCGAAGCCGAGTACGTCAACGACCTCTTCGCCGAACGCCACGGCGAACTCCGCTGTAACGTCACGTTCTTCGAGGACGCCGTCGAGTTGAACTTCCCCCTCTCGGAGACTGAGGGGCTCGCGGTGGCCGTCGACGCCGACCACTTCGCCCGCCAGGACTCCTTCGTGCAGTACGTCCTCGACCTCGTCACCGACGCCGAGGAGTAGTTCAGAAGAACTTCTTCAGGTCGTCGCGCTTCGCGTCCTCGAGGTGGACGCGGACCGCCTCGTTCAGCGCGGTGATGTCCCCCGTCTTCGCGGTGATCGGCGCGACGGTGTCCCGCCACTGCTCCCACGGCGGCACGAGGCCGAAGCGGTCCGCGATGTCGTTCAGGCGCTCGTCGCGGTCGTCGACCTTGTCCATCTTGTTGACGGCGAGCACGGGCGGGATGCCGAGTTCGCGCAGGAAGTGATAGAGCTCGACCGTATGCGGTATCTCGTCCTCGGTCGTGTGGCGGTCGATGATGTCGACCGCCGCCTTCCCGTCGAGGACGACGACGCCCGCGAGGATCTTCTCGGCGTTCTCCTCGACGTACTGGACGATGTCGGTCTTGATGGCTTCCCGGCGCTCGTCCTCGACGCCGGACATGAACCCGAAGCCGGGGAGGTCGGTGACGACGAAGGACTCGGACGCCCAGTCGTAGTGGTTCGGCGAGCGCGTGACCCCCGGCTTCCCGCCCGTCGTGAAGTCGTGGCCCGTTATCTCGCGCATCAGCGTCGACTTCCCGACGTTCGACCGCCCGAGGAGGACGACCTCGGCGTCTCGGTCCGGTCGCGTCTCGAACATACGACTGATAGCCGGCGCGCGGGGTTGTGTCTTTCGTCGCGCCGGGGGACAAACGGCCGTTTGACCCTCCGAGACGTTGACGTTCCCCACCGCGTACTGAGTAGTATGCGTCGCAACCTGACCGTCCTCGTCGCAGTCGTCGTCGCCGTCGGCGTCGTCACCGCCGGCGTCGTCGCCGCGAACCCCGGGAGCCCCGCCGCCACGGCGGCCCCGCAGAACGCACAGAACGCCACCACCATCGACGTCTCCGCGTCCGGGTCCGCGTCCGCCGAACCCGACACCGCAGTCGTCTCCGTCGCCGTCGTCGCGCACGCGGACTCCGCCGACGCCGCGCGCGCCGCCGTCGCCGCGAACGCCTCCACGCTCCGCGACGCCCTCGCGGACGCCGGCGTCGCGAGCGACGACGTCGAGACCACGACCTACCGCGTCACCGAGCGGACCACGCGAACCACCGACGGCACCACCACGAGCGACGGCTACGAGGCCGTCCACGGCTTCGCGGTGACCGTCGAGGACCCCGACCGCGCCGGTGTCGTCCTCGACGCCGCCGTCGCGGGCGGCGCGAACCGCGTGAACGGCGTGCGCTTCACGCTCTCCGAGGAGACCCGCGCCGACCTCCGCACGCAGGCCATCGAGTCCGCGATGAGCGACGCCCGCGTTCAGGCGAGCGCCGCCGCGAACGCCGAGAACCTCACCGTCACCGGCCTCCGGAGCGCGTCCGTCGGCGGTGGCTACGGCGTCCCGGTCGCGTACGCGAGCGCCGGCGACAGCGCGGGCGGGAGCGCGCGCACCGTCGTCGACGGCGCCCCCGTCTCCGTCACCGTGACCGTGCAGGCGACCTACACCGCGAACTAGTCCCCCACGCTTTTGCCGGCCCCGGGCGCACGTCCGACCAGTGCGACTCGTTCAGGTCATCATCCCCGCTGGGAAGCGCGAGACGATCCTCCGCGAGCTCGAGGAGCGCGACATCGACTACGTCGTCACCGACGAGACCGGGAGCCAGGGCTACACGGGCGTCGTCTACTTCCCGCTCCCCACGAAGGCCGTCGAGGACGTCCTCGGCGCGCTCCGCGACGCCGGCCTCGAGCAGAACGCGTACACGGTCGTCGTGGACGCCGAGACCGTCGTCTCGAAGAAGTTCGAGGAGCTCCAGGAGCGCTACGAGGAGGAGGAGTCCGAGGACCGCATCGCCCGCGAGGAGATCATCGCGACCGCACAGGACCTCGCGCCGCGCCTCGTCCCGTTCATCGTGATGACCGTCGTCTCCGCCGTCGTCGCCACCGCCGGCCTCCTGCTCGACTCGCCCGCCGTCGTCGTCGGCTCCATGGTCATCGCGCCGCTCATCGGGCCCGCGATGGCGACGAGCGTCGGCACCGTCGTCGACGACCGCGAGATGTTCCTGCGCGGCGTCAAACTCCAGACCGTCGGCTTCCTCACCGCCGTCGCCGCCGCCGCCGGCTTCGCCTACCTCGCGCGCGTCGTCCACCTCGTCCCGCCGCTCTCGCCGGAGGAACTGCTCGCCATCGGCCAGATACGCGAGCGCCTCAGCCCCGACTTCCTCTCGCTCGCCGTCGCGCTCGGCGCCGGCGTCGCCGGCGCGTTCAGCCTCTCCTCCGGCGTCTCCTCCGCGCTCGTCGGCGTCATGATCGCCGTCGCGCTCGTCCCGCCCACCGCCGTCATCGGCATCGGGCTCGCGTGGGGTCTCCCCACGACCGTCATCGGCTCGACGGTACTCGTGCTCGTGAACTTCCTCTCCATCAACCTCGCGGCGCTCGCCGTCCTCTGGTACCAGGGCTACCGGCCCGAGCGCTGGTTCCGCCTCAGCGAGGCCCGCAGCGCGACGCTCAAGCGCATCGGCGTCCTCCTCGCCGCGATCTGCGTCCTCTCGCTCTTCCTCGGCGGCGTCACCTACACCTCCTACCAGCACGGCCAGTTCGAAGAGAACGCCCGCGACACCGTCCAGGGCACCTTCGACTCCGAGGAGTACGCGGCGCTCTCGCTCGTCGAACTCACCGTCACCTACGAGCGCACGCCGTCACCGTTCGCGGCGCCGAACCGCGTCGTCCTCACGGTCGGCAGACCCGGCGACGGGAGCTATCCCGCGCTCGCGGAGACGCTCAAAGAACGGATACGCGAAGCGACCGGGCGGAGCGTCGGCGTCCAGATACGGTTCGTCGAAACGCAGAGCGCCTAGTCGCGCGTCGGCAACTCGAGCTCGTAGCCCGTCGCGTCGATGGCCGCGCCGAGGGCGTCCTCGACGCCCTCGCCCGTCTCCACGCTCATGTAGGCGTCCGCCTCGACGTCCGTCGAGAGGTCGCTCTTGTTGCAGACCGTGAGGAAGCCGACATCGTCCTCGTCCGACTCGCCGTCGTCGGTGTCCACGAACGTCGCGCGGACGTCCTCGCCGAGCGCGAGCTGGTCCTCGAGCGGGTAGCCGCAGGTCGCGGAGGCGTCGACCATGAACAGGACCGCGTCCGCGAGGTGCGTCAGCGCCGACACCGCCTGCTCCTCGATGGCGTTGCGCTCGTCAGCCGGCCGGTCGAGCAGGCCCGGCGTGTCCACGAGCTGGTAGCGGATGTGGTCGCGCTCCACGTGCCCGACGCGGACGGCCTTCGTCGTGAACGGGTACTGCGCGATCTCGTTGCGCGCGTTCGTCACGTCGTTCACGAACGAGGACTTCCCGACGTTCGGGTAGCCGGCGACGACGATTGCGGGCTCGTCCGGCCGGATGTCCGGGAACGTCTTCAGCTCGTCGCGGGCCTCGTTGAGGAACTGGAGGTCGTCCTCGACCTCGTCCATCACGGAGCCCATCCGCGCGAACGCCTGCTTGCGGAGCTTGCGCGCGAGGTCGGGGTCGTCGCGGGGGAGGCGGCCGATGTACTCGCGGCCGAGCGACTTCGTCTTCCGCGACGCCCACGTCACCTCCGAGAGGTGCGTGCGCGCCTCGTCCACGCCGACGACGGCGTCCGCGAGCTCGCGGTAGAACGGGTCCACGTCGTCGAAGTCCGGCCACGCCGTCACGACGTTCTCCAGGTTGTCCGAGAGCACGTTCGACGCCGTCTGCAGCATCGACTCCTGGGCTTCGACGCCCGACTTCGCCCGGCCCGCCCGCGCCGCCCGCGAGAACGCCTTGTCGAGTAGTTCCTCCGACGTGGGCGTCGTCGGGAGGTCCTCGAAAATCATGCGCGTGGATACGACGGCGAGACGTAAAAGGGCACGTATCGACCGTTCACGCCGTCACGAAGCCACACACCACCCGCGTCGTCGCGAACCCCCGGACGCGAGCGCGGACGGCACGCGATATTCCCCCGCTATCCGCGTCGCTCCCGGAGGACGTCGAGCAGCTCCTCGACGTCCACGTCGTGCATCGAGAGCGCGACGAGCATGTGGTAGACGACGTCCGCGCCCTCCTCGGCCATCTCCTCGGCGTCGTCGTCCTTCGCCGCGAGGATGAACTCGGTCGCCTCCTCGCCGACCTTCTCCAGGGCGCGGTTCTCGCCCTTCTCGTGCGTGAACAGCGACGCCGTGTAGGAGCCCTTGGGCAGGGTCTCCTTGCGGTCCTCGATGACCGCGAAGACCTCCTCGAGCAGGTCCTCGTCAGGGTCGGTGTCGCTCACTGCGCGCTCACCTCCCGGATGTCCTGTAGCTCCTCGAACTCCCCGCGAGCGCGCCGACCCGCCTCGAAGACCGCCGGGGCGACCGAGATGGGGGCGTTCGTCCGCACGGCGAGCGCGAGCGCGTCGCTCGGGCGCGCGTCCACGACCGTCGTCCCGCGCGGCGTCCGCAGGTGGACGTCCGCGAAGTACGTCCCGTCCTCGACGTCGTGGACGACGACGCGCTCGAGGCGGCCGCCGAGCTCCTCCACGACGTCCAGCGTCAGGTCGTGCGTCAGCGGGCGGCCGATGTCTTCGGCGTCGAGGCCGCGCGCGATGCTGAGCGCTTCCTCGAACGCGATGAAGATGGGGAGGACGTCCGTCTCGCCGACGTCCACGAGCACGACCGGCATCGGGCCGTCGGACGTGCCCGCGACCTTCACGGCGTCGACGGTGGCCGCGAGGCCGTCCGCTTCGGGGTCGTCCACGCCGCCCGCGCCGTCGGCGCCCGCCGCGTCGTCGCGTTCGCTCACAGGACCGCCTCCGCGTTCTCGAAGAACGCGAGGTCGTGGAGGCGGGCGTCCGCCGTCAGCTCGGGGTGGAAGGACGTCCCGACGACGGGACCGTCCCGGATCGCCACGGGCCGTTCCTCCCACGTCGCGAGCACGTCCACGTCGTCGCCCACCGCCGCGATGAGCGGCGCGCGGATGAACACCGCCGGGAACGGCTCCGCCAACCCCTCGACGTCGAGGGGCGCCTCGAAGGAGTCCTTCTGGCGGCCGAACGCGTTCCGGTCGACGGTCGCGTCCACGAGGTCGAGCGTCTCCACGCGCTCGTCGCGCGCGTCCCGCGAGGCGACGATGAGGCCCGCGCAGGTCGCGAGCACGGGCTTCTCGGCCTCGACGTGCGCGACGATCTCCTCGTCGATGCCCTCGCGCTCGAGGAGTCGCGAGATCGCCGTCGACTCCCCGCCCGGCATGAGGAGGAGGTCGCACTCCGGGACGACGCCCGAGTGGCGGACCTCGCGGACGACGGCCTCCTCGCCGTGGTTCGCGGCCGCGCGACGGATCGCGTCGGCGTGTTCGGAGACGTCGCCTTGGACGGCGACGACGCCGGCTTCGAGTGTCATACTGCCCCCGTTGGGGCGGCGCGTGAAAAAGGCTCCCGGGTCGGGGCGTCTAAACGGTGAAGATGTTCAGGAGGATGACGAGGACGCCGAAGAGCGCGCTGAACGCCATGATGGTCTTCGGGTCGATGCGGATCGCGTTGCGCCCCTCGGACTCGAAGTACCGGACGAGTCCGGCACTCGACATCAGCCCGCCGGAGTTCTGGCCGCTGCTCATACGCACCGTATGCGCGCGGACGCACCTAAGTCCTCGCATTCGACCGCCGTGACGCCGTGAAACGCCAGTAGACGCTCTGATGTGCCCGGTGACGGCGCCGTCGCGTGGCGCTCGCCGGGTGAGTAATCCTTATCGGCGTGGCCCGGCCTAGTTCGGGGTAGAACGATGACTGTCACCCTGAAGGACTTCTACGCCGACTGGTGTGGCCCGTGCAAGACGCAGGACCCCATCCTCGAGGACCTCGAGGAGGAGTGGGGCGACCGCGTCGAGTTCGAGAAGGTCGACGTCGACGAGAACCAGGACGTCGCCAACGAGTACCAGGTGCGGTCGATCCCCACCATCGTCGTCGAGAACGACGACGGCGTCGTCGAGCGCTTCGTCGGCGTCACGCAGGCCGACAAACTCGAGGACGCCTTCGAGGACGCCGGCGCGTAAGCGACGGCTGGCGCAGGAGTCCACACCGACCCGTCCCGTTTCTTTCGACGCCGTCCGCGTAGCGACGGCGCTCCGCGCTGAACGCGACTATCCGCCCGCGAGCCCTGCCCCTCTCGCTTAGAGGTAGCGGACGCCGACGTCGTGCATGCCGTCGTTGTTCATCGCGATGTTGATGACGAGTGGCGTGACGGACTCGACCTCGGGGGCGTTGGCGACGCCACCGGCTTCGAGCGCGCGCAGGCCCTCGATGTCGTCGGCGAGGCCGACCACGAGTTCGCGGGCGTCCTCGTCGTCGCCGACGACGAGCGTGTCGAGGTCGAACTCGACGTCGAGGTTGGCGAGGCGGTCGGCGGCGAGGTTGTGGAACGCGCCGACGACGGGCACCTCGCTCGGGGCTTTCTGCTGGACGAGCTCGGTGACGCTGCCGACCCCCGGCGGGTTGTAGTGCATGCCCTCGTCGTCGCGACTCATGCCGACGGCGGGGCTGACGAGGACGGTGTCCTCGTCGATGACGTCCGCGATGCTCTCGACGACGTCGCCGACGTGGTAGGCGGGGACGGCGAGGACGACGATGTCTGCGCGGTCGGCCGCCATCTCGTTGTCGAAGCCGTTGACGCTTCGGTCGAGGCCGCGGCTATCGAGTTCGGTCTCGTACTCCTCGGCCTTCGCGCGGGCCTTCTCGGGGTCGCGCGAGCCGATGATGACGTCGTGGTCGCTGTCGTAGGCCCAGCGGAGCGCGAGGCCTTCGCCGATGTCGCCGGTGCCGCCGAGTAGCGCGATACGCATACCGGTGGGTGGGCGGCCGTGCGAATAAGGGTTCTGTGATGTGCGACGGTTGCCTCAGTCTCGGAGGCGGTCGTACCCCCCGGCGACGGTGAGGCCGCCGGCGACGAGGCCGCAGAGGAGCGCGAGACACTGGAGCAGGAGGCGCGCGGGGTCGCCGGGGGTGGTGAGGACGGCGGCGACGAGGCGCCCGAGGGCGAACGTGGTGAGGGCGGCGACGCCGAGGGCGACGAGCAACCGCCGGCGGACGTCGCCGCGGTCGTCGGCTTCCTCGAGGAGGAGGTGGACGGCGGGAACGGTGAGGACGGTGGTTCCGAGGCCGAAGAGGACGAGCGTGCCGGGTGGGAGGCCGAGCGCGGCGGCGAGGACGAAGGAGACGAGGAGGCCGCCGGCGAGCGTGCCGCGTGGTCGTGCCATCGTCCTCCCCTTCGGGGCCGCCCCACATCGTCCCTGCGGAACGACGCCGGCTGGCTCGTCACCCGCCGGCACGGTCACGGAGAAAGCGACGATTCCGTCCGTCGACCGCTACCCGACGTTCGTCTCGATGGCGACGTCGGTCACTTCGCCGACGCGCTCGAACGCCTCGTCGCGCGCGTGTCGGCGTTCGAGGTAGACCGGGAGCTCCTCGTCGTCGTCCGTCACGAAGCGATAGCGGACGTCGTCCGCCTCGGCGTCGCCGGCCTCCCCGTGGAGGCCGTCCGGCTCCTCCGCGACGCCCTCCAGTTCGAGCTCGTGCTCCCACTCGTCGTCCACTTCGACCGTGATGGGGCCGCGGTCCTGCTTGAGCAGGCGCATTCGGACGTCAGCCATGTCCGGGTCGTCGCACGGCCACCACAAAGGCCCGATGGCCGCCCTTAGCCCTCGAGGAGGTCCGGGAGGTCGTTCACGGAGTCGACGACGACGTGCGCGCCCGCGCCCTCGTACTTCCGTCGCCCCTCCTCGCCCGTGAGGCCGCCCGTGAGGACGCCGACGCCGTAGTAGGTGCGCGCCGGGTCCGCCTCGCGGGCGTTCACCGCCGTCTCGACGTCGTCGAGCGTGTCGCCCGCGAACGCCACCGCCTCGGCGTCACAGCGCTCCGCGAGCGCGACGAGCGCGCGGGGATGCGGCTTCCCCTCCTCCCAGTCGTCCATCGTGAAGCGCCGTTCTTCGGATACGTCGAGGCCGACGCGTTCGAGGGCGATTTCGGCCTCCGCCTCCGGCCGGCCCGTGAGCACGCAGACGGCGTACTCGCTCGTGAGGCGCTCGACCGTCTCCGGCGTGACGATGACGGGTTCGTCCGCGATGAACCCCGACGCCTCGACGGGCGGCTCCCCGCCCTCGATCTCCCGGTAGCGCTCGCTCCCGAGGTAGAGCGCCTGAAACACCTCGCGCAAGTGGTCGGGGTCCCAGTCGCCGTACGCTCGCTCGCGCGCTTCCGCGTCGAGCGCCGCCGCGACGACGGCTTCTGCGGCGTCGAGGCCGCCGCCGTGCTTCCCGACCTCGTCCGTGAACGCGTCGAGGCTCATCGCGAGGCCCTCGCGCTTCGCGAGGACGAACAGCGCCGCCGCGTCCGAGAGCGCCCAGTCGTTGTTGAAGCCGCCCGCGTCCTTGAACGCCTGCACGCCAGCCTTCGGAATCGTCTCCCCGTGGACGTGCTCGACGCTCTCGACGATTGCGCGCCGATAGGAGTCCGCGACGTCCACGAGCACGCCATCGACGTCGAGCACGACGGTGTCGACCTGCATGCTCGGTGTTCGGAGTCCGTGCGGCAAAGGGATTGCTACCTCCCCGGCGCGTCCGACGCGACGAACACCGTCTCCCCTCGGACGCCTCGGCGCTCCACCGGTACCGCCGGCTGGTCGAGGCCGAGCGTCGTGAAGAGACAGTCCGCGCCCGCGTCGCGCGCGACCGCCCGGAGCGGCCGATGGAGCTCCGGCGGGCAGTTCAGCGCGTAGACGGCGTCCGCGTCCGCGTACACGCCACCGTCGGGGTCGGTGACGTCGTCGCGGACGAACGCGACGCCCGGTGGCGTTTCGCGCGCCACGACGTCCGTCGCGCGCACGTCGCACCCGCGAGCGGCGAGTTCGCCGGCGACGTCCGGCCGCCGTCCGACGCCGACCTCGACGAGGACGTCGTACTCCGCGAACTCCTCCACGAGTGCGTCTCTGAGCGTCTCGCCCACGGCGGGATATTTATGAGTCGAGACGGCATAGCCCTTCGCATGCGCGTCGATATCGTCCCCATCGGCGACGTCCCCGCGACGGTCAAGCGCGAGGCGTCCGCCGGCCTCCGCCGGGTCTACGACTGTGACGTCTCCGTCACCGCCGAGCAGGGCGTCCCCGCCGACGCCTACGATTCGGCCCGCCGCCAGTACCGCGCGGAGCCGTTCATCGAGGTCGCCCGCCGGAACGGCAACGGGGACAAGAACGTCGCCGTCACGCCCGTCGACCTCTTCTACCGCCAGCGCAACTACGTCTTCGGCCTCGCGTACCTCGACGGACGCGGCTGCGTCGTCTCCACGCACCGCCTCCAGACCTCCTCCGACGGCGGGTTCAGCCAGCGCTCCGCCGCCGACATCTTCGCCGACCGCGTCCGCAAGGAGGTCGTCCACGAGATCGGCCACACGCTCGGCCTCGAGCACTGCGACAACAACCGCTGTGCGATGAGCTTCTCCCCGCAGGTCTCCGAAGTCGACCGCAAGGAGGAGACGCTCTGCGGGAGCTGCTCCAGCTCCGTCTTCTGACGCCCACCGCGCGACGCCCACGGGACGATACTCGTCGCTCCTCGCCCGAGCGTTGATACCCGAGCACGCGCCACGCCGCGACGTGTCCTGACGACGCCGGTGGCGCGCCCAGCGAAAACCTGGCGATGACCGCGCCACCGCCTGCCACGTCGCCGTGCTCGCCCCGCTCACTCGACGGGGAACCGGAGGAGCGCGCCGACGCCGTCGAACGCCCGCGCGAAGCGCGCCCCGCCCTCCACGCGCTCGGGGACGACCACCACGTCCCCGCCCTCCTCGTCAGCCCGCTCCGCGTAGAGCTCGCGCGTCGCCGCGTCCACGTCCGCCGCGACGAGGAGTCGGTCGACCGCGCCGTAGTCGAGAGCCTCCCCGACGCGCTCCTCGCCGTACGTCACGTCGCCGTCCGGCAGTCGCGAGAAGAACTCCGAGAGCGCCCGCTGTGCGCGCTCGTGCGTCTCCCCCACGTCCCCGTTCGCCGCCGCCGCGAGCCGTTCGAGGCCGCGCTCGCCCGCGTACTCGACGGCGTACGTGCCCGCCACGCGCGCCGCCAACTCGGCGGGGAGGTAGTCGCCGTCGCGGAACGCCTCGACGGTGACGTGCGTCCCCCCGAGGGCGAGGGCGTCGGGATCGTCGAACTCCCGCCCCGCCGCCTCGCCCACCGACGCGAAGAACTCGCGCTTTCGCTCCTCGCGACGGCGGCGGAACCGGTCCGCCGACTGCCCGCCAGCGCGCGTCTTCCCCGGCACCGCGCTCTCGAACGTCTCCAGCGTCTCGACGCCGTCGCCGTCGAGTCGGCCGACCGCCGCGCCACCGCGCTCCACGACGACGAGGCCGACCGTTCGACGCGACGCCGCGCCGCGCTCCAGCGGCGCCGTCACGAACGCGTTCCCGTGCTCGAAGACGCCCTCGGCGACCCGGCCGGGCGGGTCCGTGAAGACGTACGTCTCGAGACTCCCGCCCACGACGCCCGCGTAGACGACGAGGCCGTCCTCGGGCGTTTCCTCGACGCGATGCAGTTCGCGCACGACGCGCTCCAGCGCCCGCTTCAGCGGCCCGCTCGCCCGCCCGTCGAGGTACTCCGCCTTCGCGTGCGCCTCCTCGACGCGCTCGAGCGTCGGCCCGAGCGACGCGTCGTGGGCCACCGCCACCGACACGAGCCGGTCGCCGTCCGCCGACGCCTCCTCGACGGCCTCGATGCGCTCCGCGCGCGACAGCGACGTCTGCATGGCTGACGGCTAGCGGGAGAGCGCGGAAAAGCCGAGGGGCCGACCGGGAGCCGACGCGGCGTCGTTTCGGGTGGAACGCCTACTGCGTGTAGTAGTACTCGCCGTCGCGCTCCCGTTCCATCTTTTTCCGCGTCGGGTTCGCACCGTGCGAACCGCTCCGCGCAAAAACATGGGTGAAAAAGACCGGCGAGCGCCGAACGCTCGCCGGTGGGTGTCAGCGAGCCCCGGCCCGCTACTGCGTGTAGTAGTACTCGCCGTCGCGCTTCTGCTGTTTGTCCTTCTGACTCCCGGGCTTGTTGATGCGCGGGCGGCCGATGTTCTCGTCGCGGCGGAACGTGATGTCGAGGTTCGCGAGGAACTCGTTCATCCCCTCGCGCATCCCCTTCGGCGTGCTCGCGTAGCCGTTCGCGGCGGGTTCGCCGTCGAAGACGAGCAGGCGGTCGGAGAGGAGGTCGATGGTGTAGATGTCGTGGTCGATGACCATGACGCTCGTCTCGTGGTTCTCCGCGTAGCGCCGGATGGCGCGCGCCGCGAGGACGCGCTGCTCGACGTCGAGGTGCGCGCTCGGCTCGTCCAGCAGGTAGAGGTCGGCGTCGCGCGAGAGCGTCGCGGCGATGGCGACGCGCTGGCGCTCCCCGCCGGAGAGGTCCGTGAGGTTCTGCTCCATGATGCGCCCGAGCTGGAGGGGGTTGGCGATCTCCGTCTCCCAGTAGGAAGAGCCGAAGTCGTCCGTGATCGAGGAGAGGAAGGCGTCGACGCGCATGTGCTGGTCGACCTCGACGTACTGGGGCTTGTACGCGATGTCGAGGTCGAGGTCGAGGTCGCCCTCGTCGGGTTCGAGCTTGCCCGCGAGGAGCTTCGCGAACGTGGACTTCCCGATGCCGTTCGGGCCGAGGATGCCGAGCACCTCGTTGCGGTTGATGACGCCGCCCTCGACGTCGAGCGTGAACTCGCCGTCGCCGTAGGACTTCGACATGTCCGGGTACTCGACGAGCGCCTCGGAGCGCGAGGTGACGCGCGGCGCGTGCTCCTCGAACTCGATGCTCTCCGGGCGGATGCGCATGTTCTCGTTGTCGAGGTAGCCACGGAGGTACTCGTTGATGCCGTTGCGCGTCGACTTCGGGGTCGTGATGACGCCGTACGCTGAGGGCTCACCGTAGGCGACGTGGATGCTGTCCGCGAGCAGGTCGAGGACGGCGAGGTCGTGCTCGACGACGAGCATCGCGCGGTCGTCGTCCTCCGCGAGCTCGCGCACGAGGCGCGCGGCGGTGACGCGCTGGTCGATGTCGAGGTAGGGCGTGAGCTCGTCGAGGAAGTAGAAGTCGGCGTCGCGCGCGAGCGTCGCGGCGAGCGCGACGCGCTGGAGCTCGCCCCCGGAGAGCGTGTCGATGTCGCTGTCGAGGACGGGCTCGATGGAGAGGCGCTCGGCGAGCTCCTCGAGGACGCCGCGTTCGTCCGCCGACGCGAGGAGTTCGCGGGTCTTCCCGTCGAAGCTCTTCGGGATCTGGTCGACGTACTGGGGCTTGCGCGCGACGTCGATGTCGCCGTCGCGGACGCCCTTCAGGAACGGCTGGAGCTCGGTGCCGCGGAACTCGTCGATGACGGCGTCCCACTCGGGGGGCTCGGCGAAGTTCCCGAGGTTCGGCGTTATCTCGCCGCCGAGCGCCTTGATCGCCGTGGACTTCCCGATGCCGTTCGGGCCGAGGATGCCGGTCACCTTCCCCTTCTCGGGGATGGGGAGCCCGTAGAGCGCGAAGGAGTTCTCCCCGTAGCGGTGGGTCGGCTCGTCGCCGAGCTCCTGGGGGAGGTTGATGATCTCGATGGCGTCGAAGGGGCACTTCTCGACGCAGATGCCGCAGGTCTCGCCGAGGCAGATCTCCTCGGAGATCTGGATCTGGTCGGGGCCGCCGACGTCGGCGTCCTCGCCGCGCTGCGTGATGCACTCCTTGCCCGTGCGGTTGGGCGGGCAGAAGTTCGCGCACTCGTAGTTACAGCGGTCGGGTTGACACCGGTCGAGGTCGACGACCGCGATGCTGTCGTCGGCCATGATTACGCGGTGGAGAGGAGGATGCCCCAGCTGACGAACCAGAGGCAGAAGGTCATGAAGGCGGTGTAGAGGTGGTCCTTCGTGGAGAATCCCTCGACGTCGACCCCGAAGAGGCGGACGGCCCCGAGGTTGAGGGCGAGCGCCGCGAGCAGGGGCACGACCCCGACCTGATCGGTCGCCCCGGCCGCGACGACGTTCGAGACGACGCCGGCCGCGACGCCGCTCAGGCACGCCACCGTCGTCACGGTGACGCCACGGCGGTGTGCGGCCTGCTTGTCCAGTGTCTCGGTCATACCACTCATTCCTCGGGCGAGGTGCAAAAGGGGTTCGCTTGGCCACTCGCACGCACCGACCGGTGAGACGCCCGCGAATCGCCGCTGAAACGTCCCCGTACATTTATAGTTATGTAGCGTTTCGGATGGAAGCGATGGGTAGCGATACGCTAGAAGACCTCCCTCCGAGCGCGAAACTCGTCTACAAGGTACTCGAGTACGACGGCCCGAAGACGCAGAAAGGAATCGTCGAGGAGTCCATGCTCTCCGCGCGTACCGTCCGGTACGCCCTCGACCGCCTCAAGGACCGCGACGCCGTCCGCGAGGACATCTACTTCGCGGACGCCCGCCAGAGCCTCTACAAACTCACGTGTCCGGACTGCGAGCCGGAGGCGAAGAACGAGAACGAAGCAACTCCCTGAACGCCCCTCCCTCTCGACGCTCGACCACCGATAGCGACGCCTCCGAACGCCCACTCGCTACCCGCTCGCCGCCCCGTCTCGAGCCGATTTACTCCTGAACGACCGTGATGAGGAGCTCGCGGTCGATGGCGCGCTCTAGCTCCTCGGCGATTGCCGACCCCCGCGAGATCTGGATGTCGCCGCCGCGACTCACCGTCGCCGTACAGAGGTACTCGCCGTCCGCGCGGACCTCGACGGTCTCGCCGGGGCTCGCGCGCTCGACGGGGATGATGATGTGCTGGCCGGTGATCTCCGGCGTCACGACCTCGCCGTCGCTCTCGCCCGCCGTCGCGCCCGCAGTCGCGGCGTCCGCTCCGCCAGACTCACCCTGCTCGGGCGCGCTCGCGTGGTCGGGGCGGTCCTCGAAGGTACGAACGTCGATGGTGAGGCCGAGGCGGTTCTCGATGTCCTGGATGCGTCCGCCGCCCTTCCCGATGACGTGGCTGATGTCGTCCTCGGTGACGTAAACGACCGCCTGGTTGCCGCCGCGCAGCTCGACCTCCACGGGGCCACGGGTCGCCGAGCGGACCTCGCGCTCGATCTCGTTCTTCGCGAGCTTGTCGACGCCGGACTCGCTGGGGCCGCTCTCGCCGTCGAGGGGGACGGTGACGACCTGTCGGTTGAACGTGTATATCTCGTAGGCCGGGGTCTTCGTCTCGAAGTCCCGCACTTGGATGACGGGCCGCGCGAGGTCCTCCTCCATGAGGCCCTCGGGCACTTTCACCTCCGTGGTGACGTCGTAGACGGTGTCGACGTCGCCGTCCTCGATGTACACGACGGTGTCGACGATCTGCGGGATCATGCCGAGCTCGACGCGGCCCACCAGTCGCTGGAGGGCGTCGATGGGGCGCGTCGCGTGGACGACGCCGACCATGCCGACGCCGGCGAGACGCATGTCGCTGAAGACCTCGAAGTCGTCGGTCTTGCGGACCTCGTCGTAGATGGTGTAGTCCGGGCGCACCATCAGGAGGGAGTCGGCGGTCTTCTCCATCGACCCGCCGAGCTCGGTGTACTGCGTGACCTCCTTGCCGACCTGGAGGTCGCGGGGCTTCTCCATCGTCTTCACGACGTAGCCGTTCTCGTCGAGGAACTCGGCGACGGCCTGCGCGAACGTCGACTTCCCCGCGCCCGGCGCGCCCGCGATGAGGACGCCCCGGTCGCGCTCGAGGAGGCGCTCCTTCAGGTCCTCCTCGTGCTCGTAGTCCGCCATCGTCGTCTTCGCGATGGGGCGCACGGCCGTGATTTCGATGCCGTCCGAGAACGGCGGCATCGCGATTGCGATCCGCATGTCGCGCACCTGCGCGATGGTCATCCCCTCCTCGGAGAGCTCGATGAAGGCGTCGTCGCTTCGCTTCGCGGTGTCGCGGATCTCCGTCGCGTACTCCTTCAGCGTCTCCGAGTCGAGCTCGGTCTCGCCGATGGGCTGGTAGGTGATGTTCCCGATGTCGCCGCGCTTGGCCATCGGGACGACGCCGTCCTTCAGGTGGACGCTCATCGTCGCGTCGTCGAAGTAGTCCTCGATGGCGAGCGCCTCGACCTCGCGGGCCTCCGGTTCGAGGTACTCGACGTCGATACCCTTCGCCTTCGCCACTTCGGCCTGCACGATGTCGGACGTGATGAACGTCGCGTCGTACTCGACGGCGATGTCGCGGATCTTCGCGTCGATGGCGCCGGCGGCGGCGCGCTGGATCTCCGTCTCGCTCGCGCGCTCGCCGACGTACTCGACGTCGATCTCGCCGCTGTCCGCGAGGTCGGCCAACCGCTGGAGCTCCGAGAGGCCGTCCCAGCCGATCTCGCGGCCCTTGTTCGCCTGGGCCTCGATCTCGCCGACGACGGCCTCGGGCACGTAGACGGTGGCCCCGGCGTACTCGCCGCTCTCCACGCGTCGGGAGATGCGGCCGTCGATGACCACGCTCGTGTCCGGGACGATTTTCATGCCCACGCCTATTCGCCGATGCCGGATAAGCGTGTTCAAGAACCCGCCGGTCGGCCGCGATTCCGGCCGCCTCGCCGGGGATGCGCCCGGAACGCCGCCCTCGCTCGTCACCCCCGCCGACCGAACTTTGCCCCTCGCGCGCCATCCCGCTCGTATGGACGAACTCGAGTCGCTGACGCGCGACCTCGTGGCGATTCCGTCCCACGACGACGAGACGGCGGTCGGCGACCGAATCGAGGGATGGCTCCGCGAGCACACCGACGCGCGGGTCGTCCGGGACGACGCGCCCGGCGGCGGCAACGTCATCGCTCGGAGGACGATTGGCCCAGAGTCGCCGTCCGGAAACGCGTCTCCCGCCGACGAACGTGACGATGGGGCGCCCGCGTCACTCGCGCTCGTCGGCCACCACGACGTCGTCGCGCCCGCCGACGACCAACTCGCCGACGACGGCGAGTCGTACGTCGTCTCCGAGTCGGACGGCCGGCTCCACGGGCGCGGGACGGCGGACATGACGGGCGCGCTCGCCGCGATGCTCCTCGCCTTCCGCGACGTCGACGAGCGCCGTGGCTCCGGTGGGAGCCGGAACCCCGCGAACTCCGGGGAGGCCGCCGGCGAGCTCGTCTTCGCGTCGTTCACCGGCGAGGAGGCGGGCGGGGTCGGCGCGCGCCACGCCATCGACGCCGGATTCGCGCCCGACTACGCGGTCGTCGGCGAGGGCTCGACGGGCTACTCCGCGCCCGGCACCGTGGACGTCGCCGTCGCGCACAAGGGCCGACGCGGGAGCAGGCTGGACGTCGCCGGGACGGCCGCGCACGCGAGCGAGCCCGAGAGCGGCGAGAACGCGGTCTATCGGGCGTGCGACGCCGTGGACGTCGTCCGCGAGCTGTCGGCGCCCGAGACGGAGGTGCTCGGGCACGCGCTCGCGGGGAGCCTCGCCGTCACCGGCATCGACGGCGGGAGCGCGTGGAACGTCGTCCCGGACGCCTGCGAGGTGACGGTCGACGAGCGCACCGTCTCGGGCGAGCGCGCGCCGCTCGCACGCGCGGCGGACCTCCCCGGCGTCGAGTGGGTCGTCGAGCAGGACCTCCCGCCGATGGCGTGCGACGACGCGGCGTACGCGGACGCCGTCGAGGCGTCTCTCGGGGACGTACAGGAGGCGGCCCCCGAGCAGGTGGTGAAGCCACACGCGACCGATGCCGGGTGGCTCGCGGACGCTGGGACCACCTGCGTCGTCGTCGGCCCCGCCGAACCCGGCGAGGCACACACCGACGCGGAGAGCGTCTCGCTCGACGCCCTCCGCACCTGTCGGGACGCCTACCGCGACGTCGCGGAGACGTGGCTCTGAGCGGACGCGTGTCGTGGGTCGTCGGGTGCCGCGACGGATGGCTTCTTGTGGCCGCGCCGCCGTCCCTTCGGGTATGGCGGACCACCGCGACGACGCCCCCGACGCGTATCTCGAACTGCTCGACCAGTACGAACGCCTCACCGCGCTCGGCGGCGCGCAGGGCGTGCTCTCGTGGGACCAGCAGGTGATGATGCCCGAGGGCGGGAACCCCGCGCGCTCGAAGCAGCTCTCCGTGCTCTCCGGGTTGAATCACGACCTCATGACGGACGACGTCGTCGCCGACGCGCTCGACGACCTCGAATCGGCCGACTGCACGGACGAGCAGGCCGCCGTCGTGCGCGAGGTCGAGCGCCAGCACGTCCGGGCCGAGCGCGTCCCGCGCGACCTCGTCGAGGAGATCTCCCAGACGTCCAGCGAGGCCCTCCAGGCGTGGGAGGAGGCCCGCGAGAACGACGACTTCGAGACGTTCGCGCCCTATCTCGAGGAGCTGGTCGAGCTCAAACGCGAGTACGCCGAGCACATCGACCCCGACCGGGACCCCTACGCGGTGCTCTTCGAGGAGTACGAGCCGTACATCGACCTCGAGACTGCCGAGCGCGTCCTCGGGCGCCTGCGCGAGGAACTCGTCCCGCTCGTCGAGGAGATTCAGGCCTCGGACGCCGACCTCGCCGCGCCCTTCGAGGGCGAGACGTTCGACGCCGACGCACAGGAGGCGTTCTCGCGCGACGTCCTCGACGCGCTGGGCTACGACTGGGAGCGCGGCCGCCTCGACACCTCGACGCACCCGTTCACCGCCGGGAACCAGTTCGACACGCGCATCACGACGCGCTTCAGCGAGGACGAGCCGCTCGACTCGATGATGAGCACCGTCCACGAGTTCGGCCACGCCCAGTACAACCTCGGCCTCCCGCGCGAGGAGTACGGGACGCCGCTCGGCGAGGCCCGCGACCTCACCGTCCACGAGTCCCAGTCGCGCCTCTGGGAGAACCACGTCGGGCGCTCGACGGCGTTCTGGGAGCGCTTCGCACCGACGCTCCGCGAGCAGTTCCCGGCGCTCGCGGACGCCACGGCCGAGGACCTCTACGAGGCCGCGAACCAGGTCTACCCGGACAACCTGATCCGCGTCGAGGCGGACGAACTCACCTACCACATGCACATCGTCCTCCGCTTCGAGATCGAGCGCGACCTCGTCTCCGGCGACCTCGACGTCGCGGACGTCCCCGAGGTCTGGAACGAGAAGATGGACGAGTACCTCGGCGTCCGCCCCGACACCGACAGTGAGGGCTGTCTGCAGGACATCCACTGGAGCCACGGCAACTTCGGCTACTTCCCGACGTACTCGCTCGGGAGCGTCCTCGCTGCACAGCTCTACGCGCACGCGGCGGCCGACATCGACGACCTCGACGCGAAGGTCGCCGCCGGCGAGTTCGACGCCCTGCGCGAGTGGCTCGGCGAGCGCGTCCACCGACACGGCTGCCGGTACACGACGCCCGAGCTCGTCGAGGAGGCCACGGGCGAGTCGTACACGGCCGACTACTTCCTCGACTACGCGAAATCGAAGTTCGGGGAGCTCTACGACCTCTGAGGCCACAGTCTACCTCCTCCTGCCGTTCGTTCCGTCTTCTCGCGGGCCGTCTCACGACGTGGGAGCCTCCACAAAGGTTATTACCATGGTGTGGTATAGCACACCGTGTATGTCGAGTGCACAGCGGGATACCGACTCGGTCTTGGATTCGTTCCTCGAGAGCAACGGCCACGACGTCGAGGGCTGGGACCGAAGCTATAGCAAGAAGCAGTGTCCCGACTGCGGGGGCATCCACGACACGGACGCCCGCGAGTGCACCGTCTGCGGCTGGTCGCCCTGAGCGCACCCCCCGTTTTCGCCGTCGATAACCGACATCGAGCGTGAGCGACCGCGTCAGTCGTCGGTCGCGTCCGCGTCGTCCACAGTCGCCGCGCGCCGGCTCGCGCGCTCCACGAACTCGTCCGGGAGCTCGTCGATCTCGCCGGCCTGCACGCCCCAGAGGTTCGCGTAGAGGCCGTCCTCGGCGAGCAAGTCCTCGTGCGTGCCGCGCTCGACCACCCGCCCGTCCTCGAGGACGAGGATGGTGTCCGCGTCCTTGATCGTCGAGAGGCGGTGCGCGATGGCGAACGTCGTCCGATCCTCGGTCAACTCGTCGAGCGAGCGCTGAATGAGCATCTCCGTCTCCGTGTCCACGTCCGAGGTGGCCTCGTCCAGCACCATGATCTCGGGGTCCTTCAGCACCGCACGCGCGATGTCGATGCGCTGGCGCTGGCCGCCCGAGAGCTTCACCCCGCGCTCGCCCACCATCGTCTCGTAGCCGTCCGGGAGGTTCTGGATGAACTCGTGAGCCTCGGCGGCCTTCGCGGCCGCGACGACGTCCTCGTGGTCGGCGTCGAACGTCCCGTACCGGATGTTCTCCGCGACCGTCCCGTAGAAGAGGAACGTGTCCTGCGAGACGTAGCCGATGGCCTGCCGGAGGCTCGGGAGCGTCACCCCCGCGATGTCCCGGCCGTCGATCCGTATCTCGCCCGAATTCGGGTCGTACATCCGCAGGAGGAGCTTGAGCACCGTCGACTTCCCCGCGCCCGTCGGCCCGACGAGCGCGAGCGTCTCCCCGCCCGCGACGTCGAAGGAGACGTCCTCGATTATCGTCTCGCCCGCGTCGTAGCCGAACGTCACGTCGTCGTAGACCACCTCGCCGTCGTCGACGTCGAGCTCGGTGGCGTTCGGGTCCTGCGCGATGCGCGACGGCTGGTCCATCAGGCCGAAGACGCGCTCGCTCGACGCGCGAGCGCGCTGGTACATGTTGATTATCTGCCCGAACTGCGCCATCGGCCAGATGAACTGCTGGCTCAACTGGATGAAGACGACGAAGCCACCGATGGTGAGCGCGCCGCCCACGCCGAACGGCGCGCCCACCGCCACCCAGTACGCGCCGACGAGGAACGTCAGCACGAAGCCGAGGCCCGCGATGACGCGCAGCGCCGGGAAGAACTTGATGCGGACCGTGATCGCCCCCCAGTTCGCGTCGAAGTAGCTCCGCGAGACGTCCTCGACGCGCTCGTCCTCGAACTCCTCCGTGTTCGACGTCTTGATGACCTGGATGCCGCCGAGGTTGTTCTCGAGGCGCGAGTTCAGCTTCCCGACCGACGTCCGCACGTCCGCGTACTTCGGCTGGATGGTCTTGATGAACCAGTACGTGAAGAGCGCGATGACGGGCACCGGGAGCATCGTCAACAGCGCGAGCCGCCAGTTGTAGCTGACGAGGACGACCGCGACGCCGACCACCATCACCGCGAGACGCAGCGCCGAGTTCAGTCCGTCGTTCAGAAAGCGCTCTAATCTGTTTACGTCGTTCGAGAGGACGGACATCATCTCGCCCGTCTGCTTCTCCGCGAAGAACTCCATGTTCAGCCGCTGCATCTTCTCGTAGGTGTCCGTGCGCACCGCGTGCTGGACGTGCTGGCTGAAGGAGTTCCACCCCCAGTTGCGCAGCCAGTGGAAGCCCGCGCCCAGCACGAACGACCCCGCGACGATGCCGGCCGCGACGAGCACCTGCTCGCTCGTCGTCCATCCGCCCCGGATCGACACCGGGAGGAAGCCGAGGAACGCCCCGTTGTTCCGGAGGACGGTGTCGATGGCGTAGCCGAGCATCACCGGCGGAACCAGATCGAGGAGGCGCGCGAACACGGAGGCGACGACGCCGACGACGAACTGCGGCAGGTAGTCGCGTCCGTACTCCGTGAAGAGACGGTACATCGCGTTCCCGGACTCCTCGCGGACGTCCTCGAACGGGTCACCGTCGGTCTCGAAACTCATTCCCCGAGAGGGACGGTCCTGTCGCGCAAAAGCGTTGGCCCGTCACCCCTCGCTCTCCGCTTTCGCCGCCGCGCCGTACGCGACCGTGACGCGGTCGCCCGCCGCGACGCCGTGGCGCGTCGTCCACCCCTCGGGCACCTCCAGCACCCACTTCGCGCGCCCCGTGTAGCCGCGATAGGGCGGGTCCTCGGGCTCCGCGTGGTAGATTCGGGTGATGCGGCCGTCCGCGCCGACGAACACCATGTCTATCGGGAAGTTCATCTCCCGCATCACGTACGTCCGCTCGGCCGCGCCCGCGTAGACGAACAGCACCCCCGAGCCGTTCGCGAGCGACGCCGTCCCCGAGAGCCCGCGATAGCGCTCGGCCTCCGAGTCCGCGACCGTCGCGTTCACGACGCCGAGGACCGTGCCGTTCGCGTCCGCAACCGTCACCGTCGCGCGCTCGTGGCCGCTCACCCCGAAGAGGGAGTACGCGACGACGCCGACGACCAGCACCGCGACGACGAGCGCGAGCGCCGCCGTCACTCGTCGCGTGCGCGCGTCCATACCCCGGAACAGTCGCGGACGCCGCCTAAGCCTTCCGTCGAAAGGAAACCGTTTTGCCGCGCGTCCGCCACTCTCCACGTGCGGGTCCGTGGTCTAGTGGTTATGACGTCTCCCTTACAAGGAGAAGGCCGGTGGTTCAAATCCGCCCGGACCCATCCTGCGACGAACGGATGAGAGGAGCAGATGGGCCGCGGATTCTGAATCAGGGAGCGGCTTCGCCGCGACCGTGGTTCAAATCCACCCGGACCCACTGCTTCTGTCGAACGGAGTGAGACGGAACCGTGTGGACGGCCGGATTCGGAATCAGCGAGGCGAGCGGCGCGAAACGACGGCCGCCCACCGTCGCCGGACTCGGGTGCGCCCGCGCGTTTCGTAACCCTTTTTTCCGCGCTCCACTTCGAGTAGCGTGCACGCCGCCTTAGCTCAGACTGGGAGAGCACTCGACTGAAGATCGAGCTGTCCCCGGTTCAAATCCGGGAGGCGGCACTTCTGTAGTTCTAGCCGACGAGCGCAGCGAGGAGCGTTCGAAGTCAGAAGTACTCGTGCGGATTTGAACCAGACGAGTCGCAGCGTCGAGCGAAGCGAGACGACCGTCTCGGCGAGGTTCACTAATCCGGGAGGCGGCATTTTCCCGCGATACCCTTCGCGAGTGACGACGCCGTCGGCGACTGTCCCGGTGTCCGGCCACGCGAACCCGCCACCAGCTATACCCGCTCGACTCGCGTTCCCCGGAACACGATGCGCACGTCATCGCTCGCGTTGGCGTTCGGTGCTGTACTGTTCGTGCTCCCGATTCCCGGGACGTTCGTCACCGGCGCGCTGGTGCTCGCCGCCGGCGTCGTCGCGCGCGTTCTCGACTACTGAGTCTGCGTGGCCTCGGACCGGCGAGACGCGAGAGCCGCCCGACAGCTCCCGCTCGCCGAAGTCCCGCCGTCGCGCGTCGACACCGCCGCGACGGCGCGAACCCGGTCCCTGGCACAGCCGCCCGTGGGAGCCACCGGTTCGTGGACTCGCCGGGCCGAGCCGGTCGTCGTCCACCCGGGCCGTCCCGAGCCGCCCGACCGGAGCGTCACACACAAAGGTTATCCGTGTGGAGCCATTCCGTTTAGAGGCAATGGCGAAAGGCGTAGTTGATTTCTTCAACGACACTGGCGGCTACGGATTCATCGAGACTGACGACGCGGACGAGGACGTCTTCTTCCACATGGAAGACGTCGGCGGCCCCGACCTCGAAGAGGGTCAGGAGGTCGAGTTCGACATCGAGGAGGCCGAGAAGGGCCCCCGCGCGACGAACCTCACCCGCCTGTAATCGTTGAAGGAGTGCCGCCCCAGGGCGGCATCGCGGTAACGGTTTCCGACTCCCGGAAGCGCTGACGGTTGCGGTGTGAGCGAATCCGGTCACTTATCCACATTCGGAGCGGTGCGGTTCTCCCGGTCGCTCCGCCGCATTTTTCGAGGCACACGACGCCACGAGTCGTGACGCTCGCGCTCGATGCGTCCGGGTCGTCCGTCTCCCGCGACGCCGTCTCACCCCGGTGTCGCTAGTCGACGCGCCACTGCTCGCCGAGTTCGCCGAGTTCGGCGCGGTCGTCTGCGTCCGTGTCGGCGAGCTCGCGGAGCGACGGCTCGTGGAATGCGTAGCGTCGCTCGCGGTCCCGGACGACGAGGTCGCGCCCACGAAGTTCGACGAGCAGGCTGTGAACCGCGTCCACGGTCGCGTCCGCCTCCTCGGCGAGCGCGTGCGCCGTCCGCGGCCCCTCTGCGAGCGCGCCGTAGACCGTGTCCGCGACGCGCTCGTTACACCGCGACCCCCGCCGCGCGGCGTCGAGGCGCACGCGGACGGCGGTCGCGTCGAGCAGCGACCCCGGGCCGCCGGCGTCGGCTCCGGCCGTCGCATCGCCGTCCCGTGTAGCCGGGGGGTCTCGCGCCCCGCTCTCGCGCCCGCTTCGCTCGCGCTCGGCGGAGCGCTGGAGACGGTCGAGCACGTCCGTGATCGACTCCTCCGGTTCGAGCGCCTCGTACTCGGTGTCGCCGTCGTCGGACGATTCGTCGCCGTCGGACGGCTCGTCGTCGCCGCCCGCACCGAGCGCCGCGAGTTGCGCCTCGAAGCTATCCGGGGCGTCCGCCGTCTCCCCCTCGGTCCTGTCGCCGTCGTCCGCAGCGGCACGCTCGGCCGCGCCTTCGCTCCCCGTTCTGCCGTCGCCGTTCGCGGAGTCGGCCGCCGAGCGCGCGGCCTCCGCGTCCGCGAGTCGCGCTTCGAGCTCGTCGATGCGCTCGCGTAACGCCGCGACGTCGCCCTGCACGTCCCGGTCTCCCGTCTCCTCCGCGTCCGCGAGCGTCGCCTGCGCCGCGTCGGCGTCGCCGTGTGCGACGGCGTTTGCGAGCTTGCGCGCGGCCGCCGAGACGTCTCGCGCCCGCTCGAGTTCGTCCTCGAGTTCGGCGATGCGCGCCTCGCGGTTCTCCAGCTTCCGCTCGAGGTCGGCGATTCGGTCCTGCCGTTGCTCCTCCGCGCTCGTGATGTCCGAGAGGTCCTCGACGAGCGTGTCGCTCACGGACTTGAGCTCTGGGCGCTCGAAGTCGTCGAGGCCCGGCGTCGCGCCCGCGTCGAACGTTCGCTTGCGCTTGAACTGGACGCGCTCGACGGCGTCGTCCGTCCAGTCCGCCTGCACGAACGCCTCGCCGGCGTCGAGTTCGGACACCGCCGCCTCGTACTCGCTCCCGACGATGCGCCCGACGACCTTCGTGTCGTTCTCCCACGTCAGCCGATGCCAGACGAGCCAGTTCGCCTGCGTGATGAAGTCCTTCTTGACGTCCGCCGGGCGCTGGCTGATGCCGACGACGCCGAGGCCGTGTTTGCGCCCGCGCTTCCCGACCTTGATGAGCATTCGGCCGGTCTCGCCCATCCCCGCGCCCTCCGGGATGTACTCGTGGACCTCCTCGACGACGAGGAGGAAGGGCTTCTTCAGTTTCTTCTCCTTCGCGAAGAGGTGCTTCGCCGTCTCGAAGACGAGTTCGTCCGCCGCGTCCTCGTCGAGGAACCCCGAGACGTCGAGGATGACGGGGACGTTCTCGTCGAGGGCAATGGTCGCGAGTCGCTCGGCGTGCTCCGGGCTCACCTGGATGTCGCAGCCGTCGTCCGCGCCCGCGTGCAGGAGTTCGTACTCCTCCTTCAGGCCGTAGTACTCCCCGTCCGTGTCCACGACCAGCACGGGATACTGGCGCTCGAGGAGTTCCTCGATGACCACCGAGACGGAGTTGCTCTTCCCGCTTCCCGACTTCCCCGTGATGAACGCGCGGCCCGTCAACACTTCCTCCGTCGGTAGCTCGAGCGGCGCGCCGTCGTCGGTTTCGCCGACCGGGAGGACTCGCTCGTCGACGCCATCCTCGGACATTGGTTCTGCCGACACAACAGCACCGACCCGCAAGAGCGTTCCGTCAGACGCACCGCGCTCACGGCGGCGTCCGGACGCGATTCACCAATCGCTCGCGTGTCGCTCACTGCGTCCGCTCGCGCTCGCTGGTTCGCCGACCCCTCGCTAGCACTCGGCTCCGGCAGTGCGCACGCATCGCTCTCGTCGGTCGCCGTTCGCTCGTTCGGCGGAGGCTCGCTCGCGCTCGTCTCCGCTCGTGCTCACGCATCGCTCCCGCCGGTCGCTCCGCGTTCGCCTTTCCGTTCCCGACGCTTCGCTTTGCTCAGCGCCGTGAACGACCTTCGAAGGCTTTAACCGCACGCTAGCCGTCAGACTCGGGTAGTAACCATGGCCGACAATCCCGCCTCCATGTATCGGACTATCGACAAGCCGTCGTACACCCGACGGGAGTACATCACGGGTATCCCCGGCTCCAAGATCGCGCAGTTCAAGATGGGGGACCTCCAGTCCGACCCCGAGGACTACGCCGTCCAGATCAGCCTGAAGACCGAGGAGGAGTGCCAGCTCCGCCACGGCTCGCTCGAGGCCTCCCGCCTCTCCGCGAACCGCCACCTCATCAAGGAACTCGGCGAGGGCAACTACAAGATGATCCTCCGCAAGTTCCCCCACCAGGTCCTCCGCGAGAACAAGCAGGCGACCGGTGCGGGTGCGGACCGCGTTTCCGACGGGATGCGCCAGGCGTTCGGCGTTCCCGTGGGGACGGCGACGCGTATCTACCCGAACGAGCGCCTCTTCACCGCGTGGTGCGACGTCGACCAGGCCCCCGCCGTCAAGGAGGCCTTCCGCCGCGCTTACAACAAGATCACGCCGCCGTGCAAGATCGACGTCGAGCGCGGTCAGGACCTCCTCACGAAGATCGACTGACGGAGCACGAGGGCTTTTTCCTCGCTCCCGCTAAGGACGGACATGTTTCGCCTCGCGTTCGCCAACGCCGCCGAGACCTTCGAGCGCGTTCGGGCCCCGCTCGCCGAGCGCGGCATCGACGCCGAAGCGGTCTCGGCCTCACATGGTTCGTACTCCCTCTCCGACCCGCCGTTCAGCGTCGAGTCGTTCGACGCGGGCTACGTCTTCCCGGGCCGACTCATGGAGGGCGGGGTCCTCGACGCGTGGCTCGACGTCCCGTGGCTGAACGACCGCGAGGACGTCCTGACGTCGCGGAACAAAGCCGGGGTGCTCGCGACGCTCGAACGCGCCGGCGTCCCGGTTCCCGAGACGGTGATGCTGTCGAACCCGGCCGACACCGCCGACCTCGAGGACGCCTACGCGGCCATCCCGGGCACCGTCGTCGTGAAGCCGAACTCGACGACGCGCGGCATCGGCGTCGCGAAGGCCGCCGACCTCGACTCCTTTCTCGGTATCGCCGACTACCTCGACCTCGTGCACGACTACCGGGCGACCGGTGACCGTTCCTACCTCGTCCAGGAGTACCTCCCGGACGCGCGCGACTACCGCGTGATGGTGCTCGACGGCGAGGTGGTGGGGACGGTCGAGCGCCGCCTCCCCGACGACGCGCGCGAGACGGGGCGCTGGAAGCACAACGTCCACCGTGGCGCCGACGCGGTCGCCGCCGACCCGAGCCCGGCCGTTCTGGACCTCGCCGAGCGCGCGGCGGACGCGCTCGACATCCGGTTCCTCGGCGTGGACGTACTGGAGACGGACGAGCGCGTCGTCGTGAACGAGACGAACGCGCGCCCGACGATCGACGACGAAGAGAAGTACGACGAGGGGTTCTACGACCGGTTCGCGGCGGCCGTGATGTCGCTGTAGTTACTCGAAGCCGATGTTCGCGGACTCCTCGGCGCGCTCGAAGGTGACCTCGAGGACGCCGTTGTTGTAGCTCGCGTTCCCGGAGCGCTCGTCGACGCGCGACGGGAGTTCGATGCGCTCGTCGTACTCGCGGGCGTCCGTCGCGGCGCTGATGGTGAGGGTGCGCCCGTCGCACTTCAGCGAGAGGTCGTCCCTCTCGACGCCGGGGAAGTCGCCGATGACGCGGATTTCGTCCTCGCTCTCCTGGACGTCGAGATGCGTGTCGCTCCCGAAGCCGGCGTCGTCGTAGCCGGACTCGTTCGGGGAGTTGCGCATCATGTCGTCCATCATGCGCTCGATCTCGCGGAAGAAGTCGTCGAAGGGGTCGTCCCGGTCGTCGCGTCTCATACCGCCGAATACGCCGCTCGCGGCCAAAAGGTTTCGGGGTGTCGGCGAATCGCCGGACGATCCGCAACTTCTTGTGGAGAGGTACCACGATATACATAGTCTACCGCTGGCTCGTTCCGTCGGGTTTTAAGCCCGATGATTGGTATTACTCAAGTATGAGTGAACCCTCCCTCGACGCCGAGGAAACGGGCGAAGTCGTGCGCGTGGGACTGAACGGGTTCGGCCGCATCGGACGCAACGTCTTCCGCGCCGCCCTCGAGGACCCCCGCATCGACCTCGTCGGCATCAACGACGTCATGGACTTCGACGACATGGAGTACCTCGCGCAGTACGACACCGTCATGGGCCGCCTCGACGGCGTCGAGCGCGACGGCGACGAACTCGTCGTGAACGACTCCAGCGTCCAGCTCCTCAACGTTCAGGACCCCACCGACCTCCCGTGGGGCGAGCAGGACATCGACGTCGCCCTCGAGTGTACGGGCATCTTCCGCGAGCGCGGCCAGGCCGCCCAGCACCTCGACGCGGGTGCCGAGAAGGTCGTCATCTCCGCGCCGCCGAAGGGCGAGGAGCCCGTGAAGCAGCTCGTCTACGGCGTCAACCACGACGAGTACGACGGCGAGGACGTCGTCTCGAACGCCTCCTGTACGACGAACTCCGTCACGCCGGTCGCGAAGGTGCTCGACGAGGAGTTCGGCATCGAGACGGGGACCCTGACGACCGTCCACGCCTACACGGGTTCGCAGTCGCTCATCGACGGCCCGCAGGGCAAGACCCGCCGCGGGCGCGCCGCCGCCGAGAACATCGTCCCGACCTCGACGGGCGCCGCGCAGGCCGCCACCGAGATCCTCCCCAACCTCAAGGGCAAACTCGACGGGATGGCGATTCGGGTCCCGGTCCCGAACGGCTCGATCACCGAACTCGTCGTCGACCTCGACGCGGAGGGCGTCACCGCCGAGGAGATCAACGACGCGTTCCGCGACGCCGCCGACTCCGGCCCGCTCGCCGGCGTCCTCGGCTACACGGACGACGAAGTCGTCTCCAGCGACATCCTCGGCCTCCCGTTCAGCTCGACGGTCGACCTGAACTCCACGAACGTCATCGGCGAGAACGGCGAGCTCGTGAAGATCCTCACGTGGTACGACAACGAGTACGGCTTCTCGAACCGCCTGCTCGACGTCTCCGCGTACATCACGCAGTACTAGTCGCGCCACGCGCGACTGAACGAACGAGCGGCGACGCCGTGAGCGGGGCGCGCCACGCGCGACTGAACGAACGAGCGGCGACGCCGCGAGCAACGTCGCGCTACGCGCGCCGCGCACCGCTTTTCGCCCACCGCTAAGTACCCACCACCCGATCCATCCGACTATGAGCTTCAACACACTCGACGACCTCGAACCCGGCCAGCGCGTGCTGGTCCGCCTCGACCTCAACTCCCCCGTGGAGGACGGCACCGTGCAGGACAACCGCCGCTTCGAGCGCCACGCCGAGACCGTGCGCGAGCTCGCCGAGCGCGGCGACCGCGTCGTCTGCATGGCCCATCAGGGCCGGCCCGGCGACGACGACTTCGTCTCGCTGCGCCAGCACGCCGACATCCTCGCCGAACACGTCGGGCGCGACGTCCGCTTCGTCCCCGACACCTACGGCCCCGAGGCCGTCGAGGCCATCGGCGGATTGGACGACGGTGAGATACTCCTGCTGGAGAACGTCCGGATGTGCGAGGACGAACTCCCGGAGGCAACCCCCGAGGAGAAGGCCGAGACGGAGTTCGTGCGGACGCTCGCCGCCGAGTTCGACGCGTACGTGAACGACGCCTATTCGGCCGCGCACCGCAAGCACGCCTCGCTCGTCGGCTTCCCGCTCGTCCTCCCCAGTTACGCGGGTCGCGTCATGGAGTCCGAGTACGAGGCGAACACCGCCATCGCGGAACGGGAGTTCGACGGGCAGGTGACGATGGTCGTCGGCGGCACGAAGGCCACCGACGTCATCGGCGTCATGAACGCCCTCGACGAGAAGGTCGACCGGTTCCTGCTCGGGGGGATCGCGGGCGAGCTCTTCCTCCGCGCCGCCGGCTACCCCGTCGGCGAGGACGTCGAGGGATTGGACCTCTTCGACGAGCAGTGGGAGCAGAACGCCGACACCATCCGCGCGCTCCTCGAGGAGCGCGGCGACCAGATCACGCTCGCGAAAGACCTCGCCTACGAGGACGCTGAGGGCGAGCGCGCCGAAGTGCTCGTCGAGGACGTCGCGGAGAAGACGCAGGGCTTCCTCGACGTCGGCACCGACACGGTCGCCGTCTACGACGACGTCGTTCGGGACTCCGAGGCCGTCTTCGTGAAGGGCGCGCTCGGCCTCTTCGAGGACGAGCGCTTCAGCGTCGGGACGGTCGGCGTCCTCGAAGCCATCGCGGAGACGGACTGCTTCAGCGTCGTCGGCGGCGGCGACACCTCGCGCGCCATCGAGATGTACGGGCTGAGCGAGGACGACTTCTCGCACGTCTCCATCGCCGGCGGCGCGTACATCCGCGCGCTCACCGGCGACCCGCTCCCCGCCGTCGAAGTCCTCGAAGCGGAGGCGAACTGAATGCTCGTCGGCGTCGTCTCCGACACCCACGACGACCTCGAACGCGCCCGGCGCGCGGTCGCGCACTTCGAGGACGCGGGCTGTGAGACCGTCGTCCACTGCGGCGACGTCGTCGCGCCGTTCACCGCCGCCGTCTTCGAGAGCGACGCGTTCGACTTCCACGCCGTCCGCGGGAACAACGACGGCGAGTGGGCGCTCCGGGACGCCATCGAGGCGTTCGGGACGTACCACGGCGAGTCCGCAGCGCTCACGCTCGGTGGCGCCGACTTCGCCGTCTACCACGGCACGAGCGAGACGCTCGTCGACGCGCTCGTCTCGTGTGGCGACTACGACTACGTCCTGCACGGGCACACGCACGAACGCGGCCACGACATCGCGGCCGGCACGCAGCGCGTGAACCCCGGCGGCCTCCCCTTCTCCGGTGGCGACGACCGCTATCACGTCGCGACCATCGACACCGAGAGCGGCGACGTGACGTTCGCGGACCTCGACGACTAGTCGTCCGCGCTCGCGGCCGCGCCCTCGCCGTCCGCGGCGACGCGCCGCGTCTCCTCGCTCTCGCCGAAGCCGACGCCGAGCGCGCGGTTCGTCTCGACGACGCTCTCGGCGGCCTCGGTGTCGGTGCAGACCGCGCGGATGGCGTCCACGTTCTCCGGGACGACGTCGCTCTCCTGGTGGATGGCCTGGAAGAAGTAGAGGTCGCGACCCTCGACGGCGATGGACTCCGCCCAGACGCAGTTCTCCCAGAGGTCGCCGCGCGGCCGGCCCGCGTCCTGCGCGTACTCCTTCAGGTGCGCGGGACCGGCGACGCGCGCGTCGCCCGGCACGAGGAAGACGCGGGACTCGTCGGTGAGCGTCTCCGCGACGGCCGCCGCCTCGGCCTCCGTCTCGAGGGTGACGTTGACGCTGTGGAGGTGCATCAGGGTCGCCGGCACCGTGACGCCCATCGTGTCCACGGCGAGGTCCGGGAGGACGGTGTTGACGTCCGGGCCGTGGTGGGAGGGGACGGTCACGGGGTCGGGGAGGATGTCGTTGATGGGGCCGCGATCCGGCTGGCTCGGGTCGCCGCCGCGGCGGACGAGCGTCGCGCGCGCCTTCTCGACGCCGTACTGTTCGTCGAGCGGCGCGAGGACGCGCGAGAGGCCGGTGGTGTTACAGGAGACGACGCGGACGTGCTCGGCGTCGCTCGCCGCCACTTCGTCGTAGTTCGCGCGTGCGTTGAAGCTCGCGTCCGCGACGTCGGCGTCCTCGCCGCCCTGGTAGAGGGCGGGCGTGTCGTGGCGCTCGTAGACGGCGCGGTTCTCGGCGCCGATGCCGGCGGGCGTACAGTCGACGACGATGTCGCTCTCGACCACGAGGTCGTCCAGGTCCCCGGCGACCGGGACGCCGGCGTCGTCGAACGCGTCGCGCCGGTCCTCGCGCGCGGCGTGGACGGGATAGCCGCGTCGATGGGCGGCCTCGGCCTCGAAGTTCGGAGTCGTCTTCGCGACTCCGGCGACTTCCATGTCGGGTTGTGCCGCAACCGCGTCCGCGACGCGCTTGCCTATCGTCCCGTATCCATTGACGCCGACTCGGAGCATCACGTGGTCCTCCGTGTTACACCCGATTAATTCTTTCGAGAATTCTTACAAGAAATTAACTACGCGGTGAGTAAGTCCGACCGACCCGCAAGGGCTAACGGCGCGGCGGGAGAGGCCACACGTATGCCCACCCTTCGCGAGGCCGCCGACACCGCCGTCGTCCAGTGTCTCGGTATCACCGCAGACGACACCGTCGTCGTCGTCACCGACGACGAGCGCCGCCCAATCGGTCAGGCCCTCTACGAGGCCGCCCGCGACGTCACCGACGACGTCACCGTCCTCCAGTATCCGCCCGGCGAGCAACACGGCGCCGAACCGCCCGCCCCCGTCGCCGCCGCCATGCGCGAGGCCGACGCCTTCCTCGCACCGACCACGAAGAGTCTCTCGCACACCCGCGCGCGCTCCCGCGCGAGCGACGCCGGCGTCCGGGGCGCCACCCTCCCCGGCATCACCGAGGACGTCTTCACTACCGGCCTCGACGCCGACTACGCCACCATCCGTCGCCACTGCGCCGACGTCCTCGCGCAGGTCCGGGACGCCGAGGAAATCAGAGTGACCACGGACGCCGGCACCGACATCACCGTCGCGCCCGGCGCGCGCGAGTGGCGCCAGGACACCGGCATGGTCCACGAGGCGGGGGACTTCTCCAACCTCCCCGCCGGCGAGGTGTTCGTCTCCCCCGAAACCGCCGACGGCACGTACGTCGTCGACGGCACCATGATGCCCCACGGCCGCCTCGACACCGAACTCCGCTTCGAGGTCGAGGACGGCACGGTCACCGGCATCTCCGACGACGACGTCCGCGAACAGGTCGAGGCCGCCGCCGACGAGGTGGGCGACGCCGCGTACAACCTCGCCGAACTCGGCATCGGCACCAACGTCGCCGTCACCGACCTCGTCGGGAGCGTCCTCCTCGACGAGAAGGCCGCCGGCACCGTCCACATCGCCATCGGCGACGACGCGGGCATCGGCGGCGACGTCGATGCCCCCATCCACCTCGACGGCATCATCCGCGACCCCACGGTCTACGCCGACGGGGAGGAAGTGCACCTCCCCGAACCCTAGAGAGACACCCGCACGCGAACGCTCAGGCCACTCCTCGGGTTTTTACGGCTCCGGTCGCTTACACCACGTATGAGCGAACACGTCGAGCGGGCGCCCGTCGCGTGCCCGTCCTGTTCTCCGGACCGCGAGACGGTCCACGAGGTCCTCACCACCGGGGGCGGCACCGCCACCGTCCGCTGCACCGAGTGCGGCCACACCCACAAAGCCCCCCTCGAAGACGAGAACACAGTCGAACCCACCGTCGTCGTCTCCCAGGACGGCGACTCCTTCACCGCCACCGTCGAGATGCCCGGCGACGAGCGCGTCGAGAAGGGCGACGAGTTCATCCTCGAAACCGACGACGTCATCATGCAGGTCCGGGTCACCGCCATCGAAGTCGGCCCCGAGGAGCGCGTCGGACGCGCCGACGCCGGCGACATCGACACCGTCTGGTCGCGCGCCGTCGACAACGTCTCGGTCCCGATCACCGTCCACCCGCGCGACGGCGAGGGCGACGGCACCCGCAGCCTCGACCTCCAACTCCCCGGCGACGAGGAGTTCACCATCGGCGAGACCTACGAGTTCGGCGAGGAGGAGTTCGAAGTCGAAGCCATCCACGTCCGCGACAGCGCCGTCGCCAACTACGACTTCCAGAAGCTCGGCCACGAGGGCGACACCGTCCTCGCCAAGGACGTCAAACGCGTCTACGGCATCGACAAGTCCTCGAAAGCCTGGTCGGCCTGGTAGGACACCGACGCGGCCCCCACCTTTTCACGCGTCCCACGCGCGCACTCGATCATGGAGTACGAGAAGGCACGCGACCGACTCGCCGACCGACTCGAGCGCCGCTACGACCTCGAGGCGCGCGTCGCCGAGGCGATACGCACCGTCCCCCGCCACCTGTTCGTCCCCGAGGAACACCGCGAGCGGGCCTACGCCGACCGCCCGCTCCCCATCGGCCACGACCAGACCGTCAGCGCGCCGCACATGGTCGCCGTCATGGCCGACCACCTCGACCTGACCGCCGGCGAGGCCGTCCTCGAAATCGGGACGGGGTGTGGGTATCACGCCGCCGTCACCGCCGAACTCGTCGGCGCCGAGCACGTCTACAGCGTCGAATACGTCCGTGACCTCGCCGAGGACGCCCGCACGACCCTCTCCGACGCCGGCTACGGCGACGTCTCCGTCCGCCACGGTGACGGCCACGACGGCTGGCCCGAGCACGCCCCCTACGACGCCGCCTACCTCACCTGCGCCACCGGCCAACTCCCCGACGCCGTCCTCGAGCAGACCCGCACCGGCGGGCGCGTCCTCGCACCCGTCGGCGACCTCGCACAGGAACTCGTGCTCGCGCGCGTCCGCGAAGATGGTATCAAACGCGAACGCCTCGGCGGCGTCCGCTTCGTCCCCATGCAGGGCGAGTAGGTCGCCGGGCAGTTCAAGAGCCTCCGCGCCAACCCGGAGGTATGGAGTACGCCGCCGCACGCGACGGGATGGTCGACAGCCTCGAACACGAACTCCGAGGCGTCGTCGACCCCGAACCCGTCGGCGAAGCGATGCGCGCCGTCCCCCGCCACGAGTTCGTCGACGACGCCGACCACCGCGCCTACAACGACCGCGACTTCGAAGCGTACGGCACGCGCGTCCTCGCCCCCAGCACCGTCGGACACCTCCTCGACACGCTCGCTCCCGAACCCGGCGACGACGTCCTCGTCGTCGGCGCCGGCGTCGGCTACACGAGCGCCGTCCTCGCCGAAATCGTCGGCGCCGAGCACGTCCACGCCGTCGACATCACACGCCGCGTCGTCTGGGTCGCCCGCGACAACCTCCGGCGCGCCGGCTACGCGGGCGCGCTCGTCGACTGCCGCGACGGTAGCCGGGGGTTCCCCGAGTACGCGCCCTTCGACCGCATCCTCGTCGAGGCCGCCGCCGTCGACGTCCCGCGCGCGCTCCGCGACCAACTCGCCGAGGGCGGGCGACTCGTCATGCCGCTCGGCACCGGCGACCAGCGACTCGCCACCGTCGACGAACGCGGAACGACCGAGGGCGACGCCGTCGCGTTCGCCCCGCTCCTCGTCGAGGGCGAACAGCACGGCGTCCCCGTCAGAAACAGGACCGAACGCGAGGACCGCGAGCACGCGCAGAAGCACCACCAGCGCCGTCGCGGCTGGGAGCTCGACTGGATCGACTGGGACTAGCGCACGACCAGGATATTCGTGTTCGCGCGCCGGTCCGCGTAGTCCCCGTTCGGCGCCTTGATGGCGATTCCGAGCGTCCCCTGCCCCGACGTCGCCGTCAGCGTCGCCGTCACCTCGAACGTCGCGACGCCGCTCGCGTCCGTGCGCGCGACGACCGGCCCGCCGCGCTCCAAGCCGGCCGTCTCCGGCGACAGCACGACCGCGACGTCAGACACCGACTGGCCGTTCGGGTCCACGACCTCGACCGTGACCGTCTGCGCGCCCGCCTCGATCACGTCCGGCGTCGGCCGCGCGTCGAGCTCCGCCGTCGTCAACGCGCCGACGCCCGACACCATGCTCAACATCACGCCGAGGACCGCCGTCCCCACGACGAACGAGACGACGAGACGAATCGGCAGTCCAGCGATACCGCGGTCCTCGCCCGACGGGCGAAACTGTGGGAGTTGCACGGCCCGCCCTGGTTCCCTCCCCGTATTTGAAGCTTCGTTCGGGGTGACCGATACCGGCCGACGGCCATCCGTGACTCTGGTCGATGGCGATCCGCGCGTCGTCTACCCACTCGCCGCCCTGCTCGCCGCCGTCACGGTCGGCTACGGTGTGCCCCTCCTCGGAACGTGACCGTCTCCGCCCTCGCCGTCGTCGGCGTCGCCCCGCCATCCTCACACTCACCAACCTCGCCGTCCTCCGCTGACGGGTTTATGTACCGTCTCGGTCCCGACCTCTGAGAACGGACGCATTTCTGCCGCGTCTCAGACGGCCGCACAGGGGCGTCTCACGCCCAAATCATGAGAACAAGACACACAATTTCACGCCGTCGAGCACCGAATACAACACAAAGTATTTACCCGCGACGACAGTTGTAACCGATGTACCCCTACCGACCGGCAACCACGCTCAGTACCGTCGGCACCCGTCGACGGAGACGGCGTGAGCGCCGAACCAATCCACAACAAACTATGACAGGATCCAATTCCAAGCTCCGCGCAGTCTTCCTCTCTGCGCTGATGGTGCTTTCCGTCTTCGGCGGCGCCATCGCGTTCTCGGGAGGGGCTGCTGCAGCGAGCACTTCCGGCTCCCTTTCGTCCGCCAGCGATACAGCGGGCGAAACCACGACCTATACAGCAACGATCAACGCAAGTGACGTGAGTAACCTCTCCGTCTCGACGACGTTCGAACTTGACTTCAACACTGCTTACGGGGACAACAGTGGTTCCCTGAGCAATGTTGGACAGGGAGACATCCAGCGTATCGGTATCGACTCTGACGGCGATACCAGCACTCTGGAGACCAACCTTTCCGTGGACTCGGTCTCTCAGGCTAACGCTAACGTGATGGACGTCTCCATCGACGACAGCACGAGCTCGTCTGACCGCACGCTCAGCAGCGGCGACCAGCTCGTGATTGAGTTCGCCGATGCTCAGAACCCCACGACCGCTGGGTCGCCCTACAGTGCGACTCTCACTCTCCACAATGAGAGTGGCTCTGACGACACGTCCTCCGTCTCGCTGTCTATCGGGACCTCGGACACGTCGTCTAACTACGGCGACGCTGACGTCGTGATCAACAGCACCAACAGCAACAACGGCACCCTCGTCTTCCAGGGCCAGACGGTCCTCGGAGACGACATGGGCGCTAACGAACCGGTTACGCTCCGCCGGGTTCTCGACGATGGTAGCCAGTTTGTCCGCCAGAACACGGCCGACGGTGATGGCCAAGTCACCTTCGACACGGAAGGCCTCTCTGCGGACGACTACTACATGGTTAGCGAAGACGGTAGCCAGCGCTGGGACTTCGAGGTTGCCGTCCAGTCTCTCGACGCGTCCTTCGATGACGACTCCGTGAAGCAGTCGGAAACGACGCTCGACATCGAGTCCAACCGCGGTGGCACGTTCCACGTGAACGTCTCCGCGAGCGGCCTCGACTCCGACGAGCTCACGGACATCTTCGGTACGTCTTCCGACGCTGACGTTGTCACCGTCTCCGAAGACGACGACAACATCACGCTCGAAACGAACGACGGCGAGAGCATCGACGCTGACTTCAGCGACATCGACGCCGACGAATACAACTTCTCCGTTGACGTGATCGACACGGCGGCCTACGACGAGGCCTCGATCTCCGTCACGGACGCTGGCGAGACGTCTGTCTCCGTTTCCCCGCAGACCATCTCCCAGAACCAGGGTGACGTCGCAGAGATCACCCTCGACCTGACCGCTTCGGACAAGGCCACGCTCGTCATCGGTGGCGACGAGGCCAACTTCCAGTCCAACATCACCGTCACGGACGATGACGACGACGGTACGGTCACGGTCTACTACAACACGTACGCCGCTGGTCACCTCTCCAGTGCGGAGTTCAACCAGTCGGACATCGCCTGGGTTGACAGTGACAGCGACGACGAGCTCAACAACTACAACGAGTCCAAGACGCTCGACAACATCCTCGACACCGGTGACTACGACATCGCCGCCAGCGCCGGTCACGAGGACCCCAGCACCGTGCTTGACGAGCCGGACGGTGTCGGTACGCTCTTCCTGACGGAGCGTTCCACGAACTCCCACGCGGTCTGGACGGTCCCGTCCGACCAGTGGAGTGACATCTCCTCTGACGACCTCGACTCGCTCGACGACCTGAACCTCACGCAGGATAGCACGATTGCGTACGACGACGACACCAGCAACGGTGACGTCGTCGTTCACCAGATCGGCGTGACCGGCATCTTCGGCTCCTACGAGGCTGCCGGCTCCATCGCCGACATGAACAACGTCACGATCACGCTCGAGCAGACGGACGAGAGCACCGGTCCGAACGCGGACCCGAAGACCATCAACATCAGCAACAGCAACGCGAAGGTCATCGCTGACGCTGACAACGACACGCTCTACGTCGCGTTCGACTCCGACAACTTCGACGTCGAGAGCGGCTCCCTCGAAGTCGACGACGCCTACAACGCGACGTTCTCCGTCCACGAGGACTCGTGGCTGAACAGTGACGAGGACGACCCGCAGAACGTCAGCGCCGAGTTCTCCATCGACGAGGCGGAGACCACCTTCGACGCTGACCCGATCGAGGTCACCGCGACCGAAAACGCGATGATCTCGGGTACGTCCACTGCTGCGCCCGGTTCGGACGTCACGATCCGCGTCCGCTCCGACTCCAGCGAGAACCCGTTCATCAAGACGGTCGACACCACTGTGACCTCTAACGGCACGTTCAGCGGCACCTTCGACTTCAGCGGCATCTCGGTCGACACCGAGTTCACGGCGAACGCCCGTGGCCCGCTCTCGACCACCGACGAAGTCGACGGTTCCGTCGTTGAGGCGCAGATGACGTCCACGACGACGTCCACGACGTCCACGACGTCCACGACGACGTCCACGACGTCCACGACGACGTCCACGACGTCCACGACGACGTCCACGACGTCCACGACGAGCGGCGGTACGCCCGGCTTCGGTGCCGGCGTCGCCCTCGTCGCGCTCGCTGGCGCTGCGCTCCTCGCGCTCCGCCGCGACAACTAACGCCAATCACGACTGACCGGCGTTACCGGTCACTCGACGTTTCCTTTCTTTCGACGTTGCTCGGACAGCGGTACAGCCGTTTCGCGGTGTCGCACGCTCCGCTCGGGACGCCCGGGCCGACGTGAAACGATACTCGCGAACGATTCCGTGACGTGGCTCAGTTCCTGCTCGAGACTGGCCCGCGTCGCTCTCGTTTAGTGAGTCGCGGTAACGAACAAATATATACTCTTGAACGCCCAATCTGCGGGCGTCACTATGGCGCTCGAAACCACGAACACGCTCGCGTGGATCGTCGTCGCGTCGTTCGCGGTGAGCGCCCTCCTCAGCTACTTCGGGCGCGACCGATACGCGCGTACGCTCGCGGGAGCGACGTGGCTCGCGTTCGCGGTGTTCTGGGCGCTCCTGGTCCCCCATTTCTGGTTCGTCCAGAAGAGCGTCATCGAGACGGTGCTCGTCGCCGCTGCGGTGCCGGGCTGTGCGTACGTCGGCTACCTCGTTTACGCGTCGCGGCCGTCGCTGATGGTGCTCTCGCGCGCCGTCGCGGTGATGGGCGTCATCTACCTCCCGGTCCTCACGGTCGACTGGGTGGCGCGACGACTCATCACCGCGACGACGATGCAGAGCGCGTGGCTCCAGCGCCTCCTCGGCTACCAGCCCGAGGTACTCACCGGCCCGACGGTCGAGTCCTCACACACCGGCTTCCCGCACGCGTTCCTCTACGTGATGGACGGTCACCGCTACCTGCTGGAGGTGCTCCTCGCGTGCACCGGCATCGGTAGCATCTCGCTCGTCGCGGGCGTCATCGTCGCGCTGAACGCCCCCATTCGCCGCCGATTGCTCGGCCTGGGCGTCGTCGTTCCTGTCATCTACGCGCTGAACGTCGTGCGCGTCTCCTTCATCGCTATCGCGCACGGCAACCAGTGGTTCGACGGGCCTCTCTCGCGCCAGGTCGTCGCGCTCGTCTTCAGCCCGACGCAGACGAACGCGGCGTCGTACTACATGGCCGACCGCGTCATCGCCCAGTCGCTCTCCGTCGTCGCGCTCGTCCTCATCACGGTCGCACTCCTCCGGCTCCTGCCGGAGCTGGAGACCGTCGTCAGCGACCTCCTCTACGTCGCGACCGGGAACGAGTACGACCTCTCGCGGGAGTGACGGGCGGCTCTCGGTGAGTCGTGCTCTTTTTCGACCTCGGCGTCGCTGCGGCTGTGTTAGTGTCGTCGCGGCGTGTCCTCACACGCCACAGTCGAGTCGTCGCCACGATCGGGAGAGTCGTAACTGAAAACGAGTCCGAACAACGGAAGCGGTCCGCTACGAAGTCAGAGTATCAGAGGAACGCCCGGAGCGGGATTTGAACCCGCGTCACGACCGTGACAGGGTCGTATGATGGGCCACTACACCATCCGGGCATCGGACGCATCTCTTCGTAACCGGGTGAAGTAATTAAGACTTTCTTTCCGACCCCCTCTTAGTCATGCGTTGACGCGGCCGGTACGCTCTCGCACGCGCATACCCGCTTAACAAGACTTAACCCTCCGGCATGTGAAAGAGCCTGTAGTATCTCGTGAGAGCCGCTTCTGCCCCCACCCAGGTGCACCCATGGTAGATGTAAGCCAACACGAACTCGTTCCCGAGCACACCGTCCTCCCTGAGGACGAGGTAGAGGACGTCCTAGAAGAGTACGGCATCGAGCGTACGTCGCTCCCGAAGCTCAAGCGTCGCGACCCCGCTCTGCCGGACGACGCTGAGCCGGGCGACGTCGTGAAGGTTGTCCGCGACTCCCGAACCACGGACGAAGCCATTGTGTACCGACTCGTCATCGAATAATGCAACAGGAAGACCGACGCCAACTGTCGAGAGCGTATTTCTCGAAGGAACGGCTCGCAGAACACCACTACCGCTCGTTCAACGCGTTCCTCGAACGGGGAATGCAGGACGTCGTCACCGAGAAGGGCCGCATCGAGACGGACATCGGTGACAAGGAGGACCAGGAACCCGTCTTCGTCGAACTCGGCGACGTGCGCGTCACGACGCCGCGCGTTCGCGAGGCCGACGGTTCCGAGGAACTCCTCTATCCGCAGGAGGCCCGCCTGCGCAACATCACGTACTCCGCGCCCGTGTTCATGGAGATGAGCATCGTGCGCGGCGGCGAGGAGGAAGAGGAGACGGTCCTCGACACCACCGAGACGAAGGTCGGCCGGATGCCGATCATGGTCGGCTCCTCGAAGTGCAACATCGCGGACTTCAGCGAGGAGGAGCTCGTCGACATCGGCGAGGACCCCGCCGACCCCGGCGGCTACTTCATCGTCAACGGCTCCGAGCGCGTGCTGATGACCTCGGAGGACCTCGCGCCGAACAAGATCCTCGCCGAGTACGACACGAAGTACGGCGACGAGATCCAGGTCGCGAAGACCTTCAGCCAGCGTCGCGGCTACCGCGCGCTCGTGCTCTGCGAGCGCAACCGCTCGGGCATCCTCGAAGTCTCGTTCCCCTCCGTCTCGGGGTCCATCGACTTCGTGACGCTCGTGCGCGCGCTCGGCCTCGAATCCGACGAGGAGATCGTTCACCGCGTCTCCGACGACCCGGAGATCGTGAAGTTCATGCTCGAGAACCTGGAGGAGGCCGACGTCCAGACCGAGGAGGAGGCCATCGAGACGCTCGGTAAGCGCGTCGCCTCCGGCCAGGGCAAGGACTACCAGCTCAAGCGCGCGAACTACGTCATCGACCGCTACCTCCTCCCGCACCTCCACGAGGAGGGCGTCGAGGACGAGGAGACGCGCATCAACAAGGCGTACTACCTCTGTCGGATGGCAGAAGCCTGCTTCGAGCTCGCGCTCGACCGGCGCGAATCCGACGACAAGGACCACTACGCCAACAAGCGCCTGAAGGTCAGCGGCGACCTCATGAAGGACCTCTTCCGGACGGCGCTGAACAAGCTCGCGCGCGACGTGAAGTACCAGCTCGAACGCGCGAACATGCGCAACCGCCAGCTCACCGTGAACACGGTCGTTCGTTCCGACGTGCTCACGGAGCGCCTCGAGCACCCGATTGCGACGGGCAACTGGGTCGGCGGGCGGTCTGGGGTCTCCCAGCTCGTCGACCGAACCGACCACATGGGCGTTCTCTCGCACCTCCGCCGGCTGCGCAGTCCGCTCTCGCGGTCGCAGCCCCACTTCGAGGCGCGTGACCTGCACGCGACCCAGTGGGGTCGCATCTGTCCCTCCGAGACGCCGGAGGGGCCGAACTGTGGGCTCGTGAAGAACTTCGCACAGGCGATGGAGCTCTCACAGAACGTGGACGACGAACAGGAACTGAAAGCCGAACTCTCCTCTATGGGCGTGGAGGGAGTGCCCGGTCTGCGAAACGACGCGCCCGCGGACGACTAACCACACATGAGTCAGGCACGAGAGGCGAAAGTCTACGTCAACGGCAGCCTCGTCGGGACCCACCCGGATCCCTACGAGCTCGCCGAGCAGATCCGTGAAGCGCGCCGCCGTGGCGACGTCTCCGAGATGGTGAACGTCTCGGTCAAGGACCGCACCCGCGAGGTCATCGTGAACGCGGACGCCGGCCGCGCCCGGCGTCCCCTCCTCGTCGTCGAGGACGGCGAGACGCTCGTCACCGAGGACGAGGTCGAAGCCGTCCAGAACGGCGACATGGAGTTCGAGGACCTCGTCGAGAAGGGGAAGGTCGAGTTCATCGACGCCGAGGAGGAGGAAGACATCCTCGTCGCCGTCGAGGACGACGAGCTCACCGAGGAGCACACGCACCTCGAGATCGACCCGCAGCTCATCTTCGGCATCGGCGCCGGGATGGTTCCCTATCCCGAGCACAACGCCTCGCCGCGTATCACGATGGGCGCGGGGATGATGAAGCAGAGTCTGGGCCTGCCGGCGGCGAACTACCGCATCCGGCCGGACACCCGTCAGCACGTCATGCACTACCCGCAGGCGGCGATGGTGAACACCCAGACGACCGAGCAGATCGGCTACGACGACCGGCCCGCCGGGCAGAACTTCACGGTCGCCGTCATGTCCTACGAGGGGTTCAACATCGAGGACGCCCTCGTCATGAACAAGGGCTCCGTCGAGCGCGCGCTCGGGCGCTCGCACTTCTTCCGCACCTACGAGGGCGAGGAGCGCCGCTACCCCGGCGGTCAGGAGGACCGCTTCGAGATCCCCGACGACGACGTCCGGGGCGGCCGCGGCGAGGACGCCTACACGCACCTCGACGACGACGGGATGGTCAACCCCGAGACGCAGGTCGACGAGAACTCCGTCCTGCTCGGGAAGACTTCGCCCCCGAGGTTCCTCGAGGAGCCGGACGACATGGCGGGCCTCAGCCCGCAGAAGCGCCGCGAGACGTCCGTGACGATGCGCTCGGGCGAGGACGGCGTCGTCGACACGGTGACGCTCATGGAGGGCGAGGACGGCTCGAAGCTCGCGAAGGTGAGCGTTCGCGACGAGCGCGTCCCCGAACTCGGCGACAAGTTCGCGAGCCGCCACGGCCAGAAGGGCGTCATCGGCCACCTCGCACCCCACGAGGACATGCCGTTCACGGAGAACGGCGTCGTCCCCGACCTCGTGCTGAACCCGCACGCGCTGCCGTCGCGCATGACGGTCGGTCACGTGCTGGAGATGCTCGGCGGGAAGGCGGGCGCGCTCGACGGCCGCAGCGTCGACGGCACCGCGTTCACCGGTGAGGACGAGGAGGAGATCCGCGAGACCCTCGAGTCGCACGGCTTCGACTCCTCCGGGAAGGAAGTCGTCTACTCCGGCGTCTCCGGCGAGAAGATCGAGGCGGAGATCTTCGTCGGGACCATCTTCTACCACAAGCTCTACCACATGGTCTCGAACAAGGTCCACGCCCGCTCGAAGGGGCCGGTGCAGGTGCTGACGCGCCAGCCGACCGAGGGGCGCGCCCGCGAGGGCGGTCTCCGACTCGGGGAGATGGAGCGCGACACCGTCATCGGACACGGCGCCGCGATGGTGCTCAAGGAGCGCCTCCTCGAGTCCTCCGACCAGGAGTACGTCCATATCTGTGGGAACTGCGGCATGACAGCCGTGGAGAACCGCGAGCAGCGTCGCGTCTACTGCCCGAACTGCGGGGAGGAGACGGACGTGCACAACATCGAGATGAGCTACGCGTTCAAGCTCCTGCTCGACGAGATGAAGGCGCTCGGCATCGCGCCGCGCCTCGAACTGAAGGACGCAGTCTAACCCATGTCAACAGGCCAGTCACCCAAGGAGATCGGGGAGATCAGCTTCGGGCTGATGGACCCGGAGGAGTACCGCGAGATGAGCGCGACGAAGGTCATCACCGCCGACACGTACGACGACGACGGCTTCCCCATCGACATGGGGCTGATGGACCCGCGTCTCGGCGTCATCGACCCCGGCCTCGAGTGCAAGACCTGCGGGAACCGCTCTGGTTCCTGTAACGGCCACTTCGGCCACATCGAGCTCGCGGCGCCCGTCATCCACGTCGGGTTCGCGAAGCTCATCCGCCGCCTCCTGCGCGGCACCTGCCGGAGCTGCAGTCGCCTCCTCCTCACCGAGGACGAGAAGGAGGAGTACCTCGGGAACCTCGAACGGACGCGCGGGCTGCGACAGGACGTCTCCGACGTCACGAAGTCCGCGATCCGGGAGGCCCGCAAGAAGAACAACTGCCCGTACTGCGGGGAGTCCCAGTACGACGTCAAGCACGAGAAGCCCACCACCTACTACGAGGTCCAGCAGGTCCTCGCCAGCGATTACTCCGAGCGCATCGCCTCCGCGATGCAGCCGGACCCCGACGAGGACGACGCGGGCATCAGCCCGCAGGCGCTCGCCGAGGAGACCGACATCGACATCTCGCGCATCAACGAGATCCTCAGCGGCGAGTTCCGCCCGCGCGAGGAGAGCCGCAAGGCCATCGAGAAGGCCATCGGCGCGGACCTCACGATGGAGGACATGAACAAGCTGATGCCGAGCGACATCCGGGACTGGTTCGAGGACATCCCGGGCGAGGACCTCGAGGTGCTCGGCGTCGACTCGGAGAGGTCGCGTCCCGAGTGGATGATCCTCACCGTCCTCCCGGTGCCGCCGGTCACGGCGCGGCCGTCCATCACGCTCGACAACGGTCAGCGCTCCGAGGACGACCTCACGCACAAGCTCGTGGACATCATCCGCATCAACCAGCGGTTCATGGAGAACCGCGAAGCGGGTGCGCCCCAGCTCATCATCGAGGACCTCTGGGAACTGCTCCAGTACCACGTCACGACGTTCATGGACAACGAGATCAGCGGGACGCCGCCGGCGCGCCACCGCTCCGGGCGCCCGCTGAAGACGCTCAGCCAGCGCCTGAAGGGCAAGGAGGGCCGCTTCCGCGGCTCGCTCTCCGGGAAGCGCGTGAACTTCTCCGCCCGGACCGTCATCAGCCCGGACCCGACACTGAGTCTGAACGAGGTCGGCGTCCCCGAGCGCGTCGCGCGCGAGATGACGCAGACGATGGTCGTCAACGAGCAGAACATGGAGCGGGCGAAGCAGTACGTCCGCAACGGCCCCGAGGGCCACCCCGGTGCGAACTACGTGAAGCGACCGGACGGCCGGCGCGTGCGCGTCACCGAGAAGGTCTGCGAGGAACTCGCCGAGCGCATCGAGACGGGCTGGGAGGTCCAGCGCCACCTCATCGACGGCGACATCGTCATCTTCAACCGCCAGCCGTCGCTCCACCGGATGAGCATCATGGCCCACGAGGTGGTCGTGATGCCGTACAAGACGTTCCGGCTGAACACCGTCGTCTGTCCGCCGTACAACGCCGACTTCGACGGCGACGAGATGAACATGCACGCCCTCCAGAACGAGGAGGCGCGCGCGGAAGCCCGCGTCCTCATGCGCGTGCAGGAGCAGATCCTCAGCCCGCGCTTCGGTGAGAACATCATCGGCGCGATTCAGGACCACATCAGCGGGATGTACCTCCTGACGCACGACAACCCGTCGTTCAACGAGACGCAGGCGCTCGACCTGCTGCGTCAGACGCGCATCGACGAACTCCCGCCCGCCGACGGCACGGACGCCGACGGCAACGAGTACTGGACGGGCTACACGCTCTTCAGCGAGCTCCTCCCCGACGACCTCAACCTCGAGTTCAAGTCGAGCGCCGGCGAGGACGTCGTCATCGAGGACGGCCAGCTCGTGCAGGGGACCATCGACGAGGACGGCGTCGGCGAGTTCGGGAGCGACATCGTCGACACCATCATGAAGGTGTACGGCGCGACGCGCGCACGCATCTTCATCAACGAGGTCGCGGCGCTCGCGATGCGCGCGATCATGCACTTCGGGTTCTCCATCGGGATCGACGACGAGTCGATTTCCGCCGAGGCCCAGGAACGCATCGACGACGCCATCGACAACGCCTACGAGCGCGTCGAGGAACTCATCGACTCCTACGAGGCGGGCGACCTCGAGAGCCTGCCCGGTCGGACGGTCGACGAGACGCTCGAGATGAAGATCATGCAGACGCTCGGGAAGGCCCGCGACTCCGCCGGCGACATCGCGGGCGACCACTTCGACGACACGAACCCGGCGGTCGTCATGGCCGAGTCCGGGGCGCGTGGGTCGATGCTGAACCTCACGCAGATGGCCGGCTGTGTCGGCCAGCAGGCGGTGCGCGGCGAGCGCATCAACCGCGGTTACGAGGACCGCACGCTCAGCCACTACGCGCCGAACGACCTCTCCGCCGAGGCACACGGCTTCGTCGAGAGCTCCTACACGTCCGGTCTGGACCCGAAGGAGTTCTTCTTCCACGCGATGGGTGGCCGCGAGGGCCTCGTCGACACGGCAGTCCGGACCTCCAAGTCCGGCTATCTCCAGCGTCGCCTCATCAACGCACTCTCCGAGCTCGAAACGCAGTACGACGGCACCGTTCGGGACACCTCCGACACAATCGTTCAGTTCGAGTTCGGTGAGGACGGCACCAGTCCGGTGCGCGTCTCGTCCGGTGAGGACGCCGATATCGACGTCGACAGCATCGCCGACCGCGTCCTCGAATCCGAGTTCGAGAGCGAGGCCGAGCTCGAGGAGTTCATTGGCGAGCGCGAGCCGCCGACCAACCTCTCCGAGCACGGCGAGTCGTGGACGATGGAGGGCGAAACCTGGAGCGCCGAGGGTGACGACTAAATGACCGAGATCACAGACGACATCGAGGCCGTCGTGGAGGACACCGAACTCCCGCGCCGGCTGAAGGACCGCGTGTACGACACCATCGAGGACCGCGAGGGCGTCGACACGGAGAACGCCAACTACATCGCGAAGGCCGTCGAGGCCCAGTACAAGAGCTCGCGCGTCGACCCGCTCGACCCCGTCGGGACGGTGAGCGCGCAGTCCATCGGTGAGCCCGGGACGCAGATGACGATGAACACCTTCCACTACGCGGGCGTCGCGGAGATCGACGTCACGCAGGGCCTCCCGCGACTCATCGAGCTCGTGGACGCCCGGAAGAACCCGGACACGCCGATGATGACCGTCCACCTCGAGGACGAGTACGCGACGGACCGCGAGCGCGCCCACGAGGTCGTCTGGAACATCGAGGCAACGAAGATCCTCGCGCTCGGGGACATCTCGACGAACGTCGCGGACATGATCGTCTCCATCGACCTGAACGAGGACACGCTCGCGGAGCGCTGGCCGACGGTCGAGAGCACGACCGAGATCGCCGGCGAGATCGCGGACACCATTCAGGACAACCTCGGCGTCGCGGTCACCCAGTCGGGGACCGTCCTCGAGTTCGGTCCCGAGGAGCCCAGCTATCGCGAGCTCCTGCAGCTCGTCGAGCAGCTCCGCGAGATCGTCTTCAAGGGCATCGAGGACATCAGCCGCGTCGTCATCCGCAAGGAGGAGACGGAGAACGGCGAGGAGTTCGTCCTCTACACGGAGGGCTCGGCGTTCAAGAAGACGCTGAAGATCGAGGGCGTCGACGCCTCCCGGACGACGTGTAACAACATCCACGAGGTCCACAAGACCCTCGGCATCGAGGCGGCCCGCGAGGCCATCATCGACGAGACGATGACGACGCTCGAGGAGCAGGGCCTCGACGACGTGAACATCCGCCACCTGATGCTGGTCGCGGACATCATGACGAACGACGGCACCATCCAGTCCATCGGCCGGCACGGCATCTCCGGCAACAAGGACTCGGTGCTCGCGCGTGCGGCCTTCGAGGTCACCGTCAACCACCTGCTCGACGCCGCCATCTACGGCGAGGCCGACGACCTCGACGGCGTCATCGAGAACGTCATCGTCGGGAAGCCCGTCCGCCTCGGAACCGGTGACGTCGACCTCCGCATGGGCACGACGAGCGACTGACCCGTGACGGTCACGCTCTCCGACGAGGCGCGCCGGCTCATCGCCGCCTTCGAGGACGCGACGGACGCCACTGCCGTCGACTGCGTCGTCGACGACGAGCGCGAGCGCGTCGTCTTCGTCGTGAAGGCCGGCGAGATGCCCCAAGCGATCGGGCGCGGCGGCGAACGCGTCCAGAGCCTCGAGGAGCGACTGGGCCGCGACGTCGAACTCGTCGAGGACGCGCCCTCCGCGGAGGGGTTCGTCGCGCACGCGCTCAGCCCGGCGGCGGTGTACAACGTCACGATCAGCGAGAACGACGATACGGTCGCGTACGCCGAAGTCGCACACGAGGACCGCGGCGTCGCCATCGGCGAGTCGGGGAAGAACATCGAGATGGCGAAGGAGCTCGCGAAGCGCCACTTCGACGTCGACGACATCCAGTTGACGTAGGCCGGGCCGTCGCCGTTTTTTCGCGGAAGCCCGCAGACTCTTGTCGCTTCACGTCCGAGACCCGTCCATGAACGAGGTGTCGCCGTGACGGTCCTCGAGCGCGTGCTGGCGGCGGGCGCGTCCTACCACGACCTCCTCGTCCAGTTCGCGCTCTTCTTCGCGCTCGCCGGCGCCGTCTACGTGCTGGGGCGACTCGTGGTCGTGCCGCCGCTCGTCCGCGTCGTCCGCGCCCGCAACTCGGACAACCCGACGCTCGTGGACGCGGTGGAGCTCTACGCACGCGTCGCGTTCGCGGCCGTCGCGCTCGTGCTCGCGACCGCGGGCGCGGGGTTCGGGCGGGCGTTTCAGGGGTCCGCGCTCGTCGTCGCGGCGGCGACGCTCGCGCTCGGCGTCGCCGGGCAGGACGTCATCGGGAACCTCGTCAGCGGTGTGTTCCTCGTCGCGGACCCGGACTTCAGCGTCGGCGACTACATCCAGTGGGCCGACAACGAGGGGACGGTGGAGCGGATCGACTTCCGCGTGACGCGCGTGCGGACGGCCGCCGGCGAAACGGTCACCGTCCCGAACAGCCAGCTGACGACGAACGCACTGACGGCGCCGTACGCGGGCGACACCTACCGCGTCTCGGAGACCTTCGGGGTGCCGTACGACGCGGACGTCGGGATGGTGCTGCGGATCGCACGCGAGGCCGCGCTCGAGGACGACCGCATCTGCGACGACCCCGCGCCGAGCGTGCACGTCGACGGGTTCGGGTCGTCCGCGCTCACCGTCGTCGCGCGCTACTGGATCGCGGAGCCGGCGGAGACGCCGATCCCGGACGTCCGGTCGGCGTACCTCCGGCGGACGAGCGAGCGCTTCGCCGAGCACGACCTGACGATCAACCCCCCGAGTCAGACGGCGCTCTCGGGACGCCTCGCGGTGGAGGAAGGACGCGACGGCGACGGCGAGCGTGCGCCGTAGCGACACGCCCGCCGCCAAAAGACCGGGCTTAAGTAGTTGCGCCGGGAATTCGTGCGTATGCCGAACGGCAAGTACGCCGCGCGTAAACTCAAGAAGGACCGCCAGACACACCGGTGGTCCGACTCTGACTACGCGCGCCGTGAGCGGGGTCTCTCGGAGCGCTCGGACCCCCTCGAGGGCGCGCCGCAGGGTCGAGGTATCGTTCTGGAGAAGGTCGGCATCGAGGCCAAACAGCCGAACTCCGCCATCCGGAAATGTGTCCGCGTTCAGCTCATCAAGAACGGGAAGCAGGTCACCGCGTTCTGCCCCGGTGACGGCGCCATCTCGTTCATCGACGAGCACGACGAGGTCACGATTGCCGGCATCGGTGGCGCGAAGGGTCGCGCCATGGGTGACCTCTCCGGTGTCAACTACAAGGTCGAGAAGGTCAACGGCGTCTCGATGATCGAACTCGTCCGCGGGAACGCGGAGAAACCTGTCCGATAACATGTCCACGGAAGAAGCCCCCGAGCCCGAGCAGCCCGCTGGTGGCGAGGAGTCCGCGGACGCCGACCTCTTCGGCGTCTGGGACGTCTCCGAGATCAGCTACGCTGACCCGTCCACGAAGCGCTACATCACCGTGACGCCCATCGCGCACACGATGGGTCGCCACGCGTCCAAGCAGTTCCAGAAGAGCAAGATCTCCGTCGTCGAGCGGCTCACCAACCGCCTGATGAAGACCGGCCGGAACGCCGGCAAGAAGCAGCAGGCGCTCAAGATCGTTCGCGAGGCCTTCGAGCTCGTCCACGAGCGCACCGAGGAGAACCCCGTGCAGGTGCTCGTCACGGCCGTCGAGAACGCCGCGCCCCGCGAGGAGACGGTTCGCCTGAAGTACGGCGGCATCTCCGTCCCGAAGGCGGTCGACGTCGCGCCCCAGCGCCGCGTCGACCAGGCGCTCAAGTTCATTACGGACGGCGCGCACTCCGACTCGTTCAAGACGTCGACGTCCGCCGCCGAAGCGCTCGCGAACCAGCTCGTCCGCGCCGCCGACTACGACGTGCAGGTCTACGCGATCTCCCAGAAGGAGGAGAAGGAGCGCGTTGCGGCGGCCGCCCGCTAACTGCTCTACTCTCTCTTTCGTTCTTCACGCCGCGTAGCGACGCGTTTCACCGCCCGTCGCGCGACCGGCGTCGTCGCGTCTCCCGAAGCGTCAGTCGGCGGCTGGGCCGGTCGTGGTCTCGTGGGCGTCGACGAACGCGCGCACGAGGTCGACGAGCGCGCGCCGGTAGACGGACTCGTCGGGGTCGCGCGCGAGCGTACGGAACTGCTCTTTGAACCACGGGAGGTCGACGCCGGGGGCGTCGGCGTCGGCGAGGTCGGCGAACTCGTAGATGCGGTGGCTCTCGGAGACGGCGTCGTGTCGCTCGAGGAGCGCGAGCGCGAACGCGGCGTTCACCGCCGTCATCTCCGGGTCGGCCGCGGCGGTCAGCCGTGAGCCACCCCTGGGGCCGCTGTCGGCGGCGGAGCGCTCGGCGAGCGCGGCGGCGAGTTGCGATTCGAGGAAGGTGAGGAGTTTGTCGGCGGGCGCGACGTCGAGCGTGATGTCGTCGGCGTAGATGTCCTTCGCGTGGTTCGCGAGCTGCTCGCACTGCTGGAGGACGCGGCGCTCGACGCGGCGACCGGGGAGCGCGAGGAAGAGCACCTCGGAGAGCCCCATCGTGTGCGAGACGTGCGCGTCCTCGTAGCGGCGCATGTGCGCGTACTCGTGGAGCGCGAGCTCGCGCGCCATCACGGAGGTGGCGGCGCGCCGCGAGATGTTGAGCACGTGGTGGTCGTCGTAGTGGCCGGCCCACGTGCGCTCGTCCGGGTTCTCGCGGACGTGCACTTCCACCGGTTTCTCGAGGTCGTACTCGTATTCGAAGAGGTCCCGCGCGCCGAGGAACGGCCCGGCGGGGACGGCACCCATGACCTGTACGTCCATGTGTGTGTTTGTCACGGGACGGAGGGGGTTGACTCTTGCGCCCACGGCGAGAGCCGTCGCCGGCGGGCGGTGGTGACGAACGGGCCGTGTGACGGCGTGTCTCGCGTGCAGACGGAAACACTACCCTTTTCAACCCGCTGGCGGTACACACGTGCATAATGGGCCGACGCAAGAAGATCGTCCAACAGTGTGAGCGGCTGATGGACCAGCCGGAACACATCCGTAACATCGCCATCGCCGCCCACGTCGACCACGGGAAGACGACCCTCACCGACAACCTCCTCGCCGGTGCGGGCATGATCTCCGACGAGACGGCGGGCGAGCAGCTCGCGATGGACACCGAGGAAGACGAGCAGGAACGCGGCATCACCATCGACGCCGCGAACGTCTCCATGACCCACGAGTACGAGGACCAGGACCACCTCGTCAACCTCATCGACACGCCGGGCCACGTCGACTTCGGTGGCGACGTGACGCGCGCGATGCGCGCCGTCGACGGCGCGCTCGTCGTCGTGGACGCCGTCGAGGGCGCGATGCCCCAGACGGAGACGGTCGTTCGGCAGGCGCTCCGCGAGGGCGTCAAGCCGGCGCTGTTCATCAACAAGGTCGACCGCCTCATCAGCGAGCTTCAGGAGGGCCCCGAGGAGATGCAAAAGCGCCTCCTCGGCGTCATCAACGAGGTCAACGAGCTCATCCGCGGGATGACCGACGAGATGGACGACATCGACGACTGGACCGTCTCGGTCGAGGACGGGACCGTCGGCTTCGGGTCCGCGCTCTACAAGTGGGGCGTCTCCATGCCGTCGATGCAGCGCACCGGCATGGACTTCGGCGACATCATGGAGCTCGAGCGCAACGACGACCGCCAAGAGCTCCACGAGCGCACGCCGCTCTCGGACGTCGTGCTCGACATGGTGTGTGAGCACTTCCCGGACCCCATCGAGGCCCAGCCTCGCCGTATCCCGCGCATCTGGCGCGGCGACGACGAGTCCGACATCGCCACGCAGATGCGCGAGGTCGACCCGGACGGCGACGTCGTCCTGATGGTGACCGACATCGGCGTCGACCCGCACGCCGGCGAGATCGCTGCGGGCCGCGTCTTCTCCGGCACGATCGAGAAGGGCCAGGACCTCCACGTCTCCGGCACCGCCGGGACGAACCGCGTCCAGTCCGTCGGCATCTACATGGGTGGCGAGCGCGAGGAGGTCGAGCACGTCCCCGCCGGCAACATCGCCGCCGTCACCGGCCTCAAGGACGCCATCGCCGGCTCCACCGTCTCCTCGGCGGAGATGACGCCGTTCGAGTCCATCGAGCACATCAGCGAGCCGGTCATCACGAAGTCCGTCGAGGCGAAGAACATGGACGACCTGCCGAAGCTCATCGAGACGCTCCAGCAGGTCGCGAAGGAGGACCCCACCATCCGCATCGAGATCAACGAGGACACCGGCGAGCACCTCATCAGCGGGCAGGGCGAACTCCACCTCGAAGTCATCACCCAGCGCATCGAGCGCAACCAGGGGATCCCGGTCAACACCGGTGAGCCCATCGTCGTCTACCGCGAGGCCCCGACGCAGGAGTCCCGCGAGGTCGAGGGTCGCTCGCCGAACCGGCACAACCGCTTCTACATCACGGTCGAGCCGCTCGACGACGAAATCGTCGAGCAGATCAAGCTCGGCGAGGTCTCCATGGACATGCCCGAGCAGGAGCGCCGCGAGGTCCTGCAGGAGGCCGGCATGGACAAGGACACCTCCCAGGAAGTCGAGGAGATCCACAACACGAACATCTTCATCGACGACACGAAGGGTATCCAGCACCTCAACGAGACGATGGAACTCGTCATCGAGGGGCTCGAGGAGGCCCTCGACGACGGTCCGCTCGCCGCCGAGCCCGTGCAGGGCGCGCTCATCCGCCTGCACGACGCCCGTCTCCACGAGGACGCCATCCACCGCGGTCCCGCGCAGGTCATCCCCGCAGTCCGGCAGGCCGTTCACAACGCGCTCATCGACGCCGAGATCAAGCTGCTCGAGCCGATTCAGGACGTCCGCATCGACGTCCCGACCGAGCACATGGGTGCCGCGAGCGGCGAGATTCAGGGCCGCCGTGGCCGCGTCGACGACATGTACCAGGAGGGTGACCTCATGGTCGTCGAGGGCATCGCGCCCGTCGACGAGATGATCGGCTTCTCCAGCGACATCCGCTCCGCGACCGAGGGTCGTGCGTCGTGGAACACGGAGAACGCCGGGTTCCGCGTCCTCTCCGACAACATGCAGCGCGAGATCATCGGCGAGATCCGCGAGCGCAAGGGCATGAAGGCCGAGCTGCCCGAAGCGATCGACTACTTCTAACTCCCTCCCCCTTCTCCCGCTCTCCCGCGCCGCGAGCGACGCGGCAGTCGGCCCCGACGTCCAGCTTCGCCGTCCGCGTTCGGTCATCGAGTCGGTGGATCCCGAAGGATTATAACGCCGTCAGGCCGTTCTGACGCGATATGTACGCGGACACGCCCGCTGCGAACTGGAGCGACGCGCAACCACCGACCCGTGTCGCGTCCACGACAGTCGGTGGGAGCGTCCGGGGGTGTCGTCGGTGAGCGAGACCGAGGCGGCCGCAGCCGACGGCGGCGAGGAGCGCCGGCAGGCACACACCGTGCGCCTCGAACTCGTCGACGAACCCGGTGAGCTGCTGAACGCGCTGCGCCCCATCGCGGACAACGGGGGGAACCTCCTGAGCGTCTTCCACGAGCGCGGGTCGCTGACGCCGCGCGGGCACATCCCCGTCGAGGTCGATTTCGAGTCGACGCCACGCCAGTTCGAGGGCATCGTCGATGCGCTCCGCGACGCGGGCGTGAACATCACGCAGGCCGGCACCGAACGCTACGGCGAGGAGGTGTCGGTGCTGCTCGTCGGCCACCTCGTCGAGACGGACCTCTCGGACACCCTTTCGCGCATCGAGGCGTGCGCGTCTGCGTCGGTCGTGGACTTCTCGCTGACCGACGAGGAGGGGATCGACACCGTCTCGAGCGCGCGGATGCGCCTCGCGACCAGCGAGGGCTCGGTCGACGACACGCTCGCGTGCGTCCGGGAGGTCGCGGCGGACAAACAGCTACAGGTCGTCGAGCCGCTCGCGGGGGGTGAGGCATGAGGCTCGCCGTCGTCGGCGCGGGCGCGGTCGGTCGGAGCGTCGTCGAACTCGCCGGCGAGTACGGCCACGACGTGACCGCATTCGCGGACTCGACGGGGGCGGTCGTGGACGCCGACGGCATCGACGTCGCGGCGGCGCTCGAGCACAAGGAGCGCGTCGGGTCGGTCGGCGAGGACGACGTCGCGGCGGCGCTCGGCGCGGCGTACGACTGTCTCGTGGAGGCGACGCCGACGACGCTCGGGGACGCCCATCCCGGCTTCGAGCACGTCGAACTCGCGCTCGAGCGCGACCGACACGTCGTCCTCGCGAACAAGGGCCCGGTCGCCGAACGCTACGACGACCTGATGGCGCTCGCGTCGGCGAGCGATGGCGAGGTCCGCTTCGAGGCGACGGTCGGCGGCGCCATCCCCGTCATCGCGACCATCGAAGGGATGGGGGCCGCCCACGTCACGGCCGCGCGCGGCGTACTGAACGGGACGGCGAACTTCGTGCTCTCGCGGATGGCCGCCGAGGGCCTCGGCTACGAGCACGTGCTCGCGGAGGCCCAGGACCTCGGCGTCGCGGAAGCCGACCCGTCCTTCGACGTCGAGGGGACGGACGCGGCGCTCAAGTGCGCGATCCTCGCGAACGTCCTCCACGACGGGGGCTACTCCCTCGCGGACGTGGCCGTGGAGGGCATCACCGACATCCCGACGAGCGCGCTCGACCTCGCCGCCGAGGACGGCCGGACGGTCCGGCTCATCGGCGAGGTCACCGAGGACGGCGACGTCCGAGTCGGGCCGCGACTCGTGACGGCGAACGACACGCTCGCGGTGTCGGGGACGCAGAACATCGTCCAGTTGGAGACGACGAACGCGGGCCGGCTGAACATCAGCGGTCGCGGTGCCGGCGGCCCGGAGACCGCCTCCGCAGTGCTCGCGGACGTCGGACGTCTCCCCGAACGCTGACCGACTAGCCACTTCTTGTCACGGTACGAGGTGCCAGTATTCGGCCGCGTCACGGCGCGACAGGGGCGCTCGCCTTTCGAAACCGTTTTACACGTAACTGGCGAATACGTTGCACAGAGCGCGCGTTCAGCGCGACCCCTGACTATGAGCGACAAACCGCACCAGAACCTGGCCGTCATCGGCCACGTCGACCACGGAAAGAGTACGATGGTCGGGCGGCTCCTCTTCGAGACTGGGAGTGTGCCCGAGCACGTCATCGAGCAGCACCGCGAGGAAGCCGAAGAGAAGGGCAAGGGCGGCTTCGAGTTCGCCTACGTCATGGACAACCTCGCCGAGGAGCGCGAGCGCGGCGTCACCATCGACATCGCCCACCAGGAGTTCGACACCGACGAGTACTACTTCACTATCGTCGACTGTCCGGGCCACCGCGACTTCGTGAAGAACATGATCACGGGCGCGTCCCAGGCCGACAACGCCGTCCTCGTCGTCGCCGCCGACGACGGCGTCGCGCCCCAGACCCGTGAGCACGTCTTCCTGGCCCGCACGCTGGGTATCGACGAGCTCATCGTCGCCGTCAACAAGATGGACGTCGTCGACTACTCCGAGGACACCTACAAGCAGGTCGTCTCCGACGTCACGGACCTCCTCAAGCAGGTCCAGTTCGACACGGACGACGCCTCCTTCATCCCGACCTCGGCCTTCGAGGGCGACAACGTCTCCGAGCACTCGGAGAACACGCCGTGGTACGACGGCGAGACGCTCCTCGAGTCCCTCAACAGCCTGCCGGAGCCGCAGCCGCCGACGGACGCGCCGCTGCGCCTCCCGATCCAGGACGTCTACACCATCTCCGGCATCGGTACCGTCCCCGTCGGACGTATCGAGACCGGGACGATGAACACGGGCGACAACGTCAGCTTCCAGCCCTCTGACGTCGGTGGCGAGGTCAAGACCATCGAGATGCACCACGAGGAAGTCCCGAGCGCCGAGCCCGGTGACAACGTCGGGTTCAACGTTCGCGGCATCGGCAAGGACGACATCCGTCGCGGTGACGTCTGTGGTCCCGCCGACGACCCGCCGAGCGTCGCCGAGACGTTCACGGCGCAGGTCGTCGTGATGCAGCACCCGTCCGTCATCACGGCGGGGTACACGCCGGTCTTCCACGCCCACACGGCGCAGGTCGCGTGTACGATCGAGTCCATCGACAAGAAGATGGACCCGTCCTCCGGCGAGGTCGCCGAGGAGAACCCGGACTTCATCCAGTCCGGCGACGCTGCTGTCGTCACCGTCCGCCCGCAGAAGCCCCTCAGCATCGAGCCGTCCTCCGAGATCCCGGAGCTCGGCTCCTTCGCAGTCCGCGACATGGGTCAGACCATCGCGGCCGGCAAGGTCCTCGACGTCAACGAGGCCTAACGAATGCAGCAGGCACGAGTTCGGCTCGCGGGCGTCAGCCCCTCTGACCTCGACGACATCTGCGACGACGTCCGTGAGATCGCGGACAAGACGGGTGTCAGTCTGAGTGGGCCGGTCCCGCTGCCCACCAAGACCCTCGAGGTCCCCGCTCGCAAGTCCCCCGACGGCGAGGGGACTGCGACGTGGGAGCACTGGGAGATGCGCGTCCACAAGCGTCTGATCGACATCGACGCCGACGAACGCGCGCTCCGTCAGCTCATGCGCATCCAGGTCCCGAACGACGTCAGCATCGAGATCGTCCTCGAAGACTAACGCCGCCGGCGCGCTCGAACGCGCCTCGACTTTCCCTCCGTTTTTCACCCGTAGAGCCGCGCGTCTCGCCGTCGCACACCACCACCGAAACACAAGGTACAAATAACGACCGTCGACTACGAACGAATGCGTCCGAGGGCTCGTAGATCAGTGGTAGATCGCTTCCTTCGCAAGGAAGAGGCCCTGGGTTCAAATCCCAGCGAGTCCACTCGAATTTCTCTCGATTCCGAATCCCGAGCGGCGTGTCTAGGTATCTGTCGCCGGTGTGCTCGCCGTCTACCCTACAACGTTTTGACGGTGTAGTCCGAGGTGCCACATATGGACGACGACGCGTACAACGAACTCGTCTCTTCGCTGACGCCGTACGAGGAGGCGGGCGGCGTGAAGACGTACACGAACACGGTCAGTCTGGCGTGTCCGGCGTGCGAGGAGCCGTTCGACGACTTAGTGGTGTGTCGTGAGGAGTTCAACAGCCTCGAGCTCTCGAAGGTGCTCGACCTCTGCGTGACGACGCACGACGACGACGTGCTGTTGTTCACGCACCAGTAGCGCGTTCGCTCGGCGTCGGACTCTCTTTTCGCGAAGCAGTTCGGGGGAAGCCGCCGCGCCGTTCAGACGACGACCTCGGCCGCCTCGGAGCAGTAGAGATAGACCCCGTCGTCGTCTCGGTCGCGCACGAGGAGGCCGTCGGTGAGTGTTTCGCTCACGGCGGGTGCGTCGTCTTCCGGGGGGTTCTCGGGTGCCTGCTCCCAGTCTGCGGGAAGGTCGTCGGTCCACTTCATGTGTTGTCGTGTCGGCGGCGCGTCGGCCGCCGTCACGGTACTGTTTGACACGCAGCGGGGTAACGTTCTCGCCGTCGGGTCAGTACCGGCTGGCGTCGACCGGGCGGAGACGAGTACCGCCCGCCGACGACACCGAGTCAGTACTGGATGTCGTCGATGTCGTCGTCGACTTCGATACCGCGGTTCTTCACGGCGTCGGCGTCGAGGCCGACCTCTTCGAGGAAGTCGGAGTACTCGCGCTCGGCGTTCTCGCCGGCTTTCTGGCGGTCGCTCGCGTGGTCGCAGAGCTCGATGAGGTTCTCCGGGACGTCGTTCTGGTAGACGATCCAGTGGTTGACGAGGTCGCTCATCCGGCGGATGGGGCTGGTGAAGTGGCCGTAGATCTCGAAGTTGAGCGCGTGGTGGCCGCCGAAGGGGTCGTTCATGTACTTGGCGCGCGGCATGACCTTCATCACCGCCCACTGGATCTTCCCGAGCTGGCGTCCCGGGGCTTCCTCGAGGGTGGCGTTGACGGCCTTCCGGGGGTCGTCCCAGGAGTCGCCGGGGATGGAGACGCCGTCGAGTTCCTGAATCTCGCGGAGCGCGTCGTCCCACTCGTCGGGGCTCGGCTGCGGGTGGACCCGATAGACGGCCTCGACGCCGCGCGACCACATGAGCTCGTGCGTGACGGCCTTGTTCGCCTTCAGCATGCACTCCTCGATGATGGTGTGCGCGCGGTCGCGGCGGGGGTTGAGGACGAGGCTGCCCTCCTCCTTGCGCTGTTCGTGCATCCGGTCGGCGACGTCGAAGACGAGGTTGCACTCCTCGTGGAGCGGCGCGTCCTCGTCGTCGAGGCGCTCCTCGGCCTGCTTGTAGGTGAGGCGCTCGTCCGAGTTGATGACGGACTTGTAGATGTCGATGGTCTCGTAGCCGAGCGTCTCCTTATCGAGGTGCATCTCGACGGTGTGCGCGAGGCGGTCCTCGTTCGGGACGAGCGAGCAGACGGTTTCGGCGAGCACCGGCGGGAGCATGTGGATGGTGTAGCCGGGCAGATAGACGGTGTTCCCGCGCTCGATGGCCTCCTCCCACATCTCGGAGTCGGGGTGGACGTAGTGGGAGACGTCGGCGATGTGGACCCAGAGGACGTACTCGTCCTCGCGCTCCTCGATGCTGATGGCGTCGTCGAAGTCCTGTGCGTCGGCGGGGTCGGTCGTCCACGTCGTGAGGTCCCGAAGGTCCTCGCGGTCGTCGACTTCGGCCTCGATCTCGGCCTGTACGTCCTCGACGCGCTCCTCCGCTTCGGCCATCACTTCGGGGGGGAACTCGTCGCGGATCTCGAACTTCTCGAAGAGGTCCTCGCGCTTGTTCTCGAGTTGGCGCGCGAGGTCGGCGGGGACGCGGACCGGGCCCTCTGACTCTTGGTCCGCGCTCGCCGCAGTAGCGTCGTTCGACATGCCTACGGGTAGGATACTCCGGCAGTTAGTCGTGTCGCCGCCGGCCGAACGCGACGCCGCCGTCGGCGAGCGGGCGATTTAAGCGGCGAACGCACGGTGATGCCACTATGGAAGTCTCGTCCCGCCACCATCTCCGAAGCGACGACGTCCGCGAACTGAACGAGAACCTCGATGCCATCCTCGGCGTGACGCTCGAGGCGGACAGCTACGAACTCGTCGAGTTCAAGGACGAAGCGCGCGACGTCGTCCTCGTCGACGGCGAACCGCTCGCGGCGTACTTCGACGGCGAACCGTTTCTCACCGTTCGGGGCGCGAACGAACACCCCCCGGAGCGCGGCGTCGTCACCGTGGACGCGGGCGCGGTGTCGTTCGTGAGCGACGGCGCGGACGTGATGCGTCCCGGCATCACGGCGGCCGACGACTCCATCGACGAGGGCGACCTGGTGATAATCGTCGAGGAGACGCACGGGAAGGCGCTCGCCGTCGGGCGTGCGCTCGTGGACGGCGCGGAGATGGCGGGCGACTCGGGGAAGGTCGTCGAGTCGCTCCACCACGTCGGCGACGAGCTCTTCGCCTTCGACGCCTGACCCGGAAACGTTTCTTATCGCAAACTCGTAACGCTGGAAAACTATTTGTGGTGGCCCCGTGTATTAGTGATCGCACATGTCGTTTCAGCAACCCGCACTCGACGCGCACGTCGAGTTCTGCCCTGTGTGCGAGCGTGACACCGACCATCGGGTCACGATCAGTCTCGCAGCGGCACAACGTGTCAACCCGGGTTCACGCGAACCGCACCGTGTCGCGGAGTGTCGGGAATGCGGCATGGAGTCCTCGACTCGCGTCAGCCAACTCTGACTAGCTCTCCTCGCGCTCGTAGCGTTCGGCGGCCTTCGCGAACTCCCTCGTCGCCATCCGATACGTCTCCCGTAGGTCCCGAACCGGCGACTCGGAGGCGTCGACGCGTAGGTCGGAGCCGTACTCCGGGTCGTTCACCTCGTCCTCGGTCGTGACGACCTTCAGCGCCGCCGACTGTACCGCGAGCGTCTCGCGCTTGTCGCCGCCCTCCGCTTGGCCGGCGGCGAGCGCGTCCACGAGGCGCTCCGCGAGCGGCGTCTCGCGGTCGCTTCGCTCGTAGCTCTCCGCGACGGCCGCCACGACGGACTCGCCCGTCAGGAGGTTCCCCGCGACCGTGTAGTTCTCCCCCTCGACCTCGCCGACCCAGCCGCGACACGCCGGCCCGGAGAACGCGAACGTCCCGTCCGCGTCGACGCCGTGCAGCTGGCGCTCCGCGCTCCCGTCGTCCGCGTTCACCAGCGCCTCCAGCGCGTCCTCGATTGCGAGGCCGTCGTCGACGTACTCGACGCCCTTTCGCCCGAGCTCGACGTTCACCATCGACTGCGTCGCGACTGCGGCGTTCTCCGAGACGAACGGGCAGAGCGTGCCGACCGCCGGGAGGCGCGTCGTCACCGCCACCCCGAAGCGGTCCTCCGTGTCGCCGTTCTCGCCCTCGTAGCTCTCGTGGACGCAGATACTGAACGTCATACGACGTGGAAGGGTCCCGTGCGCCCTAAACGTCCGGGAGCGGCCGTGGACGCAAGACCTATGCGGGTGCCGCCGGGTCTATTCTCCCATGGGATTCATGGAGAAGATCCTCGGCGGCTCCGGCCGCAGTACCGAGGACTACGTCGAGCTCGACCTCGGCGACTTCGACACCGGCACGACCGAGGCGCAGACCACCGTCCACATCGCGGAGATCGACAACCAGGAGGACGTCATCGCCATCAAGGACGCCGTCTACGACGGCGACATCGTCGTCGCGGACATCACGCGCCTGCGCACCGAGGACTCGATGACCGAGCACCTCGTCGAGGAGCTCCGGCAGGTCGCCCGCGAGGTCGACGGCGACATCGTCCAGAAGGGCGACGACCAACTCATCGTCGCGCCGTCCGGCATCGCGATCAGCCGCCAGAAACTCAACCGCTGACTCCTCGGCCGACCTCGCGGTCGGTCCCTCCGTCCTCGTGTAGCCGCCGCTCGGCGAGCGGAGAGCGCGAGAAGCGAGTGGAGTACGGTGGCGCTACTCGGAGACGCCGTCGGGGGTTTCCGCGTCGTCCTCGACCTTCCGCTTGAGGGAGTCGCGGCGGGACTTCGCGTCGCGGCCCGTGGCTTCGAGGAGGAACTCGTTCTTCGCGGACACCGCGTCCTCGGCGGCGTCGACGTGGCCCTCGGCGATGACGTCGGCGGCCGGCCGCTCCTCGAACTCGACGGCGAGCTTGTCCTTCTTCCCGGAGTAGGAGACGGCGCCCGCGACGATGCGCTCGAAGACCGGGTTATCGGGGTCGTCGATGACGTAGAGGTCGCTGCCCTTGTACTCCTCCGTCCCGGATATCGAACCGAAGTACTCCTCGATGGTGGCCTCCATGTCGGGGATCCGCTCGTCGAGGTACTCCCCGCGGCGCATCTTGTACTCCTTCATGCGACAGGGAAGTAGACGTATCCGTATAATTCCTTCGTGTCACGCGCTCTCGGTGGCTTCGGCGAGATAGCCCCGGTGGCACTCGGGGCAGATGTCGCCCGCGCGGAGCGACGACCCGGTGACGGCCGTTCGCTCCCCGCACTCCGGGCAGACGAGCGCGTCGCCGTCGGTGTTCGCGCTCTCCGAGCGCCGGTCGGTGTCGATCGGGCCGGCGCTCGCGATGCCGCTGCGCGCGTCGGCCCCGCCCTCGCCTTCGGCGCCGGTCGCGGTGTCGCCGGCCGCACGCTCCGGTTCCTCCTCGGGGGTGAGGCCGCCGCCGAAGGAGACGTCGGTTCCGCCCGCGCTCGCCGGTTCCGCCGCGAATCCCTCGTCGTCACCGTCCTGCTCGGGCCACGCCGTCGCGGTGCCCTCGTCGTCCGCGTCCGCCTCCGCGTCGACCGTCCCCTCGATGAAGACGGCGTCGTCCTCCGTCTCCTCGGCATCCTCGTCGTCGGTCACGAACTCGGCGGCGGACCCCTCGGCGGTGGCCGGCTCGCCGCGCTCCTCGGCGCGGGTGTCGTTGCTCGACGGCCACTCGCCGCGAGCGCGTTCCGGTGAGACCTCCTCGCCGTCGTCGGTGAGGATGACGGCGTCGTCCTCGGCCGGCGACGGTTCCTCGTCGACGTCGAAGTCGGTCGTCGCGTCCGACTCGACGTCGCTCGTCGCCGCTGACTCGGCGTCGGCCGTGGTTTCCGCGAGCGCCGCGTCGCGCTCGTCTTCGTCGGCCGCCGACTCCGCCGCGACACGCTCGACGGCGTTCGTCAGCCCGCCGTCCGAGCCCGGCGCGTCCGTCGTGTCGGCCGAGTCGGCCGTCGCGGCAGTCTCGTCCCGGTCGTCGCCGAGCGAGGGCGGGGCCTGCCGAATCGAGCGGACCTCGGTGTTCTCGCTCACGACGCGTTCCGTCCCGCAGCGCTCACAGTACTCGACGGTGCGGACGGTCTCGACCACCTCGTCGCCGCGCTCCTCGCGTTCGCGTTCCGTTTCGGGCTCGCCGTACTCGTGCCCGAGCAGGGAACACTTGAGACCCATTGGCCACGTGGTACCTCGCCCACCGGCAAAAGGATACCGCTCGGGGACACCGCTATACGGCAGGGGGGCGTACGGCGGCGTATGCAGGCGAAGAGCGAGTTCCGGTCCCGTGAAGACACGCAGGTCGAGGTGCTGGACGCGCTCGTCGACCGCCGCGAGGACGGCATGACGGTCTTCGAACTCCGCTCCCGCGTCGACACCGACATCGACGGCCTCGAAGACGCGCTCTCGGAACTGAAGCGCGACGGCCTCATCGCCGCCGAGGCCCGGGACGACCGCACGCTCATCCGGCCCGCCGACCGCGTCGTCCCCTCCGAGGAGGAGGCGACCGCCGAGTCCGAGGACGCCCAGTCGTTCCTCGCGTGGCTCCGCGAGCGCGTCGGCCTCTGAGGCGGTCGTGCCGGGAGCGGACGCTTTAACCGCGTTCCACACGACCGAACGAGTATGACCGTCGTCAGGGATACCCACGAGGCCTACGGCGCCGTCTTCGAGGAGCGCGGCGAGCGCGCGCTCCCCCGCCACTTCGGGCGGCCGGAGCGCACCCACCGCGCCGTCCGGAACGCCGTGGGCGTCACCGAGCACGCCTACGGCGTCCTCGTCGTCAGCGGCGACGACCGCCGCGACTTCGTCGACAACGCCGTCACGAACACCGTCCCCGAGACGGACGGACAGGGCACGTACGCGCTCCTGCTCGACCCGCAGGCCGGCGTCCGCACCGACATGTACGTCTACGAGGCGGGCGACAGACTCCTCTGCTTCCTCCCGCCCGAAACCGTCGGCGAGGTCGCCGACGAGTGGCGCGAGAACGTCTTCATCGAGGACGTCGAGATAACCGAGGCCACCGACGACTTCGGCGTCTTCGGCGTCCACGGCCCGAACGCCACCGAGAAGGTCGCCTCCGTCCTCCACGGCTCGGGCGCGCCGGACGCCCCGCTCTCCTTCGTTCGCGGCGAGATCTACGACCACGGCGTCACCGTCATCCGGACCGACTCGACGACCGGCGAGGAGGGCTACGAGGTCGTCGTCGGCGCCGACGGCGCGAGCGACATCCTCGACACGCTCATCACGCGCGGGCTGAACGCTGCGCCCTTCGGCACCGCCGTCTGGGAGGCGCTCACGCTCGAAGCCGGCACTCCGGTCTACCCGCACGACATGGCCGGCCGCGTCCCGAACGTCCTCGGTCTGCGGACCGCGCTCGACTTCGAGAAGGGCTGTTACGTCGGCCAGGAGATCGTCTCGAAGGTCGAGAACCGGGGGCGCCCCTCCCAGCGGCTCGTCGGCCTCGAACTCGACGGTGACAGCGACGCCGTCCCCGCCGTCGGCGACGGCCTCGACGTCCGCGACGGGGAGCGCACCGTCGGCGAGGTGACGCGCTCGGCGTGGGGCGAGTCCGTCGGCGCACCCATCGCGTTCGCGCTCGTGGACTACGGCCTCGACGCCGAGGCCGTCGCGGTCCCCATCGAGGACGGCGAGCGCGAGGCCGCCGTCGTCGAGCTGCCGTTCGTCGTCGGGAGCGACCGCTCCGCGCGCGTGCCGAGATACGACTAAGTCGAGTCAGCGCTTGAACAGCGCTTTCATCTGTTCCGCCGAGAAGAGCGTGCTCGGCTTGTCCATGTGGACGCCGATCTCGCCCTCGAAGAGGCGCATCCCGGTCTCTTGGACGAGTCGCGGCGCGTCGTACCCCTTCCGGATGAGCTTCCCGAGCGCGATGTCGCGCCCGAGCTCGTCGCGCCACGCGTCCTCGAACGTCGGGAGCGTCGTCGGGTCCTCCGGGTGGACGGTCTCCGCCGCGACGTCGGCCGCCGTCATCCCGTAGAGGATGCCCCCGCCGGTGAACGGCTTCGTCATCCCGGCGGCGTCACCGAGGAGAAAGGCCCGCGTCGACGTGACGCTATCGGGCGGCCCGACGGGAATGAGCCCCGAGCACCGGTGTTCGATGCGCTCATCGACGCCGTACTCCGCGACGAACTCGTCGAAGCGCGCCGCGACGTCGCCCGACTCCGTGGGCGTGGCCGCGAGGCCGTACTCGACGCCCGCCTCTCCCCGGGGAATCCGCCACGCGAAGAAGCCCGGGACCGTGAGGTGGACGTCCACGAACTCGTCGTGGTCGGGCTCGGGGTCGAACGCGAGCACGCCGTGCAGGAACTCCTCGGGCTCCGGGAGGTCGAGCTCGGAGCGGACGCGCGAGCGCGGGCCGTCACAGCCCGCGACCATCCGCGCCGCCACCGTCTCGTCGCCGCCGGAACTCCGCACGTCGAGCTCGACGTAGCCCGACTTCTCGCGGACCGCCGTGACGGTGTGGCCGTCGTGGACGGCCGCGCCCGCGTCCTCGGCGGCCTCGGCGAGCGCCTTGTCCAGTTCGACCCTGTCGACGGCGTTCGACACCGGTCGGTCCGTGTAGTAGAACTCGTGTGCGTCGCTCCCGGGACCCCCCGTGTGGAAGCGCGCGCCGTAGACGTCGTTCTGGTGGAGGCGCTCGCGCGCCGACTCGGGGACGTACTCCCAGACGTCGAGCGAGACGTGCCCCGAGCACGCGAGGGGCTTCCCGATCTCGCCGCGCTCGAACGCGACGACGTCGTAGCCGCGCTCGGCCGCGCGCCGGGCGAAGCGCGCGCCGGGTGGGCCGACGCCGACGACCGCGAAGTCGTACATACCCCGGAGTACCCCGCAGATCCGTATAGGCTTCCCGGTCACCCGCGAGCGCGCCGCCCGCTTCGGGGAGACGCGCCGTGGCGCGCGATTGGCCCGGGACTTTTGGTCCTCGCCCCACCACGACGACGTGATGGCCGCCTCACAGTACGAGCAGTGTGCGGTCTGCGGGTGGACCGGGGAACGAACCGACCTCGACGCCGACGGTGACGACCGCCGCTGTCCGGTCTGCGGCGAGCGCGTCGCCGTCGAGTGAGAATTAGTAGCCGAGCGTCTCCTCGACGAGGACGACCGTCGTGCGCCCCTCGACGGTCTCCTGACGGAAGACGAGCTCCTTCGAGGGGTAGCTCTCGACGCCGTAGGCCTCCTGTGCGCGCTCGTTCTCGAACGCGTAGGCGTACTCCTGGAGGCGCTCGCGCGCGGCCTCCTCGTCCGCGACGACCTTGTTCACGCCGGCGACCGCGACGACGTGCCCCGCGGCGAACGGATAGGCGCCGATGCGGCTCCCGGAGAGGTCGGCGGCGACGAGGGTGCCGTCCTCGCGGCCGATGGCGTTCACGCTCCCGAGGAAGTAGTCGGCGGTCTGCGCCTCGCGTCGGGCCTTCGCGCGCGCCTGGTCGTCGTCGATGGAGAAGACCTCACCGTAGAGGTTCTCCCACTCGTGCTCGCCCTCGTTCAGGTACTCCATGAAGCCGATCTCCTCGAGCGTCGTCGAGTGACCGTTCATCACCGACGCGCCCTCCGGGATCTCCTCGGTGACGACCTCGAGGGCCTCCTCCGCGTCCGCGACGACCTCGACCTCGAAGCCGCTCTCCTCGAGGCTCTCGACGGCCTCCTCGAGTTCGGCGTCGCTCGGGTGCGCGTCCCACTCCTCGTCCACATCCACGTCGTCGATGTAGTCGGCTTTCGTCTGCTCGGACATACCCGAACGTGGGCCGCCGGTCGGAAGAGCCTGCGGGCAGCGGCGGGACGCGCCCCTGTGAGTCACCCCACCGTCACCGGGTGACGCCGGTGTCACCGCCCGTCGCGGTGTGTCGGTGCGCCCGTGGGCTCCTCGACCGCGCGTGGCGCGACCCCTCACGGGTCGCTCTGCTCCCCGTTCGTGTGTCCGACCGCGCGTAGCGCGGTCTAGTCGTCCTGTGCGGGTGCGGGCGCTTCGGGTTTCTCGCGGTCCGACCGGGGCCCCTCGACGTCCACCGTCGGGAGCTTGTCGCGGAGATACCGCCCCGTGTAGCTCGCCTCGACGCGCGCGAGCTCCTCGGGCGTGCCGGTGGCGACGACGTCGCCGCCGGCCTCGCCGCCCTCGGGGCCGAGGTCGATGACGTGGTCGGCGTTCTTCACGAGGTCGAGCTCGTGCTCGATGACGACGACCGAGTTCCCACGATCCGTGAGCCGCTGGAGGACGTCGACGAGCTTGCGCTCGTCCTCCGAGTGGAGGCCGGTCGTCGGCTCGTCGAGGAGGTAGAGCGTCTCGCCGGTCGCCTTCTTCCCGAGCTCCTCGGCGAGCTTCACGCGCTGGGCCTCACCCCCCGAAAGCGTCGTCGAGGGCTGGCCGAGGCGCATGTAGTCGAGGCCGACGTCGCTCAACAGTTGGAGGCGCCGCGCGAGCCGCGAGTCCGCCTCGAAGAAGTCGAGGGCTTCCTCGACGCTCATCTCGAGGACGTCCGCGATGGTCGCGCCCTTGTAGGTGACGTCGAGCGTCTCGTCGTTGTAGCGCGCTCCGCCGCACTCCTCGCAGGGGACGTGGACGTCCGAGAGGAAGTTCATCTCGATCTTCACGGTGCCCTGCCCGCCGCACTCCTCGCAGCGCCCGCCCTTCACGTTGAAGCTGAAGCGGCCCTTGTCGTAGCCGCGCTGCTGGGCGAGCTTCGTCTGCGCGAACTTCTCGCGGACGTAGTCGAACACTCCCGTGTAGGTCGCGGGGTTGCTCCGGGGGGTGCGCCCGATTGGCGACTGGTCGATCAGCCGGACGGTCTCGATGTGCTCGGTGCCCTCGATGCCGTCGTGCTCGCCGGGTTCGACGCTCGTGTTGTCGTTCATCGCGCGCGCGAGGCCCGCGTAGAGGACGTCGTGCATCAGCGTGGACTTCCCGGAGCCCGAGACGCCGGTGATGGCGGTGAACGCCCCCACCGGAATGTCGACGTCGAGGTCCTTCAGGTTGTGCTGGCGCGCGCCGCGAACCGTCAGCGACGCCTCCCAGTCGCGGCGCTCCTCGGGGACCGGAATCCGCTTGCGGCCGGCGAGGTAGTCCGCCGTGATCGACTCCTCGGACGCGACGATCTCCTCGAAGGAGCCCTGCGCGACGACCTCGCCGCCGTGCCTGCCGGGCCCGGGCCCCATGTCGACGATTTCGTCCGCGCGACGCATCGTCTCCTCGTCGTGCTCGACGACGAGCAGGGTGTTCCCGAGGTCGCGCAGTTCCTCTAAGGTGTTCAGGAGCCGGTCGTTGTCGCGCTGGTGGAGGCCGATGGAGGGCTCGTCGAGCACGTAGAGCACGCCGACGAGCCCGGAGCCGATCTGCGTCGCGAGGCGAATCCGCTGGGACTCCCCGCCCGACAGCGTGGAGGCCTCGCGGTCGAGCGTGAGGTAGTCGAGGCCCACTTCGGTCATGAAGCCGAGGCGTGCGCGGATCTCCTTCAGGATCTCCTCGGCGATCTTCTGCTCGCGCTCCGAGAACGACCCCTCGACGTCCTCGAAGTGCGAGAGGGCGTCGACGATGCTCATGCGGTTCACCTCCGTGATCGAGGTGCCATCGATGAGCACGGCGCGCGACTCGGGCTTCAGGCGCGTCCCCTCGCAGGCCGGGCACTCCGTGACGCTCATGTAGTCCTCGATGTGCTCGCGCACGCGGTCCGAGTCGGTCTCGACGTAGCGCCGCTCGAGGTTCGGGACGACGCCCTCGAACTGCTCCGTTTTGCGTCGCACGCCGTTCTTCGTCTGCTTCTCGAAGACGACCTCCTCATCGGTCCCCCAGACGAAGGCCTGTTGGGTCGCCTCGTCGAGCTCCTCGAACGGCGTCTCGACGCTCACGCCGAAGTGCTCGGCGACGTTGTCGAGCATGTTCCGGTAGTAGGAGCGGTTGTAGCTCCACGGCTCGAAGACGTGCTTGATGGGTTTCGACTCGTCCTGCACGACGAGGTCTTCGCTCACCTCCTTCGTCTCGCCGATGCCCTCACACTCCGGGCACGCGCCGTGCGGGCTGTTGAAGGAGAAGCTCCGCGTCTCGATCTCCGAGATGTCGATCCCGCAGTGCGTACACGCGAGCTCCTCGGAGAACTCGACGACGAGGCGCTCCTCCTCGTCGTCGTCGGCGAGGTCACCGGTCGCGCGCGCCGTCGAACCGCCGAGTTCGACGTCGGCCTCGGGGTCAGGAACGATGACCTTCAGGACGCCATCCGCCTCCTCGAGTGCCGTCTCCACGGAGTCCGTGATGCGCGAACGCGCGTCCTCGCTCACCTTCACGCGGTCGACGACGACGTCGACCGTGTGGTCGTAGTTCTCGTCGAGGTCGGGTTTCTCCGTCGCGAGGTCGTACGTCTCGCCGTCCACCTCGACGCGGGCGTACCCCTCGGAGAGGAGGTCGTCGAAGCGGTCGTCGAACGCCCCCTTCTGGTCGCGCACGACGGGCGCGGCGAGCTTCGCCTTCGTCCCCTCCGGGAGCGCCATGATGCGCCGCACCATCTGCTGGGCGGACTGCTCGCCGACCTCGCGGCCGCACTCCGGGCAGTGTGGCGTCCCGACTCTGGCGTAGAGCAGGCGCAGGTAGTCGTGGAGTTCGGTGACGGTGCCGACCGTCGAGCGCGGGTTGTTCGCCGCGTTCTTCTGGTCGATGCTGATCGCCGGGGAGAGCCCCTCGACCGACTCGACCTGCGGTTTGTCCATCTGCCCGAGGAAGTTCCGGGCGTACGCGGAGAGCGACTCGATGTAGCGCCGCTGACCCTCCGCGTAGATCGTCTCGAACGCCAGCGAGGACTTCCCCGAGCCGGAGAGCCCCGTGACGACCGTGAACTCCTCGCGCGGGATCTCGACGTCGAGGTCCTTCAGGTTGTGCTCCTCCGCGCCCCGCACCGTGATGTAGTCCTCGCTCATCGCGTCGTCCCCACCGATTCGTGATCGCGGTCCGCGAGTCGACTCGTCGTCATTCGTTGGGTGAGAGCTAGCGCCGAAGCCACTTAACCGAATCACTCCCCCCGACGAACGCCCGCTTCGCGCCCCGACGGCCGCGTTCGCGTGCGCTCACACCCTCGAGTCAGCCCCCGTCCTTCCCCGGACCTTTTGTCCGTCGCGGCGAACGTCCCCCTATGGCCGACTACGACATCTCCACCGTCGAACTCGAGGACGACCGCTACGAGGTCGTCCAGTCGCTCGTCCGGAACAAGTACGCGGTCCGCGACTCGACGGGCGAAGTCGTCCTCCGTGGCAAGCAGAAGCTGTTCAAACTCAAAGAACAGTTCCCGTTCGTCGACGCCGACGGCAACGACGCCTTCACCGTGAAGGCCGGCGGCGTTCTGGACGTCGCGGGGAACTACGCCATCGTGGACGCCGCGACCGGCGAGGAGGTCGTCGTCCTCGACGAGGACTACTCGCTCTTCGCCGAGAACTGGACGGTTCGCGACCCCGACACCGGCGCGGCGCTCGCCACCATCACCTCGAAGAACAAACTCCTCGAGGTGCTCCGCCACTTCGTCGGCGCGGCCGGCCTCATCCCCCACAAGTACGAGATCGCGGACGCCGAGGGCGACCACGTCGGGAGCATCGACGGCAAGTTCTCCCTGAAGGACGCGTACACGGTCACCATCGACGACGCGAGCGACGTCCCGAAGGAAGCCGTCGTCGCCGCCGCCTGCGTGCTCGACGCCCTCGAAGGGAGCTAACCGGGCGGCGACGAGCGAATCGCCCGCCCGTCTCCCTCTCGGAAGGACGAGGGCGCGCCCCTCAGACGTCCTCGGGGAGCCAGCCGCCGTCGACCTCGACGTTCTCCCCGGAGACGTAGCCGCTCGCGTCGTCGCAGAAGAACCGCACGACCTGCGCGAGGTCGTCGACCGTCGCCCACCGCCCGCGCGGGGCGTCCTCGGGGAACTCGTCGCTCGTCTCGACGACGTACGGCGAGACGGCGTTCACGGTGACGCCGTCGTCTTGGGTGTCGGCGGCGAGCATCCGGGTGAACATCAGGACGCCCGCTTTCGCGGCGAAGTACGGGAAGTTCTTCGGGCTGACGAGCCCCTTCTCGGCGGAGGCGTAGCCGACGTTGACGATTCGGCCCCACTCCCGCTCGCGCATCGCGGGAAGCGCGCGTCGCGCGCAGAGCATCGTCCCGACGAGGTTCGTCTCGTAGACGCGTCGCCAGTCCGCGACGTCCTGCGCCGCCCAGTGGTCGGGCGCGAAGTCGCCGACGTTGTTCACGAGGACGTCGACGCTCCCGAGCTCCTCCTCGACGGCGTCGAAGGCGGCGTCGACGGCCGCTTCGTCGGTGACGTCCGCTCGGACGGTCGTCGCCGCCGGCGCGCCGCGCTCCTCGGCCTCCTCGGCCGTGGCCTGCGCTTCGGCCTCGCTGCTGTGGTAGTGGACGGCGACGGACGCGCCGCCCTCGGCGAGCGCGAGCGCGATGCCGCGTCCGACGCCGCTCGCGCTTCCCGTGACGAGCGCGGTCCTGCCTGAGAGGTCCGTTCGAAGCACGTCCCTATCGTCCCGCCTCGCGGCTATATATTTAAGGGCCCGGCACGGGATGAATGGCGTATGGCCATCGAGAAGATCCTACTCGCGGTCGGCCCGGGAGATAGCGACCGGACTGCAGAGCTCGCATCGACGCTCGTCGACCTCGCCGCTCCGCTGAACGCGGACGTCGTGCTCGCGCACGTCTTCACCGAGGACGAGTACGACTCGACGCTCGGGAACCTCAACGTCAGCGGCGAGGACGTCTCCACCGACGAGGTCGCGCGCCGCCACGCCACCATCCGCACGATCTCGCACGAGCTCGACGACGTGAACGTCGACTACACCGTTCGGGGCGCCATCGGTAACCACGGCGAGCGCATCGTCGACCTCGCTGAGGACGAGGACGCGGACCTCGTCATCGTCGGCGGCCGCAAGCGCTCCCCCACCGGGAAGGCGGTCTTCGGCTCGACCGCCCAGGAGGTCATGCTCTCGGCGCCCTGCCCGGTGACGTTCGTTCGCGGCGAATGAACACGCGCTGAGCGGTTTCGCGACCCCACTCGATTTTTCTGCGCGCGTCGGCCGGCGAGCGCGAGCGCCGCGCGGACGATGGCGCCGTCCCACGAATCGTCGCGCCATCGAGACGCGACCGACGCCGAGGACCGCGACCGACGGCCGCGAAATCTGTGCAGTTAAGTCTCCGGGGCCGCCAGTAGGGATAGATGCCGTACTACGTGGGCGTCGACCTCGGGGCGACGAACCTTCGGGCCGCGGTGGCGGACGAGGAGGGCGTCGTGCTCAGCACGGACCGCCGCGCGACACCGAACGGGCCGTCCGGTATCGCCGTCACGGAGGCCGTGCTCGCGGCCATCCGCACGGCGTGCGCGGACATCGGCGTCGACCCGGAGGACGTGACCGCGGCCGGGATCGGGAGCATCGGCCCGCTCGACCTCGCCGACGGCGCAATCGACAACCCCGCGAACCTGCCCGCGGGAATCGGACGCATCCCGCTCGTCGGCCCCATCCGCGAGCTCGTCCAGTCCGAGCGCGTCTACCTCCACAATGACACCGTCGCGGGCGTCATCGGCGAGCGCTTCCACAGCGACCGCAACCCCGACGACATGGTCTACCTCACGATTTCCTCGGGCATCGGTGCCGGCGTGGCTGTCGACGGGGACGTCCTCTCCGGGTGGGACGGGAACGCCGGCGAAGTCGGGCACATGGTCGTCGACCCCGACGGCGGCCGCACCTGCGGCTGCGGGCGCGACGGCCACTGGGAGGCCTACTGCTCGGGGAACAACATCCCGCGCTACGCCCGCCAACTCGCCGAGGAGCGCGGGGCGGACACCGCGATGCCGGTCGACTCGGAGTCGTTCTCCGCGAAGGACGTCTTCGACTACGCCGACTCCGACGACTTCGCGAACTACGTCGTCGGGAAGGTCGCGGACTGGAACACCCTCGGTATCACGAACGTCGCGCAGTCCTACGCGCCGCTCATCATCTACGTCGGCGGCGCCGTCGCGCTCAACAACCCCGACCTCGTCCTCGACCCGGTCCGGGAGCGCCTCGAGGAGAGCGTCTTCAACAACGTCCCGGACCTCCGCCTCACGAACCTCGGCGACGACGTCGTCCTGCAGGGCGCGGTCGCGTCCGCGCTCACCGCCGGAACCGGCGACCGGACCAACGTCCACTGACCGCCCCACACCTCGCGTCGTCTGTTCTCGCACATCCTGTGTCCCCACTCTACGCGATGACTCGACGGACGCGATACGTCACGATCATCCACCTCCTCCCTCCCACACCAGATGTCGTAAGCTCCCGCTATCGACCGAGGGGACTATCGGTGTGGGACCACCGGTGACGCGGAGGACACACACCTCGCGTCGTCTGTTCTCCCACGCCGAGCACCACCCCCCACGCCGAGTGCAGTCCGTTCTACGCCGTGGCTGCACCCACACACACCGAACGTCGCGAGTTCTCGGTCGATGCCGGTGTTCTCTCACGCCCGGACGTGCCGCCCTTGGTCGCGGCAATAGCTCCCCTGCCGGTCGGAGCGAGGGCGACGCCGGTCGACGAGTCCCGTCACCGGCGACCGCATCTAACGACACGTGGTGTGTCTAACGATACAGACTATCGGTGGTATTATATACGGTAGCGGGCGACCGATACGTATGTCCGAGAGTCCGTTCGAGGAGTTCGAATCCGTCTTCCGGAATCGGGACGTCCTGAAGGAGGACTACGAGCCCGACGAGATCCTCGAACGCGACGACGAGATTCAGGCCTACGCGAGCGCGCTGAATCCCGCCCGACACGGTGCGCACCCCGACAACGTCTTCATCTACGGGAAGACCGGCGTCGGGAAGACCGCGGTCACGAAGTACCTCCTCGAAGTCCTCGAAACGGAGGTCGACGAGGACCCGAGCGTCGACTCCGAAATCACGACGCTCCTCGTCAACTGCCAGTACTCCTCGACGTCGTATCAGGCGCTCATCGCGCTCTTGAACGCCCTGCGCGGCCCGCACGAGCAGGTCTCCGCGACCGGCCACGCGCCACAGGACCTCTACAACATGCTGTGGCGCGAACTCGACGACCTCGGCGGGACCGTCCTCATCGCGCTCGACGAGATCGACTCCATCGGGAGCGACGACGGCCTCCTCTATCAGCTCCCGCGCGCTCGCGCGAACGGGAACCTCGAGAACGTGCGACTCGGCATCATCGGTATCTCGAACGACTACCAGTTCCGCCAGAACCTCTCGCCGAAGGTGAAGGACACGCTCTGCGAGCGCGAGATCAACTTCAGCCAGTACGACGCCGAGCAACTCTACGCCATCCTCGAGCAGCGCGCGACGAAGGCGCTCCGCCCGGACACCTACGACGCCGGCGCGCTCCGGAAGACCGCCGCGATCGCCGCCCGGGACCGGGGGAGCGCGCGCCAAGCCCTCGAACTCCTGATGGTCGCCGGCGACCTCGCGGAGGAACGCGACGGCGTCCTCACCGAGTCGCTCGTCGACGAGGCCGAGGACGAACTCGAACGCGGCCGCATCGAGGACCGCATCCGTGATCAGACGGTTCACGCCCAGTACAGCCTCCTCGCGCTCGTCAGCCTGAGCCAGCGGACCGACTCCGCCTCCCGCACGAAGGACGTCTACCAGCAGTACGAGCGCATCGTCACCTACAACGGCTCCGACCCGCTCTCGCTCGACCGGTTCCGCGACCAACTCGACGAACTCGCGATGCTCGGGTTCGCCTCGAAGACGCAGGCGAACGAAGGTCGACAGGGCGGCCGGTACAACGAGTACCGTGCGACCGTCGCCACCGACCCCGTCGTCGACATCCTCGCCTCCGACGCCGATATCGGACTGCCCTCGCCCACGTATCGCTGAGCCGTCGCCCGCGCGTCCCCGGTAGCGGAACTCGCGACGGACGGTGTGTCTCCGCGTCGCCGCGTCCCTCCCTCTCCCCCCGTCTCGCTCGCGGGAACTTACGACATCCGGTGTGGGTGTGTCGTCGGATCGAGGCCCCGAATGGAACTCGCGACGTCCGGTGTGTGGGGGCGTCGCGTCCGACTCCCGCCCCAGAACTCGCGATGTCCGGTGTGGGGGTGTCGCTCGTGCCGTCCGAGCGCGGTCGCCGACACCAGAACCCTTTCACGCGTGCGGATGCATCTCGTACCTATGAGCGAGGCCAGCGAGGCGGACGGCGAGGGCGAGGACCTCCACGGGCGCGTCGAGCGGTGGATCACCGCCCAGATGCCCATCATCCAGACGCACGGTGGCGACTCCGCCGTCCGGAAGGCCGACCCCGACGACGGCGAAGTCGTCATCGAACTCGGCGGCGCCTGCGCGGGTTGTGGCATCAGCCCCCGGACCGCCCACCGCATCAAGACCGATCTCGCCGCCGACTTCGACGCCGTCACGGACGTCACCGTCCGCTTCAGCGACGACTCCGAGAGCGACTGGACCACCGGTCAGGCCGAGAGCTACATGGGTATCGACCGGAACGAGGGCGGACGCGGCGGGCGCGGTGAGGGGAGTCCGAACTCCGACGGGATGCACTTCTAAACGAGCTTTTACTCTGCGCGGCGGCGAACCGTCGCTCGGCAAAAGCTCGACATCGGGAGAAGCGTCGCTTCTTCCTATGCAGCGAGACGGAAGCGCCTCGCACGCAAAAGCACCGTCGCACCCCTTTGAGGGTGCTCGGGCCTCGCGCTTGCGCGAGTGAACCGGCGACCTACCGGGCTCTCCGAGCCACTCGGTCGCCGGACGCTCGCCGATGTGGCTCGAGCCGTCCCCCACGAGCCTTCACGTACGAGAGCGGCACCAGCCCCGCCCATGTCCTGAGACGCCGTCGCGGCGCGGCCGACGCGAAACCCGGCGACGGGCCGCCCGCGAGACACACCTGCCGTCGTCTGTTCGTCCGGCGTTCAGTCGCGTAGCCCCTTCGCTAACCGCTTTGCGACGGCGAGCGCGCGGTCCGCGAGCGCGCGCGGGACGTCGCCCGCTTCGACGCTCGCCTCGAGTTCGTCCTCGTCGACCACCTCGACTCCCCCACCCGGGTACTTCACGACGTCGACGTGGAGGTCGACGTAGCGGATCGCGTCCGGGAAGAGCTCGACGGGCGTCGAGACGTTCACGTACGTCCCCTTGCTCGTGCCGTCGGCGGCCTTGTAGCCGGTCGCGTACCACTCGCGGCCCTCCTCGAAGCGCGTGACAGCCACATCCCCGGCCTCGCGCTCCGTGCCGAGCGCGTCGTACGTCCCGCCGGGGTGCATCTCCCGCTCGAGCGTGAGCGTCCCCTCGTCGGGCGCGCAGGACGTGACGGTCCCGGAGCCGAGCGTGACGAGGCGGCCGCTCGGCTTCCCGTGCTCGATTGCGAGCGAATCCCCCTCGCGCGGGCCGAACGCCGAGGACACGGCGGCGAACGGGAACTCCTCCGCATCGACGCCGACGGCCTCCGCGAAGTCGACGGCGGTGCTCGCCGCGTGTGTCGCCGCCTTCGTCCGGTGGTGCCCGGGCATCGTCGCCGTGACGGCCGCGCGCAGGTCGTCGAGCGCGAAGCGCGACTCGCGGCCGAACCAGACCCACGCCGTCTCCGTCGGCCGGTAGACCTCGCGCGGCTCGGCGACCTCGCCCGCGTCGTCGAGCGCCGCCCCCATCTCGGACGCGCGCTCGACGGCGGCCTTGAGCGCGTCGCGTAGCTCCTCGAGCGACGCGCCCTCGGCGGCGCGCCCCCACCGTATCGCCCATCGCTCGGGGACGTCGACGTTCAGGAGTTCGGTCGTCTGCACGAGCTCGTGCTCGGCCGTGCCGTCGGGTGTCGCGGCGACGAGCGCGTCCCCCTCTTCGAGGTCGGCGACGCTCCCGACGCCGGGCGTGCGCAGCGCGGTCGCGACGGTCGCGCGGCCGTCCCGCCACGGCGGTGCGGGCGACCGGACCTGCACGCGGCGGGCGTCGCCGACGTCCACGTAGCCGTCCGCGGCGTCGAACGGCAGGTAGGCCTCGCGGCCGTCGCCGAGGTCGAGGATCGCGCCGCCGCCGGTCGTCTCCTCGACGCGTGCGTCGAACACCGCGCCCGCCGGGACGCGGTCGTCCCAGTCGAGGGCGTCGCGGCCGACGCCGACGCAGCGCTCGCGGACGGCCGCGACGCCCGCCGGGTCACCGGAGAGCCCGACGCCCTGTCGGTCGCTCGTCGTCTCGACGGCGACGTCAGCGGGCGCGTTCGCGAACGCGACGTCGAAGCGCTCGCGGATCGGCTCGGAGGCCTGCACGACGTCGAACCCGGCGTCGAGGCACGCCGCGGTCAGGGCGGTCGCGTAGATGCCGCGTACGCGGACGCGTGGCGCGCTCATTCGAGGGCGTCGCGCGTCGTCGCGAAGCGCACGCGGTCGTGGACGGGCTGTCCGAGTTCGAGTTCGACCACTCCGTCGGTGAGAACGCGCGCGCCCTCGACGTAGACGCCCCACGAGTCGAAGCGGAGGAAGCCCCGAACGTCCTGACTGTGCGTGAAGAGGTCGCAGTAGTCGACCGCGTGCTCGGGGAACGCCGCGTTCGAGTGCGTCTGCTCCATGTCGGAGTAGAGCGTGTCGTGCTCGTCGAAGAACGCGCTCACTTCGTCGGCGGTCGCGCGCGCCTCCTGTGTGACCTCCCGCTCCACGTCGCGGAGTTCCTCCGCGGACAGGCCGGCCTCCCGGAGCGCCGTCCGGGTCCGCTGGTCGAAGAGCATACCGCGAGCTACGGCCGGTCGGGTGAAAAAACGTCGCTATCCGCGGCGGTCCGCCCGGACAGCCCACCCCTCGGTTTGCCCGAAGACCTTAGCCGTCCGCGTCTGTACGGCCTGCCATGCCAGAGAAGCGTGATCCGATACAGCGGGTCGCCGACGGTGCGGACCTCTACGACGTCGCGTCCTGGGAGAACCGGACGCCGCTTGATCACTTCGCGGTCCGCCTCCACGGCTTCCTCAAGTCGGGGAGTCGGTGGGGCGTCATCGGCCTCGCGGCGCTCATCCTCCTCGGGCAGTTCCTCATCGTCGGCGCGGCGACGGTCCAGAACCCGGTGCTCGGCGTCTACGTGTTGCTCTCGGTCGTGCCGGCGGCGGCGCTCGTCGTCTACGTCTGGCGGATGGACGTGACGATGCGCGAACCGCTGCCGATGCTCGTCATCACGTTCGTCCTCGGCTTCCTCTTCGCCGGCTTCGCCGCCGTGCTCAACTCCGTCCTCAAGGGGTTCCTGACGGCGATTCCGGTCGTCGGGATGGTGCTCTTCTTCTGGCTCGTCGTCGGCCCCGTCGAGGAGACGGTGAAGTGGCTCGCCGTCCGCCTCTACGCCTTCCGCTCCGAGAAGTTCGACGCGGTCGTCGACGGCGCGGTCTACGGGGCGGCCGCCGGCCTCGGCTTCGCGACCATCGAGAACACCATCTACATCACGGGCCAGTTCCTGAGCGCGGCGAACAGCGCGACGATGCAGGTCGGCTTCCAGCAGGCCTTCCAGACGGCGGCGCTCCGCACCTTCGCCGGGCCGGGCCACGTCATCTACTCGGCGTTCGCCGGCTACTACCTCGGTCTCGCGAAGTTCAACCCGGAGAACCGCGGCCCGATAGTCGTGAAGGGGCTCGTGATCGCGGCGAGCATCCACGCGATCTACAACACGTCCGTCACCTACCTGCCGGCGCTCCTCCCGAACTGGAACCTGCTCGTCTTCATCGGGTTCGTCCTCGTCTACGACGGCTTCTTCCTCTACGTCCTCTACCGGAAGCTCTCGCGCTACCGCCGGGCGTACGACGACCTCGACGCGGGGAAAGCCTACGAGGACTCCTTCGAGGACCTCACGCCCGCCGTGGAGTACGTCGGTGACGACCGGCCCTAGTAGGCCTCGAGGCGCTCGACGTACTTCGCGACGACGTCCACTTCGACGTTCACGGCGTCACCGGGGGCGCGTTCGCCGAGCGTCGTTTCGGCGTGCGTCGTCGGGATGAGCGCGACGTCGAACGTCCCGGCGTCGTCGTCCACGCTCGCGACGGTGAGGCTCACGCCGTCGAGCGCAATCGACCCTTTCTCGGCGACGTAGCGCTCGTGGCCGTCGGGGAGCGCGAACGTGTACCGGTAATCCTCGCCGACCGACTCGACGGCGACGACCTCCGTCGTGGTGTCGACGTGTCCCTGGACGACGTGGCCGTCGAGGCGACCGTCTGCGGGGAGCGCGCGCTCGAGGTTCACCCGGTCGCCGTCGCGCTTCGCGGCGAGGCTGGTGCGCGCGAGCGTCTCCTCCGCGAGGAAGACGGAGAACCAGCCGCCTCGCGCTTCGCTTTGCTCGCCGCCCTCGGTCTCCGGAGCGTCCGCCGTTTCGCCGTGCTCCTCGACCGTCAGGCAGACGCCGTCGACGGCGACGCTCTGCCCGTGCGAGAAGCCGCCGATGTCGTCGGTTTCGATGCGGAACCGCCGGCCGTCGTCGCCGTCCTCGACCGCCGCGACCCGGCCGGTGGTTTCGACGATACCCGTGAACATGGTCCCGAATCCGGGACGCGTAACGAAAGTGCTGTCGCTCTCGGCTCCCGCCGCGCGGCGCAACGCCTACCCCGGTCGGGGCACTAGACGCGCTTCGATGGGCGTCCTCTCACAGCTCTCGTTCGTCGTCACGCTCGCGTTCTGCGCGCCGCTCATCGTCCTCGGCGCGCAGTTCGCATTCGCGGGCGACGCGCTCGCGCTCCTCTTCCTCGGACTCGCCGCGCTCGTCCTCGGCGTCGAACGCTACCTCCTGACGCCGGACGACGTCGCGGTCGGCGCCGTCGAGCGCGTCGTCGGCGCCGTCGCGAAGGACCCCGACGCCGAGACGCGGCGCGAGCGCGAGAACTAGCGCCGCGCGGGCGTGATGCTAGTCGGGTAGTCCGCGAGGAGCTCGTAGCCGTCCTCGGTGACGACGAGCAGGTCGGCGACGCGGACGCCGCCGCGCTCCGGGTCCCCGACCTCGGGGGCGAGCGCGACGACGTGGCCGGCCGCGAGCGTCTCCGCGCGCTCGAACGACGGCGCTTCGCGCGCCGCGAGGCCGACGCCGTGACCCGCCGGCCCGGAGAACCCCGAAGGAGAGTCGGGGCCGACGTCGAAGCCGTAGGCCATCGCTTCGCCCGCCGTCTCCGTGTGGACGACGCTCGTCTCGACGCCCGCGCCGACCTCGTCGAGGCCGGCCTCGCGGGCGCGCGTCACCGCGAGGTGCGCGCGCCGGTCCCACCCGCCCGCCGTGTCGACGACGAACGTCCGCGCGAGTCGGCCGTGGTACCCCGCAGGGCCGCGCGGCGCGACGTCGACGAGCACCGTCTCGCCCGCGTCCACCGCTCGCTCGTCCGCGAGACGCGGCGCGGCGGCGTCCGTGCCGGCGGCGACGAGGGTGTTCCCCGCGCTCGTGACGCCCGCCTCCGCAAGCGCCGCGTCCACTTCGCGGGCGAGCCGCGTCGTCGTCACGGTGTTGCCCTCGTAGACGAGCCCGTCCGCGCTGGCGGTGCTCTCCGCGAGGACCGTCTCGGCGCGCGCGACGCCCGCCGTCGCGGCCCGCTGCACGCTCCGTAGCCGCTCGACCTCCGAATCGCCCTTCACGGCGCGTGCGCGCTCCAGCGCGTCCGTCGACGCCACGGTGTGGCCGTCGCGTTCGAGGTAGACGGCGCTCGCGTGCGGGACGTCCGGCGCCACGAGCACGGTCGCGCCCTCGCCGCACGTCGCGGCGACGAGCGCGGCGGCGCGCGCGCCCGCCGCGTCCGCGTCGAACGACGCCGCGTCCCGAACCGCCCCGCCGAAGCGCTCGCGTGCGACGGCGGCGTCGCCGGGGCCGGGACAGAGCAGGCGCTCGCCGGTCGCGGTCTGGACGTACGCGCAGGGCGCCTCGAGGCGTGAGATGCCCGCGAGATACCGGAGGTCCGGGTCGCAGGGCGGGCCGACGTGGACGAACGCCGCCGCGTCGCGGTCGGCGAGCGCTCGCTCGACGGCCGCCGCGCCCCGACTCGACATCTAGTTGATCGAGATGGGCGCGGCGGCGTTCGCCAGCGCCTCCTCCAGCGTCTCGCCGGTCGGCTTGCCGTAGAGCAGGACGTCGAGCGGGAGCGTCGGCGCGCCCGTCACGAGGTTCTGCATGAGGACGAGGCGCTCTCGCGCGCGGGACATCCCGACGTAGAAGACGCGGCGCTCGTTGTCCGTGAGGATGGGGACGGGGTCGGTCTGTCGCGTGAACTCCTCGACGCCCTCGGGGAGGTCGTCGGGGTCGACGGTGGCCGCCATCTGCTCGACGACCTTCTCCGTGAGGTCGGTGCCGAGGAAGACGTGGTCGGCCTCGCGACCCTTCGCGGAGTGGATGGTGCCCACGCGAACGCGGTCCGAGTCCATGCCCTGGTAGTCGCCGCGGAAGTAGGCGTCGATGGAGCGGCGCTGGTAGCGCGTGACCTTCCGGAGCATGTCGGCGGCGGCGGCGGGCGCGGGGACGAAGGGCACCCAGTTGCGGATGAACTCCGCGCTGAACTCCATCGTGTCGAGGTCGGCGTCCTCCTCGCCCTCGCCCGCTTCGGCGCGCCGGGCGTCGATCTCGTCGCGGAAGTCGCTCCGCTCGCTCGTGCCGAACGCGGAGTCCTGCAGCATGTCCATCAGGCGGCGAGCCTGCACGCCGGTGACGGGCTCGCCGGCGTCGATGGCCTCGACGGCGTTGACGTACTGCTGGAGGCGGTCCGTCCAGAGGCGCTGGTCGGTGAGCGCCTTGAACGGGATGCCCTCGGTGATGAACTCGTCGACGAAGTCGAAGAGCTGGTAGCGCGCGCGGAAGAGGATCATCACCGTCTCGTCGGTGGTCTCGATGGTCCGCCGAACGTTCCGCACGAGGTCGAGCATCGACGGCGAGTCGACGGCCTCGACCGTCCCGCCCTCCTTGCGCGGGTTCAGGTCCTTCTCCTGGCGGTGGGTGATGTGGCTGACCTCCTGCTGGACGACCTTCAGGACCTCCGAGGGGAGGCGATAGGAGTTCGGGAGGACGACGTTCTCCGTCACCTCCGTGTCGAGGAGGAGGTCGGGGTCCGCGCCCTGCCACGCGTAGACGACCTGGTCGTCGTCGCCGGCGATGAGGACGGCCTCCATGTGGGGACGCCACTCCTGATAGACCTGATACTGGAGGCTCGTGATGTCCTGGAACTCGTCGATGACGAGGTAGTCGACGTTCGGGACGAGCGAGCGCTGCTGGACGCGCTCGAGCATGTCCGCGAAGCCGACGAGGTCGTTCTCGCCCTTGTAGGCGCGCCAGGCGCGAATGGACTCGGGGATGTCGTAGCGGTCGTCGCTCGACGGCCACGTCGGCGTGTACTTGTTCCCGACCTGCGCGTTGTCGTCGATTTCGGGCGGGAGACGCACTTCCTCCTCGTCCCAGCGGAAGGGCACGTCGTACCACTCGGAGACGTCGCGGCCGGTTCGCTGGAGCCACTGGCTGGTCGCGATGACCTTGTTGCCGAGTGTCGTCGAGCGCGCGGTGCGCCGCGACCCCGACGCGTACTCGTCCTCGTAGGGGAGGCCGTAGTCCTCGCAGAACGCCTCCTTGTCGTCCTCGCCGACGACGTCGCCGCGCGAGAGGTTCAGGAGTTCGTACGCTTTCGCGTGCATCGTGCTGACGTTCCCGCGCAGCGACCGCGGGCTCACGTCGAGGCGCTCGGCGAGACGCTCGCGCACCTCCGCCGCCGCCGCTCGGGTGTAGGAGACGACGAGCACGTCGTTGATCTCGACGTCGTCGTCTTCGAGAATCTCCTCGACGCGGTCGAGGAGCGCCGTCGTCTTCCCGCTCCCGGGACCGCCGAACAGGCGAGTGACCTGTGGCTCCGACTCACTCATTACACAACGACAGGGCCTACTCGCCTATAAGCGACGTGACTTCCTGCCGGGCGGAGAAGGGGCGGCTGGTTCGACGCGACCGTTACGTGCGCCGGGTCGAGCGGGCCTCGCGGACCTCGGCTCCGTCGCGGATCTTGTCCTCACAGTTCGGACAGACGCGCGGCGCGCTGAGTCCGTCCGGGGTGAACACTCGCGAGTACGCGTCGGTCACAAACGACCCACAGTTCTGACACTCCGGCATGGCTCACTCGTCGGTAGGGAATAGTTCACCTTAGTTTCTCTGGCCACCTAACCTATTTGTCCCCGGATAGCTCCGCGAAGAAACCGGAAAATACGTCCGGGAACCCGTCAGCCGCCACTCGACGCGACACGAACCCGCTTCTGCTCCGCTTCTCCCACTCCCGTGCCTACAAGGCCCGTCCGGCCGTCCGAGTCGGTATGCGCCTCACGGACGCCACGTGGACGGACGCCGACGCCGCCGACGTCGACGCCGTCCTCCTCCCGGTCGGAAGCACCGAGCAGCACGGCCCGCACGCCCCGCTCGGAACGGACGCCATCGCCGCCGAAACCGTCGCCGAGCGCGCCGCCGACGCCTACGACGACGCGAACGCGGGGTCGCTCCTCGTCGCCCCCACCGTCTCCGTCGGCGTCTCCGAGGAGCACCGCCAGTTCACCGGCACGCTCTGGGTCGCCCCCGACACCTTCCGCGCGTACGTCCGCGACACCGTCGCGTCGCTCGCCCATCACGGCTGGACGGACGTCGTCCTCGTCAACGGCCACGGCGGGAACGTCCCCGCGCTCGGCGAAGTCGCCGCGACCATCACGCGCCACGACGACGCCTACGCCGTCCCCTTCACGTGGTTCGACGCCGTCGGCGAGCACTCGGCGGACATGGGCCACGCCGGCCCGCTCGAGACCGCGTTCCTCCGGCACACCGACCCCGACCTCGTCCGCGAGGACCGCGTCGACGCCGCGCGCGACGGCGCGAGCGAGCGCTGGGGGGAGTGGGTCTCGCACGCGAACCTCGCGCACGACGCCGCCGAGTTCTCGGAGAACGGCGTCGTCGGCGACCCCGGCGACGGGAGCGCGGAACGCGGCGCCGAACTCCTCTCGCTCGCCGTCGAGTCGCTGTGCGACCTCGTGGCCGCCGTCGTCGCCCGCGAGAACGACCGCCCGCCGCACAAGTAGCCCTACTCGCTCTCGTCGTCGGCGTCCGCGTGCAACTCCTCGAGTTCGCCGCGGAGCTCGGGCACCGTCGAGGCGAGTTCGCCGACCGCGTCGCTCACCTCCTCGAGGTCGTCGAGGACGTCCTCGATGCGCTCGATCTCCTCCTCGAGGTCGTCGGCGTCCTCGAAGGCGTCCGCGCGCTCGCCGATCGTGTACCACTTCTTCGCGTCACGGAGGTGCTCCCGGACCTCGTCGACGGCGAGCGCGGTTCTGAGGCCGTTCAGCACGCCGAGCGTGTTGTCCGCTTCGACGTCCCACACGGCCGCCGCCGTCGGGAGCGCGTCGCGCGCCGCCGCGAGGTGCTCCTCGACGTCCGCCCGAATCTCGCTCGCCGCCTCACCGAACAGCTCGTCGTCGCTCAGGTCCGATTGGCTCATACGCGTGGTACGGACGCCCACCCGTTTAAAACCGCGCCCCGAGAGCCGTTCCGTCGGCCCCGCACGCGGTCCCTGCTCGCGTCGGCGGCCTACTCGACGTCGACGAGGCGCATCAGGGGGTAGTCGCCCTCCATCTCCATGCGCGCGACGGCGCGCGTCCCCTCGTAGTCGACGACCACCTCGACCTCCATGAAGCGCCCCGTGAGCTCCGTGTACTCCGCCGACGAGTCGTCGAGCTCGGCGCGCAACGCCTCCCCGAGCACGTCCACGGTGACGTCGACGCAGTGGGGCTGGTTCTCGATGGCCTCCTCGATGGCGCGCTCGAGGCTCCCCGCGCTCCGGGGGCTGACCGGCGTGCCCGCGAACTGGTGGTAGAGCGTTCCGAACTTGATGCCGACCTCGAAACACGCCTCCTCGGCACTCGTGACCATACTCGGACTGTGGCCGTCGCCCTGAAAGCGATTACCGTCCGCGTGCGCCGCCGATTCCGCGACGTGCGTCGGTCAGCCGCCGATACCAACCGAAACCGGGGTAAAGCCCAAGGACTGGGCCGGTGAATCTCACGACGATGTCCCTGAAAATCGGCCAAGCCCTCGAAGACGGCATTCAGCGGAGCACGACGCGCGTCGCGCTCCCGTTCGTCGTCCTCGCGTTCGTCTTCCAAGCCCTCGCAAGCGCCTCCGCGTCGACCTACGTCGCCCGCCTCCTCCAGGGCCGCGACCTCCCGCAGGGGATGTCGGTCGCGGACCTCACCAGCGGCCCGGTCCTCCCGATCGGTCTGGGCGGCGTCGCCCTCCTCTACGTCCTGCTCGCCGTCGGGTTCGTCTTCGTCTACATCGCCCTCTTCCGGGCGTTCGTCGACGACGTCGACGCGCTCACTGCGGACCTCTTCACGCGACGCGCGCTCGGCGCGTTCGCCCACTACGTCCTCTTCGGCGTGATATTCTTCTTCATCGCGCTCGTGAACGTCGTCCCCGTCCTCGGGCAGATCGTCTTCATCTTCCTCGTCACGGCGCTCTGGTTCGCGCCCCTGCGCATCGCCGCCGAGGACGACGGCGCCATCACCGCGCTCAAGCAGTCGTGGTCGCTCACGAGCGGGAATCGCCTCCGGCTCTTCGGCCTCGGCTTCGTCTACGCCCTCGTCGCCGGCATCGCGAACGCCGTCGCCGGCGGTATCTTCGGCCTCGTTCCCTACGTCGGCTTCCTCGGCACCGCCCTCGTCTCCGGCTACTTCACCGTGCTGAGCATCGCCACCACCGTCGCCGCCTACGAGCAGCTCACCGGCGACGACGCCCCGGCCGTCGATGAGAACGGCGACGACGACGCGGGCGGCGTGACGCCGCAGCCGACCGCCGTCGACAGCTAAGAACCGCGCCTTACTTTACCGTCGCCGCCACACACGTAGTCGAATGGACGAACCGGTTCTCCTCACGGGCGCGGAGGGGCGTGTCGGGCGAGCCATCCGTGGCGGCATCGCCGAGGACTACGACTGGCGGTTCCTCGACCGCGAACCGCCCGCCGAGGAGACCGACCACGAGTTCGTCGTCGCCGACGTCACCGACGACGAGGCGGTCCGCGACGCGGTCGAGGGCGTCGGCGCGGTCATCCACCTCGCCGGCGACCCGCGCCCGGAGGCGCCGTGGAACTCCGTCCTCCAGAACAACATCGACGGCGCGCAGACGGTCTACGAGGCCGCCGTCGACGCCGGCGTCGAGAAGGTCGCGTTCGCCTCCTCGAACCACGCGGTCGGCCACTACGAGACCGAGCGCAAACCCGACATCTACCGGACGCACGACGACTACCTCCTCGACGGGAGCGAACTCCCGCGCCCCTCGAACCTCTACGGCGTCTCGAAGGCCGCCGGCGAGACCCTCGGTCGGTATTACCACGACGAGCACGACCTCTCCGTCGTCTGCGTCCGCATCGGCAACCTCACGAAGGGCCACCCGCCAATCGACTACGAGCGCGGGCAGGCGATGTGGCTCTCCTACCGGGACTGCGCGCACCTCTTCGAGCGCTGCATCGAGGCCGACTACGGCTACGAGATCGTCTACGGCATCAGCGACAACGACCGCAAGTACTACTCGCTGGAGCGCGCGAAGGACGTCCTCGGCTACAGTCCGAGCGACAACTCCGCCGACTTCACGAACCAGGGCGAACCGAAGGACGACGCGTAGCCCGCAGTCGCGGTTTCACCCACCACGAGACACTTACCCCGACCGCGAGTAGCCCGGCGTATGTCCGAGCTCACGCGCCGCGACGCCCTCCGCGCGGGCGGCGGGGCGCTCCTCGCCGGCCTCGCGGGCTGTTCCGCCCCGTCGAGTTCCACGACGAACGAGGAGTCGCCAACGTCCACGTCGGCGTCCGGCGGCGCGACGGACGGCATCGACGCGGCGTGGGAACGCGCCCTCGGCGGCGAGACGGCGCTCGGGCCCGCGCTCGCGGACGGCACCCTCTACGCCGGGTCGGCCGACGGCACGCTCCACGCCCTCGACCCGGAGACGGGCGAGGAGCGCTGGACGACGGACGCCGGCGCGGGCTTCTTCGGCGGCACCGGCGGCGGGGGCGCCACGCCGACCGTCGTCGGCGACACCGTCTACGCCGTCGCGGGCGCGCGGACGGGCGTCTCCGGCGGCGACTTTCGCGCCGCCGCGTTCGACGCCACCAATGGGAGCGAGACGTGGTCGTTCACGCCCGACGAACACGGCTTCCTCACGCTTCTCGGCGTTCGCGAGGGCACCGCCTACGCGGCGACGAGCGACGACTACCTCCAGAACGAGGGCGAGACGCTCTACGCGCTCGACGCCGCGAGCGGCGACGTCTCGTGGACCGCGGCGGTCGGCGACCCGTCCGGGTGGGCGTTCGGCGCGGGCGGCGTCTACGTCGAGTCCTTCTCGGGCGTGCGCGCCGTCTCGACCGACGGCGGGAGCCCGCGCTGGTCGGCGTCCGGCGGACTCACCGACGGCGTCCGCGTCGCCGGCGACACGCTCGTCGCGGGCTTCGAACCCGAGGACCGGCCGTCGCTCGCCGGCCTCGATCCGGCGACGGGCGACGTGCGCTGGCGCGGCCCCGAGCGCCGCGTCCCCTCGTATGCGGCCGCCGACGGCGTCGTCTACGCGGGCGGCGAGACCGCCGAAGCCTACGACGCCGCCACCGGCGAACGACGCTGGTCGGCCGAATCCCGGTGGGGCGGCCTCGTCACCGGCCCGCCCGTCGACGGCCGCCTCTACGTCCTGAGCCGGGGGTTTCTCCACGTCTTCGACGCCGCGACCGGCGAGCGCCGCTGGGGGACCGAGGTCGCCGTCGACAGTGCCCTCGTCGCCGGCCGCTCGCGCGTCGCCTACGTCTCGTCCGCAGCCGACGGCGCCGTTCCGTCGACGCTCGTCGTCCGCGACGCCGCCACCGGCGACCCCGTCCGCTCCGTCACCGTCGACGCCGGCGTGGGTCTCACGACGCCCGTCGTCGACGGGGACGCCGCGTTCGCCGCGACGAGCGACGGCCACGTCTACGGCTTTCGGACCTGACCCGTCACCACCCAACTTATCCGGTATAAACTCGTATCGGCGTCCATGAGACACCCCGGACTCAAAGCCCGGATGGCGGTCGTGGGCGCGATTCTCTTCGCGTTCTACGCCGTCGTCGCCGTCGTCGCGATGGCGATGTTCGGCACCGGCGTCCTCCCAATCGTCCTCGTCGGGAGCGTCGCCCTCGTCGGTATCCAGTACAAGGTCGGCAAGTGGATGGCGTTGCGCTCCGTCGGCGCCGAGGACATGCCGGAGACGGGTCGGTGGGGGGACGTCCACCGCCGCGTCGAGCGCCTCAGCGACGACATGGGCATCGAGAAGCCCACGCTGAAGGTCGCGCAGATGGGCGTCCCGAACGCCTTCGCCGTCGGCCGCAAGGGCGCCGGCATCGTCGTCGTCTCGCAGGAGCTCGCCGACATCCTCGAGGACGACGAACTTGAGGGCGTGCTCGCGCACGAGCTCGCGCACATCAAGAACCGCGACGTCGTCACGATGGTCGTCGGGCAGGGCATCGCCTCCATCGTCGGCATCGTCGCCCAGTACGTCGTCCTCTTCACGGGCGACAACGACCTCGCGGACTTCTTCCTCGCCATCGTCGTCGGGAACGTCGTCCAGTTCTTCGTGATGATCTTCGTGCTCGCCATCAGCCGCTATCGGGAGTACGTCGCGGACGCCGACGCGAAGGAGTACATCGGGAGCGGCGAGCCGCTCGCGCGCGCCCTCGAGAAGATCCAGCGCGGCAACCAGCAGCCGAGCGCGAGCGGGTCGCGCTCCCGGAGCCCGTCCCGTGGTCGCGGCCGCGGCAGCGGGCGCTCGCAGAACCAGGGCGGCGTGAACGATCAGGTCGGCGCGCTCTGCATCTTCGACGACGACGAGCGCTCGCTCGTCACGAAGCTCGTCGCCACCCACCCGCCGGTCGAGAAGCGCATCCAGCGCCTCCGCGAGTAGATGGACGCGCGCACGACGCTCGCCGTCGGCCTCGGCGCCGCGCTCGGCCTGCTCTGTCTCGCCCGGCCGGACGTCGTCCTCCGGTTGAGCGTCCTCGGCACCAGCTCGCCCGGCCGCACCGGGCCGTACGGTGACGCCGAGGCGGGCTCGACGCGGCTCTGGATCGTCCGCGCGCTCGGCGCCGCCTGCCTCGCCGTCGCCGCATACCTCGCGCTCGTCTGAGCGCTCGACCTACCCGAACAGTCCCTCGACGTCCTTCTCGCGCGCTCGCCGCCGCTCGACGTGCTCGGCGAGTCGCGTCGTGATCAACTCTCGCTTCTCGCGCTCGACCGCGAAGTCACAGAGGAAGACGCCGTACTCGTTCAACTCGCCGTCGGCGAGCCCCTCGCGCGCGTACGTCGCGGCGCGCTCGAACGTCTCGCTCTTGTACCCCTCGGCGTCCGCGATGACGACCGCCGCCGTGACCGCCGCCGGCGCGTCGAGGGCCGCGAGCGCGACCGTCGAGCCCCGATGCGTGAGCCGGACCGGCCGCCGGCGCTCGATCACTTCGGGGTCGCGCGCCAGCACGTCGAGGTACGCCGCAGCCGCCTCGACGTTCACCCCGCGATGGCCCGGCGGGACCGCGTCGAGGTAGTCGCGCGCGCTCGCCGCCACCCCGGTCGCGCCCTCCCAGTTCCGGGCTCGGGCGTGGTGGACCGCCGCGCCGCACTGGATGAGGCCGTGCAGCAGTCGCTCGTCGTCGCCCTCGGCCTGCTCCAGCCATTCGTCCTCCCACGCGTCGTGCGCCCCGTGGTAGTAACCCGCGTCGTAGAGCGCGATGCCCGCGCGAAGCGCTGCCTCCATACCCGCGTTTCGCGTCGAACGGAGAAATGCGTGGCGTCCCCCGAACCCGAGACTGACGCCGACCGACCGAATCACGAACCGAGGCCGGCCGAACAGAACACGGGTTGCGGCCGACCAAGCGAACCGCGAATCGAGGCCGGCCGAACAGAACACGAACCGAAGTCCGGACGGAGTCCGCGAGAACGACGCGTCGTTCTCGCGGGCCAGCGAGACGCAACGCGTCTCGCGAGTCCGGACGTGACTGAACGAAACGAAGCGACGAGCCGAAGGCTCGTCGCGTAGTGAAGTGAAGGAACGTCCGGACGGAGATTTGAACTCCGGTCCCTGGCTCCGCAAGCCAAGAGGATAGTCCACTACCCTACCCGGACTCACTCATCTGTAGCCCCACGGTACGTAAAGCGGTTACGATTCGACCCCCGCCGTGGGAGGTGGCCCCGCGACTCGGCGGGGTCAGGCGACGTCGCGGTGTTGGGTGAAGGAGTACTGGCCGAGGCTGGAGTCGACGGTGGTGTGGATGGTGATCTCCCCGTCGTTCCCCTTCACTTTCGCGGCGTCGAAGTAGCTGAGCTCGACGTGGGCGGTGCGCTGGGTGCGTTCGCCGGCGGCGAGCGCGCCGATCTGCTGGGTGTCGCGCCAGATGCGGTCGCCGCCGGTGGTGATGACGACGGTGACGCTGACGTCCGTCGCGCGCTCCTCGGCGGTGTTCGTGAGCGCGACGTCGACGTCGCGACAGGTCGTCCCGCAGGAGGTGACGTTCGTGACGGCGAAGTCGAACGGCCCGGCGTTGGAGGGCGCGCTCGACGTTCCTGCGGTGTCGGTGCCGTCGTCCGACCCGTTGGCGCCTGCTGCGGGTGCCGGGTCCTCGGTGTCGTCACTCGTCTGCACGGGCGTGGTGGTCGCACCGAACGGGCCGACGCCCGCGAGGGCGGCGCCTGCGACGACGGCGCCCGCGAGCAGGACGACGACGGCCACGGCGGCGACGCGTTTCGTCTCCATCGACTCGCCGTACGCGCTTCGACCGTATGGGTCTTCGTGCTCGTCGCGTGCCGTGTCGTCGCGCCCGAGCGTTCAAGCGCGATGGGGGTCCGAGTGTCGCCCCATGAGCGACCGACAGCGGCCCGAATACGGGCAAGCAGAACCCTTATGCGCGGGCCTACCGTGGGCTGAACTACGATTATCATGGGTGCGATAGAGGATACGTACGCCGACCTCGAGACCGACGAGGTCTCACTCGACGAGTTCCGCGAGGCCGTCGCGGAGAAGGTCGAGCAGATGGGTGGGCTGGCGGACGAGGAGACGGCCGCCATGCTCCTCGCGCACGAACTCGAGGACGGGGAGGTGAACGGCGTCGCGGACGTCACCCCGGAGATGGACGAGGCGAAGTTCGTCGCGAAGGTCGTCTCCGTCGGCGACCTGCGGACGTTCGAGCGCGACGACGAGGAGGCCGAGGACGGCCGCGTCCTCAACGTCGAAGTCGCGGACGAGACGGGGGCGATCCGCGTCTCGCTCTGGGACGAGCAGGCGGCGAACGCGTCGGAGCAACTCCAGGTCGGCGACGTCCTACGCGTCGCGGGCCGCCCGAAGGACGGGTTCAACGGCGTGGAGTTGAGCGCGGACCGCGTCGAGCCCGACCCGGACACGGAGATCGACGTCCAGATTCAGGACGCCTACCGCGTCGAGGACCTCTCCGTCGGCCTCTCGGACGTGACGCTCGTCGGCGAGGTGCTCGACACGGACGCGGTGCGGACGTTCGACCGGGACGACGGCAGTCAGGGCCGCGTCGCGAACCTCTCGCTTGGCGACGAGACGGGGCGCGTCACCGTCACGCTCTGGGACGAGCGCACGGCGGCCGTCGACGAGTTCGCGGCGGGCGACGTCGTGGAGGTCGTGGACGGCTACGTCCGCGAGCGCGACGGCAGCATCGAGCTCCACGTCGGGAACCGTGGCGCCGTCGAGGCGGTCGACGAGGACGTCGAGTACGTCCCCGAGTCGACGCCCATCGCGGACGTGGAGCTGGACGACGTCGCGGACATCGCGGGGGTCATCCGCTCGGCGGACCCGAAACGCACCTTCGACCGGGACGACGGCTCGGAGGGGCAGGTCAGGAACGTCCGCCTGCAGGACGACTCGGGGGACATCCGGGTCGCGCTCTGGGGCGAGAAGGCCGACCGCGACCTCGGACCGGGCGACGAGGTGCTGTTCACGGACGTCGAGATACAGGACGGCTGGCAGGACGACCTCGAGGCGTCGGCCGGCTGGCGGACGAGCATCGTCGAACTCGCGGACGGCGCGATGACGGCCGACGAGGGCGCGAGTCAGGACGACCAGCCGGCGGGTCTCGGCGCGTACGCGGACGGCACCGCGCCCGAGTCGGCGTCGGGGAGCACAGACACCGAGGACGCCTCGCCGTCGACGGGCGAGTCGAGCGACGACGGTGGTGAGTCCGTCGAGTTCACGGGCACGGTCGTGCAGGCGCGCGACCCGCTCATCCTCGACGACGGCACGGAGACGCTGAGCGTCGAGACGGACGCGGACGTCACGCTCGGGCAGACGGTGACGGTTCGCGGAACGATGAGCGACGGCCGCCTCGACGCCGACGAAGTGCGCTGAGCTAGCCCCGCGCTCCTCCTCTCGGCCGTGGTCCGGGCCCGTTCCCCCTCACGTCCTCGTCGCGTGGCGCCCTCTCGGTCCCCGCCTTCGCTTGCCGCGATCTGAGACAGGGACGGAAAACGTTAAGGGTAGAACACACACCTTTCACCGTATGAGTGTCGAGCTCCCGTTCGCGCCGGTGGACGCGGTAATCCGTCGCGAGGCCGGCGACCTCCGGGTGAGCGCGGACGCCGCGGAGGAACTCGCGCGCCGCATCCAACGCCACGGTGCGGCTCTCGCACGGGAGGCCGCCGAGCACGCGACCGAGTCGGGCCGCAAGACCCTGATGATCGAGGACTTCTCCTTCGCCGATCCGGACGCGGACGCGGACGCCCTCACGCTCCCGGTCGCACCCGTCGACCGAATCGCCCGCCTCGACATCCCGGACGAGTACCGGGTGTCGATGGACGCGCGCGTCGCGCTCGCCGCCCACCTCGAGGTGTTCGCGGCGGACGCCGCCGAGGGCGCCGCGCTCCTCGCCGAGCACGCGGGACGACGCACCGTGCAGGCCGAAGACGTCGAGACGTACTTCAGGCTCGTCGAATGAAGTTCGGCGTCAACGACGTCTGTCTGGAGCACGACCCCGGCGAGCGCCACCCGGAGAACCCGGACCGCATCCGCGCGATCAAGCGCGGCCTCCAGAAGCGTCACGGCGTCGAGTACGTCACGGGCGACCCCGCCTCGGAGGACGACGCGCGCGCCGTCCACGAGGACGAGTACGTCGCGGAGATCCGCGACTTCTGCGCCGACGGTGGCGGGAGCTGGGACCCCGACACGGTCGCCGTCGAGGCGACGTGGCGCGCCGCGCTCGCGTCCGCCGGCCTCTCGATGTGGGCGGCTGACGCCGCGCTCGACGGCGCGGACGGCCGCTCGACGCCGTTCGCGCTCGGGAGACCGCCCGGCCACCACGCCGTCGCGGACGACGCGATGGGCTTTTGCTTCGTGAACAACGCCGCCGTCGCGAGCCAGCACGCCCTCGATTCGTACGACGCCGTCGAGCGCGTCGCGATCTTCGACTGGGACGTCCACCACGGGAACGGCACGCAGGACATCTTCTACGAGCGCGGCGACGTCTTCTACGCCTCCATCCACGAGGCCGGCCTCTACCCGGGGACGGGCGATATCGAGGAGGTCGGCGAGGGCGACGGGGAGGGGTCGACGCTGAACGCGCCGCTCCCCGCCGGCGCGGGCGACGTCGACTACTGTCACGTCCTCGACGACGTGCTCTCGCCCGCCATCGAGGCGTTCGACCCCGACCTCCTCCTCGTGAGCGCGGGCTTCGACGCGCACCGCCACGACCCGATATCGCGGATGCACGTCTCGACGGACGGCTACGGCACGCTCACGACGCGCGTTCGCGACCTCGCGGCGGCGTGCGACGCCGGCCTCGGGTTCGTCCTCGAGGGCGGGTACAGCCTCGACACGCTCTCGGAGGGCGTCGGGATGGTCCACGAGGTCTTCGACGGCTTCGAACCGGAGGGTCCGGACGAGGACGCGGAGCCGAGCGAGGACGTTCGCGAGGTCGTCGCGGAGCTACGCGACCGTCACGGCCTCGGGTCGAAGTAGTCCGCGAACTCGACGCCGAACTCCGCTGCGAGCGCGCCGACCTCCGCGCCCGCGTAGACCTCGTAGTCGCCGTCCGCGACGAGACTCGCCAGTCGCTTCCCGAGCGCGACCGAGGCGAGCTTCCGCTCGGCGAACTCGCGTGCGGTCGTCACGTCGCGCTCGCGCTCGACGACGTAGCGGCCGCCGTCGATGTACGGACCGGCGACGTCCGGGTCGTCGGCGTACTTCCCGTAGAACCCCGCGGCGTGCTCGCCGACGTGTACGGGCGGGCCACGGTGGCGTTCCACGTCCGGGAGCTCGGCGACCGAGAGCTCGCAGACGAGCACGGCGGTCTCGGCGCTCCACGCGTCCCCGCGAAGCACCTCGAAGCCGTGGTTCTCGAGGCCGCGCACGAGGCCGTCGAGCGAGCGGCGCAACTGGGGGTAGCGCTGGTCCTCGACGAGCCCGAGGAGCGCGTCGTCGTCGAAGCGCACGGCGAGCGCGTGCGTCCCGCGCTCGGCGAGTCGCTCGCGGACCGCCGCCGCGTCGAGCGGGTCGCGCGGCTCCGGGAAGAAGTACGCCTCGCGGGGGTCCTCGCGGAAGCGCCGCGCGTAATGCTGGAGGCGCGCGACGTTCGCGGCGGAGACGACGGCGGCGACGTTCCGCTCGGGGTCGGTCGGGTCGATGACGACGAGCGGGTCGTCGAAGCTCGCCGCCGCGTGGTCCTCGGGGTCGAGGCGGACGGGCGGCTGCCACGCGTCGGCCGCCGCCTCCATGACGGCCTCGAAGCCGCCGTACTCGACGACGAGCAGCTCGGAGAGGTAGCCGGAGAACCCCCGAGTCTTCAGGTCGGAGCCGTACGCGCCGATCCCCTTGAGGAACTGCTTGAAGACGCGGACGTCGGCGGCGAGCGCGTCCGTCAGCCGCGCCTCGAGGTACTCGGTGTGGAACGGCGTGCGGTCGACCGCCGACCGGATGTCGCGCGCGGAATCGACGTCGTAGCACGGCACCAAGTCGACGTCGTAGCCCTCGAACTCGCCCTTCACGTAGGGGTGCTCGGCGTACTCCTCGTGGCCCTCGGGGAGGACGTCGTTTCCGACGTGGAGCCCGTAGCGCTCCAGCTCCGCGCGCTCGAGCGCCGGCGGGAAGCGAACGAAGACGTCGATGTCGCGGTCGCCCCGAACCCACGTCCCGCGCGCCGTGCTCCCGACGCGCACCACGTCGGCGTCGACGGACAGTTCCGCGATGGCGTCCTCGGCACGCTCGACGAGGCGCGCCGCGGTCTCCGCGAGCCGCTCGCGCTCCGCCGGCGTCGGGTCGACGCGCTCGCGGACCGCCGCCAGCACGTCCGCCGTCTCGGTCATGGGCCGCGCTACGCCCGCCCACCGGAAAAACGGTCGGAGTCCGTGCCGCCCGAAAACGAAAGCCCTATCAAAACCAGTCGACTACGTGGAGATGCGTACGTGCCGCCATAGCTCAGTTGGTAGAGCACCTGGTTGTTACCCAGGTTGTCCCAGGTTCGAGCCCTGGTGGCGGCGTGTTTTTCGACACGGTCTCACGGTGTCGAGCCGTGGCTCCGTGAGCCCCCGACGCCGCGTAATCCCGACACGCTAAAGGTGGCTCGTCGGATACGTCGGCGTGCACGGGCCCTTAGCTCAGTCTGGTTCACAGCCCCCGGCTCATAACCGGGTGATCGGTGGTTCAAATCCGCCAGGGCCCATCCCGAAACCTCCTGTTTCCTGGCCGAACCCATAGCGGCGAGTAGAGTCCCGTCTGCCGCCCGAAACCACCTGAATACGCCTCGGGAAATTCCGGGGTACGAGCCGGATGTCAACCAGACTCCGGTCGCGGGGCGCCGCCGTCCTGCGAAACTCGTAGCCGAAACGGGGTGGTTGGCGTGACGACGCTCGCCGACTACGCGGGCGACGATGTCGGCGACGACGCCGAGGAATCGTGTCTCTGTGAGCGGACAGACCTCGGATGCTTCGACCACTTCCAGCGCAACCACACGGAGGGGTCGGCATGACGTACCTCGACTTCGAGCGCGTCGTCGGCACCGACTCGGCGAGCTGGACGCGCGCCGACCCGCGCCGGGCGCTCATCGAGCGGCACAGTCCCACCGACTACGTCGTGATGCTCCAAGACGGCGCCGACTCCCACACCGTCGTCTACGGGCTCGAGCGTGGGGCGCGTGTCGGCTACTGTGACTGCGACGGCTACCAGTACAGCGACGACAGCGTGCCGTGCGCGCACCTCTGCGTGCTCCGTAAGGCTGAGTTCATCGGCGCCGAGTCGGTCGACGGCGAGCGCATCGAGGCGGTCGATACGGCCGCGCTCGCAGAGGCGGACCACGACCCCGGGCTTCGCGCGGACGGTGGCGGCCTCGAGCCCACCTACGACTCCGACGCGGTAGATCGCGTCGAGCGGCCGGCGGACCTCGCCACTGAGGGGAGGTGGACGGGCCAATGACCGCTCGTGCAACCCCCCGTTGCAAGTGTTGTAAGTGTTGTTCCACAGATTCCGAGGCTGTTCCACAGACGCAAATGACGATTTCGAGCGCGACAGACACCAAGGCGGCGCATCGCACCCGTGTGGAAACACCCGTGGGGGTAACTCTGCTAATGCAACCATGTGTGCGGGCGCACCAGTGTGCGCAAATAGGAAACGCGCGCGTGCTGCAGCGCGCGGACATGGGGACGGTCGTCGGGGGTGAGTCGGCGTGACGGACGTCGGCGCTCGTATTGATGACGAGGAGCTTGAGGAGTTCCTTGAGGGCGTCGAGAATCAGTCTGAGGCGGTTCGTGAGGGGCTGCGGTTGCTCGCACGGGAGCGTGCGGGGATGTCGTTCGGCGACCTCGATGACGACCAAGAGCGGGCGCTGAATTGGCTGTTGGATAACGTCGGCGTCGGGCGGCGGTCGGAGTTAGAGCGGATTGAGAATCGGTTGGCGCAGGTGACGTCGTACGATATGGAGTTGGTTCGGTCGGCGATTCTGCGGCCGCTTGAGGCGAATGGGTACATCCGCGTCCATACTGGGATGGCTGATGTGTGGGTTGTGGTGTGTGCGCCGCCGTCTGAGGAGGGTACTGGAGAGGCGTCGAGTGGGCGCGACGACGGTGTGGGTGATGGTGGGGGTGTTGGGTCGGTGGAGGCGCAGCGTGAGCGTCTCGACGCGGCTGAGCCGGCGCGCGCCGATGGAGGTGATGCGTGATGTCTGAGACCGGCATCTCACGCGACGAGCTGGACATCTCGTTTCACGACGTCGGCGGTTCGCGGTGGACGTTCGAGGACGATCCCGTTCGGGAGTGGACGCTCTCGTATTGCCAGGGGCGTGTGTTGAACGCGTGTGCCGGTCAGACGAAACTCGGGTACCTGGGCGAAGTCGTCCGAAACGACCTCAACGAGGACGCGACCGCCGAGACGCACCTGGACGTCCACGACCTGCCGGACGAATTCGGCGCTGATGCCTTCGACACGATAATCTTCGACCCGCCGTGGTCTGGCTTCCAGGCAGACGACAAGTACCAGGGCGGGGACGTGAACTGGACGCGAGCGTTAAAGGAGGGCTTCGACACGATGCTCCGGCCGCGTGGTCGCGTCATCCAGCTCGGTTACTCGGCCGCGAATATGCCGCGTGATCTTGGATACCGCCGTGACGCTGTCGGAGTGTTCGCTCCCTACGGTCGCCGAAAAGCGTTTCTCGGGGTGGTATGCGAGAAGCGGCCTCAGCTCTCCGAGTTTGGGGCGAGTGACTTCGTTGCGGGAGGTACTCGCGATGAGTGACGCCGTCGCGCGCCTCGAGGCGCATCGCGCTGAACTCGCCGAGCGGTGGCGGCGACCGATCCCGCCACTGTTCGTCGCGGCCGAGCCGACTCGACCCGCGTCGAGGCGAGGTGGCGGCGAGTGAGCGGGATGGGCGCGTCCGATTCTACGGTGAGAGTCGGACAGAATCACCCCGGATCGCCCTGGGGTCTGGGTCGAATCGACTAGCAACTACCCGGTTTCCGTCCTACAAGCATACAACCCGGACACGATGAATCTTCGAGAACACGACACTCGCGACGACATGAAGGTGTGGCTGAGCACGCGCGAGGTTGACGACCTCCTCGACGCCGCCGACAACCAACAGCAGCGGATCGCGCTCGAACTCGGCGCGCGGTGCGGCCTCCGGTCGCACGAAGTCCTCGACGTCGCGCCGGAGGACGTCGTTGACACCGACGCTGGCACCGTCCTCCGTGTGTGGCACGGGAAGGGCGATAAGTATCGGGAGACGCCGGTGCCGCGCGACCTCGCGACGACCATCCGAACGGTCGACGAGTACCGCGACGCCGAGAGCAGCGTTTCCCTGCTCGACATCACGACGACGCGGACGCTCCGCCGCTGGGTGGAGCGCGCGGCGCACGCACTCGCTGAGGAGCACGGCGAGCCGGGGTGGCGCGAAGTCACCTTCCACGACCTCCGGCGGACGTGGGCGACGAACCTCCGGTCGGCCGACGTTGATGCGCTCCTCGTCTGTGACTGGGGCGGGTGGAACGACCTCGACACGTTCCTCGAGCACTACCGTGGAACGCATAGCCCCGAGTCGCAGAAGCGCGAACGCGATAAAGTCGAGTGGCTGTGAATCGAAGTCGATGGTCGAGCCGTTAGATGTAGAGACGGGATCTGCACTACGCAAGCCGCTATCCAGCAAGGAAATGTCCTCGACGTGATTCCGGTGGCCTCCACACCCGGTTGGTCGGTGTGATTCCGATGGCTATCCCCCCAAAGAGGCCATCGGCCGCCGAGGACGGTAGCAGGAACATCCGGGTAGGGCGTATATCTTTCGGCAGTTCGGTTCGCACAGTACCGTGGACTCGCGCCGAAACCGGGCTCGCAGGAGAGTCAGAAGACGTCGCTAATCGCGATCTTCGTGTGGTCGTGCTCGTCGGACTCGCCACCGCTTCCGTACCACGCGGAGACGGGGAGACGCGCGGCGGGCATCGCCTTGTAGCGGAGGACGCGAATCCCGCGCCCGACGCGGCGGTAGACGGCGAAGCCGTACCAGCCACCGGCGTCGAGGAGCTGGTCGTGAGCGTGCTCGCGGACGCGGAAGCGTCCGGGCCGGCCGCTCGCGGTCTCGACGACTGCCGCCTTCAGCTCCCACGGCGTCCCGTCCGCGTCGACGGCGTCGCGCCAGTAGGTGTGGACGCCGTCGCGTCGGAGTCGCCACTTCTCGGCCATCCGCTTCTCGGCGATCGTCCCATATCGATTCGCGCGCTTCGAGTTTTTCGAGCCCATCGCTTATTCTGTCCCCGAAGAAGCCACGCGTTCGCGTCGCGCGCGTCTTATATATAAACCGGGCCGTCCCCGGGTCGCGGGGTGGTAGCCTCCCGAGGAGCCATGGCGACGACGGGTAGGACCCCGATTCATTATACAGTACGGCGGGGGGGATGCATCATGCAACACGCTTCGTCCCGCCGCCGTCATGCGATTATGTCCTCGACGCGTTGTACGGCATCGACGTACTTCCCATCCTCCTTGTAGCGCTTCCAGCGTCGAGAGCAGGTAGAGGCGTCCCACGGCGTCTTCTTCGCGAGTTTCCGGTATGCAAGAGGGTCCTCTTTCTCGCGTTCATTGACGATGGTCCACATGGCGACATCCTCGACGACGTCATCGTACTCGAGGTCTTCGTCGTCGCCGTTCGACCACGACCACGCGGTCGGCTCGCCGTCGTCGTAGCGGTAGTCGGTTTCGGGGATGCCGGTCATCTGGAGGATTTCGCCCTTGCCACGGCGGTTTTGGACGTCGTCGTAGACGGTGGCGTCCTTCAGGCCCTCCTTGTGGATGGCCTTCCCGAGCTCCCTGATGAGCGGGTGGACGTCTTTGCCGTCGTGGCCGATGACGATGAGCGCGCCGCCGTACTTGCGAATTTTGTAGGCGAGCGGTCCCATCTTCGCTTTCGTCTCGTAGCCGCTGGTGCCGCTGCCGCCGGCGCTCGAGGAGGCTTCGTCGAAGAGGAAGAGCTTGGGTGTCTGGTCGTTGTGGAGAGGGTCGCCGTCTTGCTGAATCCACTCTTGGAGTTCGCCGAAGTTCGAGAGCCAGCCCTCGCGCGTGGTGCCGTCGTCGTCGGTCCAGTCGTCGGTTTCGCGGAGAGTGCGGATGTTCGAAGCGAGAAGCGCCTCGCCCTCATGGGCGGCCTGCCAGAGCTGGGCGAGGAGGAGGGCGAAGTTGGTTTTGCCGGTGCCGGGTTCGGCCCAGAGGTAGAACATCGGCGCGGGACCGGTCATCAGCGTCCGGAGCTTGTCGATGGCCTTCATTCCGGAGACGTCGGCGCGCTGGTCGGTCTGTCCGGTGAGGTGCTTGAGCATCTGCATGTCGCCGTCCTGCATCGCTTCGCGGCCGCGTTCGGTGGCGGCGAGCGAGACGATGTCCTGGACGTCCTCGAGGTCGGCCCAGCGCGCGGGCATCTCGGCGGGATTCTCGGCGTCGGTCGGGTCGTAGTGGTTGGCGAGGACGCCGAGGTAGCGCGAGACCTTCGCGTCGTGGACGATACCGCTGAACTCGTGGCCGAGGGCGTCGCGGGCGCCGTAGCCGTCGGCGTGCTCGCGGTACTGCGCGGGCGTGTAGAGGTCGTCACCACCGTTGTCGTCACTCATCGGCCGATGCCTCCGGCTCTGGGTGTTCGGATTCGTCGTAGGTCATGTAGTCGTCGATGTCGGGGAGATCGTCGGTCCCGGCGAGGTTGTCGAGGTCGCCGGTGGCGTCCTCCCAGGCGTCTTTCGCGGCGGTCTTGTCGAGCATCTGGCCGCGCTCGCGGGCTTCCGCGCTCTCGTTGATGGCGGCTTCTTCGATGTCGACGGCCATCTTCGAGGTGCGGTCTCGGGCGCGGTTCAGCTGGTGGTGGCGGTCGATGAGGTCGCCATAGATGTCCCGAACGTAGTTCTTCCAGGTGAACATGCGGTCGTCGTTCAGCTCGGGAAGCGGCGTGCCCTCGACGAAGAGCGTCCCCGTATCTTCGTCCCAATCGAACTCCCGAACCTGCCACGCGCTCCCGCCGTTGATGGGGGTGGGCGCCCACTTCCCGACGGACTTCTCGGCCCAGAGCTCGGGCGGGACGTAGAACTTCTCTTGGGCTTTTCCGTCGAGATTCGCGTGATTCTCGGCGTTACAGAGGTAGACGGTCACCTGCCGGCGGCGACGAAGCCACTGGGCGAGGGCGTAGGCGGAGGGGATGGTGATGGGGGTGAGGACGAGGCTGCCACCGATGAGCGACCAGCCCCACGCGGGCACATCGACGCCGCCGGCGGTGAAGAGCCACGCGGTAGCGCCGATGGCGGCGAGGGCGAGCAGGAGGACGAACGCGAAGAGGAGGGGGCTCTCGGAGGCGAGGAAGGTGAGACGGTCGCGCCAGTCCTGGAAGGTCGCGCGGACCATCGTTAGGCGACCTCCGGCTCCTCGTTGCCCCGGCGGAGCGTCCACCAGCCGATGCCGAAGCAGGAGGCGAGCGCGACGCCGGCGCCGCCGAGCCACCCGACCTCGGAGCCGCCGGTGAGCCACGGCCCCGTGTTGTCGTCGGAGTAGATCGTCGGACACGACCCGCTGGCGATGCAGGCGCCGGTCGTCACGGAGACAGAAGCGGAACCGTCGACGCGGTCAGCGGGGAGGGAGACGGTCGTGGTGTCGCCGCGTTGGAGGACGACCTGCCGGTAGGCGGCCTGTGCGACCCGGCCGTTCGCTTCTGCGGAGGCGGCGAGGGTGACGCTCTTGTACTGTGAGGCGCGGAGGGTGACGTTCATCCGCCCGTCCTCGTAGGTCCAGCCGGTGACGGAGAGGACGCCGTCGACGGCGACGGGATGGCCACCGTCGGCGACCGGCATCACGGTCGTGGTGGTCGTGGAGTTGTTCCCGGCTGCGCTCGCGACGCCGGCGGCGCCGACTGCGGCGGTCGCGACGAGGAGCACAGCGAGGAGGATGCGACGATTCATGAGGAGCCGCCGGGGGAGTCGAACCCCCGTGTGACCGACCACGGACGGCTTAGAGCGGGTTCAGGCGCGCGGCGAGTTCGTCGAGAACCCACTGTATGGCGCCCTCGACGGCGTGGGTGATGGTCTGGATGACGCCGCGCGCTGCCTCGAAGGCGGCGTCAAGGAGAAGCGCGTGCATATCCCACCACCCCGTCACGTCGCCGACGAGCGTCGCAACTGCGACGAGGGCAACGAACGCGAGCAGGTAGGGGAGGAGGGGGCGCACGGCCTTCCAGAGCAGGAGCAACATCAGGTGTCCCGTTGGAGGTAGATGACTGCCCCGCCGGCGAGTACGGCGAGTAGGCCGACAATAGCGAGTGAGGAGGATCCCCCGCCACCGCCGGACGTGCCGCTACCGGTCGCCTGCCGACTCTCGATCTGCTCGATGAGTCGCTGGGTTTCGTTCATCTTCGCGAGCAGACCACTCACATCGGCAGTCTGGTAGGAGCGCCGTTCAGCACTCACGTTCGCGAGACGGTTGCCGTTCGTGTTCGTGATGTTGTCGACCTCGAACTCTCCGCTCAGTGTGACGACGTCGCCGCCGGTCGTCGCGAGCCGCACGGGGCCCTCGACGCCGATAGCCGACGTGTTCGCGTCGGGCGGCGTCTCGTAGGTCGTATTGCTCTGCCACGTGCCGTTGGGGGCGCGCTCGGCGAGGAGGATGCCGTAGTCGGTCGTGTTGTTGTGGGAGACCTCCATGGTGCCGAGGCCCTCCAAGTCGGGCGTCGCGAGACCCATCGACGCGTAGAGCGCCACCGAGCGGTAGAGGTCAACCTCACCGTCTGTGCTCGAGGACGCCGCGAGTTCGAACATCTTCGTCGTGCGACTTGTAATGTCGCTTGCGTTGATGGTGTCGTTCTCGAGCGCGGAGTAAACCCGACTCGTGTAGTTGGTGGCTTCCGATTGGAGTTGGTCGTTGAGCGCCTGCGAGCGGTTAAATCTCGACGACCACGTCTTCACATCAACGAGGGCCGTCTGGGGATGGTTCGAATCAGGAGACTTGACAGCTATTAGTGAGAAATAGCCACCCACGTCTGCTTCCTGAGGCGGGTCGCCAATGACAAAGACCTCCTCACCGTTCCGCTTCGCCCCGACAACAGGGACCTGAGTATCATTCGCGAGAGTGAGTGACTCATTAGTCGTTGAGAACGAATGCTCCCAGCTGGAGACAGGGTCTTGATCCCAGTGGATGAAAGTCCCGCCAGCCCTCTCAGAGAGGTCGCCGTATGCCGAGATTGTTGTGTTCCACGCGGCAATCTGGTTGTACTGGATGCGCGCGTAGTAATCGGCGATGGCTGTGCGGGCCTTTGATTCTGCGACGGCTTGGGAACTCCCGTTCTGGTAGGCCTCCGCGATGGCGATTTCGGCCTTGCTCCACGCAATCGACTGTGTGTCGTTGATGTAGTTGCTACTGACCGCGTTGAACGTTTCTGTCTGGGCTTTTTGCGCGAGCGCAGCGTTGTAGATCTCCAGCTTAGTAACGTTTGACGACGAGTTGACGGTTTCAACGTCGTCGGAAACCGTCACACCACAGTCTAGTGAGGACGAGCCGAAGACGAAATCGGAGATCGCGGCCGTGACGCCACACCACGCATCGCTCTGCGCCGACGGCTCGCCGTCTGGCGAGTCGATGGCGTTCGTCGAGGACGACGTCCCTGACATCGCGCCCGCGACGGGCGCAGCGACACTCGAGGAGACGAGTAGCACGACGAGTGCGACCGCCGCGAGCCGACGCGCGATAGAGCGCGTCACGACCGATCACCCCCCTCGGCGGCGGTGAGGCCGCCGACATCGCGACGGCCGTCCGTGCGGACGTCTTTGCGAGTGGTGCGTTCGCGGTCGGTGCGGACCCAGGCAACGCAGGCGATGGGGAGGAGAGCGCCGAGGAGCGCGACGCCCTCGGGCTCGCCGACGACGGCGACGACGACAAGCAGCACGCCGCTGGCGAGCGCGCCCTCCCACAGCGTCGGGTCCGGGTCGGTGTCGGTCACAGTCCCACCCCCGCGAGCGTGGAGATCGCGACGCCCGCGAGCGTCGCGAGCGATCCAGCGGCGAACATCAGCCGGCCGTCGAGCTCGTGAGTGTGGTCTGCCTCCATAGTTAGCCCTCCCAGCTGAGTAGCGGCCCGAACCCAGCCTGAATGATGGCGACGACGAGCGCGATTGCGCCGTAATCGCTGAAGAGCGTTTGCACGGCGGGGACGATGGCGTAGACGGGGACGATGCCGAGCGCGACGACGATGGCGGCGGTGTGGTAGATTTCGAGGTCGTCGATGTCCCAGTCTCCCGCGAGGAAGTTCGCGACGACGATCCAGCCGACGCCCGCGAGCGCGAGGACGGTGGCGTAGGTGACTTCGATACCGCTCCCCGACCAGAGGATGTCGGTGAAGCTGAAGCCGCCGAAGACGGTGATGCTGAACGATACGACGCCGATGGCCATCGGCCCGAAGACGGCGACGAGCGCCATCCCCACGAGGTCGATGAGATCAATGGAATTGGATGCCATTGCGTCCGCTCCGTCGCGTTCCGGGGGCTAGTGTCGGTCTAACTCCCGGGGAATTTCGGGCTGGGTCCCAGTCCTATATCTGTCTCGACGTAGTACCGTGGGGTAGAGCCCGCGGGGGGCAATACGGTGTGACTCCGGGGTGGCTTTGAAGATGTGTCCGCCTGGGCCCCGTACTTTCTGACAGAGCGCAGGCAGCGCGACTCAGTACCCGATTCCGGCCGCCCGATTTAAGGTCTGGACACGTCTCTACTCACGTAGACGCCGACGGACTCGCAGAAGGGGAGCGTGTAGGGACGGAGGCCCCGGCCTCTCGACCTACACGTAGAGAGTCGTGAGACTCTCGTATAGCTTCTGCGGCCGACTCGGCGCACCATAACCATGAAACTACGTAATCTGTTCAACGCGGACGACCGTGGTGTGTCCCCTGTTATTGGGGTCATCCTGATGGTCGCTATCACAGTGATTCTCGCGGCGGTCATCGGGACGTTCGTCCTCGGGCTTGGGAATCAGGTCGGGAACAACGCACCGCAGGCAACGTTCGAGTACGACTACAGTGGTGACTTCCCGTACGACAACAGTGCCAGCGACCCAGCGGTTGGTTGGATCAATATCACCCACCAGAGCGGCCAGTCACTTGACCCGAACTCCCTGACGATTAACACCGTTGCTGCCAATGGGACGACGATTAACATTGACCCAACCACGACCTCCAGTACAGAGGCGGCAGGTGGAGTTGTGGGTGGATGGGATGACCCAGTTCAGGCCGGCGATACTGTTTCGATTTACAGTAACGTTACAACTGGTACGGGTCCGAACATTGGCGCTGATACAAAGGTGAGTATCGTCTGGCAGTCTGAGGGGAGCTCCTCGGTGATTAGCTCCTCGACGACGCCCTCGAACTAATGACCATGAAACTCACAAACATCTTTAACAGCGACGACCGTGGTGTGTCTCCGGTGATCGGGGTCATCCTGATGGTCGCTATTACAGTGATTCTCGCGGCGGTCATCGGGACGTTCGTCCTCGGGCTTGGGAATCAGGTCGGGAACAACGCACCGCAGGCGAGTTTCGAGTGGAACCAGCAGACCGAACAAATCACTACAGTCGCGACCGATCCGTCTAATACGACCGCGTCGGTCTCCCATCAGAGCGGTGCCTCGATTGATGCCGCGAACGTGAAGGCCACGGTCAACGGCGATCCTGCCTATACTGTCGACGGCTCTGATGAATTGACCGCTGTTTTCTCGGGAGAGATTACGGCTGGCACGAGTGGTGACATTGACCTCTACGGGACGGATGTCAGTACCGGAGACGGCGTTGCGTACGTCACCGGGAGCACCTCTTACGAGACTACTGACGACAATACTACCATGAGCACGCTCTCTGAGGGCGACACCGTCCGTCTCGTGTGGTCCTCGGATGGTGGGAGTTCGTCGATTCTGACGAGCTACACAGTCTCGTAACCACACCCTGCCGTTCTTTTATTAGCACTATTCGCGTAGCGTCAGCTATGCTTTTCGAGGAGGCGCTTGCGCGGACGTTTTCGCCGCCGTCCTATGCGAACCCCTACGAGGCTGTTGAGGATTATCGGCGTGTGCAGCGGTGGGCGAGCCGGCATCCCGAGAGCGGCTCGAGTGCGGCCGCGAGCGCGCTTGATCTCCCGCGTGGTCGGATTCGGCCGTGGATGGACGGCGCGACGCCGGACGCTGTCCGTGCGATTGAGGCGGCGCGCGACCTGGGGTGGTTCGAGGCGACGCCGGGGGACGACCGTGGGCGGGCGTTCACTGTTCTCTCGGCGGGTGTGCTCTCGGGTGGCAGTATTAGTGCGGAGAGTTACGTGCCGCGCTTTGCTGTCGACGACGAGCGCGTTACCGACCGCCTTGAGCACGCGCTCGATGTCCTCGGCTGTGGGAGCAAGCTCGTGAACGAGACTGTGGAGGGTCGTGCGACGGAACTCGAGCCGCGCGAGCACGCGCCGCTACTCGGGCGGGCGCTCGCTGCGCTCGGGCTGCCGGCGGGGGCGAAGGCGGACGGCGACATCGTGCTCCCGGAGTGGCTTGCGGGGGCGCCGCTGTCGGTGCGTGCGGAGTTCGCGGAACTCTACTTGCTGAATCGGGCGGTCGGACGCGACGACAAAGACCTCGTGCAGGTGCAGGAGGCGAAGCGGCCGCTGGCGTATCGGCGGGAGCTTGCTGGGTTCTTCGAGGAGGTATCGGGCGGGCGGGTGACGTTGGCGGGTGAGAAGGCGATTACGCTTAGTGCGGAGGCGTCGCGCGCGCTCGGGTTCGGTCGCGACGGCCTCTATCGACGCGATGACGGTTAGCCGAGGACGTGGCCGGGGCGTCGCGCGTCGGGCTCGGGGACGTGGAGGTCGGCGCGGACGTCCCCTTGGAGGTAGAGACGGCCCCAGACGGTGATGTGGTACGTGGCGCAGTCACGGCTTGCTGGGGCGGCATAGCCGGCCTGGGAGAGAACGCGGAGGCGTTGGCGGGCGAGGTAGGGGTCGAGGGGGTAGCGGATGGTGCGCGCGATTTCGTCGGGCGCGACGCCGTCGTCGTCGCCGTCGCGGCTGTCGTGCTCGGCGAGGTACTCAAGGAGGGCTTCGTCGAGCCGGTGCATCCAGTCACCATCACGCCGCACGGGATTACACCTCTGAGGAGTCTTCGACGCCGGCGCTCGCGCTCTTTCCGTTCGCTTGGTCCGTCCAGACGCCGGCCTCGGCGTCGTACTCTCCTTCGAGGTAGCCACGGCCTTCGTCGGTGATTCGATAGACGCCCTGCTTGATGGCTTGCAAGAGGCCGTGGTCGGCGAGCTTCACGCAGCGCTTCGAGACATATGCGCGGGAGTACCGGATGCGGTCGTCATCGGCTATCTCGCCGGGCTGTAGGAATTCCTCGTCGCTCTCTACGAAGTACTCTAGAATGCGGTCGTCGAGAAGAACTTGCCAAGACCCGGCTAATCGCACATCTCACTCTATATGATAGAGGAACAAAGGACCGTATGGTACGTGCCTATCTGAGACAGGTTCTTGTTACATTCTAATCCAAAGCTATTAGTTAATGGCTATAACAATACGAACAAGGAGCAACCATAGGAGAATCTCGTGGCTATACGGGTTCTATGACCGGACGGCGGTGCAACGCCGCCCGGTGAAAAAACGTGGTTGGTCCGCCAGAGACTATGACGGAACCCACTGATGCGGGCCGTGGAGCCCGCACGACGCTAGACGAATCGGCATCGGATAAACTCGCGCACCTGACGGCGTTCCAGCGCGACCTGCTGCACGCGCTCGACCGGTGTGGGCCGTCGAAGGGGCTGACGGTGAAGCGTGCGGTTGGGGAGTACTACGGCGAGGAGGTGAATCATGGTCGCCTCTACCCGAATCTCGACGACCTCGCTGATGCGGGCCTGATCGCGAAGCGGGAGGTGGATGGGCGGACGAACGAGTACGCGCTGACGGACGCGGGCGAGCAGGCGCTTGCGGCTCGCGAGGCGTGGACGGCGTCGGGGGGTGCGTCGGCATGAGTGACGTCGAAGCGGTTGCTGGCGTCGGGCCGGCGACGGCGGGGAAGCTCGCGACGCTCGACATCACGAGCGCCAGCGACCTCGCGGACGTCGCTCTGAGCGACCTGCAAACGCTCGACGGCATCGGCGCGACGCGCGCCATGGACCTCGTCACGGCCGCACAGAACACTCTCGAGAGCGAGGACGCCGCCGCTGAGCGCGCGGTCACGGATGGCGGTGTCGCGGTCGCGGACGACACCACCGACGCCGACGTGGGGCCGACGCCGGAGACGCCGAGCGACGACGTGGTCGCGACCATCGTCACGCACGGCGACCCGATTCGCTCGCTCACCGAGCTCGCGTCCGTCGTCGTCGACGAACTCCGGTTGCACGTTACGGAGGACGGCCTCGAGTTCACGGCGGTCGACCCGGCGAACGTCGGGATGGTGGACGCGAGCGCGCCCGCTGAAGGCTTCAGCAAGTTCGACGTCGAGCGTGAGGTGACGGTCGGGCTGAACCTCCACCTCTTCGAGAAAGCCGTGTCGTGGGCCCGAAAGGGCCGGAGTGACGACGGCGACCCGGCCCGCATCCAGATTCTCGACGACCCGGCCCGCGTCCGCGTGCAGGTGACGCGCCCGGACCAGTCGGTCGCGCGGCGCACCGAGTGGTTCAGCATCGACCCGGACAGCGTCCGCCCGGAGCCGGAGGTACCCGACCTCGACCTGCCGTGTACTGCGACCCCGAACGTGACGGCGCTCCGCGATGCGACCGACGCCTTCGAGCGCGATCACGCGCACCTCTCGCGCTCGGGGACGACGATGCTGCTCGGGACGAACGCGGACGGCGACACGATGCCGGACGGGGAGGCCGACGACGAGCTCGGTGAGTCGGTGATGTTCCCGAACGCCGCGCACGACATGGGCGACGAGGGTGTGTCCTCGGTCTTCAGCCTCGACTACCTCGGGGACTTCGCACAGGCGCTGAAGTCGTCGAAGGCCGACCGTGTCACGATTCGCTGGGGCGACCAGTTCCCGGTGAAGCTCGCGTTCGAGCACGAAGACTGGGGGTTCGCGGGCGAGTTCATGCTCGCACCCCGTATCCAGAAGGAGGGCGGTGCGTGATGGCGGTGTTCTTCCAGATGGTGTGTCGGGAGTGCTCGACGTCGGAGGGCGAGCCGGTGACGAAGCGGCCGTATCAGCGCTCGGAGTTCGCCCGCATCCAGCGCGAAACGCACGACGAGACGACGCACGACGGCGTGGAGACGGCGACGGTCCGCGAGTTCAGCGGTGACCCGCTCGGGTCGGCGTCGAGCGCGCTCCCGCGTGACCCGCCACCTGTCGCACCACGCGCCGGAGGTGATGGCGGTGAGTGACGGCAGCTACGAGCGTCATCGGCCGGTCCTCCCCCGGACCTACCACGTCTACGACGTCGGGTCGGAGACACGCCTCCTCCTCGGGACGCCGGTGGTGGATGCGCTCGGCGCCGAGCCCGGCGACGCCGTCACCGTCGACCGGGTGGATGGCCGCATCACCCTCCAAACGGAGGCCGACGCATGAGCCGCGCGTCGGCGGGCTCCTCGGGATGGTTCCGGGCGTTCGCGTGCCCGGACTGCGAGCGCCTCGTCCCCGGCCCGACGGGCGTCTTGGCGCTCGTCGTCGAGTGCCCGAACTGCGAGGGTGTTCGCGAGTACGCGCCTGTGTCTCCTGAGGTGAGTAACTCGTGAGCGAGACGCGACGGGGCGTCGTCGGTGACGTCGTCGGTGACGACGACCGTGACGGCCTGCAAGGGCTCCGCGAATCGGTGGGACATGGCGAGATCGAAGGATACAGCTACGAGATAACGCAGAACCTCGCGGACGCAACTATCGCCATCGAGTTCGACGGCGTGAGCGTCGAGTACGCGATGTCCGACTTCGTCAAGGACGCCTACGAGCGTGCGGTTCTCGCGGACACGGAGGGCGACGAATGAGCGGTCTCGACCCACTCGACCCCGAGACCGCAGTCGAGATGTATCTCGAGGCGCGGCGCGACGAAATCAGCGCCGACACTCTCCAATCGCACCGCTACCGACTCGACGCGTTCGTGCAGTGGTGCGCGGAGAACGACATCGAGAACCTGAACGAACTCGGCGGCCGCGACCTCTACGAGTACCGAATCTGGCGGCGTGAAGGCGACGGTGGGAACCGCGAGCCCATCGCGGCGGTCACTCTACGTGGCCAGCTCTCGACGCTCCGGGCGTTCCTCCGGTTCGCCGCTGACGTCGACGCGGTTCCGAGTTCCCTCCGCGAGAAAGTGCCGCTCCCGACGGTGAGCGGCGGCGAAGACGTCTCCAACACGACGCTCGAGCCCGAGCGCGCCGAGACCATCCTCGACTACCTCGAGCGCTACGAGTACGCCGGCCGCAGCCACGTCACCCTCCTGTTGATGTGGCACACCGGTGCGCGAATCGGCGCACTTCGCGGACTGAACCTCGCCGATGTCTCCCTCGAGGGGAACGACCCCGGCCTCCAATTCGTCCACCGGCCGGGCGAGGAGTGCCCGCTCAAGAACAAGGCGAAGGGCGAACGCTGGAACGCGATCAGTCCGCGCGTCGCCCGGACGCTTCAGGACTACGTCGACGGCCCACGACACGACGTCGTCGACGACTACGGCCGCGAGCCACTCCTGACGACCACTCACGGCCGCCCACACACCAGCACGCTCCGCGATACGCTGTACACCATCACGCGGCCGTGCTGGCGTGGCGCGCCCTGTCCGCACGACCGCAACCCCGACGAGTGCGAGGCGACGGATGTGGCCCGCGCGAGCAACTGTCCGTCGAGTCGCTCCCCGCACGACGTTCGGAGCGGCCGAGTCACCGCCTATCGGCGCGAGGACGTCCCGCGCCGCATCGTCTCGGACCGCCTCGACGCGAGCGAGGGCATCCTCGACAAGCACTACGACCGGCGGGGTGCTCGCGAGAAATCCGAACAGCGCCGCGACTACCTTCCCGACCTCTAATCATGACGCTGAACCCACTCACGACCCTCAGAACCGCGAAGTCACCATCCGCCAGGGCCCATCCGTTCTGAACGACGGCGGCTCCGCGCTCGGGGACGGTTCGGCCATCCCGCTCTGAATTCGGCCGCCGTCCCCGACCCCCGAGGTATTATGGATTCGCGAGACGCCACCGCGGGTATGGCTATCGACCCGGGCGAGGCGGCGGACCCGGCCGCGGACGCCGCCGCGAACTACGACTACGCGAGCGACGACGTGGAGCGCCCCGACCTCGCGGCGGCGCTCTCCCGTCGCGTTGAGGGCGAGGTGCGCTTCGACTCCTACTCGCGCGAACTGTACGCGACGGACGCGAGTCTCTACGAGGTCGTGCCCGTGGGCGTCGTCTTCCCGGCGTCGACGGCGGACGTCGCGGCGGTCGTCGAGTACTGCGCCGAGGAGGGGATCGCGGTGCTCCCGCGCGGCGGCGGGACGAGCCTCGCGGGCCAGACGGTGAACGAGGCGGTCGTCCTCGACTTCACGCGCCACATGGACGCGGTACGGGACGTGGACGCGGCGAACGCGCTCGCGCGCGCTCAACCGGGCGTGAAGCTCGGGCGGCTGAACGCCGCGCTCGAGGACCACGACCTGAAGTTCGCGCCCGACCCGGCGTGGGGCGATAAGTCCGCGCTCGGCGGCGCCATCGGGAACAACTCGACGGGGTCGCACTCGCTGAAGTACGGGAAGACGGACGCGTACGTCGAGGAGGTGGAGGCGGTGCTCGCGGACGGCACCGTCGCGACGTTCGGCGAGGTGTCGGTCACGGAGCTACGGGAGCGCGCCGACCCCGACGGCGACATCGAGGAGCGCGTTCACGCGGCGGTACTGCGCGTCCTCGAGGAGGACGCCGCCGAGGTGCGCGAGCGCTATCCGGACTTGAAGCGGAACGTCTCGGGCTACAACCTCGACGTGCTCGTCGCGGAGGGGACGGACGCGTCGGGCGCCGTGGACGAGGACGCCACCGTCAACCTCGCGCGCCTGCTCGCGGGCTCCGAGGGGACGCTCGCCATCGTGACGGAGGCCACGGTCTCGCTCGAGCCCATTCCGGAGACGAAGTCGGTCGCCCTGCTCACGTACGACGACGTCGTGACGGCCGTCTCGGACGTCGAGGCCGTCCTCGAGCACGACGCGGCGGCGGTCGAGCTCATCGACGACGTCCTCCTCGAGCTGGCGCGCGACACCGAGGAGTTCCGCGACGTCGTCGGCCTCCTCCCGGAGGGGACGGGGTCGGTGTTGCTCGTGGAGTTCTACGCCGCGGACGACGAGGCGGGCGAGCGGAAGGTCGCGGACCTGCTCGCGGACAGGCGGCCCGGCGTCGAGACGGCGGCCGAACCCGCGGACGACCGGCCGGGCGGCGACGCGCCGGTGCGCGCGAACGACGCCCTGGAGGCCCACGACGCCGAGCGCCGCGCGAACTTCTGGAAACTCCGCAAGTCCGGCCTCCCCATCCTGCTCTCGCGGACGACGGACGAGAAGCACGTCTCGTTCATCGAGGACTGCGCGGTCCCCCCGGAGCACCTCGCGGAGTACGTCCGGGGCTTCCAGGAGATACTGGCGGAGCACGACACGTTCGCGTCCTTCTACGCGCACGCCGGCCCCGGCGTGTTGCACGTCCGCCCGCTCGTGAACACGAAATCCCTCGAAGGCGTCGAGGCGATGCAGTCCATCGCGGACGACGTGACGGACCTCGTCGTCGAGTACGGCGGGTCGGTCTCCGGTGAGCACGGCGACGGCCGCGCGCGCACCCAGTGGAACCGCAAGCTCTACGGCGACGCCCTCTGGGAGACGTTCCGCGACCTCAAGAGCGCGTACGACCCGGACTGGCTCCTCAACCCGGGGCAGGTCTGTGGCTACGGCGACGCGGAGGCGCCGCCGGCGGGGACGCCCGCGCGCGCCGAGGCCGTGGACATGACCGAGCACCACCGCTACGGGCCCGACTACGACTTCGAAGCGGGCTTCGAGCCGAGCCTCGAGTGGGAGACCGAGAACGGCTTCGAGGGGATGGTCGAGCTCTGTCACGGCTGCGGCGGCTGTCGCGGCGACCAAGATACGACGGGCGGCGTGATGTGCCCGACGTATCGGGCGAGCGGCGAGGAGATCCAGAGCACGCGCGGGCGGGCGAACATGCTCCGGCAGGCGATGAGCGGCGACCTCCCGGGGGACGTCACGGACGAGGCGTTCGTCGAGGAGGTGCTGGACCTCTGCATCGGCTGTAAGGGCTGCGCGCGCGACTGCCCGAGCGAGGTCGACATGGCGAAGCTGAAGGCCGAAGTCGAGCACGAGTACCACGCCGAGCACGGCGCGAGCCTCCGCGAGAAGGCCTTCGCGCACGTCGACACGCTCTCGCGGGTCGGCTCCGCGCTCGCGCCGCTCTCGAACGCGGCGACGCGCCTCCCGTTCGCCCGCGCGGCGATGGAGAAACTGGTGGGCATCGCCGCCGAGCGCTCGCTCCCGACGTTCCGCCGCGAGACCTTCCGGGATTGGTGGGCACAGCGGGGCCCGCAGGTGCCCGAGCGGAGCGCGACCCGGACGGTCGTCCTCTTCCCGGACACCTACTCGAACTACAGCGAGCCCGCGCCGCTGAAGGCCGCCGTCCGCGTCCTCGAGGCCGCCGACGTCCACGTCCGGGTCGCCGAGCGCACCGACTCCGGGCGGCCCGCGCACTCGAAGGGCTTCCTCGACCTGGCGGCGGACACCGCCGCCGAGAACGTCGCCGAACTCCACCCCTATATCTCCGAGGACTGGGACGTCGTGCTCGTCGAGCCCAGCGACGCCGTCATGGTCCAGCACGACTATCTGGACTTGCTCTCCGGGGAGCGCGTCGAGGCGGTCGCAGACAACACCTACGGCGTCCTCGAGTACCTCGACGCCTTCGGCCTCGACGAGCGCCTCGACACCCGCGACCCCGGGGCGTCGCTCACCTATCACGGCCACTGCCACCAGAAGGCGACGAAGAAGGACCACCACGCGGTCGGCGTCCTCCGTCGCGCGGGCTACGCGGTCGACCCGCTCGACTCGGGCTGCTGCGGGATGGCGGGGAGCTTCGGATACGAGGCCGAACACCACTCGATGAGCGAGGCCATCGCCGAGACGCTCTACGGGCAGATCGACGACAGCCCCGGCGACGTCGTCGTCGCGCCGGGCGCGTCCTGCCGCACCCAGCTCGGCGACCGGGACGACGACACGGAGCGCCCGCCGACGCCCGTCGAGATGCTGGCCGCCGCCCTCGACTGACCGCTCGCCGACGACGCGGCGGCGACACGGCGTGGCGGCCGTGCGGCCCAATCGCTTACGGCGCGCACGCACCAACTCCCGACGATGACGGACGTGCCGCCGCTCGACGAGTCGCGCATCGGGGGGACGCCGCTCCTCCACCTCGACCTCGACGTCCCCTGCGAGGTGTACGCGAAGCCGGAGTGGTACAACCTCCACGCACAGCCGTTCGGCGGCGGGTCGGTGAAGTCCCGCATCGCGCGCTCGATGCTGGACGCCGCCGAAGCCGACGGCGCGCTCGCGCCGGGGTCGCTCGTCGTCGAACCCTCCTCGGGGAACACGGGGACGGCGCTCGCGCGCCTCGGCGTCGCCCGGGGCTACGACGTCGAGATCGTGATGCCAGAGGAGGCGCCCGAGCAGAAGGCCGACGCGATTCGGGCGGCGGGCGGCACCGTGACGTACGCGTCCGATTACGAGGCGATGCTGGACCTCGCGGACAGCCGGGTCGCGGAGCGCGACGCCTACATGCCCGATCAGTACGCGAACCCCGCGAACCCGGGGGTCCACGAGCGCACCACCGGCCCGGAGGTCCACGCGCAGACCGACGGCCGCGTCACGCGGTTCGTCGCGGGCGCCGGCTCCGGCGGCACCGTCACCGGCGTCGGGCGCGCGCTCCGCGCTCGCGGCGACGTCACCGTCGTCGGCTACGAACCCGCCGAGCCCCGCCACGGGATTGACGGGCTGAAGTACGTCCGCGGGCCGCGCTTCGACGACCCGGACGTCTACGCGCGCGACGAACTCGACGACGTCCTCGCGCTCCCGACCGCCGAGGCCTACTACGAGGCCCGTCGGCTCCGCGAGCGCTACGCCGAGCGCGACCCCGATGTCCACGCGACCGGCCAGTACGACCGCGCGACCGTCCGCGAGCACCTCCGCGTCGGGGGCGAGTTCCTCGTCGGGCCCTCCTCCGGTGGCGCGCTCGCCGCCGTCAAGCGCCTCGCCGAGCGCGGCCGCCTCACGCCCGAGGACGTCGTCGTCGTCCCCTTCCCCGACCGCGGCGACCGGTACGCCGACATCGCGCTCTGGGACGACTACCTCTGACCCTACGGTTTTTGGTCCCGCATCGGAAACACCGGCGGTGATGCCCTCCATACTGTCCGTTCCGCCCGCCTCGACCGCATCGCGTCGCGCCACCGCCCTCCGGCCGTGAGCGGGCGCGCTCCGGCGCGGCGACACCTCGCGTTTCTCGCGGTCGTCGCCGCGAACTGCTACCCGCTCGCCGGCGTCCTCTTCTTCGAGTGGCGCCTCGCGACCGTCCTCGTCCTCTACTGGCTCGAGATGGGCGTCGCCGCCGCGTGGGGCGTCCCGAAGGCGCTGCTCTCGGTGCCGCGCGACGAGGCGCTGAGCGGCTATCGCCTCCCGATGCGCGGCCTCCGCGAGAAACGCGGCGGCTGGACCGTCGGCGGCCACACGCTCTACGTCCACAACGTCCCGACGGCGCTCCTCCAGCTCGCGATGCTCGGTCTCGTCTGGCTCGGCATCGGTGGCTACTTCGGCTACGTCCTCGACCTCTGGGGGGCGCGCGTGGCCCCGCTCACCGTCGCCGTCGGCGCGCTCGGGATGGTCGTCGCACACGGCGTCTCGTTCGCCCGCGACTACGTCGGCGAGCGCGCGTACGAGCACGTCTCCGCGCGGATGGCGGTCGCGCACACCGGCCAGCAGACGCTCGTCGTGCTCCTGCTCGCCGTCCCCGTGGGCGCGAGCGAGACGTTCCGAACGGGCGGCCTCGCGGTCGTCGTCGGCGTCGTCGCCGCGAAACTCGCGACGGAGACGTACGCCCACTGGGTCGCGGGCGGCCCCGGCGACGGCGCCCTCGCGGCGCTCCTCGGCACGCGGGACACGACCGTCGCCGCGCCGGCGGTCCCCGTCCCCGACGGCGACCCGGACGCCGTCCGCACGCCCGACGCGCGCGCCGTCCGCGTCGAGTGCGCGCTCGCCGGAGTCGCCGCGCTCGCCACCCGCCCCGGCCTCCTCTGCGCGCTCCTCGCCGCCTTCCTCGTCGCCTTCGTCGACCCGCTGCTCGGACTCGTCCCCGTCACGCTCCTCCTCGCGGGGGGCTGCCTCGGGGTCGCGGGACGCTACCTCCGCCTCGGGTCGATGTCGTTTCGCCGCTACGGCGACACGCTCGTCGGCTACGACCGGCTGCTCGAGGAACCGCAGTGGCGCGCGCCGCTCGACGCCTGCGAGGGCTCGGTCCCGCGCCGCCTCGTCGACCGCTACGCGGACACCGCGCTCGTCCAACTCGACTGGAGCGCGCCCGCCGACTCCCCGTGGCCCGACAGCGCGTACGACCCCGAGCGGACGCGCGCGACCGTCGGCCCCTTCTCGGCGTTCGGCGCGGCCGTCGTCGCCCTCGACCTCCCCGTCACGCCCTCGGCGCGTCCGGAGCCGAACCGGACGGTCACGTACGCGGCGGGCGCGCTCGCCGCCGTCTTCGCGGCGCTCCCCCTCCTCGTCTGGCGCGCCACCCACCTCGGGAACGCCGTCATCGTCGCCGTCCTCCTGCTGACGGTCGTCGGTCCGCTCGCCGTCGTCGCGCTCTACTACCTCTGAGTGCCCCCACCGACACCCGTTAGGCGCTCGCTCTCCTTGCCCCGATATGGCCGACCTCAACCTCGACCCCACCCAGTTGGACCGGTACTCCCGGCACATCATCATGGACGACGTCGGTCCCAAGGGGCAGGCCGCGCTCCTGGACGCGGACGTCCTCGTCGTCGGCGCGGGCGGCCTCGGTTCGCCCGTCATCGAGTACCTCGCCGCCGCCGGCGTCGGCCACCTCGCCATCGTGGACGACGACGCCGTCGAGCGCTCGAACCTCCAGCGCCAGATCATCCACCGCGACGCGGACGTCGGCACGCCGAAAGTCGACTCCGCGCGGCGCTACGTCGAGGCCCTGAACCCGGACGTCGACGTCGAGACGCACCACGAGCGCCTCTCCACCGAGAACGCCACGGCCCTGATCGAGGGCCGCGACTTCGTCGTCGACTGCACCGACAACTTCGGGACGCGCTACCTCGTGAACGACGCCTGCGTGCTCGCGGGCGTGCCGTTCAGCCACGGCGCCATCTACAAGTTCGAGGGGCAGGCCATCACCGTCACGCCCGACGGCCCCTGCTACCGCTGCGTCTTCCCGGAAGCCCCCGAACCCGGCACCGTCCCCGACTGCGCGACGGCGGGCGTTCTGGGCGTGCTCCCCGGGACCGTGGGCTGTCTGCAGGCGACCGAGGCCGTGAAGTCCGTCCTCGGCGTTGGCGACCTCCTGACCGGGCGGATGCTCCACTACGACGCCGCGTCCGTCGGCTTCGAGGAGGTGCCGGTCGCGTCGAACCCCGACTGCCCGGTCTGCGGCGACGACCCCGCCATCGACTCCGTCGAGGACGTCGAGTACACCGGCGGCTGTACAGTGCGCGCCTGAACACTCGACGCCGATAGAACGAGTCGGGGCGCGCCTCAGTCGCGGCGCGCGAGGAACACCGCGAGCGCGGTGAGCGCGCCGGCGAGCGGCACCACGCCGAAGCCGGGCGACCCGCCGCTCGTGGTCGCGCCCCCGCTGTCGCCGGACTCGGTCGCGCTCGACGTCTCTGTACCCGACTGCTGGGCGTCGCCGTCCGCGCCGCTGATGGAAGCGGTGCGCGCGGAGAAGTGGTCGAACGCGACGTAGACGGTGGCGTTCCCGGACGCCTCTCGGGTCACCATGTAGGCCGACTCGTCGCCCCCGAGCGCGGCCTCGAGCTCGCCGTACGAGGAGACTTCGGCGGCCGCGCCGCCGCTCACCGCGACGTCGAGGTCCTCCGTCGAGCCGACGGCGGCCTCCGAGACGGTGGCGACGAGGACCTTCCCGGTCTCGTCGGCGCGCTCGACGGTGACGTTCACGGTGTTCTCGGCGCTCTGCGCCGCCGTGATCGTCGTCTCGTTCGCGTACGTCACCACGCTCGCGGACGCCTCGGCGCTCGTGTCGGCGGCCGCGCCGGCGTACACCTCACCGGCGGCCCGCCCGGACGCGATCAGCTCCTCGGTCCGCTCGTCGGCCGCCGACTTCCCGTCCGGGTAGGCGCGGAGGACGACGGTGCCGTTCGCGCCGACCTGCCCGCTGACGTTCCCGTCGTCGGTGACGGTGACGCTCGCGTTCCCGACCGCGAGGAACGTCGCCTCCGCACCCGACGCGGTCGTCACCTCGACCTGTCGGTCGCCGTCGGCGGTGGCCTCGGCGTCGGCGGAGAGGTTCGCCACGACGACCTGCGACTCGTCGCCCGCCTCCACCACGAGGACGCCGTTGTTCTCGTCGTGCGCGGTCAGCGTCGCGCCGCTCTCGGCCTCGACGGTCGCGGACGTCGCCGTCGTCGCGCCGAGCGTGAGGCCGGCGAGGTCGACGTTCGCCGTCGCCGAGAGGTCGAGGCCGCCGTCCGCACCGAGCACGCCGCCCCCGCCGCTCGACGCCCGCGAAGTCGATTGGACGCCGATGCGCTCCACGACCGTCTCGCCGTCGACGGCGTAGTCGGTCACCGCCGAGCCCTGCACGTCGAAGGTGACGTGCGCACCGGCGTAGGCGTGCGATTCACCGGACGCCGCCGCGGCGGACGCGGGCACCGCCCCGGCGACGAGGAGGAGCGCGACCGCTATCGCGCTCGCAGTCTGTCGAACCATGTGTGTTCAGCGTCGCGGCGTCGGGCGAAAATGCGTTGTGGCCACCCCTCGGCGCGCCGAGCGCTTCGGCGGCCTCAGCGCGCGATGCCGTCGCCCGCCTTCTCGAGGACGGCCTCGACCTCGTCGGGCGTGACGAGCGCGGTGTCGCCCGGAATCGTGCGCTTGAGCGACGCGACGGCGGCCGCGTACTCGAGGGCGGCGGGGACGCCGTCGCCCTGCAGGCGGCGCGCGAGGAAGCCCCCGACGAACGCGTCCCCGGTCCCGACGGCGTCGTAGGTGTCCGCCTCGACGGCGGGCTGTTCGGTGACGTCGCCCGCGTGGAGCGCGAGCGCGCCCGCCGCGCCGCGCGTCACGACCACCGTCTCGAAGCCCCACTCGTCGGCGAGGTCGCGCGCGATCCGCTCGGCGTCGCCTTCGAGGCCGAGCACCGCGCGGGCGTCGCGCTCGGCAGTCACGAGCACGTCGATGTCCGGGAAGAGCGACTCGAGGACGGGGCGCGCCTCGGCGGGCGTCCAGAGCTTCGAGCGATAGTTCACGTCGAACGCCGTCGTCGTCCCCGCCTCCTGCGCGAGCTCGAGGAGGTCGGCGGTCGTCTCCTCGAGGGTGTCGGAGAGCGCGGGCGTGATGCCCGAGGTGTAGAAGTACCGCGCGCCCTCGACGCGCTCGGTGGGGAGTTCGTCGGCGGTCGCCGTCGTCACGGCGGCGTCCGCGCGGTCGTAGACGACGTTCGTCGCGCGCGGCTTCGAGGCCTGTTCGAGGTAGTAGGTTCCCTGTCGGCCCTCCTCGCTCCAGACGACGTCCGCGTCGGCGCCCTGTGACTCGACGGTCGCCGTTACCTTCCGGCCGAGCGGCGACGCCGGGAGCTTCGACAGCCACGTCGCCTCGACGCCGAGGCGGCCGGCGTTCACCGCGACGTTGCTCTCCGCGCCCGCCGCGCGGAACTCGAGCTCGGTCGCGCGCTCGATGCGCTCCTGCCCGGGCGGGCTGAGGCGCAGCATCGTCTCGCCGAACGTCACGAGATCACTCATATCTCGGGTGACGACGGCGCCCTAAATGAATGACCGGGATTCCCGCCGGTTCACCCAACGAGGACGAAGAGCGCGAGGAACTCGACGGCGACGAGCAGGAGGCCGACCAACAGCACGGGGTCGTCCGCGCGCCACGCCTCGCCGTCGGTCGTCTCCGGGGCCAGCATCGTCAGTGGGTCTTCGAGGCCACCGTCCATGAGTGTGCTTACCACTACCAGTATATGAATCCTCCGCCACGCCGCCCTACTCCGGCGCGCGGTCCTGATGGCCCGGATAGTCGCGCTCGAAGCGCGCGTCGAGCTCCGCCTCGTCGAGCTCGACGACGACCGGCCGGCCGTGCGGGCACGCCCACGGCTCCTCGCAGGCGTCGAGGCGCTCCAACAGGGCCGTCACGTCGCCCTCCGTGAGCGACGTATTCCCCGTTATCGCGGGCTTGCACGCCATGTCCGCGAGCACCGCGTCCGCCGCCGACCGCACGTCGTCGTCCCCGACGGCGCTCGCCGCCGACGCGAGCACGTCCCGCACCAACTCGGCGTCGAGGACGTGCCCGAAGACCGCCGGCACCGCCGAGACGACGACCGTCCGGCCGTCCAACTCGGCGTCGAAGCCCGCTTCGCGGAGCCCCGCGAGCGACGCCTCGAACGCCGCCGCCTCGGCGGCCGTCACCTCCAACTCGGCGGGCGCGACGAGCGCCTGGGAGGCCGGCGACTCGCCGAGCTCCTCGCGGAGGGCCTCGTAGCGCACCCGCTCGTCCGCCGCGTGCTGGTCCACGAGCACCAGCCCCGTCGGGGTCTCCGCGACGACGTACGTGTCGTGGAGCTGGCCGAGCACGCGCATCTCCGGGAGGCGCTCGCGCTCGGGTGACTCGTCCGCGTGACCCGTACCGGGCAGGCGCGCGTTCCGCGACGCGCCCGAAACCCCTCCCGTCCCGTCGCGTCTGCCGACTCCCGCGCTCCCGTCCGTCGAATCGCTCCGCGAGCGTCCGCGCCGGCGGGACGACTCGCCGCTCGACGCCGGTGTCGCCCCCGACGACGCGCCCCGCGACCGCTCGGCTCCCTTCGTTTCCGAGCCGCCGCGCTCGCTCGCCACGCCGTCGCGCTCGGGCGTTATCGTCGCGTCGCGCGGCTTCGACGCGCCGCGCGGTGCCCGGGAGCGCACGAGCCCCGCCTCGAGCAGGGCGTCGCGCACCGCCTCGGTGACGCCCTCGCGGACGCCCGCCTCGTCCTCGAAGCGCACCGCCATCTTCCGGGGGTGGACGTTCGCGTCCACCGCCTCCGGGGGTATTTCGACGTCCAGCACCGCGAACGGGAAGCGGTCCGCCGCGAGCTGCGTGCCGTACGCCTCGACGAGCGCCTCCCGGAGCACCGAGTCGCTCACGTAGCGGCCGTTCACGTACGTCGCGAGGTACTCGCGCGTCGAGCGCGTCGTCTCCGGGTGGCTCACGTAGCCCGAGACGCGCGTGAGCGGCCCGTCGGGCGTCGCGTCCACGCGGATCATCGACTCCGCGACCTCGCGGCCGTAGACGGCGAGCATCGCCCCCCGGAGGTCGCCGTCGCCCGGCGTCGCGAACGTCTCCGCCCCGTCGTGTGAGAGCGACACCGCCACGTCCGGGTTCGCGAGCGCGTATCTGGAGACGGCGCGGTTCACGTGCCCGAACTCCGTGCTCGCGGCGCTCAGGAACTCGCGTCGCGCGGGCGTGTTGTAGAAGAGGTCGCGCACCTCGACCGTCGTCCCGGGTGCGCGCCCCGCCGCGCCCACGGATTCGACCTCCCCGCCCTCGATTCGGAGTTCGGTCGCGGGGCCGTCGCCCTCGCGGGCGCGCGTCGTCACCGTCGTCTTCGAGACGGCGGCAATCGTGTGCAGGGCCTCCCCGCGGAAGCCGAGCGTCGCCACGCTCGCGAGGTCGTCGGCGTCCCGTATCTTCGACGTCGTGTGCTGTTGGACGGCGACGCGCGCGTCCGGGCGCGTCATCCCGACGCCGTCGTCGCGCACCGCGACCCGCTCGGTGCCGTCCCCGTCCACCTCGACCTCGATCCGCGAGGCGTCCGCGTCGAGGCTGTTCTCCACGAGCTCCTTCACGACGGACGCGGGCCGCTCGACTACCTCGCCCGCCGCGATGCGCTCGACCGTCGTCGCGTCGAGTTCGCGTATCTCCTCACTCATCGCGCTCGCTCACCCGCTTTTGCCACTCGTTCACCCGCTGGAGCAACTCGAGCGGCGACGTGTTGTTGATGTCGACGCCGCGCACCTCCTCGAGCACCGCGCGCGCGTCGGCGTCGAGCGCCGCCTCGCCGCCCGCGCGTCCGCCGTCCGCTTCGGCCCCGGCGCTCGCGTCCGCGCCCGCCTCGGGGTCCGCACCGGTCGCCGCAGTCGCGTCGCCCGACGCCGCACCCGCACCGCCGTCCGCCCCGGCTCCGGTCCGGAGCTCGCCGCTCCCGAGGTCGAAGACCACCTGCTCGGTCTCCTCGCCCCCGGTCGCACCGCCCCGGACGTCGATGGCTTCGTCAGCGCGGAGCTTCGCGAGGACGTCGCGCGAGCGCGACACCACGGGCTCGGGGACGCCCGCGAGGTCCGCGACGTGGATGCCGTAGGAGCGGTCCGCCGGCCCCTCCGCGACCGTCCGGAGGAACGTCACGCTCTCCCCATCGTTTCGCTCGTCCACAGGGCGGGACTCCGTCCCGCTTGCAGACGACGAGTGCGACTCGTCGTCGACCTCCACGTGGACGTTCCGCACGCCGTCGAGGCGGTCGGCGAGCGCCGTCAGCTCGTGGTAGTGCGTCGCGAACAGCGTCTTCGCGCGCACCTCGTTGTGGAGGTACTCGGTCGCCGCCCACGCGATGCTGATGCCGTCGTCGCTCGCCGTCCCGCGCCCGACCTCGTCCAGCACGACGAGCGAGTCCTCGGTCGCGGAGTGGAGGATGTTCGAGAGCTCCTGCATCTCCACCATGAACGTCGAGCGCCCCTGCGCGAGTTCGTCGAGCGCGCCGACGCGCGTGTAGATGCCGTCCACGAGGCCGAGTTCGGCCGACTCGGCGGGCACGAAACTCCCGGCCTGCGCGAGCAACACGATCAGCGCCGTCTGGCGCATGTAGGTGCTCTTCCCGCTCATGTTCGGCCCCGTCACGACGAGGAAGCGCCGGTCGTCGGTGAGGCGCGCGTCGTTCGGGACGAACTCCACCGTCTGCTCGACGACCGGGTGGCGCCCCGCCACGACGTCGAGCTCGCGGTCGTCCCGGAGTTCGGGGCGCGTCCAGCGGTTCGCGGACGAGTGCTCGGCGAACGACGCGAGCGCGTCCACCTCCGCGAGCGCGCGGCCCGCGTCCTGCAGGAGCGACGCGTGCGCCGCCACCTCCTCGCGGAGGGCCTCGAAGAGCTCGCGCTCGCGGGCGGCGCGCTCCTCCTCCAAGCGCACGAGGTCGCGTTCCTTCTCGTCGAGTTCGTCGGTGCGATAGCGCTTCGAGTTCTTCAGCGTCTTCACCTCCCGGAAGCGCTCGGGCACCCGGTCGGTCTGCGAGTGGCCGACCTGCACGTAGTAGCCGTCCGTCTTGTTCCGGTCGACCGTCACGCGCGAGAGCTCCGTCTCCGCCTTCACGCGCTCGGCGAGCGAGTCGAAGAAGGCGACGACGGCGTCGTGCTCCTCGGCGATCCGGTCGAGTTCCGCGTCGTACCCGCGCGCGAAGATGCCCGTCTCCCCGCCCGGCTCGTCGGCGAGCGCGTCGTCCACCGTCTCGCGCAGGTCCTCGGCCGCCTCGGCGTCCACGCGGTCGAGAATCCCCTTCAGCGGGGAGTCCGCGAGCGCGGGCGACGAGGCGAGGCGCTCGCGCAGCGCCGGCAGTCGCTCCAGCGTGTCCGCGACGCGCCGTATCGCCGCCGGGTCCGCGCTCCCGCTCGTCGCGCGCGCCGCGAGGCGCTCGAGGTCGTACGCGCCGTCCAGCGTCTCGCGCACCGCGTCCCGTTCGAGGGCGTCCCCGGCGAGCGCTGCGACGCAGTCGTGTCTGCGCGCCACCTCGGCGCGGTCCTGGACGGGCCGGAGGAGCCACGCTTCGAGGCGGCGCGCGCCCATCGACGTCACCGTGTGGTCGAGCGTCGCCGCGAGCGACCCCGCGCGCTCGCCGTGCATCGTCCCCGTCAGCTCGAGGTTCCGGCGGGTCGTCGGGTCGAGCGCGACGTGGTCGTCCGCCTCGTAGGCCTGCACGCGCGTCAGCGAGGCGAGGACGCCGACGCCCGTCTCCTCGACGTAGTCGAGCGCCGCGCCCGCCGCGCGCGCACCCGCCCCCTCGGGGGCGACGCCGATGGCGTCGAGGGTCCCGTCGCCGAACTGCTCGCGCACGCGGTGGGTGGCGCGGCCCGGCGCGAACGCGTCCGTGGCGTGGACGGTGAGCGTCGCGTCCGTGTCCTCGCGCAGGGCGTCGAGCACGCCCTCGTCGTCGCGAACGTCGGGACCGGGGAGCACCTCCTCGGGATCGAAGCGCCCGAGCTCCGCGAGCGCCGTCCGCTCGCCCGCCAGCTCGGTGACGTGGAACGCGCCCGTCGTCACGTCCACCGCCGCGAGCCCCCACGCGTCGCCGTCGCGAACGACGCTCACGAGGTAGCGCGCGTCCGCGCCCGTCGCCTCCAGCAGGGTGCCGGGCGTCGCTTTCCGCGTTATCTCGCGCGTCGTGTCGTCGCTCCCGCGCTGCTCGGCGACGGCGACGGTGTAGCCGCGCTCGACGAGCGACTTCAGGTACGGCGTCAGCTCCGAGAGGGGGACGCCGGCCATCGGGTAGGAGGAGCCGTGACTCGACTTCTCGGAGACCTTCAGGTCGAGTTCGTCGGCGACGAGGCGGGCGTCCTCCGCGAAGAACTCGTAGAAGTCGCCGACCTGCATCGCGAGGACGTCCGCGTCCGTCCCCTCCTTCAGCGCGAGGAACTCCTCGACGATGCCGGTCACGCCGCCCTCACCCCGTCACGCGCAGGCGTCTCGGTCATGGCGGTAGGTGGCCGTCTGCGAGTAAAACACCACCGCTCGCCGTCCTTTAAGTAGTTCTCGTCACAAGAAGTAGATACGAGCAGGGTCGCCCCGCCTTCTGGGGCGCCCACCACTTCCCGCCGAGTCGCGACGCCGCCGTCGCGCCCGCCCGTTCTTTAAGTGGTTCTCGTCACAAGCAGTAGATACGAGCAGGGTGCGACGCGCGTCGTCGCGCCGTTTTTCCGCCGCATTTCACGCGAGCTACGGCCATTCCGTCTGCACGCCGTATCGCTCCTTCCCGCGCTCGTAGGCCTCCCAGAGCGGGTCGCTCGTCGGCTTCGCCAGCGCCTCGCCGTCCATCGTCACGCCGCTCCCCGCGCGCACCTCGCCGACCGCGCCCGCCCTGACACCCTCCGCGTCGAGCGCCCGCAGGACGTCCGCGACGCCGTCCGGGCGCACCGTCAGGAGAACGGTGCCCTCGCTCGAGGTGACCCACGGGTCGAGGTCGAAGGCCTCGCAGACTTCGCGGACGCCGTCGCCGACGGGGAAGCGCTCGCGCTCCGCGTCCAGTGCGACGCCCGAGGCGGCGGCGAGCTCGTGGAGGGCGTTGTCGACGCCCCGCTCGGTCGCGTCGTGCATCGCCGTCACCGGCCCGGCCGCCGCCGCCGTCAGCGCGTCCCGGACGGGACTCGCCTCCTCGAAGCGCGCCCGCCCCGCCGCGACGGTCGACGCGGGGAGGTCGAGCGCGTCCCCGTAGAGCACGCTCAGGAGTCCCGTCGTCTCTATCGCCGGCCCCTTCGTGCAGACGAGGACGTCGCCCGGCTCGGCGCCCGTCGGCACCACGAGGTCGTCAGGGTCGCCCACCGCGAGCGTCGTCGCCGCGCCGACCGTCGGCCACGCGCACCCCGCGTACGTGCCCGTGTGCCCGGTCGTGACCGCCATCCCCAGCTCGCGTGCCTCGCGGTCGAAGACCTCCCAGAGCCGTCCGAAGTACTCCGTCGTGGTGTCCGGCGGGAGGTTCAGGTCGATACTGAGGTGCGAGGGCGGGATGCCCGAGAGCGCGGCGTCGCTCACGACGATGTGGAAGGCGAACCACGCCGCGCGCTCGACGCCGAGTTCGCGGAGGACGAAGACCGGGTCGGTCGCGAGCGCCACCACCGACTCGCCGACGTCGACGACGCCGAAGTCCGCGCCGTGCGTCGGCCCGAGGCGGACGTCCTCGCGCGCGGCGCCGAGGCGCGGATAGATGTGCTCGTCGAAGAACTCGCGCTCGACCTTCCCGGGGTCCATACCCGGAGTGTCCGAGAGACGGGGTTAGTTCTTCGGGTCCTTCTTCGACGTCGTGCTCTCCGCGCCGACGAAGTAGGTGTCCGTCGAGCCGTCCGCGTACTTCACGCTGATCACCATGAAGTCCCCGGACTGCACGTCACCGCCCTGTTTCGTCTGCCCGGGGTCGAGTCGGATCGTCCGCGTGCTCGCCCCCGAGAACGTGATCGGCGTGCCCAGTGGCTCGTACGGCCCCCGGAGCTCGAGGCGTGTCCCCGTCGTCGCCGTCGTCGAAGCGTAGAAGTCGACGTACTCGGGGAGTTGGTCCGCCGGATTCACCTGCTTGTTGTAGAAGGCGAGGCGGGCGCTCACCCACGTGTGCGTCCCGCCCCCGTCGTTCGCGAACGTCGCCTCGAACCACTTGTTCCCGTTCCAGCCGTTGACGTACGTCACCGAACTCAGGTAGGGGCCGTCGCTCTCGCGCGGGTTCGGCTCCCCGTCGTCGTCGCCCCCGCCGGTCGAGAGCACCGTGCTGACGTCGAACGTCGTCCGCTCGGCCGCGCTCGTCCCGCTCGCGCCGTCGAGCTCGCTCGACGCCGACACCTCGACGTTCGCCGTCCCGCTCGATGGGACGTACGTCGCCGTCGCCCGGCCGTCCGACCCCGTCGTCACCGTCACCGTCGACCCGCCGTCGACGAACGTCCCGGACGGCGCGCTGAACGTGACCGGGACGCCCGACGTCGGGGCGTTGTAGGCGTCGCGGGCCTGCGCGACGAGCTCCGTCCGGCTCCCGGCGGGCGTGTAGCCGCCGCCGGAGACCTTCGTGAGGTAGGTGGCGTTCGACTTCGCGCCGCCGTCACCGACCGCGACGCGCGAGAGGCGCAGGTCGTAGGTCACCGACCCCTCGAGGGCGAACTGGATGGTTCGGACGCCCCGCTCGTTCGGCGGTGCGGTCTGCGCGAGGCTGTCCGCGAGCACGTGCCCGCCGTTCGCCACGTACTGGCCCTCGAGGTAGGACTGCCACGTCGCGAGCGGCATCGACGTCCGCACCGAGAGCGTGATCGGGTCGCCGTTCCGCCCGCTGACCGCGACCGTCTGCGTCGGCGCGCTCGACGCGCGGACGGCGACCGACTCCGGCCGGACGCCGTTCTCGCTCAGGTTCCCCGTGAGCGTCGTCAGCGAGATTGTCTCCCCGCTCACGGGCTTCGAGCCCCCGAGGACGAGCGCGCGGTCGGCCTCGTCGTAGTCGTTGTAGAGCGCGCCCGCCTCGAGCACCGTCGTCGGCGCGTTCGCGTACTCGTTGTAGTCCGGGTCGTACGCGACGGCCGCCGTCTCGAAGCTCCGCGTCTCGCCCGTCCAGTAGTCCCGGACGTCGCGCTCGCTCGCGACCGCATTCTGTATCGTCACGGGCCCGCGGTCGACGGTGTGGAGCGTCCCGCTCGCCGGCGGCGGGTTGAGGAGGAACGGCCGCACCGGGTAGGTCGTCCCGAGCTCGACCGCGACCGATTCGGCGATGCCGGTCGCGGAGACCCGCGAGACGGCGTCCGCGAGCTCAGCCATGTCGCCCTGCGCGCGCTGGTCGTGCTGGTACTCCACCTGCTGGTTCCACCCCGGCACCGCGCCCACCTGCACGAGCACGAGCATGGCGATCAGGAGGCCGAAGAGGAGGATGGCGCCGAGTATCTCGGAGACGCCCCTGTCGGTCGCGCGATTCGAGCCGTCGGAGTCCGGAGTCGAGGGTCGGTTTCGTGGCATGATCAGATGAAGGCGAACGCGATGAGCGCGAGCGTCACGAGCAGTATCGAGTACTTCAGCCCACTCAGGACGTCGTTCTCCGCGAGCTTCCCGGCGAGGAGGCCCGCGCCGACGCCCTGGATGAGCACCGAGTGGAAGAAGAGCATGCGGTAGGTGTTCACGGGGACGTTCGTCAGCGAGATCGGCCCGCCGATCTGCCCGACCTGCTGGGCGCCCTGCTCGGCGGCGAGGCGCGCAATCGGCTGGATGTAGCTCGTATCGAGGAGCACGATTACCATCAGGTAGACGAGGAAGCCGATGAGGACGACGGCGATGTACGAGCTCATCTCGCGGCGGCGCTGGCGCTCGATGCGGTAGCGCTCGCGGGTGTCGTCGGCGGCGATGCTGAGGACGCGCGCGAGGTCGCCCGTCGAGCGCGAGCCGTCCGCGACGAGCTTCATCGTCCGGGAGAGCTGCGGGATGTTCAGCCGGTTCGCGAACGCGACGAGCGCGCGCGAGACGTCGCCGTTCCACTGGATGTCGTTGCGCACGAGCCGGAGTTCTTGGCCGAGCGTCCCCGTCGACCACCGCGAGACGAGTTCGAGCGCGTCCGTGAACGGGATGCCCATGCTGTTCGCGCTCGAGAGGATGTTGAGCGTGCTCGGGAAGCGTCGGACGATGGCGCTCTCGCGGCCGCGCTTCAGCTCGTGGAAGAGCGAGAGCGGCACCACCGCGACGAGCAGCGGGTAGACGACGAGGCGCGCGGTGTTGCGCGCGGGCGCCTCGAGGAAGCGCGCGTAGTCGAGCGGGACGAACCCGCCGACGGCCACCGCGCCTGCGAGGACGAGCGCGAGCGGGACGCTGACGAGGAGCGCGAGCGGCGGGTCGTCCCTGACGGCGCGCAGCGGGTCCGAGAGGAACGCCTCGATGCGCTCGCGGCGCTGGACGTCCCGGTAGGCCGCGTAGCGCTCGTCGCCCGCGAGCGCGTCGCCCGCGAGCGCGGTGTCCGCGAACTCCTCGACGTCGAGCGTCGTCGGCGGGTACGAGTACGCGCTCGAGAGGACGGAGACGAGGAAGAGGAACGCGCCCATCCCGACCGGGAGCGCGACGTAGATGAGGGCGTACATCTGCGCGAGGCTCTGCCCGCCGAGGAAGGAGATCACCATCAGGATGACGATGAGGAAGAGCGGCGTCGCGACGAACGCGGTGATGAAGATCTCGCTGTAGATGCTCAGCGTCTCGAGGAAGTCCTCCTGTTCCTCCTTCGCGTTCCGGAGGTACTCGTCGGACTGCTCCTCGAAGAACGCCGTCACGTCCCCGCCGGCGTCGAGGACGCTCACGAGGTCGTCGAGGAAGCGCTCGAGGCTCGCGCTCGGCGTGAGGTTGCGCGTGTTCCGGAGCGCCGTCAGGAGGTCGTTCCCGAAGAGGTCGACGTCCCGTCTGACCGACTCGAACTCGTTCGCCACCTCGCCGTAGGCGTCCTCGGCGTCCGCGACCTTCTCGACGACCTCGACGAGGTTCATCCCGCCGTAGGAGAGCGCGTACATGTAGACGATGGCGTGCGGGAGGACGAACTCGACGTTCGCGCGCCGCGTGCTCACGACCATCGCGGGGTAGTAGTAGCGTCCGGCGAACGTCCCAATTCCGGCGGCGGCGGCGAGCAGGACGGCGACGAGCGACGCCGCGAGGCCGACCTTGTTCGCGCTCACGAGGTCGACGAGGCCGCCCCCGCGCACCGGCACGGGCGAGCGCAGGCCCGCGAGGAGCCCGCTGTTCGCGAGCACGTACGCGACGACGACCCCGACGAGCAGGCCGACGACCGTCGCGTAGCCCGCGTAGCGCGCGCTCCGGGCGACGTAGAGGTCGTAGGTCGTCCCCACGCGCCCCTGATTCAGCCAGCGCTGGAGGTCGCGAAAGCGCTCCGGGTGGAGTTTCGCGTACGCGCGCACTCGGCCGTACTCCTCGCGGAGGCGCTCGAGGTCCTCGCGGTCGAACGCCGGGCGCTCCGGGAAGTACTGGCCGACCTCGTACTCGGGGAGGCCGCCGAGCTCGTCGCCTCGGTCGCCCGCGCTCATCGCTCCTCGCCGTCGATTGCGAGTGATTCGGGGTCGAGCGACCCGTCTCGGACGCCCTCGCGGACGTAGCCGGGGTCCTTCGTGTACGTGTGGATGACGCCGGCGACCGCGCCGTAGTCGGTGACGTCGTTCTCGACGAGGTAGCGAAGCACCTCCTCGCGCGCGTCGAGTTCCTCGACCACCGTCTCCTCGTCCCACCCGCGCGAGTCCGCGATGTCCTGCATGACCTTCGAGTCCGCGACGCGCTCGTGGTCGTCCGTCTTCGGGTCGCGGCGGAACACCTCGTGGGTCTCGACGTCCTCGCCGCCGTCGCCGGGCTGCCGGAGCTCCGTGACGGACTGGTTGCGCCGGACGCGCCGCTCGCCCTCGTAGATCTGCTTCTGGACGGAGAGGATGTCGAGCTCCTGGAGCATCTGCGTCGGCACGGAGAGCGGCGGGTTCTGCAGGCGCGCGAGCGCGCCCTCGACGGTGTCCGCGTGGACGGTCGTGTACGCCGTGTGCCCCGTCGAGATCGCCTGGAAGAAGGTGAGCGCGACGCGCTGCTCCGTCCGGATCTCGCCGACGAGGATGTACTCGGGGCGCTGGCGCAGGGAGGCCTGGAGGAGCTGGTAGGTGCCGACCTCGCCCCGGCCCGTCGAGGAGACGGAGGCGCGCGAGACGGACTGGATCCAGTTCTCGTGCGGGAGCGTTATCTCGCGGGTGTCCTCGATGGAGACGACCTTCGAGTCCGGCGGGATGAAGAAGCTCACGGCGTTCAGGCTCGTGGTCTTCCCGGAGCCGGTGCCGCCCGCGAAGACGAGCGAGCGGTTGTTCTCGATGGCGAGCCAGAAGTACGCCATCTGCTCGACGGAGAAGGTGTTCCACTTCACGAGGTCGACCGGCGTGTACGGGACGTCCGCGAACTTGCGGACGGTGAAGTTCGATCCGCGCGTCGCGATGTCGCCGCCGAGCGTCAGCTGGACGCGCGAGCCGTCCGGGAGCGAGGCGTCGACGAGCGGGTCCGAGACGGAGAGGTGCTTGCCGGCGCGCTGGGCGAGCCGGACGACGAAGCTGTTCAGGCGCTTCTCGTCGAAGCGGACGTTCGAGCGCAGGTCGCGGTACGCGCGGTGGTAGACGTAGACGGGGACGTCCGCGCCGTCACAGGAGACGTCCTCGACGTTCCCGTCGCGCATCATCGGGTCGACGCGGCCGTAGTCGAGGAAGTCACGGAGGAGGTAGTAGAGGAGCTTCTGGACGGTGCCGGCCTCGACCGTTGCGGCGTGCTCCTCGATGAGTTCCTCGGCGCGGCGGCGGAACACCGTCTCGCGGTCGGCCGCGTCGTCGTCGAGCTCCTGATACATCAGGCTGTTCCGGAGGATGCGCACGAGGTCCTCGCGGACGTAGCGCTCGAAGTCGTCGAGGACGGGCTCGCTGACGTGGTAGCGATACGTCTTCGCGTCCGGGTCGTAGAGCACGGAGATGTACGCGAACGGCTCGTTCACCCAGTAGCGCTCCACCTCGTCGTACTCCTCGAGGTAGGCGAAGTCGAACCAGCGCTCCGCGAAGAACTCCTCGCTCGGCGTCGCTTCCGCCCGAATCGCCTCCGCTTCCTCGGGCGTCGCGTCGGCGGGGACGGCGTCGTCGGCGCGTTCTGCGAAGAACTCGCGGACGGGTTCGAGTACCTCCCGTTTCACGCGCTCGGGCTTCGTCTCCGACGCTGGCGGTTCGGCGTCGAGTTCCTCGCGCGGGCCGCCGCTCGGCGCGTCGTGGCGCGGTGGCGGCCCGGCATCGGCGGGCACACCCTCCGGTGGTTCGTCGAGCGCGTCCCGTCGTCGCCGACCCGACGAGGCGTCAGCCTCGTCCTCCCCTGCATCCGGATCGCTCATTACCGAGGGGACTCACGGTGGCGGCGTAAACGTTTGCCTGCTTCAGCTCTCGGGGAGCGCGTCGCGTTCGATTGTCGTTCCGTCCCCGTCGAGCGCGGACCGGATCGGGTTCGCGGCGTTCGCGTCCCCGACGACGACCGTGGGCGCGCCGCCGCGCAGCGCCTCCTCGGCCGCCATCACCTTGCGCTTCATGAACCCCTCGGCGGCGTCCGTGAGCTCGTCGTACTCCGCCGGCGTCGAGACGCGCTCGATCCGCGTCCCCGGGTCCTCGGGGTCCCGATAGACGCCGGTCGTGTCCGTGAGGAGGACGAGGTCGGCGTCGAGCGCGCCCGCGACGGCGGCCGCCGAGCGGTCCGCGTCGCTGTTGACGGCCGTGTAGGAGCCGTCGTCCTCGACGCCGAGCATCGGCACCGACACCGTCGGCGTGTGCCCCGCCTCGAGGAGCGTCTCGAGCAGCTCGGCGTTCACCGACTCGATGGTGCCGGAGTGGTCGCCGCGCTTGATCTTCTTCTTGCCGTCCTCGACGACGCGGACGGCGGACTTCCGGGGGCCGGTGAGGAGGCCGCCGTCGACGCCGGAGAGCCCCACGGCGTCGACGCCCTGGTTCTGCAGGCCGACGACGAGGTCCGTGTTCACGAGCCCCGGCATCGCCATCTTGAACACGTCCATCGTCTCCTCGTCCGTGAAGCGCCCGACGACGCCGCCCGGCGTCTCCACGTACTCCGGGTCGATTCCCATCGCTTCGAGCGCGTCGTCGACGGCCGTCGAGCCACCGTGGACGACGACGACGTCCTCGCCCTCCGCTGTCAGGGCGGCGACGTCCGCGAGCGCGCCCGCCGGGTCGACGGCCTTCGCGCCGCCGACTTTGACGACGACGGTCACGAGAACCACCCCGCGTGGTGAGCGTGTCCCAGTCGGGCCGCAGGTCCGACGACCGTCATTCCGCCGCCTCCGCTTTCGCCTCCAGCCAGTCGACGATGCGCGCGGGGACGTCCACGTCGGGCACCGCGTCGTTCAGCGCCTTGAACTCGCAGGTGGCGTTCACTTCGTGGACGGTGTACCCGTCACCCGTTTCCATGAGGTCGACGCCGAGCAGGCCGCCGCCGACCGCGTCGTTCGCTCGTTCCACGAGGTCACGGACTTCCTCGTCCACCTCGAACGCTTCGGCTTCGCCGCCACGGGCCGCGTTCGTGATCCAGTGCTCGGCCGAGCGCGTCATCGCGGCGATGGGCTCGCCGTCCGCCGCGACGACGCGGATGTCCCGCCCGGGCTTCTCGACGAACTCCTGGACGTAGAAGACGGAGTGCTCGTAGCTCCCGAGCGTCTGCTTGTGCTCGAGGACGGCTTCGGCGGCGTCGCGCGTGTCGATCTTCGCGAGCAAGCGGCCCCACGACCCCGTCACGGGCTTGATGACGCAGGGGTAGCCGAACGACTCGACGGACTCGAGCGCGGACTCCACGTCGAAGGACACCTCGGTTCGCGGCGTGGGGACGTCCGCGTCCGCGAGCGCGAGACTGCCCCGCACCTTGTCCGCGCACGTCGCCGTCGCGCGCGCGCCGTTCACGACTGGGACGTCGTAGTGCTCGCAGAACATGCTCACGTAGCGCACCCGCGAGGACTCCTGACACCGGTTCAGCGCCAGATCGAGGTCGGCGAGCTCGTCGGGGCGCTCCCCGATGCTGAACTGCGGGTCGCGCACGTCCACCTTCACGACGTCGTGACCGCGCTCCTCGAGCGCGTCGAGGAGGAGCTTCTCGTCCTTCCGGATGCGCGAGTAGAGGAAGCCGAGGCGCACCCTACTCCCCCCAGTCTTCGTCGAGTTCGGGCGCCTCCTCGAGCGTCACGGGGTCCTCGCCCGTCACTTCGAGTTCCGCGCCGCACGTTCCGCAGTCGACGATCTCGCCGACTTCCACCGTCTCGTGCAGCTCCAGTTCCGCGCCGCATTCGGGACACTCTGGCATGGCGATGCGTTCACGGAGCGGCTACTTAGCTTTCGTGTCCCCGGCCCGTCCGCTCACTCGCTTCGGGCGCGCGCCTCGACCGTCGAGGGCGCGTCCCGGCGCGCCGCCGCGAGGTCCGCGCGCGTGTCCACGCTCAGGAAGGGCCCGGCGCGCTTCACCGCGACGACCGCCGGGTCGAGGAAGGAGACGACTTCGCGCATCGACTCGCCGCCGCGCGCCACCACGGCCTCGCAGGCCTCCTTCGCGGGCGTGACGCCGTAGACGCCGCCGAAGGGCCGGAGCCTGCCGGCGGCGCGCGGAATCGCGCCGTCCGCGTTCGCCGCCTCGAAGAGCGTGTCGACGATTCCCGGGTCGAGGAAGGGCTGGTCGCAGGCCGCGACGACGGCGTGCGAGGCGGTCGTCGTCCGGAGCGCGGTCAGCGCGCCCGCGACCGGGCCGGCGTCCGGGCGCGGGTCGGTCGCGAAGCGCGGCCCGGGGGCGACGCCCTCCAGCGCCTCCGCGAACGCCTCGCGCTGGTCGCGTCGGCAGTTCACGACGAGCTCGTCGACGTGCGGCGCGAGCGCCGTGGCCGCCAGCCGGAGCATCGGCTGGCCGTCCACGGTCGCGAGCGCTTTCTCGGCGGGGCCGAACGCCTCCGAGCGGCCGCCCGCGACCAGCACGCCCGCGCGCATCAGTCCCCGGCCTCCTCCGCCGCGCTCACCGTCGCCTCGCTCGCTTCCTCGACGCGCGGGACGACGCGCGCCGCGCACTGCTTGTAGTTGGGCTCCTCCGAGCGCGGGTCGACCTCCGGGAGCGTCAGCCGATTCGTCGCCGGATGGTGGATGGAGAGCCACGCGACGCCCTCCGGCACCGCGCTGTCGGTACTGACGACGGCGGCCGCCGACCCGCGCCGGGTCTCCACGTAGACGCTGTCGCCGTCGCTTGCGTCCGCCGGGTTCACGCGGACCGTCGGGACCGCCGTCTCGCCGCCGCGCGAGCGAACGCCCGTGTTGTAGCCGTCCGCCTCGCGCCCCGTCGTGAGCGTCAGCGGGTACTCCTCGGTGGTTGGTTCGGGGAGGCCGCCCTCGCTCGCACCGCCGAGCGAGAACCACGCCTTCCCGTCGGTCGTCTCGAACGCCCAGCCGTCCCCGTCGCGGTAGCGGTAGTCGACGGACGTCTCCGCGTCGGGCGCCGGCCAGCGCACCGCGCCCTGCTCGTCGAGGCGCTCGTAGGAGAGCCCCGAGAGGTCGGCGGGCGTGCCCTCGGTGAGCGCCGCCATCTCCTCGAAGAGGGCCTCGGGCTCCGGGTGCCGGTCGATGACGCCGCGCTCGACGCTGTTCGCGACAGCCGCGATGAGGTCGACGTCCGTGCGGACGCCCGAGGGCGTGTCCGTGACGGCGCGCACGCGCGAGACGGCGCGCTCCATGTTCGTCGTCGTCCCCTCGCTCTCGCCCCACGTCGCCGCCGGGAGCACGACGTCCGCGTACTCGACGGTCTCGGAGTGGAAGGCGTCCTGCACGACGAGGAAGACGTCGTCGAGCTTCTCCGTCGCGCGCTCGGCGTCCGGGAGGCCGGCGACGGGGTTCGTCGCCACCGTCCACAGCACCTCCACGGGGTCGCCGATGGCGTCCATGATGCCGACGGGGCCGGGGCCGGCGTCCGCCGGCAGGCGCTCCTCGGGGACGCCCCACGTCTCCGCGACGTCCGCGCGCGCCGCCGCGTCGCCGAAGTCCCGCATCCCCGGCCACCCGCCCTTCGAGGAGCAGACGCGCGTCCCCATCGAGTTCGCCTGCCCCGTCAGGGAGAACGGCCCGGAGCCCTCGCCGAGGTTGCCGGTGGCGAGACAGAGGTCGACGAGCGCGCCGGCGGTCGCCGTCCCGCGCGTGCTCTGGTTGACGCCCATCCCCCAGTAAAGGAGCGTCTTCGCGTCCAGCGTCTCCGCGAGCACCTCGACGTCCGCGACGGTGACGCCCGCCGCGTCGGCCGCGTCAGCGACGGCCGGGAGCGAGTCGCGGAGGTCGTCGAAGCGCCGCGTGTGCTCGCGCACGAACTCGTCGTCGACGCGCCCGGTCTCGACGACGTGCGCGAGGACGGCGCGCGCGAGCGGCAGGTCGCCACCGGGGTCGGGTTGGACGTGGACGTCCGCCTGCGCCGCGCTCTCCGTCTCGACGGGGTCGACGACGACGAGCGTCCCCTCGGCGGCGCTGTCCGTCACCCACCGGAAGAGCACGGGATGCGCGACCGCCGGGTTCGCCCCCCAGACGACGTGGCTCTCCGCCTTCGGGATGTCTTCGTAGCTACACGGCGGCGCGTCGCTCCCGAACGCGTCGTAGTAGGCCTTCACTGCCGACGCCATGCAGAGGGTGGTGTTCGCGTCGTAGTAGCGCGTGCCGAGCACGCCGCGCGCGGCCTTCCCGAGGGCGTACGCGGCCTCGTTCGTCTGCTGGCCGCTCCCGAGCACGCCGACGGCGTCCGGCGTCTCCGCGCGCGCCTCGCGCATCCGCTCCGCGACCTCGCCGAGCGCGACGTCCCACGTCGTCGGGACGAGCTCGTCGTCGCGGCGGACGAGCGGGCGCGTGAGGAAGCGCGCGTCCGGGTCCGCCGTCTCGCTCACGCCGCGCTGGCACGCGAGCCCGCGGTTCGTCGGGTGCTCGGCGTTCCCGCGCACCGAGTCGACGCCGTAGCCGAGGTCGGCGCCGCGCTGGAGGTGCCCGCAGCCGACCGCACACCGCATGCACGTCGTCGGCACCCAGCCGTTCACGCCCGACCACCTTCGTGTTCAGAAACTCCCCCACATTCCCGAAAAGTCGAAACGAACGTATCCGTTCCCATGGTAGTGTGACTAGTGTGTCTTGCTTAAGAAACTAATCGTTGACGAATGTCCTAAATAGTTGGGCGATGGCGACCGCACACCCACTCTTCGTATGTGTATCCTCACCTTAAGGACGTATTCGGCGCGCTCGCGCGGCGCTTTTGGCGCTCCGTCCCCAATCACGCGACGTGTCCGACACCGACCGGCCGCCGCTCGTCGCCCCCGCGCCCGCCGAGGCCGCCGCGTACGTTCGGGACGCCCGCGAGCGGCGCGCGTTCTGCACGCTCCTCGGTCGCTGTCACGTCGCCTACGACGGCCGCACGACCTCCCACGCCGGTCCCGCCGACCGCCTCGTTGCGCTCAAGCCCGACCTGACCCTCCTCGTTCACGCCGCCGACGGCCCGAAGCCGCAGAACTGGCTCGCCGCCGACGCCCTCGACGTCGACGTCGCGGACGGCGCGCTCCTCCTCACCGCGACGCGCGAGTCGCCGACCGAGGAACTGTGCGTCACCTTCGAATCCATCGAACAGGCGGCGGCGATGGCCGCCGACGAAACGGACGCCACCGTCGAAATCTCGGGGACCGAAGCCGACCTGAAGGAGCGCGTCCTCGCCGACCCCGCGCTCGTCGAGCCGGGCTTCCGCGCGCTCGCCGCCGAGCGCGACACCCCCGCCGGCCCCGTCGACGTCTTCGGGCGCGATAGCTCCGGGCGAGCCGTCGCCGTCGAGCTCAAAGCCACCAGAGCGGGCCCGGACGCCGCCAGCCAGCTCTCCCGGTACGTCGACGCCCTCCGCCGCGACCTCCACGCGGACGCCGACGTTCGCGGGATACTCGTCGCCCCCTCCTGTACGCCGCGCACGCGCCGCGTCCTCGCGCGCGACGGCCACGAGTTCGTCTCGCTCGAACCCTAGAGCTCGCGCTGGAGGCGGTTCAGCGTCGTCAACGCCTCGATGGGCGTCATCTCAGCGAGGTTCAGCCGCGCGAGCTCGTCGAGCACGTCGCTCCCCGCGTCCGCGCGTCCGCCGTCCGCGCTCGCCGCCGTCGCGGTCGACTCACTCGCCTCGCCCGCCTCGACGTCGGCGTTCTCCGCGTTTTCGACGACGAGTTCGCGCGCCCGCTCGACCACCGAGGGCGGGACGCCGGCCTCGCGCGCCACCTCGATGCCGTAGGAGGCCGTCGCCGCGCCCTCGGCGACCTCGTGGACGAACGTCACGTCCTCGTCCTCGCGCTCCGCGCGGAAGTGGAGGTTCTTCGCGCCCGCGAGGTCCTCGGCGACCGCCGTCAGGTCGTGGTGGTGCGTCGCGAACAGCGTGTACGCGCCCACCTCGTCGTGGACGTGCTCCGTGATGGCCCGCGCGATGGCGAAGCCGTCCGCCGTGCTCGTCCCGCGCCCGACCTCGTCCAGCACGACGAGCGAGTCCTCCGTGGCGTCCCGGAGGATGTCCGCGAGTTCGGTCATCTCCACCATGAACGTCGAGCGCCCGCCCGCGATGTCGTCGCTCGCGCCGACGCGCGTGAACACCCGGTCGACGAGCGGGAGCGACGCCGACTCGGCGGGCACGAAGCTCCCGAGCTGCGCGAGCACCGCGACGAGCGCCGCCTGCCGCATGTAGGTGCTCTTCCCGCTCATGTTCGGGCCCGTTATCACCGCGACCGGCGCGTCGCGAGTGAGCGTCAGGTCGTTCGGGACGAACGACTCCACCGTGCGCTCGACGACGGGGTGGCGCCCGCCCGCGATTTCGACCGCGTCACCACCCACTTCCGGGCGGCAGTAGTCGTACTGCGCGGCGACGGACGCGAGCGAGACGAGGACGTCCACGACCGCGAGCGCGTCCGCGACGTCCTGGATGCGCTCGGCCGACTCGCCGACGTCGCGCCGAACCTCCCGGAAGAGGTCGAGCTCGCGCTCGTCCGCGCGCGCCGACGCGTTCAGAATCTCCTCCTCGCGCTCCTTCAGGGCGGGCGTCACGAAGCGCTCCGAGTTCTTCAGCGTCTGGCGGCGCTCGTAGTTCTCCGGGACCCGATCGAGGTTCGGGTTCGTCACCTCGATGTAGTAGCCGTGGACGGAGTTGTGCCCGACCTTCAGCGAGTCGACGCCCGTGCGCTCGCGCTCCTGCGCTTCGAGGTCGTCGATCCACTGCTGACCCTCGCGCTCGGTCGCGCGCAGCTCGTCGAGGCGCTCGTCGTAGCCGTCCGCGATGATGCCGCCCTCCGTGAGCTCGCGCTCGGGGTCCTCCTGAATCGCCTCCCCGACGAGCTCCCGGACGTCCGCGAGGCCGTCGAGGCGCTCGCGGAGGTCACGGAGGAGCGCGCTCTCGGCGTCGTCGAGGCCCGCGCGGACCTCGGGGACGACGTCGAGCGTGGCCTTCAGCGAGCGCAGGTCGCGGGCGTCCGCGCGACGCCGCGACACCCGCGAGACGAGGCGCTCGAGGTCGTAGACGTCCGCGAGCAGTCCACGCAGGGTATCGCGCGTGAGCGGGTCCTCGGAGAGCTCCTCGACGGCGTCGAGGCGCGCCTCGATGCGCTCGCGGTCGACGAGCGGGCGGCGGAGCCAGTCCTTCAGCTCGCGGCCGCCGAGCGCGCACGCCGTCTCGTCGAGGACGTCCACGAGCGCCGTCCCCTCGCTCCCGTGGACGCTCCGGCGCTCGAAGAGTTCGAGCGAGCGCAGCGCCACGCCGTCCAGCACCATGTACTCGCGGGGGTCGTAGCGCGTCAGGTGGTTCAGGTAGTCGAGGCGGCCGTGCTCGCCGCCGCGCGTGTACTCGGCGTACGCGAGGAGCGCGCCGCAGGCCCGGACCTCGGCGCGTCCCGCGAGATGCGTCTCCGGCGACCCGAAGTAGTCGGTGACGCGCTCGCGCGCCGCGTCCGCCGCGAACGCCTCGGGGTCGTACCCCGTCACCATGCAGCCGTCGGCGAAGACGCCCTCGGGCGCCTCGGGGCCGACGATTGCCTCGGCGGGGTCGAAGCGCGCGACTTCGTCGCGCACCGTCTCGCGGGTGCCGGTGCCCGTCGCGACGAAGTCGCCCGTGGAGACGTCGAGGAACGCCAGCCCGTAGCTGCCGTCGTCGTGCGCGAGCGCCGCGACGAAGTTGTTGTCGTCCGAGCGCAGGAGCTCGGACTCGGTGAGGGTGCCGGGCGTGACGACGCGCGTGACGGCGCGCTCGACCACGCCGGACGCCTCGTCCGGGTCCTCGACCTGGTCGGCGACGGCGACCCGGTAGCCCGCCTCGAGCAGCGACTCGATGTACGATTCGGCGCTGTCGATGGGGATGCCCGCCATCGGGTAGGTGCCCGTGGAGTCCTCGCGCTTCGTCAGCGCGATTTCGAGGATGCGCGCCGCCGTCTCCGCCGCCTCGCAGAAGAGCTCGTAGAAGTCACCGACCTGGAAGAGCACGAGCGAGTCGTCGTACTCCGCGCAGAGGTCGTGATACTGGGCCATCATCGGCGTCAGCTCCTCGCGTTGAGCCGCCATCGCCTGCGGTGGTCCCAGAGCCGCGTCCATACCCTCAGTTCAGCGCGCCGGCCCGGAAATACCCGTCGTCTACGCGGGTGCTCAGTCGGCGGCCTGTCCGCCGTCGACGGGGATGGTGTGCCCGGTGATGTAGGAGGCGTCCTCGGAGCAGAGGAAGGCCACCGCGCCCGCCATCTCCTCGGGGTCGGCCTGTCGGTCCATCGGGACGTCCGCCATCGCGGACGTGTCGAAGGGGAGCGTCGACGGGTCGCTTCCGCCCGTCATCCCCTGCTGGATGTTCGTCTTCGTCGGGCCGGGCGCGATGGCGTTCACGCGGACGCCGCGCCCCGCGTACTCGAGCGCGACGGTCTTCGTGAGGCCGACGACGCCGTGCTTGCTCGCCACGTAGTTCGAGAGCCCGCCCATCCCCACGAGCCCGGCCTCGGAGGCGGTGTTGACGATGGCGCCGCCCGTTTCCTCCATGACGGCGAGTTCGGCCTTCATGCAGAGCCAGACGCCCTTCAGGTTCACGCCGAGGAGGCGGTCCCAGTCGGCCTCCTCGATGTCGGTCACCGCGTCGAAGCCGGTGAGGATGCCGGCGTTGTTGTGCGCGAGGTCGAGGCCGCCGTAGGTGTCGACGGCGACGTCCACCATGTGCTCGACGGACGCCGCGTCCGTGACGTCCACCTCGACGAACGTCGCGTCGCCGCCCGCGTCCTCGATGGCCGCGACCGTCTCCGCGCCGCCCTCGGCGTCGACGTCGGCGACGACGACGCTCGCGCCCTCCGCCGCGAGGCGCTCCGCCGACGCCCGCCCGATTCCCGAGGCCGCTCCCGTTACGACTGCCGTCTTCCCGTCGAATCCGTTCATTGTGTCTCGCCGCTGTTGACTAACCGTTCATTCAACATAGCTCTTCCCCCGGTGCGTCCTGCATCGCCCGCCCGGCGCGCTCGCGGCCCCGCCAGCCACAACACTAAGGCACGTGACCGCACTCTCCCCGAGCGTGACATGACCGGCGACACCCGCGAGCGGGTCCGCGAGGCGCTCGCCACCCACCTCGACGAGCGCGACCCCGCACCGTTCGACGCGCTCCCGGACGTCGAGGCCCTCGTGGAGCGCTTCGACGTCGCCACCGACCCGGACCCCGCCGTCGACGCCTACTGGGTGACCGAACCGTACGCGCACGTCGCCCTCCGGCGCGACCCCGACACCGAGGAGCTCCGCTACGACGTCCTCGAACCGACGCGCTCGGAGTTCGCCGACTACGTCTACGAGGACCTCCGCGACGTCGCCCGGCGCGTCCTCCTCGACGAGGAGTACGCCCACGACGAGTCGGGACGCGAGGCGTTCGCCGAGCGCCTCGACGACGTCCTCGCCGAGCACGCGCGCGGCGTCCCGCCCGCCGAACGCTGGGTGGTGCGCTACTACCTCCGCCGGGACTTCTTCGGCTACGGCCGCATCGACCCCTTCATGTCGGACCCCGCCGTCGAGGACGTCTCCTGCGACGGCGCCGACGTCCCGCTCTACGCCTACCACCGCGACCACGGCCACCTCCAGTCGAACCGGTCGTGGGGGAGCGACGTCGTCGAGTCCATCGCCGTCCGCCTCGCCCAGCGCGCCGGCCGGCACGTCTCCGCCGCCAACCCCCTCCTCACCACGACGCTCCCCGACGGCTCGCGCGTGCAGGTGACGCTCGGCGGCGACGTCGCGACGCGCGGGTCGAACTTCACCGTCCGCAAATTCAGAGAAGAGCCGTTCACACCACCCGAACTCGCCTCCCTCGGCACGTTCGACGCCCGCCAGCTCGCCTACCTCTGGCTCGCCGTCGCGCACAACCGCTCCGTCCTCTTCGTCGGCCCGACCGGCTCCGGGAAGACCACGAGCATGAACGCCTGCGCGTTCTTCATCCCGCCCGACCACAAGGTCGTCTCCATCGAGGAGACCCGCGAGGTCAACCTGCCACACGAGAACTGGGTGGCGGACGTCACCCGCACCGCCGACGACGCGAGCGCCGAGGCCCGCCGCGAAGTCGACGGCTATCGCCTCCTCAGCGAAGCCCTCCACCAGCGCCCCGACCACATCCTCGTCGGCGAACTCCGCACCGACCCCGCCGTCGTCCGCGCGTTCTTCCAGGCCGTCGGCACCGGCCACGACGGCTTCACCACCTTCCACGCGGAGACCGCCGACGACGCCGTTCGGCGCCTCACCCACGACCCGCTCTCGGTGCCGCCCGACCTGCTCGCCGACCTCGACGTCATCGTCGTCCAGCGCATCGTCGACGAACCCGACGGCGTCGCGCGGCGCTGCTGGCAGATCACGGAAGTCGGCACGCCCGACGGCGACGAGCGCCCCAGCACCCGCGACGTCTTCCACTACGACGCCGACACGCAGGGCTTCGAGCAGCGCTCCCGCGCCCGCCTGCCGCGAGAAATCGCGGCCGACCGTGGCTGGCGCGACGACCGCCTCCGCGAGGAACTCGACAGCCGCCAGCGCGTCCTCGCGCACCTCGCCGCCGAGGGGACATTCGACTACGAGGCGGTCGCCGACCGCATCTTCACCTTCGAGCGCAACCCCGAGCGCGTCCTCGCGGACCTCCCCGAGGGCGTGCGCGAGGGCGCCGAGCGGGTGCGTATCGCGGATGACTGACCGAGAGCCGGGCGCCCGCGAGCGCGTCCGCACCGACGGCTACGGGCCGATTCGGACGTACGTCATCGTTCACCCCGAGCGCTTCGCGCGTCTCGACGACGCCCTCGAGAGCGCGCACGTCCCCGAGACCGTCGACGCCTACGTCGCGCGCGTCGCCCGCCACAGCGTCGTCGGCGCGCTCTGCGGCCTCCTCGTCGGCCTCCTCGCCGCCGCGCTCGCGCCGCTCCCCGTGCTCGCGCGCCTCGCCTGCGTCCCGCTCGGCCTCCTCCTCGGAGGCGGCGGCGTCGCCGGCGGCCACCTCGCGCTCCTGCGGCGCCGCATCGCGAGACGACGGCGCGCCATCGACGGCGCGCTCCCGCACGCCACCGTCTTCCTCTACGCGCTCGTCCACGGCGGCACCGACCTCTACGAGGCGTTCGACAGGCTCGCCGACGAGACGGAGGCCTACGGCCCGCTCGCCGAGGAGGTCCGGCTCGCCGTCCGGGACACCGAGCGCTTCAACGCCGACCTCTTCGACGCGCTCACCGCGACCCGCGAGCGCACGCCGAGCGACGACTTCACCGTCCTCCTCGACGAACTCGTCGGCGTCCTCGAGACCGGCGGCGACGTCGAGGCCTTCCTCGCGGACGCCGTCACCGACCAGCGCGAGCGCGCCGAGCACCGACAGGAGCGCGTGCTCGAGGACCTCGAAACCACCGCCGAAGCCTACGTCGCCGTCGCGCTCGCCGGCCCCGCGTTCCTCTTCGTCGTCCTCCTCGTCGCCTCCTTCACCGCACCCGGCCTCGTCGGCGCGCTCGCCGCGCTCACCTACCTCCTCCTCCCCCTCCTCCTCGTCGCGTTCTCCCTCGTCTTCAAGCGCCTGCTCGCGCGCGCCCGCCGCCACGGCGCCGACCCCGTCGCCGCCGTGGACGTCGGCGCCACCGAACGCGACCCCGCCGCCATCGACGACGGCCCGATAGACGACTACCTCGCCGGGCGCGAGCGCGCGACGTGGCGCGAACGCCTCGCCGCCCCGCTCGCCGCCGCCCGCGACGCCCCCCGGCTCCTCTTCCTCGCGAGCGTCCCGCTCGCGCTCCTCGCGCTCCTCGCGCTCGCCGCGCTCGGCGTCGTCCCGCTCTCCGTCTCGGGGCTGGCCGCGACCCCCATCCGCGCCACGACCGGCCTCGCCGTCGTCCCGTTCCTCGTCGCCGTCACGCCGATCGCGTTCCTCTACATCCTCGAGCGTCGGCGCGAACGCGACCTCCGGGGGCGCTTCCCGGACGCCCTCCGCGTCGTCGCGGACGCCGCGAGCAACAGCGTCCCGCTCGCCGACGCCGTCGGCCTCGTCGCCGAGCGCACCACGGGGACGCTCGCGGACGAACTCGACCGCGTCCGCCGGGACGTCGCGTGGACGGCGGACTTCCCGCGCGCCCTCCGGACGTTCGCCGACCGCCTCGGCGTTCCCGCCGTCACGCGCGCCATCGGCCTCACCGTCGTCGCCGTCCGCACCACCGACGACCCCGGGCCGGTGCTCGAGGCGGTCGCGGACGACCTCGGCCAGCGCCACGAGCGCGAGGTCGACCGCCGGCGCACCCTCGGCGTCTACGCGGGCATCGTCGTCATCGGCGTCCTCGTCTACGTCGGGATGCTCCTCGCGTTCGACCTCGTCTTCCTCCCCGCCGTCGCGAACGCCGCCGGGGCGTCGGCGTCGCTCCCGGCCGCCGGCATCGCGGGCATCCACGTCGGCCAGATCGACACCGGCACCTACCGGACGCTCTTCTACCACTCCGCGCTCGTGCAGGCCGCCGGGAACGGCCTCGTCGTCGGCGCGCTAGTCGGGGGGCGACTCCGCGACGGCGTCGCGTACGCCGCCCCGCTCGTCGCCGTCGTCGCCTGCGTCTTCCTCGGCGCGAGCGCCCTCTGAGGCGCGCGGTAACTCCACGACGAACACCGCGCCGCGCGGGTCGTTGTCCTCGACGTGGACGCTCCCGCCGAACTGCGCGAGGAGCGTCCGCACGAGGTAGAGGCCGATGCCCGTCCCGGTGCTCTCGACGCCCTTCGCGTCCTTCCCGAAGACGCGCTCCTTCTCCGCGTCCGGGACGCCGGGGCCGTTGTCCGCGACGCGCACCGTGGCGGTGTCGGGGGCGACGCTCGCGGTGACGGTCACGACGGGGTCGTCGACGTCGCTGTGCTGGACGGCGTTGTTCAGGAGGTTGCGGAAGACCGAGGAGAGCAGTTCGTTCGCCTCGACGGCGACGTCGGGGAGGCCGGTCGGCGTCTCGAAGCGCGCGTTCGGGTAGGCCTCGCGGACGCGCTCGAGTTCGGCGTCGAGGTGCGCGTGGAGGTCGATGCGGTGCGTCGACATCTCGCCCTCGTCGGCGAGCGCGTCCACGAAGTCCCGGACGTTCTCCGTGATTTCGATGGTGTGCTCGGCGGTGCGACGGATTCGCCGCAGGGCGTCCCGGCCGTCCTCGTCGACGTGGTCCTCGAGGACCCCGCTCCACCCGGTGACGACCGCCATGTCGTTGCGGATGTCGTGGCGGACGACGCGGTTCAGCGCCTCCAGTTGCTCGCCGCGCGCCTCGAGGCGCCGCCGGTAGCGCTCGCGCTCCGTGGCGTCGGAGACGACGATGGACTCGCCCGTCCGGGTCTCCCCCGCCATGAAGGGGTTCGTCGTGACGTCGTAGTAGCGCGTCTCCCCGCCGCGTTCGAGCGCGACGACGGACGCGCCGTCCTCGATGCCCGCCGCGAGCGTCGGGAGGACGTCCGCGAGGCGCTCGCCCGCCGCGCCGTCGAGTTCGCCGAAGAGCGCCGCCGCCTCCTGATTGTAGTCGCGGATGTACCCGTCCCGGTCGAGGAAGACGACGGGGTCGTCGATGTCGGCGGCGAGGTGGATGGTCTCGAAGCGCTCGAAGTAGACGAAGCCGACGCCGATTGCGAACGCCGCGACGCCGAGCGGTTCGTAGAGCAGGGGGAGGAGCCACGGCGTGTCGAGCGCGACGATGTTCAGGAGCACGGGGAGCGCGGTGAAGCCGACGAGGACGGCGAGCGGGCGGGTGTCCGCGCCGGCGAGGTGGAAGTGCTCGAGGATCATGTAGACGCCGACGAACGCGAGGACGTACGCGAGGCCGAGCGAGAGCCAGTGCCCGATGCCGTAGTGGACGGCGAGGTGGGGGAACGGCTCCGTCACCGCCTCGACGCCGAAGTAGGCGTGGTGGAGCGGGTTCGTGGCCTTGAAGACGCCGACGGCGACGAGGACGCCGACGGTGAGGCGGCTGTACGGGAGCGCGCCGGGCGAGCGCCCCGTGTAGGCGGCGGCGAAGTAGAGCCACGCGCCGACGGTGGCGAGGCCGCAGAGCAACCCGAGGACGACGAGCGCGCGCTGGACGGGGACGACGGGGACGAGGAGGAAGCCGACGGTGGTCGCGGCCCACCCGCCGCTCGCGAGGAAGAAGGCGACGAGGCCCGTGCGCGTCCCGTCGTGCTCGATGTCGAGCGCGCGCCACGCGCCGAGGACGCACGCGATGGCCGCGAGCGCGAACGCCGCGACGTGCCCGGCGAGGAGGGTGTTCACCATGTGCCGCGCCCCGCGCGCCGCCACGGCTCCCGCTCCGTTTCCGAGGTCATACCGGTCGTGTGCGCGCGCTGAAGAGTAAAGTGCTGTGCCTCGCTCGCGTCCCGTTTCGCGCGCCCAGTGCCGGGGGCGTGGCCCTCTTGCGTCCCCGTCCCCTTCACGCCGTATGGCCGACACGATAACGGTGTTCAGCGACTACGTCTGTCCGTTCTGCTACCTCGGGCGCCGCTCGCTCGAGACGTATCAGGAGACGCGCGAGGAGGAGCTGGAGATCGAGTGGCATCCCTTCGACCTCCGGTCGAACCAGCGCAACGAGTCGGGCGAAATCGTGCAGGAGAGCGGGCACGACGACGAGTACTACGAACAGGCGAAGCAGAACGTCGAGCGCCTCCGCGAGCAGTACGACGCCGAGGAGATGCAGACGGACCTCGTGGGGGACGTGGACTCGCTGGACGCGCAGGTCGCCTCCTACTACGTGGCCGAACACGAGGACTACGAGACGTGGCTGGCGTTCGACGAGGCGATATTCGCGGCGCTCTGGGAGGACGAGCGCGACATCGGCGACGTGGACGTGCTCGCCGACCTCGCTGACGAGGCGGGCGTCGACCCCGAGGCGGTCCGCGACGCCGTCGCGGACGAGGACCTGCGCGAGACGGTGACGGAGAAGTTCCAAGAGGCCCACCAGCAGGGCGTGACGGGCGTGCCGACGTTCGCGTACGAGGGGTACGCGGCGCGCGGTGCCGTGCCCCCCGAACAGCTCCGCCGGCTCGTCGAGGGCGAGTAGCGCCACGTCGCGGGACGAATAGCGATACCGGCCGATAGCGGTTTTCTAAAGCGCGATACGACCGCATCCACTCTGCCGTGTCGCCGAGTGAACGACAGATAGTACGAACTCTCCGGACGTAGAAGCGAAAATTCCTTTCCCTCAGGAAAACATTCTGACCTCTCTCCGAGAAGATTCCATCGTCTGAAGCAAGCAATCGGTATGTTTATGGCTATAACGTGTGATGAATCAGGTACCAATGACGTGGTCAAACCAGGAGTGGTGGCCGGAGTTGCTGCGCGTCGACATCCTCGACGACGACGAGGAGCAACTCAACCCGTACGGCGAGGACTTCGACTACGCCGAGGAGTTCCAGAAGCTCGACCTCGAGGAGGTCAAGGCGGACATCCAGGAGGTCATGATGGACTCCCAGGAGTGGTGGCCGGCCGACTACGGCAACTACGGGCCGCTGTTCATCCGGATGGCCTGGCACAGCGCCGGCACCTATCGCACCATCGACGGCCGCGCCGGCGCGTCCGGCGCCCGCCAGCGCCTCCCGCCGGAGAGTAGCTGGCCGGACAACGTCAACCTCGACAAGGCCCGCCGCCTCCTTCAGCCGGTCAAGCTGAAGTACGGCCGCAAGCTCTCGTGGTCCGACCTCATCGTGCTCGCCGGCAACGTCGCCCTCGAGACGATGGGCTTCGAGACGTACGGCTTCGGCGGCGGCCGCGAGGACGCCTACAAGTCGAACGAGGCCGTCGAATGGGGCCCCGAGACCGAGTGGGAGACCACGTCGCCCGAGCGCTTCGAGGACGGCGAGGTCGGGAACCTCAAGGACCCGCTCGCGAACACCGTCATGGGCCTCATCTACGTGAACCCCGAGGGCCCCTACGGCGAACCCGACGTCGAGGGCTCCGCCGCGAACATCCGCGAGGAGTTCGACCGCATGGCGATGGACGACGAGGAGACGGTCGCGCTCATCGCCGGCGGCCACACCTTCGGGAAGGTCCACGGCGCCGACGACGAGACCGAAGTCGGCCCCGACCCCGAGTCCGCGCCCATCGAGGACCAGGGCCTCGGCTGGGACCACGACTTCGAGAAGGCCGGCATGATCACGAGCGGCATCGAGGGCCCGTGGAACTCCACGCCGACGATGTGGGACACGGGCTACATCGACAACCTCCTCGACTACGAGTGGGAGCCGCACAAGGGCCCCGGTGGCGCGTGGCAGTGGCAGCCCGCCACCGAGGAGGAGCGCGAGGACATCGAGAAGGCCCCGGACGCCCAGGACTTCGACGAGTCCGAGGAGCCGATGATGCTGACGACGGACGTCGCGCTGAAGCGCGACGACGACTACCGCGAGGTCCTCGAGGACTTCCAGGAGAACCCCGACCACTTCCAGCAGGCGTTCGCCCGCGCGTGGTACAAGCTCATCCACCGCGACATGGGTCCGAAGCAGCGCCTCCTCGGCCCCGAGGTCCCGGACGAGACGTTCGTCTGGCAGGACCCGATCCCGGAGGCCGACTACGAGACCGTCGGCGCCGAGGAGGTCGACGAGCTCGAGGACGCCATCCTCGACTCCGACCTCGACCGGACGCAGCGCGTGAAGACCGCGTGGGCGTCCGCCTCGACGTACCGCGACAGCGACAAGCGCGGCGGCGCGAACGGCGCGCGCATCCGCCTCGAACCCCAGAAGGACTGGGAGGTCAACGAGCCCGCGAAGCTCGCCGAGGTCCTCGACACCTACGAGGAGATTCAGGCGGAGTTCAACGAGTCGCGCGACGACGACGTCCGCGTCTCGCTCGCGGACCTCATCGTCCTCGGCGGCAACGTCGCCGTCGAGCAGGCGGCCGCCGACGCCGGCTACGACGTCGACGTGCCGTTCGAGCCGGGCCGCACGGACGCCAGCGCCGAGCAGACGGACGCCGACTCCTTCGCGCCGCTCAAGCCGAAGGCGGACGGCTTCCGCAACTACATCGGTGACGGCGACTACAACGACCTCTACGACACCCTCGAGGAGCGCATGGTCGACAAGGCCGAGCTCCTCAACCTCTCCGTCACCGAGCTGACGGCGCTCGTCGGCGGGATGCGCGCGCTCGGCGCGACCTACGGCGACACCGAGCGCGGCGTCCTCACGGACGACCCCGGGACGCTCACGAACGACTTCTACGCGAACCTGCTCGACATGGACTACGAGTGGGAGCCCGTGGACGAGGACGAGGAGGTCTTCGAGGGCTTCGAGCGCGACAGCGGCGAGAAGGTCTGGGAGGCCACGCGCTTCGACCTCATCTTCAGCTCGAACGCCCGCCTCCGCGCGCACGCCGACGTCTACGCGGCCGAGGACGGCGAGGAGAAACTCGTTGAGGACTTCGTCGCCGCGTGGAGCAAGGTCATGCAGGCCGACCGCTTCGACCTCGAGTAACGCCGCCCCTCGACGCCCACACGCTTCTTTCCCCCTGCTTTCTGCTTTCCGTGCGCCGAGCGGCGGCGCCGCCGCGACCCGGTAAGTGCTTTCTCCCCCGTCGTTCGAGACGGCCGCTCGGCGCGGGCACGCCGCTCAACGTGGAAGTCCGCACCAACCTTTATGTGTCTCTCCCCGATACTGTTGTTCCGACCGGGACATGACTGAGTCGCCGTTCTCGCGCCTCGAACCACGCCTCGAAGCCGGCCTCCGCCGGCTCGGCGTGACGCGGGTCTGTCCGGCCGAGCGCGCGGTTCGCCTCACCGAGTTCGGCGCCATCGGCGTTTCGGGCGCGCTCGTGAACGTCGCGCTCTTCCTCGCGCTCGCCGGCGCCCTCCCGACGTCACGGGCGGCGTTCGTCGCGTTCTTCGGCGGCGCCGTCTGGACGTTCGGGCTGAACAGCCGCTACACCTTCGAGGTCACCGACCGCCTCCGCCGGCGCTTCGCGCGCTACCTCGGCGTCTGCGTCGTCGGCTACGCCGTCTACACCGCCCTCCTCACCGCGACGATCCAGTGGCTCACGCTCCCCTACTGGATGGCCTCCCTCTCCGCCGTCACCGGCGGGGGCCTCTGGAACTACGCGGGCAGCGAGTGGTTCGCGCTCGCCTAGGGCAACGGTTTTTCTCCCGCCGCCGTACCACTTCCGTATGGAGAGCGACCTACAGGACTACTGGGGCGTCGGCCCGAAGACCGCCGCCCGCCTCACCGAGGCGCTCGGCGAGGCCGACGCGGTCCGCGCCATCGAGTCCGCCGACGTCTCCGCGCTCGTCGACGCCGGCGTCTCGCCGGGTCGAGCCACCCGCATCCTCCGGCGCGCCACCGGTGGTGGCGACGCCGAGCGCTTCGCGACCGACGACGCCCGCGACGTCTACAAGCGCGTCCTCGAGACGGCCGCCGAGTTCGCGCTCACGCGCCGCGCCCGCGACCGCATCCGCGTTCTCACGCCGCTCGCGGACGCCGACGCGCGCGAAGCCCGCCTCGACGCGGTCTTCGACGCCGTCGAGACGTGGCGCGAGCTCGACGAGCGCGAGCGCGAGGCCGCCATCGCCGCCTTCGAGGAGCACGACAGCCGCGACGGCGGGGAGCGCGCGGCCGTCGAAACCGCGCTCGCGCTCGTCGACGCCGGCCTCGACTCGGGGGCGTTCGCGGCGTTCGCCGACATCGACGCCGACGCCCTCCGGGACGCCGCCGACGCCCTGCGCTATCGCGACGGCGACGGCGTCCGCGACGGCTACGACGACCGCCTCGACGACCTCCGCGAGCGCGCGGCCGCCGTCGAGCGCCTCGAACGCGACGCCCTCGGCGTGCTCGAGGACGTCCGCTCGGGCGACCTCCGCGGCCCGGACGAGTTCCGCGAAGCCGTCGTCGAGCACGTCGCGGACGTCACGGGCGTCGGCCCCGCGCGCATCCGCGAGCACGCCGCGACCGACGCCGCCGACGCCGCCGACTTCGTGAGCGGGACGCTCCGCTCGCTCGCCGACGCCCTCCGCGCGGACGCCGCGAGCCGCGAGGACTCGGTGCGCGCGGACCTCGACAGCGCCGTCGCCGAGGCCGACGCCGACGTCGAGGCCGCGACCGAGGCGGTCCCCGACGTGGCGTTCACCGTCTCGCTCGCGCGCTTCGCCGTCGCCTACGACCTCACGCGACCCGCGTACACCGACGACGCCGCGCTCGCGGTCGCGGGCGCGCGCAACCTCGGTCTCCGCGCGTCCGGCGCGAGCGTCCAACCCGTGACGTACGCGCTCGGCGACCACGACCTCGCGGGGCCGCCGGTCGGCGACCGCGTCGCCGTCCTCACGGGCGCGAACTCCGGCGGGAAGACGACGCTCCTCGAGACGCTCGCCGAAGTCGCGACGCTCGCCGTCCTCGGGCTTCCCGTCCCCGCCGACCACGCCGTCGTCGGGCGGTTCGACCGCCTCGTCTTCCACCGCCGGCACGCGAGCTTCAACGCCGGCGTCCTCGAGACGACGCTTCGCTCCGTCGTGCCGCCGCTCGCCCGCGACGGCCGCACGCTCATGCTCGTCGACGAGTTCGAGGCCATCACCGAACCCGGGAGCGCCGCCGACCTCCTCCACGGGTTGGTCTCGCTCACCGCCGACCACGACGCGCTCGGCGTCTACGTCACCCACCTCGCGGACGACCTCGACCCGCTCCCGGGACGCGCGCGCGTCGACGGCGTCTTCGCCGAAGGGCTCTCCCCGGACCTCGCCCTCGAAGTCGACTACCAGCCCCGCTTCGGCGTCGTCGGGCGCAGCACGCCCGAGTTCATCGTCGAGCGCCTCGTCGCGAACGCCGACGACGACGCCGAGCGCGACGCCTTCGAGACCCTGCAGGGCGTCGTCGGCGACGCCGAGTAAGGGGACTCCGGGTGGGCTTACGGCGCTCGCGCTCCTCCGTCGGGTATGGTCGACGCCACCCTCGTCGCGCTCGCGGGCGCTTGCCTCCTCCTCCTGGTGGCGAGCGCCTTCTTCTCGTCCGCCGAAATCGCGACGTTCTCGCTCCAACTGCACCGCATCCAGTCGCTCGCCTCGACCGGTGACGCCCGCGCGACGGCGCTGCACGCGCTCCGCGAGGACCCGAACCGCCTCCTCGTCACCATCCTCGTCGGGAACAACGTCGTGAACGTCGCGTTCTCTACCATCATCGCGACGCTCACGGTGTCGCTCCTCCCCGCCGGCTCCGCCATCGTCGCCGCCACCGTCGTGACGAGCGTGCTCGTCCTGCTCTTCGGCGAAATCGCGCCGAAGGCCTACGGCGTCGCGCACGCCGAATCGTGGGCGCTCACCATCGCGCGCCCCGTTCACGTCCTCGAACGCGCGCTCTCCCCGGTCGTCTGGGCGTTCGACACCGCCGCGAACGCCATCACCTCGCTCCTCGGTGGCACCGACGCCACGACGCCGTACGTGACGCGCGAGGAGATCCGCGCGCTCCTCGTGACGGGCGCGCAACTCGGCGTCGTCGCACCCCACGAGCGCGAGATGGTGCACGCCGTCCTCGACCTCGAACAGACCGCCGTCGCGGAGGTGATGACGCCGCGCGAAACCGCCACCGTGCTCGACGCGGACGCGACGCCGGCCGCCGCGCGTGACGCCTGCCTCGAGGCCGGCGTCGACGCCATTCCCGTCGTCGGTGCCGACGATGGCGTCGTCGGTATCGTGACGCTCGCCGCCGCCGTGCGCGCCGTCGAATCCGGCGGCTCGCTCCGCGACGCCCTCGCGGACGTCCCCGTCGCGCGCGACTCGTGGACGGTGGACGAACTCGTCACCGAGTTCCGCGAGACGGGCGCCGACTACGCCGCCGTCACCGACAGCCACGGGCGCTTCGTCGGCGTCGTGACGCGCGACGACGTCGCGGCGGACGTCGTCTGGCGCGGGCGCTGAACGGCGCCGTCGCTACGCGGCGAGAGAAACGGGAGAAACCGAAAAACGCGGCGTTACTTCTTGCGCTGCGTGCCGCCGTTCTTCGAGGGACGGGTCTTCTCGGTGCCCTTCCCGCGCTTGCGGAGGCCGCGGCCCTTGCGGCCGGCGGAGGTGAGACCGCGCAGCGCGCGGTTCTCCTGGCTGTTGTTCGCGATCCAGCCGAGGTCGTCGTCGTTCTGGATGGCGGGATGCTCCGGGTCGAGGAGAATGACTTCGAACCACTTCTGCGAGCCGTCCTCACCCACCCAGTAGGAGTTCAGCACGCGGAGGTTGACGTACTTGCGCGTCGCGCGCTCCTCGGAGATGCGCTGGAGGTTCTTCGCGCGACCGATGCGGTTGACGCCCTGTCGCTTCGTCCGGCGGCCCGCCTTGTGGCGGGACTGCCGAGCGGTCCCCTTCCGGACGGAGACGCGCGCGACGACGACGCCCTGCTTGGCCTTGTAGCCGAGCTCGCGGGCCTTGTCGAGGCGGGTCGGGCGCTCGACGCGCTCGATTGCGCCCTGTCGGCGCCATTCCTGCTTGCGCTGCCACTGCAGCTCGGCGAGTTTGCCCTCGCCGGGCTGCTTCCACGCGTCCTTGATGTGGGAGTAGAAGCTTCGTGCCATGTGTTGTCCGCGGGCGCTGTCGATTCAGACCGCGAGGCGGTCCACATTTCGTCCCGTCGAGACGGGTGCCCGCTGGGCCCGCACCAGCGAGTTGGTGGTGGTACTGTCGTGGCGGGGTTAAGCGCTTCGAAACCCCTGCCTCACGACGCGTCGGGGTCGCGGAGGCGGAGCACGACGACGCGGCCGTCCTCCGCGACGGCGATCGTGCCGTCGGCGGCCGTCACCGCCCAGTGGACGATCCAGAAGCCGAGGCCATCGGCGTGCGCGAGCGGGGACTCCTCGCCCTGCTCCAGCACGCGCTCGTCGCCCTCGGAGAGCCAGCGCTCACCGAGCCGTACGCGGAGCTCGACCCCGGACGGCGTTCGCTCGACGCACACCGCGACCTCCTCGCCGGCGCTCGCGGCGTGCTCGGCGGCGGTCCGCACGAGGTGTTCGACGGCGAACTCGAAGAGCCGGGTGACGTCCGCGCGCGCCGACTCCGGGGCGTCCACCGCGACGCGCACGTCGGGGTGCGTGCGCTCGACGGCGGCGACGGCGTCCGCGACGGCGCCGGTGACGTCCGCGCGCGCCACCTCGGGGTCGCGCTCGAGTTCGGCGTCGACGTATCGGGACGTCTCGCTCACGTCGAGGAGCTTCTCGCTCGCGCTGTGTGCGCGCTCGAGCCACTCGCGCACCTCCTCGTCGTCGACGCGCTCGCGCGCCATCGAGACGTAACCCTGCACGACCGAGAGCTCGTTGCGGACGTCGTGGCGGAGGACGCGATTGAGCGCTTGGAGGCGCTGTTCGGTGCGGCGGCGCGCGGTGACGTCGTGCCCGGAGAGCAGGTAGCCGCCGATGACGGGGTCGTCGCGCAGGTCGCGCGCCTGCCCCTCGATGACGTGCCAGCCGTCCTCGGCGTCCCGGACGCGTACCTCCCGGAGCGCGCCGGTCCCGTGCTCGTTCGCGTCCGCGAGCGAGCTCTGGAACGCGGGAACGTCGTCCGGGTGGATGAAGTCGGTCACGCGCTCGCCGACGATGTCGCCGGGGTCGTAGCCCAGCGTCCGCTCGAAGGACGGCGTGGCGTAGCGGAGCCCGCCCTCGGCGTCGGTCACCGCGACGATGGTCGTGGACCGGTCGACGATGCTCTGATACCACTGCTCGAGTTCGCGCCGCCGCGTGATGTCCCGGAGGCTGACGAGCGTGCCGCTGACGGCGCCGAGCGAGTCTCGAACGACGGAGACGGAGACATCGTAGTGGCGCCGCTCGCCGTCGCGCTCGATGACGACGCTGCGCTCGCCGTCGGCGGGTCGTTCCATCGCGTCGAGGAGGGCGGGGTGGTCGGCGAGCGCGCGCTCGGCCGGGCGGCCGATGAGACCGGTGCCGTCGCCCAAGAGCGCGCGAGCGGTCGCGTTCGCGTCGACGACGCGCTCGGCGGCGTTGAGGACGATGAGGCCGTCGCTCATCTCCTCGAGGAGTTGGGTGCGCGCGACGGGGACGAGGGAGAGCGGCCGATAGCGAAAGAGCACGACGGCGACGAGGGGGATGGTGACGCCGAACGCCATCGGCGTCGCGTCGACGTACGGGTAGGGGTGAAGGACGGCGACGCTGGCGACGCTGGCGGCGAGCGGGAGGACGGAACCGAGACAGAGGGCGGCGGCTTCGCGGCGTCGGGTGCCGCGTCGGGTGCTGGCGGCGCGCGCGAGGAGGCCGATGGCGACGACGTCGAGCGCGTACGAGTAGCAGAGGAAGAGCACGAAGAGGGGGCCGGGCGCGATTTCGAGGACGGTGATGCCCGCGACGTCGTGGAGGTCGACGGGCGTGAGGAGGAGCCACCGGTAGTTTGCGCTCCAGACGGCGAGCACGCAGAGCGCCGGGAGCGCGGCGAGCGCGGCGAGGGCGCGCGCACGGAGGACGCGCCGGTGTCCGGTGTACGCGAGGACGAAGACGGGCCAGCCGACGGCGGTGAGCGCGACGCCGACCCAGACGACGCGCGTCCAGGCCAGCTTCGCGGCGACGGTCGTGGCGGCGAGCTGCTGCGTGTACGCGCCCGTCCAGACGGTGGTGGCGAGCGCGACGGTGACGAACGCCGCCACGGCGGGCGGGTCGAGGCGCTCGCGCCGGCCGAGCGTGTACGCCGCGAGGAGGAGCCCCGTGACTGCCGCGAGGAGGAGCGGCACCGCGAACGGCGTCTCGGACCACGGCATACGCTCCCTCGGTGACACCGCTCCATAAGACACGGGGCCACCCCCAACCTGAATGAACAGTCAGTCAAAGCTTATGTGTCAGCGTGCGCTCACCCGACACGTATGAGCGCGATCCACGCCGAGCACCTCGCGGTGACGTACGCGGACGGGACGGAGGCCGTCACCGACGTCACGCTCGACGTCCCCGACGGCGAGTTCTTCGGCTTCCTCGGCGCGAACGGCGCCGGGAAGACGACGACCATCAAGACCCTCGTCACCCTCCTCAACCCGACCGAGGGGCGCGTCGCCGTCAACGGCTACGACGTCGCGGACTCCCCCCGCGAGGTCCGCGAATCCATCGGCTACATGGCCCAAGAGACGAGCATCGACCGCGAACTCACCGCGCGCGAGAACGTCCGCTACGCGTGTGAGGCCTACGGCGTCCCGCGCGAGGAGCGCGAGGCGCGCATCGACGACCTCCTCGACCTCGTGGACCTCGCCGACGTCGCCGACAAGCCCGCGAAGGGCTTCTCCGGCGGGATGCAGAAGCGACTCGACGTCGCCACCGCCCTCGTCCACGAGCCGCCGGTCGTCTTCCTCGACGAACCCACGACCGGCCTCGACCCCAAAGCCCGCAACCGCCTCTGGGACTACTTCGAGCGCATCAACGACCGGGGCACCACCGTCTTCCTCACCACGCAGTACCTCGAGGAGGCCGACCACCTCTGCGAGCGCATCGGCGTCATCGTCGACGGCGAAATCGCCGTCACCGGCTCGCCCGCCGAACTGAAGGCCGAAGTCGGCGGCGACGTCCTCGAAGTCGACCTCGACGACCCGAGCGACGCCGACGTCGAGCGCGCCCGCGAGGTCGCCGCCGACTCCCGCCTCGCGGCGGACGCGGACGCCGTCGAAGCGACCGACGAGGGGATACGCGTCACGTCGAGCGTGGCGCGCCGCCACGGCACCGACCTCCTCGTCGCGCTCCGCGACGCCGGCCTCACCATCACCGGCTTCAACGTCCGCAGTCCGACGCTTGACGACGTCTTCCTCGCCGTCACCGGCGAAGCGTACGACCCCGAGAGCGAGGAGGCCGACGGCGTCGAGGCGACGGAGGGGGCGCGATGAGCGCGTCCGCGCCCGGCGAGAAAGCGACGGGGAACGGCTTCGTCGTCGACACGTGGGTGAACCTCAAGCGCTGGCTCATCAAGACGACGCGCAACCCGTTCGTGCTCGTCTTCTCCCTCCTCAACCCCATCATGTTCCTCGTGCTCTTCACCGAGGTGTTCGGCGGCATCACGGGCGGCGCCATCGGGAGCGCGGTCGGCGGCGACACGAGCTACATCACCTTCCTCGTGCCCGCCATCGCGATTCAGGTGTCGCTCATCGCCGCCACCACCTCCGGCATCGGCCTCGTCGAGGACATCGAGTCCGGGATGTTCGAGAAGGCGCTCGTCTCCCCGATGCACCGGGGCGCGGTCTTCCTCGGGAAGTCCCTCTCGGAGGTGCTGCGCATCGTCGTGCAGGTCTGCATCATCCTCGTCTTCGGCTACGTCCTCCTCTGGATCGACACCGGCGGCGACCCCGGCACGTACGTCGCCACCGGCCTCGCGGGCGCCGTCGGCATCGTCCTCGTCGGCGTCCTCTTCTCCGTCTGGTTCACGGCGTTCTCGAACGTCATGGCGCTCGTCACACGCGACCAGGAGTCCACGATGATCTCCGTGAACGTCCTCCAGTTCCCCCTGCTCTTCCTCTCGAGCGCCTTCCTCCCGCTCGACGCGCTCCCCGGATGGGTGCAGGTCGTCGCCTCGCTCAACCCCCTCACGTACGGCATCGACGCCGCGCGCGCCCTCATGTTCGGCCGCGACGTCATGACCGCCATCGAGGTCTCGGCGTTCGGCGGCATCTGGGACACGCTCGTCCCCGCCGTCGTCGTCCTCGGCGCGCTCGACCTCGCGCTCGGCGTCGTCGCCGTCTACTTCATGGCGCGCGCGACGAGCGCCGACGCGCGCTGACTCGGTCGGACCGCCGACCGCGCCGTCGCGTCGCGCTCTCCACGGCGTCGCGAAACGACTACTCGCCGTAGGCCCTGATCGTCTCGAGCTCGTTCGCCGCCACCGCGTCCGCGACGGCCTCCGTATCGACGTCCGGCGTCGGGTTCGGGTACTTGCGCTGGAAGTAGGAGACGATGTTGCGGACGTCCCGCCCGAGGAACTCGCGGGCGTTCTCGTGGTCGGTCGGGACGGACTGTGGCCAATCGAAGAGGACGACGCCGTCCTCGCGGACGAAGACGTTGTACTCGCTGACGTCCGCGTGGACGAACCCCTCGTCGTACGCCGTCGCGATCTCGTCGAGGATGAGGTCGAGGACGCCGACGACCTGCCCGTCCTCGAGTTTCGCGCGGTTCAACTCGACGCCGTCCACCTTCTCCATCACGATGGCGTGGCGGTTCTGGTCGACCGGTCGCGGGACGCTCACGTCCGGGTAGAGCGAGTGGAGCGCCTCGTGCTCGCGCTCGGCGGCCTTTCTGGCCGTGTAGAACCACGAGACGTGGTCGTTGTCGCTCGTGTAGTCGCGCTCCTTCTGTACCTCGCGGAAGTTCGTGTAGCCCTCGCGGTGGAATTTTAATGCCAAGGGCTTGTAGGACTGCACCTCGAAGACGTCGCTCTCCTTGCCGACGCCGAGCGGCGCGCCGAACCCGCTGAGGGTGTCGCGCTCGGCGAACGCCTTCAGCGCGAGCGTGTCGTAGCCCTCGAAGGTGAGCCGGAACCCCTCGTACTGGATCGTCTGGCGCTCGACGAGTCCACGGTCCTCGACGCGGTCGAGGCGATAATCCACCTCCTCCTCGGTGAGGCGCGCGAACTCCGGGAGCTTCTCCCGGTTCACCCACTCCGAGAAGCGCATGCCGTGCTCGACTCCGGAGAGGAGGTTGAAGTCCTCCTGCTCGAGGGCCGCGACGTCCTCGGCGACGTTCCGTACCATCTACTCCTAGAGTCGGTGGCGCGCGATAAAAGCCCCGCGACAGCACCCATACACTACATGGCGCGATACGGAATCGGTGCTGTCGTCGGTTCCCCCGCCCGAGTCCCGACCGTCGGCGACGCCTCGGCGTGCGTCCGGCGCCCTCGTCCGTCGGCATCGCTCGCCCGAATACCGTGAGTTATATCGTAGACGCAGATTATTACCCGTGTATGACGGACGACCGCATTCGCACGACGCACATCGGCAGTCTCCCGCGCCCGCCCGAACTCCTCGACCTCCTCCAGCGGAAACAGGAGGGCGAGGACGTCGACGACGAGGAGTGGGAGCGAGCGACCCGCGAGGCGACCGAGCGCGTCGTCGAGCGCCAGCGCGAGGTCGGACTCGACTCCATCAACGACGGCGAACAGCCCCGCGTCTCCTTCAACTGGTACGTCGCGAACCGCCTCAGCGGCATCGACGGCACGCAGGAGACCGAGCTCTGGGCGGACCTCCAGGACTACCCCGAGTACGCGGACGAGACGTTCAAGACGGACGTCATCGACCTCTCGATGCACCCCGTCGTCACCGGCCCCATCGAGTACACCGGCCACGCGGAGGCCGAGGCGGAGATCGAGGAGTTCCTCGACGCGCTCGAGGCCGTCGACGGGGACGTCGAGGACACCTTCATGACGTCGGCGTCGCCGAGCATCGTCACGTCCACCCACGTCGACGAGTACTACGAGGACTACGAGGAGTACCTCTTCGCGGCCGCCGACGCGATGCAGGAGGAGTACGAGCTCGTCGCGGAGACGGGCATGACCCTCCAGATCGACGCGCCCGAACTCCTCACGGTCGGCCAGACGGCGGCGTACGCCGACCGCTCCCTCGAGGAGATCAAGGACGCGACGCGCCTCCACGTCGAGGCGCTGAATCGGGCGCTCGAGAACGTCCCCGCAGAGCAGGTGCGCCTCCACACCTGCTGGGGGAGCTACGAGGGGCCGGGCCACCTCGACACGGACCTCGTCGAGATGTTGCCCGTCATCTACGAGGCGGACATCTCGGGGCTGAGCGTCGAGCAGGCGAACCCGCGCCACCAGCACGAGTACCGCGCGTTCGCGGAGGAACCCCTCCCCGACGACTGGACGCTCATCCCCGGCGTCGTCGACGTGAAGACGAACATCATCGACCACCCCGAGACCATCGCGGACCGCATCGAGCGCGTCGCGAACGCCGCCCCCGACGACACCGACATCGTCGCCGCGCCGGACTGCGGCTTCGGCACGCAGGCCGGCCTCGGGATGGTCAGTCCCGAGCTCGCGTGGGCGAAGCTCGAAGCGCTCGTCGAGGGCGCGGAAATCGCGACCGAGCGCCTCTACTGAGCCGCCTCAGTCGCCGTCGGTGTACTGCTCGTAGAGAACGGTCCCGAGGCTGGTCGCGTCCCGGACCTCGACGTCGCCGTCGCGCGCGGCCGGCTGGCCGACGACGCCGGCGTCCTGCATCTCTTCGACGCGGTCCTCGAGCTCGCCCTGCACGGCCGCGAGCAGGTCGTCGGGGACGTCCTCGAGGCCGTCGGGGTCGTCGAGCGCCTCGGTGCGGACGACGGTCCACTCGCGCGTCGTCGGGTCGTACTCGACGGCGCGCAGGCCCGTCCCGGTGACGAGGATGAGCGCGGTGACGAGTTGCGTGTCGCGCTCCGGGAAGTGGAAGGCGTTGACGGGGCGGACGGCGGCGAACGCGCCGGCGGCGTCGAGGACGGCGACGTCGTCGTGTGCGAGCGGCCGGTTCGGGAGCGAGTCGAGCGCCATACGCTCGCGTGGGCCTCGACGCCTACGCGTGTTTCGAAAGCGCTCGGACGGTCGTCGTCCGAAACGCGAAGCTTCAAGCGCTCCGCGCGAGCCACGTCCGGGTATGTCCAGTCCGCTCGAGACGACGGTTCGCGTCGGCGAAATCCGGAGCGCCGAACGCTTCGAGGAAGCGCGCAAGCCCGAGCTGTTCAAGCTCGAAATCGACCTCGGCGACGAGACGCGCCAGTCGGCCGCACAGCTCGGCTACAACCACGACCCCGAGGACGTCGTCGGCCGGCAGGTGCTCTGTGCGGTCGACCTCGGCACGGTGAACATCGCGGGCTTCGAGTCGGAGGCGCTCACGCTCGGCGTGCCCGACGCTGACGGGAACCCGATGCTCGTCGGCCCCGACGCGGACGTGCCGCTCGGCGGGGAACTCTACTGAGACGAGCCTGGCGTCGAGGCCCTCAACCCCGAGCGCCGACCCGCTGAACACAACCGTCGAACAGTGGCTATGGGACGATTCTCTCTCGGTGCTGCCCGTGTCCGGGACCGCTGGTGCAGGGGGCACGACGACGTGCGTCCGGTCCCGACACACGATTTAGGTCTACCTAAAACGTAAAAAGCTTTTCGGCGGTCTCAGACGTCGAAGCCGAACGACTCCGAATCGGCGGGGCCGAAGGCGTCCTCGATGGCGTCGCGGACCGACGCCATCGGCGGCTGCGACCGCGTCGCGTCCACCCGGTGCTCGCCCACCCACCGATAGCGCACCGTCAGCTCCGAGTCCAGCAGGAAGACCGAGCGCTTCGGGCGCCGCAGGAGCCTGAACACGCGGTAGTCGACGCCGAACGCCTCCGTGAGCGCGAGGTCGCGGTCCGCGTAGAGCGGGAAGTCGAGGTCGAGGTAGTCGATGAAGCGCCGGTGAGTCGTCGCGCGGGACTTCGAGACGCCGATCACCTGCACGCGCTCGTCGTTCGCGAACCAGCCGTAGTCCCGGAACGAACACCACTCCTCCATGCAGTCCGGGCTGAAGTCGTTCGTGTAGAACGCGAGCAACACGGGTCGCTCCTCGACGAGCGACGAGAGCGCGACGTCCGCGACCCGGCCGTCCGGGTAGACGAGCGGGGCGCTCACGTCCGGCGCGCGCGCACCGACCGAGAGCGGGTCACCCATACACGTAGTTCACGCGACACGCGGATATGCCTCTTGTCCACCCGGCGGGACTCCGAAGTCCCTTTTGCGTCTCGCGCCCTCTCGGCGGCTATGACTCTCAACGTGGGCGCGCACGTCTCCATCGCGGGCGGCATCGACAACGCCGTCGAACGCCAACTCGACGTCGGCGGGAACTGCGGGCAGATATTCACGCACTCCCCGCAGGTCTGGCAGTCGCCGAACGTCGACGACGGGGAGGCTGAGGCCTTCCGCGCGGAGAGCGAGTCGGCGGACGTCGGGCCGTGGGTCATCCACACCTCCTACCTCGTGAACCTCTGCACGCCCAAGGCGGACCTGCGCGAGAAGTCCCGCACGGCGATGCAGGAGGAGGTCGACGCCGCGCACAAACTCGGGATTCCGTACGTGAACGTCCACCTCGGCGCGCACACCGGTGCGGGCGTCGAGCAGGGCCTCGAGAACGCCGCGTCCGTCATCGACAGCCTCGACGTCCCCGACGACGTCACCGTCCTCATCGAGAGCGATGCGGGGAGCGGCACGAAACTCGGCGGCGACTTCGAGCACCTCGCGACCGTCCTCGAACTCGCCGACACCGACCTCGACGTCTGCCTCGACACCGCGCACGCGTTCGCCGCCGGCTACGACCTCTCCACTCCCGAGGGCGTCGAGGAGACGCTCGCCGAACTCGACGACGTCGTCGGCCTCGAGCATCTCGCGTACGTCCACCTGAACGACTCGAAGCACGAGTGTGGCACGAACAAGGACGAGCACGCGCACATCGGCGACGGCCACATCGGCGATGACGGCTTCGAGGCGTTCCTGAACCACGACGCCATCGCGGACGTCCCGCTCGCGCTCGAGACGCCGACCGAGGACGGGCGCTCCTACGAGTGGAACATCGAGCACGTTCGGGACCTCCGTGACGGCGACCAGTAGGGAGTCGTCACGTTGACGCGAGCGGGGAGGAACGACCCGCGAGCCTCCGTCGGGCCGAGTACCGCGCGGGCCGACGTTTCGGTGACGAGCGACGCGAGACGAGGATCTCCGCGCGCCGGTCGTCAGCGTTTCCTACCTACCGCCACTATCGACGGCCAGTGAGACGCTTCTCGTCCGAATACCTGCGGGACACCCGCCGGGGGATGTGGGAGGACCGCTCGGCGCTCGCGCCCCTCGCCCTCGATTCGCGCTCCCGGATCCTTGACGTCGGCTGTGGCACCGGCGAACTCACGCGCGTCCTCCGCGAGGAGTCCGACGCCGAGGTCGTCGCGGTGGACGCCGACCGCACCCTGCTCGCGGAAGCCGACGCCGACGCGTGCGCGCTCGGCGACGCGACGCGCCTCCCCTTCGCGGACGACGCCTTCGACCTCGTGGTCTGTCAGGCGCTCCTCATCAACCTCCCGGACCCGCTCGCGGCCGTCGAGGAGTTCGCGCGCGTCTCCGCGGACCTCGTCGCGTGCGTCGAACCCGACAACTCCGAGGTCGTCGTCGAGTCGAGCGTGGCGGCGGAAGCCCCGCTCGCGAAGCGCGCACGCGACACCTACATCGCGGGCGTCGAGACGGACGTGACGCTCGGGTCGGGCGCCGCCGACCTCTTCGCGGACGCCGGCCTCACCGGCGTCGAGAGCCGGCGCTACGAACACGAGCGCACCGTCGCGCCGCCGTACGACGAGGCGGCGCTCGCCGCCGCGAAGGCGAAGGCGGCGGGTACCCGGATCGCCGAGCAGGCCCGCACCCTCAGACGGGGCGGCCTCACCGAGACGGCCGTCGACGAGCTGAAGAACGAGTGGCGCGCGATGGGCCGGGACGTCGTCGGGCAGATGGGCGAGCGAGCGTACGAGCGCCGCGCCGTCGTCCCCTTCTACGTCGTCGTCGGCCGCGTCGAATCGGGTGTGGACGGTTAGACGACGTCGCCGCGCACCGTCGTGCCCTCCTGTGCGGCCTCGTAGGCGCGCATCGCCTCCGCCGCGTCAGCGGCGGTCGCCTCGTCGAACCCGAGCATGCCGAGGGCCTCCTCGAGCGTCGGGAAGGCGAGCGCGCCGTCGCGGAGTTTCGCGAGCGCGTCGTCGCTTCGCTGGCCCTCCGCGTAGAGGCAGACGCCGCGCGGGTCGATCACCTGCTCGTAGTTCTCGCGCGCCCGCGCGCCCTCCGCGCGCTGGGTGACGTTGCGCTCGAAGCCCGCGTTACACACCTCCAGGTGGACGGGTTCGTCCTCGGGGAGGAGGTGGGCGGCGAGGCATTTCTCGGGGGCGACGTGGCCGCTGTCGTTCACGCGCACCCACTCGGGGTGCTCGCGCGCCCACTCGGCGTCGACGGTGCGGCCGATGCCCTCGACGCCGAGCTCCGCGTCGAGGTCGGGTGCGGGGTCACCCCCCAAGAGGAGGTCCTTCGTGACGTAGACGTCGAGGCGCGTGATGGGGTCCTTCCCGAGCGCGACATCACCGTAGACCCAACACTCCCGGACGGGAACGGGGAGGCGCTCTCCCGTAATGGCGTCGAGAATCCGCTCCACGCGGTCGAGCGCGGCGTCGCGGTCCATGTCCGCGAGAAGGGCGGCGAGTGCCTAAACGCCTACTGGTCGTCGACGAGGACGTGACTGCGGACGTAGCCGTCGATGGCGCGGCGGGTGTGCGCGACGGGGTCGTCGTCGCCGAAGAGGACGCTCCGGGTGCGCGCGCCGTCGATGAGCACGAGGATAGTCTCGGCGACCGCGTCCGGGTCGACGTCGCGGAACACGCCCGCCTCGACGCCGTCGCGGACGGTGTCGGCGAGCAGTTCGGCGAGGTGGTCGTCGTTCGCGGCGAACGCCTCGCGGTAGCTCTCGACGTAGGGGGCCTGCGAGCGCAACTCGAGCATCGCGACCTGGAAGTCGCCGGCCTCGTCGGGCCCGGAGAGGAGCGCGTCGACGAGCGTATCGAGGCGCTCGCGCGGGGTCCCGTCGTTCGTCGCCTCGACGTTCTCGAGGAACTCCGCGAGGAGGTAGTCGAGGAACGCGACGAGCAACTCCTCCTTCGTGTCGTAGTGGTAGTGGATGAGCGACTTCGACTTCTCGAACTCGTCGGCGATGGCCTGCATCGTCAGGTCGGCGTAGCCCTGCTCGCAGAGCGCCCGATAGGTCGCCTCCATGATGGCGGTCTGCGTCTCCGTACGCGCCCCGTCGTCTCCCATGATAGTTGACTAATCGGTTAGTCAGACGGGAAAACGTGTCGGTTGCGACGACGGCCGCGTGGCCCGACGCGCCCGACCGGACGCGCCGACCCCCTCAGAAGACCTGCCACCCGCCGTCGACGTAGACGAACTCCCCGGTCACGTAGGAGGCGTCCTCGCTCGCGAGGTAGAGGTAGGCGCCCGGCAGGTCGTCCGGGATGCCCGCGCGTCCGAGCGGCACGGGCTTGATGAACTCGTCCTCCTCGGCCTGCTCGAGCGCCATCTCCGTCCACCCCTCGAAGAACTCGGTCGCGATCTGGCCGGGCGCGACGGCGTTCACGCGGATGCCGTGCTCCGCGAGGTCGAGCGCCGACCCGCGCGTCAGCATCCGCACCGCGCCCTTCGTCGCGTCGTATCCGACCTGATCGTACTGCGCGAGGGTCGAGCTGATCGAGGCCGTGTTGAGGATCACGCCCGGGTCCTCGCGCTCCACCATGTCGCGGGCGGCGACCTGCGTCCCGAGGAAGACGCCCTTCACGTTCACGTCGATGGTGTGCGCGAACTCCTCGTCGTCCAACTCGAGGATGGAGCCGCCGACCGGGAAGCCAGCGTTGTTCACCATGACGTCCACGCCGCCGAACTCGCGGGCGGCCTCGACGACGGACTCCACCTCCGCGCGCTCGGTGACGTCCGTCTCCACGAACACCGCGTCGCCGCCCGACTCCTCGATCACCTCGTGCGTCGGCACGTCCGCGTCCTTCGGTTCCTCAGCGAGGTCCGCGACGATCACCGTCGCGTCCGCCTCGCCGAAGCGGAGCGCTACCGCGCGCCCGATGCCCGAGGCGCCGCCCGTCACGACCACGACGTCGTCCGAGAAGTCCGCGCGCAGTCGCCCCATCAGCGACCCGCCTCCGGGTGGGCCGTTCGCCCGGGGGTTCGCGGCGCACCGCGCCGCGTCCGATCCGCTCCGAATCGCGTCGTCTGCGTCATGGCTCGTGTGACGGTAGCGCGCGCCAAGAAGCTAGGCATCGCGGGTCCGGCGACCGAACAGGTCAAACGCCTCCGCGCGTAAGACGCACGCGATGGAGTGTACGAAGTGCGACCGCGAGGCGGTCATGCACGCGGCGTACTCGGGGACGCATCTCTGCGAGCGCCACTTCCGGGAGTCCGTCGAGCGTCGCGTGCGCCGACGGATCCGCGAGGACGACCTCCTCCCGAGTTCCGCGACGCCCGACGACCCGCAGACGTGGCTCGTCGGCCTCTCCGGCGGGAAGGACTCCGTGGTGCTCACGCAGATCCTCCACGAGACGTTCGCCGAGGACCCCCGCGTCGAACTCGTCGCGCTCACCATCCACGAGGGCATCGCGGGCTACCGCGACAAGAGCGTTGACGCCTGCGAGGAACTCGTCGCCGACCTCGACATCGACCACGAAGTCGTCTCCTACAGCGAGGAGTTCGACGTCGAGATGGACGACGTCGTCGACTCCGACCCCGAGGAGATGGCCCCCTGTGCGTACTGCGGCGTCTTCCGGCGCGACCTCCTCGCGACGTACGCGCAGGGGTACAAGGCCGACAAACTCCTCACCGGCCACAACCTCGACGACGAGGCCGAGACCGCGCTCATGAACGTCCTCGAGGGGAACGTCGAGCAGATGGGCAAGCATTTCGACGCCTCCCTCGGGCCGTTCGACGAGCGCAACGAGCAGGGGGGGATGGTCCCGCGCGCGAAGCCGCTCCGGGACATCCCCGAGAAGGAAGTCGCGCTCTACGCCCAACTGCGCGACCTCCCCGTCCACATGGCCGAGTGCCCGCACTCGAGCGAGGCCTTTCGCGGCGAGATACAGGACCTCCTCCTCTCGCTCGAGGACGCCCACCCCGGCACCAGACACAGCATCATGGCGGGCTACGAGGAGATGGCGGCGATGGCCGCCGACCGCTATCGCTCCGCAGGGAGCGAGGCCGACCTGAACGAGTGCGAGGAGTGCGGCGCGCCCACTACGCGGGACGTCTGCCGGAAGTGCTACCTCGTCGACGCCGTCCACGCCGCCGACTGACGCGTCTTACACGTCTGACGCGACACTACGCGACTGCGGCGTCGGGACGGCGAAGCCGTGACGGGAGCGACTCCCGGTCACGCGTTCGGAAAGAAGGACCGCCTAGCGGATGACGTCGAGGCCGTTGTTCTGCTCGATCTCGTCCTGCCCGCCGTCGCTGTGCGCGCCCTCCCACTCGGACGTGGAGGAGGCGCCGTCCGCCTCGACCTCGCGGAGCTCCGCGCGGGACTTATCGGCCTGCTTCTGCGTGCTCGGGCCGAGGACCTGCGCGGACTGGACGCCGGTCATGATCGCCATGACGCGGACCTTGCCCTTGTAGTTCTCCTGAATCCGAGCGCCCCAGATGACGTTCGCGGAGGCGTCGAGGCGCTCGGTGATGTTGTCCGCGATGCCCTCGGCCTCTTTGAGCGTGAGGTCCGGTCCACCAGTAATGTGGACGAGGCCACCCGAGGCACCCCGGTAGTCGACGTCGAGGAGCGGGTGATTCATCGCGTCCTTCACCACTTCGTCCGTCTTGTTCTTGTCCTGCGTCTCGCCCACGAGCATCACCGCGACGCCGCCCTGGTTCATGATCGCGGTCATGTCGGCGTAGTCGAGGTTGATGAGCGAGGGCTGGGTGATGGTCTCCGAGATGCCCTTCACGGTCTCCGCGATGATCTGGTCCATCACGGAGAACGCCTTTCCAATCGGGAGGTTCGGGACGTAATCGAGGAGCCGGTTGTTGTCGAGGACGATGATGGAGTCCGCTTCCTCGCGGAGTTTCTCCAGGCCCTCCTCGGCCTTCACAGTGCGGGCGCGCTCGACGTTGAACGGCGTCGAGACCATCCCGACGACGATGGCGCCCTGCTCCTTGGCGATCTTCGAGACGACGGGCGCCGCACCCGTCCCCGTCCCGCCACCCATGCCCGCAGTCACGAAGACGAGGTCGGCGTCACCGAGGACCTCCTTGATCGTGCCCTGGGCCATCTCGGTGGCGCGCTCGCCCATCGAGGGGTCGCCACCGGCGCCGAGGCCGTTCGTCAGGGACTTCCCGACGAGGATCTTCGTGTCGGCCTCGATCATCTGCAGGTGCTGTTTGTCGGTGTTGATAGCGACGGTGTCTGCGCCCTCAACGCCGATGTTGTACAGCCGGTTGATCGTGTTGTTGCCGGCGCCGCCGCAGCCGACGATGACGATTCGCGGGTCGCCGAACTCGTCACCCTCGTTGTCGACGTCGCTCAGGTCTCGCTGTTCGGCCTCCGCGTTCTCGAGGGCTTGATTGACGATGTCTTGCATATTACACCTTCGCCCAGCTGCGGTTTTCGTTCGACTGTGAGTCGGTCTGTTCGTCCAGCATCTCGCGGACGGCGGAGCGGATGGCCTCGGATCGGTTCGGGTACTTCCCGAGTTCGACCATCTGCTCGACCTCCTCGATCTGCTGCTTCGGAATCCGGAGTGTCACACGCTCCATTGTTGTATTCCCCTGCAAGACGGCGGGGTCATCCCCGTTCTCTGTCTTACGACCGCCTCGAACCGGGCGTATCGCACCGCATCACGCCGATTCAATGTAAGACGCCCGTCTTACGTACCCACAACGACAACGGACCTGCATAAATAGTTAATGGCTGTGTAAACGCTCGTCTTACCGGTCGAATACATCAGCCGAAACCGTCCGACGCCCGCAGTCCGGACAGAACGCCCAGTCCGAGCGGAGCTCCGCGCCGCACTCACACGTCGGATGCCGTGCCGCACGCTCCCCGCAGTTCGGGCAGAACGCGTGCCCGTCGTCGAGCGACTCCCCGCACTGCGAGCACACCGGCGCGTCCGACGGCGCGTCGGGCACCGACTCCGTCGCGTCCACGCCCGCCTCCGCACCGCCACCCCGCTCGCCGTCCCGGTTCGCGCGCGCCTCGTTCACGTTCACGTTCACCGTCACGTCGTCGCCGCGTCCGCCAGCGTCGCTCGCCCGCCGCTCGTCGAGACGCGCGTCGAGGCGCTCGTCGATCCGTGCCTCCACCAGCGCGTCAATCGTCCCGCGCTCCGTCTTACGCGTCGCCGCCCCCGCGTCGCCGGCCTCGCCCCCGTCGAGGTACGCCCGGAGCGCACGCCGCATCACCTCGCTCTTCGAGGCGTCGAGGTCCTCGACGCGCTCGACGAGCTCGGCGTCCGCCCGGAACGTTATCTTCGGCATGAGGTGGCACACAGTACTGCCCCCGGATACATCAAACTAGGTGGCACCACCGGTGCCGAATGAGAAGTCTTAAATTCGACCCACGGCCTACTGTTTGATGCGCCCGCCCTTAGCTCAGACTGGTAGAGCAGCCGACTGTAGATCGGCTTGCCCCCCGTTCAAATCGGGGAGGGCGGACTACTTCTCCCGTCGATCCGTTGCGGAGTGGAACCGCCGTAAACGTCGTGGAGGACGTCCTACACGGTCTTCCGAGCTCGCACCCCTCACGCGTCGTCGGTCGCGAGGACGGGGACGGAGACGGTGACGGCGGTTCCGTGCGGGTCGTTCTCGGCGAAGCTGACGTCGCCGCCCATCATCTCGGTGCCCCACTTGACGATCCAGAGGCCGAGGCCGCTCCCGTGTCGGAGCGCGCTCTCGGTTCCGTCCTCGAGGACGGCGAGTTCGGTGTCGTTGATGCCGGGGCCGTCGTCGGTGATGGTGACGTGGACGCGGGTCTCGTCGCGCTCGACGTCGACGCGGACGGTCGGGCTGTCGTGATCGCCGTGTCGGACGGCGTTCTCGAGGAGGTTCTCGAGGACGGGTTCGAGGAGGCCGGAGACGGCGACGGCGACGTCGTCGGGGTCGTACTCCCGTTCGATGCTGATCGCGGGGTTGGCTTCGTAGATGGCCGCGATGCAGGCGTCGAGGAGGTCGTCGAGGCGTCTCGCGTGCTCGCCGTTTCGCGCGTCTTGGAAGAGCTCGACGGCGTCCCGGCCCTTCTGCCCGATGGCGTCGATGCGGAGCGCGCGCTCTTTGATGATGTCGGCGGCGCGCTCGTCGCCGAACTCCTCGGCGTAGCCGTGTATGACGTTCGTCTCGGTGCGGATGTTGTGTCGGAGGACGCGGTTCAGCACTTCGAGGCGCTGTTGCTGTCGGAGGTAGCGGCCGACGTCGTGGAGGGTGACGACGCGGCCGATGGTGTCGCCGCGCCCGTTCTCGACGGGCGTCACGCCGACGTCGAACGGCCGGGTGCCGGTGTCGGCCTCGATGGTGAGGTAGCCGTCGAGGGTGCCCTCAGCGGGGAGGCGTTCGTACTCGGGGATGACGGCCCTCGCGGGGCGGCCGAGGAGGTCGCATCGCGGGGTGTCGAGCGCGTCGGCGATGTAGTCGTTGGCGTCGACGACGTAGTCGTTGGTGTCGAGGACGACGGCGCCTTCCTGCATCCCGTCGAAGATGATCTGTCGCGCGCGTTTCCGCGGCGCGGGGTTGGTGTGGAGGAGGCGGAACTGGGTGAGTGCGCCGAGGTACGCGACGCCGGAGACGGAGAAGGCAATCGGCGTCGGGTCGATACCGGCGGTGGGGAGGGCCTCGACGAGGTAGAGGGCGTTCGTCGCCCACGGGACGGAGACGCCGAGGAGGAGCGCGGCGGCCTGCCCGCGAAAGGGGAGGGAGTCGCTCGAGACGAGGTCGAGGATGGCGACTGCGCCCGCGAGGCCGAGGAGGTAGGTGTAGCCGGCGACGACGGCGTACCAGGGGCCGCCGTGTTCGACCTGGAGGACGCCGCTCCCCGCGACGGCGTCCACGTGGACGGTGAGGAGGTCGTGGTACGGCGTCGTGAACGCGAGCACGACGGTGGCGACGGGGACGATTGCGAGGCCGGCGAACGTGCCCCGGGAGACGTAGGTGTCGCGGCCGGTGTATTCGAGGGCGAAGAGGAGCCACGCGAGCGGGACGCTGACGACGCCGAACCACGCGAGGTCGGCCCAGAGGAGCTTGGCGGGGACGGTCGGCGCGCGGAGTCGGAAGACGATGCACACGGCCCACCAGCTCTGTGCGGCGAGGAGGGCGACGAGCGGTGTCGCCCCGGGCTCGGGCCGCTCGCGCCACGCGAGGATCGCGGCCGCGAACCCGACGCCGATGGAGACGAACAACAGCCCCGTCAGTACAGTCTCGGGTGTCACCGCTACCCTCTCAGATATCCTCTATCGACATAAACCAACCGCAAAAATCGAGAAAACAATTGGATGGTGACTGGTCACCGGTCGTACGTGAAATATGTGTTTCGTGCGACGCCCGCCGGTTCAGACGCCGACGGTGACGAGTCCCGCGAGGACGAGGACGACGACGATCTGCTCGACTTCGCCGGCGACGGCGAGGAGCTCGTGGTGGTCGCTCCGGCCGACGGCGGCGGCGAGGCCGAACGCGTAGGCGACGCCGACGAGGACGGCGCCGGCGAACGCGGCCGGGACGACGCCCTGGACGGCGGCGACGACGAGGACGGCACCGAGGACGCCGTCGAGACCGTAGAGGACGCGACGGGTCCGCGTGACGCCGAGCACGACGGGGAGGGTGTCGACGCCGATGGCGGCGTCGCCGGCGGCGTCGCGGACGTTCGGGATTTCGGTGTTGACGAAGACGTCGAGGAAGATGTAGGTGGCGACGACGGCGACGGTCGGGGTGAGCGCCGCGTCGGCGAACGCGAGCGGGAGGCCGACGACGGCGAGCACCCACCCGGCGGCGACGAGGGCGGAGTTGACGAGGAGGACGTTCTTCAGTCGGCCGACGGAGAGGCCGGTCGACGGGAGCCAGTCGGAGGCGTAGAGTATCCAGAAGGCGCCGGGGAGGAGCGTGAGCGCGAGCGCGTCGGGGCCGCCGAGGACCGAGAGGGCGACCGCGACGCCGTACGCGCCGGCCGAGAGGATCGAGAGGACGCGACGGTAGCGGCGGATGAACGCGCTCCGCTCGGGGTTCGACGCCTCGTCACTCTCGACGTCGGCGATGCGGTCGCCGACGTAGACGGCGAAGACGACGAGTCCGATGACGGCAATCGCGGGCGACGCCGAGAGCGAGAGGCCGTAGGTGACCGTGGTCGCCATCGCTATCGCGACGACGACGAGGTAGGCGGAACTGTACACGAGTCCGTCACGCGCTCGCTTGGCGTACGCGAAGAGCGCGTTGCGGACCGAACTGTGCTGCGTGCTGGTGTCCCCGACTTGCGTGGGGAGGTTTTTCGTTTCACTCGACATATTGTCTGCCGTCGGTCGCGCCCGAGTGCGCGGCCGACACGACAATATTCGTCCACTTTGGGCTTAATTACACGTGCTAGTTCACCTCAAAACACCCGCCCAGTCTCTCGCTCGACCGCATCGTGTGGCGCACCGAACCGCGACGCCGTAGACCGCGCTGTACCCGCGTGTGACGGTAATTTCACCTCTCGTTTCCAAAGTATTATCCACGACGCGCCGAAATCCTCCGAAGCCGTGATACTGGTTGCCGGTCCGGATCCGTCGGTTGCCGCCGCGCTCACCGAGGAGCGCGTGCCCGTCGACTCCGTCGACGACCTCCCCGAGTCCATCCCCGAAGGCGGCGCTCTCCTGGTCGATCCGGGCGCCGTTTCGGATGCACGAACGCTCGTCGCGGCCGCCCGCGAGCGATCCGACGGGCCGCTCGCCGTCGTCGCGCTCACCGACGTCCGCTCGAAGGCCGAGCGCGAGCGCTACGACGCCGTGACCTCGGATGCGGCCGGCGTCGCCGCCGCCGTCGACCACGCCCGCCGTCTCGTCTCCTATCGCCACGCCGTCACCGAGTTCTACGAGGCGTGTCGCCGGGGCGAGGCGGGGTCACGCGACGCCGTCGACACGCGCTTTGCCGACCTCGAGGACCTCGACGACGACGACCTCGCCGCGCTGCTGCGCGAGGACGGTCCCGACGCGTAAGGCCCCGTCCGCGAGCGTCGCGCCCTCGAGCGCACCAGCGTGCTTATACGCTCTGCTCGCCGATGTACGTCAAATGGTCGAAGCGTTCGCCGTCGCGAGTGGGAAGGGCGGCACCGGGAAGACGACGAGCACGCTCGCGCTCGGACTCGCACTCGCCGAGGAGTACGACGTGACCGTCGTGGACGCGGACACGGGGATGGCGAACCTGCTCTTTCACGCCGGCCTCGAGGACGCCCCGGTGACGCTCCACGACCTCCTGCTCACCGACAGCGACGCCGCCGTCGCGGACGCCCGCTACGAGCGCTTCGGGCTCACCGTCGTCCCCTGCGGGACGGACCTCGCGGGCTTCCGCGACGCCGACCCGACGCGCCTGCGCGACGTCGTCGCCGAACTCGCGGCCGACACCGACGTCCTCCTCCTCGACTCGCCGGCGGCGCTCGGCTCGCCGGCGTCCGTCCTCCCCATCGTCCTCGCGGACCGCACGATACTCGTCACCCAGCCCACGATTCCCGCGCTCTCGGACGCGCTCAAGGTCCAGGAGTACGCGGCGTCCTACGGGACCGGCGTCGCCGGCGTCCTCTTCAACAAGGTCCGCCCCGAGGACGGCATCGACGCCATCGCGCCGAAGGCCGAGCGCTACTTCGAGGGGCCCGTCGTGGGGACGGTGCCGGACGACGACGCGGCGCGCGCCGCCCGCCGCGCCGGCGACCCCCTCCTCGCGTACGCGCCCGACAGCCCCGCCGCGCGGGCCTACCGGGACGCCGCCGCGAACATCGACGTGGACGCGGGCGACGGCGACGCGCTCGCCGACCGCTTCCGCAGCGCCGTCATCCCCGAGGCCATCTAGATGGCGGTCGGCGTGGACCTCGGCGGCGACCTCGCGTACTCCCGAGTCGTCGCCGACCCCGGAGCCGCGCTCTCGCAGGCGCTCGACGACGCGCTCACGGGCTACGCGGAGCTCGTCCCCGCCGACGCGCTCCTCCTCGGCGAGGGCGGCGACGGCCTCGTGGCCTTCGAGGGCGGCGTGCCGGTGCGCGCTCGCCACTCCGCGGGGTCCGTCGGCGCGGACGCGGTCGCGGCGCTCGCGCGCGCCGGCCTCGACGGCCCGCTCCACGTCCGCTTCTACGAGCACGCCGACCCGCCGCTCGACGCGGCGTCGGCCGTCCAACCCGACGCGCTCGCCGAACGGCTCGCGGGCGACCCCGCGCTCGCCGAGCGCACCCGCGAGCGCGCCCCCGACTCCCCGGAGGTCGGGCAGGACGCCGTCGCGGCGTTCCTCGATGACGCCGACCGAATCGCGGAGATACGCGCGCAGGCCCGCGAGGAGGCCGAGGCCCGCGCCGCCGAACTCGGCTTCGACCCGGTCGGCGACGCCGACGACGCGTAAGACGCGCTCTCACCTCGCGCGTGGAACCTACGGCCGCCCCCGCCGAACGCGCGTGCGTCGTACCCTACCTTCATGAGTGCCGCTCGTCTCACGGTGCGTATGACGCGCACCGATGCCGTCCGAGTCGGAGCCTTCTACGGTCTCCTCGGAACGGCACTCATCACTCTCGGCACGCTTCTGGCCGACGCCGCCCTCTCGGAACTCGACCTGTGGCTCGGCGTCCCGCTCGCGGCCGTCGTCTGGGCGGGCTGCGTCTACGTCGGTCTCAAGGAGGTCGCGAAGGGCCTCCACGCCGTCGTCGCGGACGCGAGCGCCGACTGACTAGCCGGCGCGCTCGACGACCACACTGAGGCGCGTTTCGCTCCCGCCGGTGACGACGGTGACGTCGACGGCGACGGCGACGACGTGCGCCCGGCCGTCGCGCTCCTGGACGACGACGCCGTCATGCGCCTCGCACGGTCCGAAGGCCCGCCCGACGCCGGACGGGCAGTGCGCGCCGGCGTACGCCGCCGCGCCGTCCGCGTCGTACGCGACGATAACTGCGCCCCCGGCCGCGAGGGTGCCGTCCGTGATGCCGTCGATGCGCGTGTCGAGCGCGTCGCGGTAGGCGGCGACCGCCTGACTCCGCGCGCCCCACGCGTACTGCTGGGCGAGGAGGGGGGTGGCGGTGTCCACGCTCCGGTCGAGCGCGGCGACGGTGGCCGCGCCGGTGTCGTCGCGTGCGGTCATCGCGGACGCGTCGCCCGCGTAGCCGAACTGGAGGTAGGCGAACAGCACCGGGACGAACGCGAGCGCGACGACGACGGCCGCGATCAGGACGAGCTGGCCACGGTCCCTCATACGTACCACACCTCGAGCGTGACGGGACCGCCGGCGGTCGGCACGGTCGCCTCGCCGACGGGGACGCCGGCGGGGCGCGGATAGCCCACGGTGCCGTGCGGCGTCGTGACGCGGAACATGCAGTTCGCGGGGAGGACGCGCGTCAGGCGCGCTTCGAGCGCCGCGCGCTCGCGCTCGAAACGCGCCGCGGACGCGCTCACTTCTTCGAGTCGCGTGGCGCCGCCGTGACGCGGCGGCTCCTCGGCGAGGACGGTCGCGGCGTCGTGCGCGTAGGCGTCGAGTTGGCGCTCCGTCCCGTCCGGATGCGGGACGCCGAGCGTGAACCCGACGACGACCGCGAGCACGAGGACGACGCCGATGGCCGCCTCGATGACCGGGAGGCTGAGCTGGCCGCGGTCGGCCTCACGCATCGACGCGCACCCCCAGCGTCGCCTTGTGCGTGACGACCGGATACGACGTGACGACGACGCTCCCGGCGGGGAGCGGCGCGCTCGCGGCGACGGTGACGGTCGCGTCGCGATACCGGCTCACGGAGACGTCGTACGTCCCGTGTAGCCCGCCCGTGGGGTGCCCGGTCGTCGCGTTCCCCCCGGCGACTGCGGGCTCTCTGAGGACGACGCGGCCGTCCACGGAGACGGATTCGACGACGACGCCCTGCGGCGGGGTGACGGCGACGGTGAGGCGGTCGGTGCGTCGGGGGAGCGAGAGCACGGCGTCCGCGTCGAACGCGGGCGCGTACGAGCGGGTCTGGCGCTCGGCGACGAGGACGAGGCGGTCGACGCGCGCGCCGCCGCTCGCGTCGCCGGTTTCGGCGAGCACCGCGTCGTCGAGCGTGAGGCGGACGGCGTGGCCGCGCGCCGCCGGGAACGCCGCCTCGACCGACGCCGCATCCAGGCCGTCGAGCGCGTCGCGGTCGAGGACGTTCGCGCGCATCGCGAGCGGGCCGTCGGCCGCGACGGCGCTCGCGGCGAGCGAGTCCGCGAGCCGGGCGTCATCGGAGCTCCTGTCGACGCTCCCGAACGCGCCGCCGGCGAACGCGAGCGCGACGCCGAGCGCGCCGGAGACGAGGAGGAGGGCGACGCAGAGAGCGAGCAGGTTCGCCTGCGCGCGCCCGCTCATCGCCCCACCTCGCGGAGTTCGACGCTGAGGGCGTCGCCGCCGGTGACGACGACGAGCAGGTCGCGCCCGCTGTGCCACTCGCCCGAGACGCCGGCGACGCGCTCGGGGAGGCTCAGTGCCGCGCGGCCGCCGACGCCGGTGACGGGGCTGTCGAGGACGAGCGTTCGGTCCTCCGCGCGGAGCGCGTACGGCTGGCCGCCGATGGTGTCGGGGAGCGCGACGCGTGCGCGGACGGTGACGGCGTCGGCGGCGACCCCGGGGACGGCGTCCTCGACGCTCGTGGCGGCGGCGTTCAGCGTTCGGTCGCCGACGACGTGCGCGGCGTCCGCCTGCGCGCTCGGGACGACGCCGCCGTAGAGCGCGGCGGTGACGAGCGCGACGTAGAGGAGGACGATGCCGATTTCGAGCGTCTTCGCGACGACGGGCGTCATCCCGCGGTCGGTCACGTCGACACCTCGACGTCGTGGACGACGACGTACGCGTGGGTGGCGGGCGGGAAGTCGAGCTCGACGGTCGTGCGGCCCGCGTCGCTGTGGCGCGTCGTGACGGTGACGTTCCGCTCGGCGTAGTACGACGCGAACGCCTCGGGGTGGTCGGTCTCGACGGCGAGGCGATAGTCGCCCGGCCCGAGGGCGCGGCGCTCGTGCGCGACGGTGGTTTCGAGGCGGGCGCCCGTCCCGCCGTTCCCGGAGACGGCGACGTCGCCGCGAACGCGGACGACGCCGACGACGAGGACGTCCTCGCCGACGGTGACGGGGAGGCCGCGCCGGACCTGCGCCCAGTCGCCGCTCCGGGTGAGCGTCGCGCCCGCGAGGCTGGTGACGCCGTGGCCGGCGGCGTCGAAGACGACGGCGTTCGTGTGGGTCTCGTAGACGGCGGTGCCGTTCGCGTCGAGGACGCTGACCGTGCGCGACTCGGTGTGGAGGTCGCCGTCGGCGAACGGAACCGACACCGTCCGCGTGCCCGCGAGCGCGGTGGGGCGGAAGGCGTCGTCGAGCGCGGTGGCGACGCGCGTCGCGTCCGCGCCGGCGGCGGTGTCGTCGACGACGACGCCGACGCCGGCGGTGATGGTGGTGAGCGAGAGCATCGCGAGGCCGAGGAGGAGGACGATGCCGACGACGTGCGATTGGCCGCGACTCATCCCATCATCCCCGTGAGCGCGAAGACGGCGTACGTGAGCGCGACGAGCGCGCCGGAGTGGAGGAGCGCCTCGTAGCGCCCGCGACTCGCGGCGCCCGCGAACCAGCCGCAGGCGAGCATCGTCGCCTGCGTGACGACGTAGAAGCGATAGCGGTCGCGCTCGGGGTCGACGGCGCCCGGGTCGATGGCGAGGCTCGCGCCGACGCCGTGGACGGCGGCGAGCTGCGCGAAGCTCCCGAGGACGTAGGCGTTCACGACGACGACGATGCCGACGACGAGGAGCGCGGTCGTCCAGCCGACCGCGACGTAGATCTGGAGCTGCGAGCGCAGGCCCTTGCGCTCGTCGTAGAGGCGGCCGATCTCGGTCTGGAGCGCCTCGAAGGCGGTCTCGGCGTCGCTCCCGGTGTCGAGCGCGCCGGTGACGAGGCCGATGGACTGGTCGGCGAGCGGCGTCCCGACCTTGCTGGTGAAGCGCGCGAGCGCCTCGCGGCGGACCTCGTCGCCGTAGGCGGTGAGGCCGAGGTTGAACGAGAGGTCGGCGACGTCGGCTTTGAGGGGGCCGAGGTGGCCGTCGCGGGCGACGGCGTCGACGGCGCGCGGGAGCGGGTTCCCGAGGCCGACGTAGCCGGCGACGCCGTGGACGAAGTCCTTGATTTCGCGGTCCTTCGCGTCGTCGCGGCGGGCGCGCCGGACGGCGACGAGGCCGACGGGGACGGCCCCGGCGGCGTAGCCGAGGAGCGCGCTGCTGACGGCGTCGACGCCGGCGAGCCAGAGGGCGACGCCGACGAGGACGCCGATGACGGGGAGGGCGACGATGGCGTCCGCGGGGTTGTCGAGCGCGCCACGGACGACTCCGGGGAGGTCGGCGCTCCGGGCGTACCAGTCGAGGCCGTAGCCGGCGGGGCGCAGGGAGTCGACGAGCGTCGCGGCGCCCGCGCCGACGACGACGGCGCACGCCGCACAGCCGTAGACGACGAGCGCGCGCAGCGTCACGGGACCGACGACGGTGGGGACGGTGCGGCCGAGCGACGGCGCGAGCACGCCGAGAACGGTGACGACGATGACGAGGAGGACGGGGACGACGAGGAGGACGACGAAGAGCTCGGCGAGGAGTTCGAGGACGCCGGCGGCTTCGCGGTCGGCGCGCGACTGGCGGTTCGCGAGCATGCGCGCTTCGAGTTCGAGGTAGCTCTCGACGGCGTCCGGGCCCTGCTGGGCGTGTTCGCGGAACTTCAGGAGGAAGGGCGCGAGCAGGTCGCGCGAGGGCGTGTCGCGTGCGACGCCGCGAAGCGCCTCGTCGATACTCCCGGTGAGGGCGGTGCGCGAGTGGACCGCGCGGAACTCGACGGCGGTCTCGCCGAAGGCGTCGGGGCGCTCGGCGACGCGCTGGACGAGGGTGCGCTCGTCGGCACCGCCGGAGGCGAGGACGCGGAGGTAGCGCACGGCGCCGGGGAGCGTGCGCTCGATGTCGGCGCGCCGCGCGCGGGCCTGCAACTGGAGGTAGCGCCCGCCCGCGCGTATCGTCGTGTCGCCGGCGAGGACGCCGACGACCAGACCGACGGGGAGCGCGACGGCGAGCGGCGGCACGGGGAGCGATTCGAGGAGAGTGCCGGCGAGGACGAGGAGCGCGCCGGCGCTCAGCGCGCCGGTGAGGAATCCCAGGAGAGTGGCGAGCGCGTAGACGCGCGCGAGGTAGACGTCGAAGCCGGCGCGAACGGTGGTCGCGCGGTAGTGCTGGCGGTCGCGGTCGTGGCGCGGCGTCGCGGCGCGCTCGCCGAAGAGCGCGTAGCACGCCCGGTCGAGCGCGTCGAACTGCCGACTCACCGCTCGCCCCCGTCGGTGCGGGCGCTGCGCTCGCCGCGGATGCGCTCGACGGTCGCGGCCTCGTCGACCCGGAGGTCGGCGAGGAACGCGAAGAGGGCGTCGGCGTCCCGGACGTCCTCCTCGACGAGGTAGCGGACGTAGCGGTGCTTGCGCTCGTACTCGGCCCGGACGGCGCCGACGCTCCGGTCGGTGCGGGCGGCGAGGCGCGCGAAGAACGCGGAGTCGGCGTCCCGGACGTCGAAGCCGCCGTCGTGGGTGCGCGCGACGAGGCGGCGATACCTGACCGTCGTCTCGCCCTTCACGATTTCGCCGTCGGCGGGGGCGTCGGCGTCCCGAACGAGTTCGACGAGTTCGCCGACGTAGCGGGCGCCGTCGACGTGGCGGGGGAACACCACTAAGTCGACTTCGCGGAGGAGGTAGGCGGGGAGGCCGCGCTCGACGACGCGGTTGACGAGCGTCTCCATGTCCTCGGCGTGCGTCGTCCCGATGACGCCGTGGCCGGTGTTGAGGACCTCGCCGAACGTCTCGAAGCTCGCGGGCGTGTTGATCTCCGCGATGACCTCGACGTCGGGGTTCAGGTAGTTCGTCTCGGTCATGAGGTCGGCCATCGTCACGCGCTTGAAGGGGTTCTCGTGGTCGCGCGTGATGAGGGAGACGCCGGTCTCGTGGGGGAGTCTGACCTCGCGGGAGCCCTCGTCGATGCTGATGGGGCGCTCGTCGAAGGGGACGAAGGGGAGGTGGGCGTTCATGAGCGTGGTCTTCCCGGCGCCGGTGGGGCCGCTGAAGAGGACGGCGGCGTGGCGCTCGTAGGCCATCCAGAGCATCGCGACGGCCTCGGTGGGGATGCTGCCCTGCGCGACGAGGTCGACGGGCGTGAGCGGGTCGGGGGCCTGCTTGCGGATGGAGACGTGCGGGCCGCCCTCGCTGATGACGGGGAGCGCGACCGCACAGCGGATGGTGACGTCGGCGTCCACCTCCGGCGGGCGGAGGTTCACCTTCGCCGAGGGGTTGGCGGCGTTCAGCTCGACGCCGTCGTGGGCGGCGAGCTGGGTGACGAGGCTGACGAAGTGCGTCTCGTCCTCGAAGACGAGGTTCGTGGGGACGCGCTCGTCGCCGCCCCGGGGAACGACCTTCACGCGCTCGCCGACGCGGTTGGCTTCGACGTCTTCGAGGCGGTCGTCGCGGATGGGGACGGTGAGTTCGCCGTCGCCGACGAAGTCCCGGAGGACGTAGTAGACGAGGTCGTCGAGGCGGTCGGCGCTGAAGCGCCGGCTCACGGGCGGGACGGCGAGGTCGTAGGCGGCGAGCGCGCTCCGGGCGCGATAGGCGAGCGCGTCGCGCCACGCGCGGGTCTGACGGGCGCTGAGCGCGCGCGAGAGGTGGCCCTCGGCGTACTCGCGGACGAAGCGCGTCCGGTCGTCGACGACGTCGTCGACGTTCGTCTCCCAGATGGCGTCCTTGCAGGCGTCGACGAGTTCGGCGTCGCCGGGGAGGAGCGGGGGTTCCTGGACGGCGTACTGCAGGTCGAAGGGGTCGGCGCCGAGGAGGTGTTCGCGGTAGACGACGACGGGGACGTCGAACTCGCCGAACGGCACGGTGTAGGCGTCGAGTCGCTCGGAGAGGAAGCGCCCGAGGTGGGCGGGTCGCGCGGGGAGTCGCGTTCGCGCGGGCGCGTAGTCGGTGGTGTGGACGACGAGGTGGTCGTCGGCGGCGTCGGCGACTTCGATGCGCTCGTCGAGGGCGTACGCGGTGAGGTCGCCGAGACAGCGCAGGTCCCGAAGGGCGTAGTACCGGAGGCGGCGCCTGCTCGCGGGCGCGTCCGGGGCGAGTCGGTCGACGATGCGGCGGTACTTCGCGTCGAGGCCGGCGGCGGCGCGCTCGACGGTGCCTTCGCGGGTGAGCGGGCGTTCGAGGTGGGCGTCGGCGAAGTGGGCTTCGACGCGCTCGCGGGCGGCGGCGTCGGCGGCGGGGAGGACGGGTTCGCGGACGTCGTACGTGAAGCCCGCGCCGTCGTCGCGGACGGTGACGACGGTGCCGGGGTGGGGCTCGTACTGCGCGCGGACGTCCGGGGCGTACCACGCCGCCGGGTCCGCGGGCGGCGCGAGCGGAGGGAGGGAGAAAACCATACTGTTCTGTCAGGAGTCGTATGGGTATAAGCACGATGTTGGTTATGCGTATCCATAGCACCGCGTCGGTCGCGGGAATGGGGCGGGACTCGCCACTTCCTCGCGATACGTGTGAACGACACCCACGAGGGCTGTCGTGGCCGATTTCGGGCGTCTATCACAGGGTATAACTGTGGGACGACGCTCAAGCCCTGCTACGTTACGATGACTCGACGGAACCGCGACACGGTGAGCGGCCGCGCGAGCGCGGTGGCCGCAGGCTCACGCATCGACGACCGGCTGCCCACCCGTGGGGCCGGCGACGACGAGTGGCCGTCCACGCACGACCCGGGACCGACCGACGCTCGCCTACACACATGAAACTCTCACTCCGCTACCTCTTCGGCCTCGAGGACGCCGACCGCGCCGAACTCGGACTGTTCGTCGTCGCGATGGGCGTCCTCCTCGGGCTCGCGGGCGTCGGCCTCGTCGACCCCGCGCTGTTGAGCACGACGATGAACGGCGCGTTCGACTGGATACTCACCTGGTTCGGCTGGTGGTTCATCCTCCTCGGCTTCCTCCTCCTCATCCTCGTCACCGCCCTCACGTTCTCCAAGTACGGGAAACTCCGCATCGGCGGCGAGGACGCCACCCCCGACTTCGACACGTTCTCGTGGCTCTCGATGGTGTTCACCGTCGGCTTCGGCGCCTCCATCCTCATCTGGGGCGTCGGCGAACCCATCAGCATCGCGAACTCGCCGCCGCCGAACATGCCGATCTCGGCGACGCCGGCCACCATCGGCCTCGCGTTCATGTACATCCACGAGGTCTTCCCCGGCCTCGCGATGTGGTACCTGCCGGTGGGCATCGCGTTCGGCATCATCGTCTACACGCAGGGCGTCGGCGAGTACAAGGTCGGCGCGATGCTCGGCAACCTCATCAGCGTCGAGGACCACCGCTGGTTCCACTGGCTGGTGAACCTCTCCGCCATCGTCGCCTCCATCGGCGGCATCGCGACCACGCTCGGGTTCAGCGCGCAGACCGTCTCCTCCATCCTCGGCGGGACGTTCGGCCTCGAGTCCGCGTCGCTCACCTACCTGCTGTTCGCCGTCATCGGCGCGGTCTTCCTCTTCGACGTCTGGCTCGGCCTCCGGGCCGGCATCCGGAACGCCGCGCGCGCGACGATGGTGCTCATCGGCGTCGCGATGGCGCTCCTCGTCGTCGTCGGGCCGACGCTCTACATGCTCGAACTCGGCCTGAACGCCACCGGCGTCTGGCTCTCGAACATGCTTCGGCTCTCGCTCTACACCGTCCCCGGCACCGCGAGCTCGTGGGCCGGCCAGTGGACCGGCTTCTGGTGGGCGTGGTGGGCCGCGTGGAGCATCTTCGTCGGGAGCTTCGTCGCCCGCGTCTCGAAGGGCCGGACGATCCGCGAGATGTTCCTCGTGCTCGTCCTCGCGCCCGCCGCCCTGACGTGGGTCCAGCACTCGCTCATCGGCGGCTGGGTGCTCGCGCCCGGCTACCGCGAACCCGTCACCGCCGCCTACACGTCCTCGGGCATCCCCTCGGCGATCTCGACGGCGCTCTCCATCACGCCGTTCGGCGAACTCCTCGCCGTCATCTTCGTGCTCGTCATCGCCGGCTACATCATCACCTCGCTCGACTCCGCCGTCTTCATGGTGTCCGCGATCACGCTCGGCGACGAGAACCCGAACGCCCGAATCCGCGCGTGGTGGGGCGTCCTCCTCGCCGTCTTCGGCGTCATGAGCCTCCAGCTCTCCGGCTTCGGCGCCATCGAGTCCTTCGCCGGCGTGCTCGCCCTGCCGTTCACGGTGTTCCTGCTCGCCATCGTCTACGCGAGCTACCGGGCCGCGCGCGAAATCCTCGGTGAGACCGACGACTCCATCATCACCGAAGCCCAGCCCGAGGAGCCCTCCCAGCCCGCGACCGAGAGCGGTCACAGCGGCGACGCCGAGTCCGCCGACTGACGGCGCCGCCGCTCGAATCGCCGCGAACGCACTCGGAAAAATCAGCCCTCTCCGCCTTACAGCCGTTTCAGGTTCTCCGCGCGCGGGCCCTTGTCGGTCTGCGTGATGTCGAACTCCACCTCCTGACCCTCCTCGAGGTCCTCGCCGCCGACGTCCTCCATGTGGAAGAAGACGTCGTCGTCCGCGTCGTCGGTCTCGATGAAGCCGTACCCCTTCGTGTCGTTGAAGAAGTCGACCGTTCCGGTCGCCATGACACGAGTACGCACACAGCCCGGGACCATAACGTCTCCGGCGACGCCCGGTGCGCGACGGTTCGCGCATCGCCGTCGCGCGTCGCACGCCGCTCGTCGGTCAGCGCTCGTCGATTCGTGGCGTCTCGTCGTCCCGCGACGACTCCGGTTCGTCGGCGTCGCGTCGCTCGCGGGTCGCTACCGCTCCCCGCTCGTCTCTTCGCGGTCCCTCCCGTCGTCGGAACCGCGCTGCTCGGACTCACGGAGGTCGGAGCTCGGGAGGTTCGGGTCCCGGTAGGGGTTGCGCCCGTAGACGGCGCCGTGGAGGTCCTGCTCGTCGAGCTGGTCGCGCAGCACGCGCCGGAGGCGGTTGAGGTTCGTGATTTCGAGGCCGTGCTTCGCGGCCAAGTCCTGGAAGTGCGGGTCGTCCGTGATGGAGGTGAACTGCTCGTAGAGCGCCTCCAGGCGCTCCGGGGACTGGTCGGCGAGCCACTCCTGGTCCTGCAACCCGAGGTAGCGCTCGCGCTCGTCGTCGACGACGTGTCGGATGGTGACGAGCGCGACCTTCTCGATGGCGCGCTGGCTCCCGAACGCCGTGAGGTCGAGGTCGATCATCACGCCGAGCGCGCGGTCGCGCTGCCACGGCGTCACGTCGAGGTCGTTGCAGAGCGCCTGCGTGATGCGGAGTTTCTCGAGGCGGTGCTGGCGCGCGCCGTGGCCCTCGGTTGCGGGGTGGCGCTCGTCGTGGAGGCGCCGGAGGTTCTCGGAGACGTCCCCCTCTGGCGAGCGCGCGCGACCGATTTGGGTGGCGCTCGGACTCGTCGGGCCCCAGCGGCCGACGGTGGTGTCGCGGCGGTGCGCGGAGCGTGCGAGCGCGCCGTCGCCGGGACGTGCGCTGAACTGCTCCTCGTCGACCACCTCGAACTCGGGGGCCGACGTGGCGGCGTCGGTCATCACGCCCCGCTACCGCGCGCAGACGGATAAACGCACGACTACTCGACGCGGGAACACGGCAGAATCGGGGCGGCCCCGACGGGCCGTCCTTCGCTCGTATCTACTGCTTGTGACGAGAAGCACTTAAACGAACGCGGGGCGGGTCGGCGACGCCCGCCCGGGACGGCCCGGTCGCTGCTTCCCAGGGGTGGCCGAGCCCGGGCGCATGGACGAAACCGCGCCCGCCGGACGGCTGTCGTCGAGTGCGTCGCGCACCCTCATCCGGGCGCTCGAAGCGCCGGTTTCCAGCGGTTAAAGTAGCTGTACTCGCCCCGGATCCGCCGCGCGAACCGTCGACGATTACGCCTCGGACGCTATCTTGACCAGCTTTATAGTCAAACTCCCCTACGAATCGAGTGTGCAACCGACACCCGACCTGTGGGTGCTCGTCGCCCTCGTCGGCCTGCCGTTTGCCGCGGCGGCGGCGACGCCCGCGGTCGCACGACAGCTCGGCAACCGGACGGCGTACTACGCCGCCGCCGTCGCGGCCGTCTGCCTCGCGCTCGTGGCCTCGCTCGCGGGCACCCACGGTGGCGCCTCGGTCACGTGGGTCGGCCCGCTCAGCGTCACGTTCGGCTTCTACGTGGACGGCCTCGCGACGTTCGTCGGCGCGCTCGCCAGCGGCGTCGGCGTCCTGGTCTTCGTCTACTCGGCGGGCTACATGCGCGAAGAACCGGGACAGACGAAGTACTACGCGACGATGCTCGCCTTCATGGGGTCGATGCTCGGCGTCGTCTACGCCGGCGACCTCGTCGTCCTCTTCTGCTTCTGGGAGCTGACGAGCGTCGCCTCCTTCCTCCTCGTCGGCCACTACTCCGAGGAGCGCGAGTCGCGCTACTCCGCGCGCAAGGCGATGCTCCTCACCGTCGGGGGCGGGCTCTTCATGCTCGTCGGCTTCGTCCTCCTCGCCTCCGCCACCGGGACGTACAGCCTCGCGGCGATGCTCGCCGAACCGGCGGCGACGCGCGCCGCCGTCGAGCAGGCCGGCCTGCTCCTCCCCATCGTCTCCCTGGTGGGTGTCGGCGCCGCCGCGAAATCCGCGCAGTTCCCCCTGCACGTCTGGCTCCCGAACGCCATGGCCGCGCCGACGCCCGTCTCCGCGTTCCTCCACTCCGCGACGATGGTCAAGGCCGGCGTCTTCCTCCTCGGCCGGATGCGCCCCCTCCTCGTCGGGGACGACTGGACGCACATCTTCGTCACGCTCGGCCTCGTCACGATGCTCATCGCCGCCGTCCTCGCCGTCTGCGCGACCGAGCTGAAGGAACTGCTCGCCTACTCGACGGTGAGCCACCTCGGCCTCATCGTCGCCGGCTTCGGCTTCTCCACGGCCGTCGGCGCCGAGACCGGCGTCTTCCACATCCTCAATCACGCCGCGTTCAAGGCCGCGCTCTTCCTCGTCGCCGGCATCGTCGCCCACGAGGCCGGCACCCGGAAGTTCTCCGAACTCGGCGGCCTCGCATGCGACCTCCCCGTCGTCGCCGGCGTCACCGTCGTCGCCGCGCTCGGCATGGGCGGCGTCCCGCCGTTCAACGGCTTCTACTCGAAGGAACTCCTCTTCGAGGCCGCCTACCACCTCGCCGCCCACGACGGCGGCCTCACGTGGGCGTACCCGGTCATCGCCGTCGTCGGGAGCGTCTTCACGCTCGTCTACTCGCTGCGCTTCCTCGCCGTCTTCTTCGGCGAGAAACCCGAGGCGCTCGGGCACGTCCACCGCGCGCCGTGGTCGATGAACGGCCCGCCCCTCCTCCTCGCTGGCTTCGCGGGCGTCGTCGGCCTCGGCGGCGTGACGGCCGCGCTCGGATTCCCGCTCGCGCCCGTCGAGTCCTTCGTCGGCCACGTCGCCGCGAGCACGCTCCCGCCGGGCGCCGACCACCTCTCCTTCCACTACTACCTCCCGACGTACGTCTCGCCCGCCGTCGTCATGAGCGCCCTCGCGCTCGGCGGCGGCGCGCTCACCTACCTCGTCTGGGAGCGCGTGCAGGCCGCCGTCACCGGGGCGCTCGATGCCGTCCCGCCGCTCGGCGCGGACTGGTGGTACGACACGCTCGTCTTCGGCGCGAACCGCGCGAGCACCGCCACCCACCGGACGCTCTGGACGGACCGCCTCCGAACGTACGCGACGTGGACGTTCGCGGGCGCCGTCGGCCTCGGCGGCCTCGGCTACCTCGCGACGAGCGTCGGCGTCCCGCTCGCGACGCCGACGCTCGGCATCCCGCTCACCGTCATCCTCGCCGTCGCCGCGCTCGCCGCGGTCGCCGCGATCCGCGCGCCCTCGCACGTCGCGGGCGTCCTCGCGCTCTCCGTCGTCGGCTTCGGCGTCACCGTCTTCTTCGTGCTCGCGAGCGCGCCCGACGTCGCGCTCACGCAGGTCGTCGTCGAGACCGTGACGTTCGTCGTCTTCCTCGTCATCCTCGACAAACTCCCGAGCTACTACGGGCGCATCCAGCGCTCGCGGGCCGCCCGGGACGCCGTCCTCTCCGTTATCGTGGGCGGGTTCGTCACCGTCACCACGCTCGTCGCGACCGGTGCGACCCCCGACAGCATCGCCTCCTACTTCGTGGAGAACTCCGTCCCCGAGGCCGGCGGCCACAATCTCGTGAACGTTATCCTCGTGGACTTCCGGGGTATCGACACGATGGGCGAAATCGCCGTCATCGCGATGGCCGCCGTCGCGGTGTTGACCCTCATCGTCATGCGCGAGCGAGGTGAGACGCCATGACTTGCGTCGGACGAGCCCGACTACGTCACACTCGCCACGCGGAGGTGGCTCGCGTGACCAGCGTTGGACCCGTGGTCCAACTGGGCAACGAGAACCCGGGGGGATTCTCGTGACCGTCATCCTCCGCACCGTCGCGCGCGTCGTCGTCCCCCTCGGGTTCGTCGTCTCGTTCGCGTTCTTCCTGCAGGGGCACAACCTCCCGGGCGGCGGCTTCATCGCCGGCGTCCTCGCCGCCTCCGCGATGGCGCTCGCCTACCTCGCCTACGGCCTCGACGGCGTCGAGGACGACGTCCTCGGCCGCGAGGTCGACACCGCCGTCGAGCACGTCCAGCACGGCATCGTTCGGGACTATCAGTCGCTCTACGCGGCCGGCCTCGGCATCGCCGTCACCGGCGGCCTCGCCTCGATTGCCTACGGCTACCTCACCGGCACGACCATCCCATACATGACTCAGACGTTCCGCCACGCGACCGTCCCGCTCTTCGGAGACATCGAACTCGCGTCCGCCCTCGTCTTCGACCTCGGCGTCTACGCCGTCGTCGTCGGCGCGCTCCTCACGATCATCTCGGTGGTGGGTGCGGAATGAGCGGCGCCGTCGTCGCCGCGACCGGGTCCGGGACCGGCCCCGGGATGGCGGGTACGTCCGGGTCGCCCGTCGAGGTCGTCCTCGCGGTCGCGCTCGGCGTGCTCTTCGCCGCCGGGACGTTCCTCGTCCTCCGGCGCGACCTCGTGCGCGTCGTCTTCGGCGTGCTCATCCTCTCGCAGGCCACGAACGTCTACCTCGTCACGATGGGTGGCATCGGCGGCGTCGCGCCGATAATCGGCCACGACGAGGGCGCGGTCACGGACCCGCTCGTGCAGGCGCTCGTGCTCACCGCAGTCGTCATCGGCTTCGCGACCACCGCGCTCCTGCTCGTCCTCGTCTACCGGACCTACGAGGAGCACGGCAGCATCGACCTCGAGGACATCGGGGGTGCGGTGCGATGACGACGAACCTCGTCATCGCGCCGCTGCTCGTCGCGCTCGTGAGCGCGGTCGCGTGCATGCTCGTCCGCACCGCCCCGCGCCTCCAGCGCGCGCTCAGCCTCGTCGGCGTCGTCGGCTACGCGCTCGCCGTCGCGGCGCTCGTCGCCCGGCTCTGGCCGGCGGGCACGCTCGCCTACCAGGTCGGCGACTGGCCCGCGCCCTACGGCATCACGCTCGTCGCCGACCCGCTCTCCGGGTTCATGCTCGCGATGACCGCCGTCGTCGCGCCCCTAACGCTCGTCTACAGCCTCCGGTACGTGAACGCGCCCGGCCAGCGCGTCTCCTACCACGCGCTCTTCCACTTCCTCCTCCTCGGCGCGACGGGCGCGTTCCTCACCGGCGACATCTTCAACCTCTTCGTCTGGTTCGAGGTGACGCTGATGGCCTCCTACGGCCTCGTCGCCTTCTACAGCGGGAAGGACGGGACGCTCGCGGCGACGCGCTACGTCGTCCTCAACCTCGTCGGCTCCAGCGTGATGTTGCTCGCGGTCGGCGGCATCTACGGCGTCACCGGGACGCTCAACATGGCGGACATCGCGCGCTGGCTCGCGAGCGCGACGCCCGCCGAGTCCGCGCCCGTCCTCGGCCTCTCGCTCCTCCTCCTCGCCGTCTTCGGGCTGAAGGCCGGCCTCGTCCCCTTCCAGTGGTGGGTGCCCGCCGCCTACTCGGCGGCGCCCGCGCCCGCCGCTGCGATGCTCGCCGGCGTCGCGAAGAAGGTCGGCGTCTACGCCATCGTCCGCCTCGGATTCACGGTGTTCGCGGCCGCCAGCCCGGGCGTCGTCCTCCCCGGCGTCGAATCGGGCCTCCTCGGCGTCTACGGGCCCGTCCTCTTCGTGCTCGCGGGCGCGTCCGCCCTCGTCGGCGGCTTCGTCGCGCTCGACCGGCCGACGCTCGAGGAGACGTTCGCCTACTCGAGCATCGCGCAGGTCGGCTTCATCGTCCTCCCGCTCGCGGTCGCCGCCGCCGTCCCCGACCTGCGCGCCGCCGGCGTCGCCGCCGCGCTCGTCTACGCGCTCAACCACGCGCTCGCGAAACCCCTCCTCTTCCTCGTCACCGGCACCATAAGCGACGCCGCCGGAACCACCGACCTCGGCGACCTCGGCGGGCTGGCGGGCCGGACGCCCGTGCTCGCCGGTGCGTTCCTCGTCGGCGGCCTCTCGCTCGTCGGCATCCCGCCGCTCGCCGGCTTCTTCTCGAAGCTCCTCGTCTTCCGCGTCGCCGCCGTCGGCGGCTCGGTCGGCGTGCTCGCGGTCGCCGTCGCCGGCGCGATACTCACCATCGCCTACGTCTCCCGGACGTGGAACCGTGGCTTCTGGGGCGAGCGCACCGCCGCCGTCGAGACGATGGCGTCGCCCGACCGCGTGCAGGTCGCGGTCGTCGTCGCCTTCGCCGCGTGCGTGCTCGCCGTCGGCGTCGGCTTCGACCCCGTCTATCGCTTCGCCGAAGCCGCCGGCCACGTCGCCACGGGCGCCGGGCGCGACGCTTACGTCCGCGCGGTCATCGGGGGTGGTGGCGCGTGAGGGACATCCCCCGTTGGGTGACCGCCGGGTTCGCGCTCGCCGTCGTCTGGATATTCGTCGCGGAGACGCCGGGCACGCCGCGCGCGGTCGTCGCCAACCTCGTGATCGGCCTCGCGCTCTCCCTGCCGGTCACCTACGTCTTCCGCGCGCTCTTCCCCGGCCGGAGCGACCTCTCGCGCACGACGGCGGTCGTCCCGGCCGTCGCCCGCTACGTCGGGACGTTCGTCTACGAACTGCTCACGGCGAACGTCGAGGTCGCCAAGCGCGTGCTCGCGCCGTCGATGCCGCTCGACCCCGGCGTCGTCGTCATCCCGCTGCGCGTCGAGTCCGACGCCGCCGTCACCGTCATCGCCAACTCCATCACGCTCACGCCCGGAACGCTCACCATGGACTACGACGGCGACGCGAACGCGCTCCACGTCCACGCCGTCGACGCCGCCGACCTCGAAAGTCTCGTCGACCCGGTGCGGCGCTGGGAGCGCTACGCGCTCGTCATCTTCGACGAGGACGCCGACCCCGACGCGCCCGCGCCCGCCCCCTCCCGTCTGGAGGTGAACGACGATGAGTAGCGTGGAGACCGTCTACTACGCGGTGCTCACGTTCGGGACCGTCGTCGCGGCGCTCGCGACGCTCGCGTGCGCGGTGCGCGTCGTCGTCGGGCCGACCGTCCCCGACCGCACCGTCGCGCTCGACGCCATCGGGACGTGCGTCGTCGCAATCGTCGTCCTGCACGCCATCGAGGTCGAGCAGTCCTTCTTCGTCCTCGTCGGCGTCATGCTCGCCATCGTCGGCTTCGTCACGACCGTCGTCGCCGCGAAATACCTCACCGAGGGTGACATCATCGAATGATTCAGACCGCCATCACCGCCGCGACCGAGGGGGCGAGCGAGGCCGCGCACGCCGGCCCCTCGGACCTCCGGCTCGCCGTCGTCGCCGCGCTCGTGCTCGTCGGAACGTTCTTCCTCATCGTCGGGACCGTCGGCCTCTGGCGCTTCCCCGACATCTACAACCGGATGCACGCCACGTCGAAGGCGACGACGCTCGGCGCCGCGTCGATGTTCCTCGCGGGCTTCGTCCGCTTCGGGCCGTTCGGTGCCGGCCTCACCTCGCTCGTCGGCATCGTCTTCCTCTTCGCCACCGCGCCGACCGGCGCGCACCTCATCTCGCTCGCCGCGCGCAGGCTCGGCGTCGCGATGTACGAGAACCCGGACGGCTTCCGCGCGCCGCCTTCCGACGCCGACGGCCCGGACGACTGACGCGCGCCGCGCCCACACTGTGGCGCGGTCGCCGTCGAGCGCGACGACCGCCGCGTCCCCCCCACCCTGTTCCGTGCGGCCGAGTCACACGATGTCGATAGGCCTAATTATAGCGCGGGTAACAACTGACTCGTGAACCGCACCCTTCGTGCCCTCCTCGTCGTCGGGGTCTGCCTGCTCGCGCTCGGGCTGGCCGCGGCGACGATCACCGACCCCGCCACCACCGGCGTCGGCGGCAACGGCGGCAGCGGCGGTCTCGGTGGCGGTGGCGCCCTCGGCGGCGAGCAGAACGCGAGCGGCGCGTCCGGCGGCGGCCCGCCGCCGGTCCCGGTCGGGACGTGCGTCCCCGCACTCCTCACGTGGCAGTTCAAACTCGGCGTCCTCCTCGCCACGCTCCTCGTCGGCGCGCTCCTCGTCTATCGCTACGACTGGCTGACGCTGGTCGCCGTCTACGGTGTCCTCCTCCTCCCCGGCCTCGTCGCCTACGCGCTCCTCACGGACTGCGGCCCGCTCGACTACCCCACGCAGCAACCGCCGCCCGTCTCGACGAACTTCTCCGGCACCCCGCTCCCCTTCACCGGGAACGGCTCCGGCGGCGGCGGGGCCGTCGGCGCCGTCAGCACGCCGCCCGCGCTCGCGCTCCTCCTCGTCGGCGCCGTCCTCGTGCTCGCCGTCCTCCTCCTCCGCGCCAGCGGCGACACCGACGCGACCGCCGGGTCGGACGACCCCGCGACCGCCGACGACGACGCGCCCGACGAGGAGACGCTCACGGACGTCGGTCGCGCCGCCGGCGCGGCCGCCGACCGCATCGACGACGCCGGCACCGACGCCGAGAACGAGGTCTACCGCGCGTGGCGCGAGATGACCGCCCTGCTCGACGTCCCCCACCCCGAGTCGAGCACGCCCGAGGAGTTCGCGGCCGCCGCCCGCGACGCCGGCATGGCCGCCGACCACGTCGACACCCTCACCGAGCTGTTCAACGACGTCCGCTACGGCGGCGCGGCGGTCGACGACGAGCGTGCTCGGCGCGCCCGCGAGGCGCTGCGCGCCATCGAGGCCGCCTACGGCGACGACGGAGGTGGTGGGGCGTGAACGGTCGCCGTCTCCTCCTGTTCGTCGGCGTCCTCGTCGCCCTCGGCGGCGCCGCCGCGGCGTTCGCCCCCGGCCTCGTCGCCGGCGTCACCCTCACCACCGCCGCCATCACCGTCGTCGGCGGCGTCGCGCTCCTCGTTGCCTACCTCGTCTACCGGGACGCGCGCGCGACGCACGCCGCCGTCCGCCGCCCCACGACGCCCGACGTCGAGACCCGCCGGACGGCCGGGCGACCCGGCCGCGACTTCGACCGGACGTACGCCGCCGCGCGCGCCGGCGTCCGCGCCAGCGCCCGCACCACCGCCCGGGAGCGCCTCCGCCGTCTCGCCGTCGACACCCTCGTCACCGCCGACGGCCTCGCCGAAGCCGACGCCGAGGTGCGCCTCGAGGCGGGGGCGTGGACGGACGACCCGCACGCCGCCGCGTTCTTCGCCGCCGATCCGCCCGCCCCGCCGCGACGCCTCCGCCTCCGCGAACTCCTCGGGCGCGCGTCCGTCTTCGACGTCCGCTTCCGCCACGCGCTCGCCGAAATCGAGCGCATCGCCGGCCTGCACGACGACGCGGACGATGCGTCCGCCGAGGAGGGCGACACGGCGGCCGCCGGCGACGAGTCCGGCCGCGCGGGGGTGGCGCCGTGAGCGACCCGCGACGCACCGAGCGCTGGACGGGCGTCACCGCGCTCGCGTTCGCCGCCGCCGGCCTCGCCGCGATACTGCGCTCGCCGGCCGTCCTCCTCGTCGGCGCGCTCGCGGTCGCGGTCGCCGGATACGCCGACGCCGCCGACGCCCCCGACCCGGCGCTCACGCTCGAGCGCACGCTCTCCGAGACCGACCCCGAACCCGGCGAGGACGTGCGCGTCACCGTCACCGTCACGAACGACGGCGCGTTCCTCCCCGACCTCCGCGTCGTCGACGGCGTCCCCGACGCCCTCGACGTCGTCGACGGCTCGCCGCGCGCCGCGAGCGCGCTCCGCGGCGGCCGCACGCTCACCTTCACGTACACCGTCGAGGCGACGCGCGGCCGCCACGAGTTCGCCCCGCTCACCGCCTACGCGCGCAACCTCCCGGGGTCGCTCGAACGCGAGACGAGCGTCGCCACCGAGACGGCGCTCACCTGCGTCCCCCCGCTCACTGCAATCGACGCGCCGCCGCTCCGCCCGCAGACGCTCCGGCGCGTCGGCCGCGTCACCACCAGCTCCCCGGGGAGCGGCGTCGAGTTCAACGCCGTCCGCGAGTACCGCCCCGGCGACCCGCTCTCGCGCGTCGACTGGCGCCGCCTCGCGCGCACCGGCGACCTCTCGACCGTCCAGTTCAGCGAGGAACGCGCCGCGAGCGTCGTCCTCGTCGTCGACGCCCGCGAGCACGCCTACGCCACCGACGCCGAGGGGGTCGCCGCGCTCGACCACGGCCTGCGCGCCGCCGGCGACGTCGCCGCCGCCCTCCTCGACGCCGGCGACCAAGTCGGCCTCGCCGCCTACGGCCCGACGTGGACGTGGCTCGCGCCGGGGAGCGGGCGCGACCACCGCCTCCGCCTCCGCGAGCGCCTCGCGCTCGACGCCGCCTTCCCGCCCAGCGACCCCGACCTCTCGACGCCCGACGCGCTCGCCTTCCGTCGCCTCCGCAAGAACCTCCCCCGCGACGCGCAGGTCGTCCTCGCCACGCCCCTCCTCGACGGCACGAGCGCGTTCACCGCGCGCCGCCTCGAGAGCCACGGCTACCCCGTCACCGTGCTCAGCCCCGACGTCACCGGCCGCGAGAGCGTCGGCGGGCGACTCGCCGCCGTCGAGCGTCGCGGCCGCGTCCGCGAGCTCCGGAGCGCCGGCGTCCGCGTCGTCGACTGGGACCCGGCGACCCCGCTCGCCGTCGCGCTCGCCCGGACGGCCACGAGGTGGTCGCGGTGAGCGACCCCGTCGCGCGCGCGCCGACGCGCCTCGGTGCGACGCTCGCCGTCCTCGCCGGCGTCCTCGGCGTCGCCGTCGCCGCCGTCGGCGGCCTCTACCCCGTCACGGCAGCCATCGCCGGGACGGCGGCGCTCGCGGCCGGCGTGCGCCGTGGCCGCCGCCGCGACCTCGCGGTCGGCGCGGTCCTGCTCGCACTCGCCGCCGTCCTCCTCGGCGCCTTTGACGCCGGGCCGCTCCCCGCGCTCGGCGTCGCGGCCGCCGCGCTCTTCGCGTGGGACGTCGGGGAGAACGCGCTCTCGCTCGGCGAGCAACTCGGCGTCGAGGCGCGGACGCGCGACGCCGAACTCGTCCACGCCGCCGCGAGCGCCGGCGTCCTCGCGCTCGCCGGGGTCGCCGTCTACGGCGTCGCGCTCGGCGGCTTTGGGGGCCGGCCGGTCGGCGCGCTCGTCGCGCTCCTCGTCGGCGCGCTCGTCCTCGCGTGGACGCTGCGCTAATCGACGGTCGGCACCGCGACGCGCTCGAGGACCGAATCGACCACGGACGCCTTCTCCGTCCCGCTCACCGTCGCGTCCGGCGTCAGCACGAGGCGGTGGGCGAGCACGGGCGTCGCGACGCGCTTCACGTCGCTCGGCGTGACGTACTCGCGGCCCGCGACGACGGCGTAGGCGCGCGCCGCCTCGAAGAGCCGCTGGGTGCCCCGCGGGCTCACGCCGACCTCGACGCGGCGGTCCTCGCGGGTCGCGCGCGCCACGTCCGCGATGTAGTCGAGGACGTCGTCCTCGACGCGGACGGCCTCGGGGGCGGTCTGGAGGTCCCGAACCCCCTCGATGGAGAGGACGCGCTCGACGTCCGGCGACTGGCTCGTCCGGCCGGCGCGCCGGCGCAGTATCTCGCGCTCGCCCTCGAGGTCCGGATACCCAACCGAGGACTTCACGACGAAGCGGTCGAGCTGGGCTTCGGGGAGCTGGAAGGTCCCCTCCTGCTCGACGGGGTTCTGGGTGGCGACGACGAAGAAGGGGTCGGGGAGGGCGTGCGTCTCGCCGTCCACGGTGACTTGGCCTTCCTCCATGGCTTCGAGGAGCGCGGCCTGCGTCTTCGGCGGCGCGCGGTTGATCTCGTCGGCGAGCACGACGTTCCCGAATATCGGCCCCTCGTTGAACTCGAACTCGCGGTCGGCCTCGTCGAAGACGTGCGTCCCGATGACGTCCGAGGGCAGGAGGTCGGGCGTGAACTGGATGCGCGAGAACTCGAGGCCGAGCGCGCGCGTCAGCGAGCGCGCGGTCAGCGTCTTCCCCGTCCCGGGGACGTCCTCGAGGAGGACGTGCCCGCGCGCGAGCAGTCCGACGGAGACCGTTTCGAGAAACGACCGGTCGGCGACCACGGCGTCCGCGACGGCGTCCAGCACCGATTCGACGTCGGCGCTCGCCTCCTCGACGTTCATGGTCTATGCGGTGACACGTATCACCATAGGGTTGCCGGTCGCTCGGACACACCGGGGTCGACCCCGCCGCGTCGCTCGCCCGCGAATCGAAACGGCTAAAGTCGAACCCCGAATAGAAGGGAGTGAGCCGAGGTAGCCTAGCCTGGCCAAGGCGGTTGCCTCGAAAGCAACTGTCCATACGGACTCGTGAGTTCAAATCTCACCCTCGGCGTCTTCTGTTGAACCCGCACGCGATAGCGACGGGTCCCTCGTTCGCATCCGGATAGCGGTCGCTTCGTGCGGCCGGAGCCAGCGTCACGTCGCGCCGTCGAGGACGTCACGGATGGCGACGGCGACCTCCTCGAAGCGCGCCGTCGAGAGCGGGTCCGTGGTGACGAAGACGCCCTCGTCGCCGACGACCACGCGCGTCAGCGCGCCGTCCTCGTGGCCGTGGATGGTGTAGTCGTACGGCCCCAGCTCCGAGTTCGCGCCCGTCTCCCGGCGCTCGAAGCCGCTTCGCTCGTTCTCCACGAACGACGCCAAGTCCGCGCTTCGCTCCAAGTCGTCGCGGAGGTAGACCTGTTCGTAGTCGTCTTCGGTGAAGTAGACGACGCTGCGCAACGAGTCGCCGATGGCGCTTCGACACGCGCGCGTCAGTTCCTCACTCGGTGGGTCGCTCATACTGCATCACCATGCAGGGTGTTGGCACGCGACACGTAAAGTCGGTCCGGCGGACCGAGGGTGCCCCGTGGCGACGCGCGTTTCGGTTCGCGTCAGTCGTCGGCGGGGACGGTCTCCTCGCCCTCGACCTCGGGGAGGAGGCGGTCGAGCGCGTCCAGCACCGCCGTGACGCTCGCGACCGTGATGTCGGCGTCGCTCGCGGAGACCGACACCGAGCGGTCGCCGCGCGAGACCTCGACGTCGACCGTGACGACCGCGTCCGTCCCGCCCGTGATCGCGTCCACGTGGTAGGACTCGAGGTGGAAGGAGAACTCGGAGCCGAGCGCCTGGCGCGTCGCGGAGAGCGCGGCGTCGACCGGGCCGCTCCCCGTCCCCGCGGCCGTGCGCTCGTCGCCGTCCACGCGCACGCGGACGCTCGCCGACGGCGTCCCCGATCCGCTCGCCGCCGTCAGGTCGAGGAGTTCGACGCGGCGCTCGCGCGAGCGCCCGCGGACGTCCTCCGCGATGGTGAGCAGGTCAGCGTCCGTGACGCGACGGCCCTTCTCGCCCAGCGTCTTCACGCGCTCGACGACAGCCGCGAGCGCCTCGTCGTCGAGCTCGACGTCGTGCTCGGCGAGCGCCGCGCGGACGCCGGCGCGCCCCGCGTGCTTCCCGAGGACGAGGCGCCGCTCCCGGCCGACGGCCTCCGGCGGGTAGGGCTCGTACATCCGCTCGTCCTTCAGGGTGCCGTCCGTGTGGATGCCGGACTCGTGCGCGAACGCGTTCTCGCCCGACACCGCCTTGTTCGGCGGAAGCGGGATGCCCGTCGCCTCCGCGACGTAGGACGCGACCTCGTAGAGGTGCTCGGTCTCCATCGGCTCGACGTCGTAGCAGTGCCAGAGCGCGATGGCCATCTCCTCCAGAGCGACGTTGCCCGCGCGCTCGCCGATGCCGTTGATGGTGCCGTGCACGAGGTCCGCGCCCGCCGCGATGCCCGCGAGCGCGTTCGTCACCGCGAGCCCGAGGTCGTCGTGCGTGTGCACGCCGACCGGGCCGTGCTCGGCGAGGCGACTGACGCCCTCGTAGACCTCCTCGGGGGAGGCGTGCCCGACCGTGTCCGCGAAGCAGAAGCGGTCCGCGCCCGCGTCGAAGGCGGCCTCGGCCTGCGCTTCGAGGTAGTCGTAGTCGGCGCGGGAGCCGTCCTCGCCGATGACCTCGACCCAGAGGTCGTGGTCCTTCGCGTACGCGACGAGCTCGCTCGTCTTCTCGACGACCTCCTCGCGCGTCGAGCCGACCTTCCCCTCGACGTGCCGGTCGCTCGCCGGGACGACGATGTGGACGCCGTCGACGCCGCAGTCCATCGCGAGGTCGACGTCGCGCTGGACGCCGCGACAGAAGCTCGTGATGCGCGCGTCGAGGCCGAGGCCCGTGACGCGCCGGATCGTCTCGCGCTCCGCCGCGCTCGTGCAGGCGCTCCCGGCCTCGATGGCCGCGACGCCCGCGTCGTCCAGTCGGCGGGCGATGCCCGCCTTCTGGTCCGCGCTGAGGGAGACTCCGGGCGCCTGCTCGCCGTCCCGGAGCGTCGTGTCTAGGAACTGTACGTCGCCGTCGCTGAGGGTGTCGTTCGAGAAGAAGTCCATCGAGAACTCGCTGGTTGTGTTCGGGGTTTCGTTACCGTCGGATTTCACGGCCAGCCGCCTTGCGGCGACTTCCTCTATCCTCCGACGACTGTGGTGTCGTCATCGTGTCTGGACGAACACGCCCGAACTACATAAACCGGTCGGGTCCGACACGAACGACCGTCAGGGTTCGACGCGGACCGTGTCGCCGACGCGGACGCCGTCGGCCCGGCCGGCCGGGAGCTCGATCAGCCGGTCCGCCTCCGCGCTCGCGAGGCCGGTCCACGCCGCCAGCGTCGCCACGCGCTGGACCTCCTCATCGACGAGCCAGAGCACGTCGATGGCGAACGGGACGAAGACCATGTGGACGTCCCGGCGTGCTCGCCCCCCGAACTCGAAGACGAGCGCGTACCCGGGCGGTATCGAGCGCCGGAACATCAGCCCGCGCGCCCGCGAGAGGACGGAGTCCGCGACCTCGACGTCGCTCGCGAGGACCGACTCGCCGCCGCGCTCGTGGACGACTCGCACGTCCATCGAGAGGCGACGCGACGGCTTCACGCTTTCCGTCCGGCGCACGGGAAGCGCTTTTGGCGCCGCGACGCGAGTCGACCCGTGTGAAGAAGACGCCGACCGGGACCGCCGTGGGCGTCGACGACCCCTACGACCACGCCGGGGTCTGCGACCACGTCACGGGCGACGGAAAGTGCCGCTACGCCTTCGACTTCCCCCAGCACGACCCCGCGTTCGCCGACCGGCGCGCCGCCGACGGCTACCGCTGTCCGGTTGCGGACGACGACGACGCCGCGTGGCGCGACTGCCCGCACTACCGCTCGACGGCGAACGCGGGAGCGAGCGACACGGCCGAGAGCGACGGCCACGAGTGCGCGCGCTGCGGCCTCGCGGAACGCCGGAACGCCCACGACGACAGCCGCCCGCTCCTCGAAGAACACCATCTGGCGTATGCGGACGAGCGACGCGAGTCCGCAGACGAAGCGAGCGCTGGAGGCGCGAGCAACGCCGGCGAACGTAGTGAGCCGGCGGAACACGCGAACGGTGAAACCGTGAGCAGTACGGACGAGCGAAGCGAGTCCGCGAGCGACGCGACCGGCGACGCGACCGGCGACGACGGCGTCAGCCACGAGATAACCGTCACGCTCTGTCGGTGGTGTCACAGCGCCGTCCACGACTCGTGGGCGCGCATCGACGACGACGCGAGCCCGTCCGCCGAGGCGCTCGCCGAAGCCGAGGGCCGACGCAGCGACGAACTCGACGAACTCGGCTTCGAGACGGCGGCCACGCGGTCCGAGCGTAGCGAGAACCGCGACGAGAGCGAGCGCTGAAAGCGCGAGCAACGCGGGCCGAGCAACGGGGAGCGGCGACGCGTGAGCCACGCGACTGACGCGGACGACGTATTGATGCCGCTTCGCTCCCGACCTCTCCTCGAGCATGAGCCAGAGGCGCGACCGGTTCGAGCGCGGCGTCCGCGAACTCTACGGGCGGGCGGTGCGCGTCCCCCTGCCGGACCCCGAGGCCGAGCGGACGCACTACGAGAACATGACGCGCATCGCCGACGGTCGGGACCGGCAGGCCGCGTTGCTCGCCGACCCGGACGCCCCGCTCTCGGCGGCGCTCGACTACCTCGTCGACGAGATGGGCAACGGCTTCGAGCACCGCCTCCGCCGGCTCGTCGGCGACGACTACGACGGCGTCGCGGACGCCTACGCCGCCGGCGAGCGCGACGACTGGGTCGGCGAACTCGCCGTCTACTACCGCGAGTGCCTCCACCGCATCGAGGAGCACACCGCCGTCGACGACCAGGTCTGCGTGCTCGTCGTCCTGCGCTATCCCGACTCGTTCACGGTGAACTTCTGCTTCGCCGAGGGCGCGCTCCCCGGGGGTGGCGTCCGCTTCGAGTCCCCGACCCACGCCGGCGTCGACGCCGACGACGAGTACGCCGAGCGCTACTACGCGGAGAGCCAGTACGCCCAGCGCGAGGCCGCCGACTACGTCCGCGAGGGCGGCGACGTCGTCCGGGAGCAGTTCCCCGACCCGGAGACGACGCCGCTCGCGGAACGCGGATACGGTGGCTTCACCTACATGACCGGGCGGCGAGACGACGTCTTCGCCGACCTCCTCGAACCCGTCGCGCCCGACCCCGAGCGCTTCGCGGACGCCGTCGACGCGCCGTGTCTCGTCCCTGAAGGCCCCGAAGCACGGCGCGTCCGCGAGACTCACCTCCCGGACGCCGACGTCGTCGCCTAACTCCCGTCGGACGGTCGGCTTCCGCTCCGACGGGACTACGAGGACTTTTTAGGCCGACGCACTCTACCGTGAGCCATGACTCGAATCGCCGTCGTGGACAACCACGGCCAGTTCACGCATCTGGAACACCGCGCCCTCCGCGACCTCGGCGTCGACACCGACCTCGTCGACAACGACACCGCGCCGAGCGACCTCGCCGCGTACGACGGCCTCGTCCTCTCCGGCGGCCCCAGCATGGACCGGACGGGCCGCTGCGACGAGTACCTCGACCTCGACGTGCCGATCCTCGGCATCTGCCTCGGCATGCAGTTCATCGCCGCCGAGTACGGCGGCGAGGTCGGCGGTGGCGAGTACGGCGGCTACGCCGACGTCACCGTCGAAATCGTCGAGGGGGACGACCCGCTCGTCGGCTCGCTCGCCCCCGAGACGCGCGTCTGGGCGAGCCACGCGGACGAAGTGAAAGCGGTCCCCGACGGCTTCACGCGCACCGCCACCAGCGACGTCTGCGACGTCGAGGCCATGAGCGACACCGAGCGCGAGCGCTACGGCGTCCAGTGGCACCCCGAAGTCGCCCACACCGAACGCGGCGACGTCGTCTTCGAGAACTTCCTCGCGCGCTGCGAGTAAGCGCCCATGACCGAGACGCAGGGCGACCTCGCGGCGCTCTCCCGGTTCATCTTCCGCGCCCCGAACTGGTACGTCAGCGTCGGTTTCAGCCTCCTCGTCGCCGCGCTCGCGGGTATCGGCGCCTTCGACGCCTCCTACATCCTCGAGGACGCCTGGCAGGGTGTCTTCTACATCGGCCTCCCCACCGTCGCCGCCAGCCTCCTCACCACGCCCGTGGACCGCTGGCTCGACGGCCAACTCACCTACAACCGCTCCTCTCTGCTCGCCCTCTGCTGTGAGCTCATCGTCATCGCGCTCCTCGCCGTCGCCAGCGTCATCGCCGTCCTCACGAGCCTCGGCCAGAACTTCGTCTTCGACGTCCTCATCGCCGCGCTCGCGCTCATCTTCGCGCTGCGTCTCCTCGTCGTGCTCGCCGTCTCGCGCAACAGCCTCCCGCTCGCCGCCATCCCCGCGAGCATCCAGACCGCCACCGCCGGCCTCCTCCTCTTCGTCTACAGCGGCGCGATGCGCTACGTCTACCAGGGCGGCGGCCCCCTCTTCACCGCCCTCCTCTCGCGCCCCCAGAGCGCGCCCTCCCGGCTCCTCCTCATCACGCCCGACGACCTCCTCCTCCTCGTCGGCATGAGCGCTCTCTACGCCCTCGTCGCGTACGGCTTCGTCCGCACCGTCGACCGTCCGTGGCGCCAGAGTCTTGGGGTGTCGGGCCTCGACTTCCTCCGCGGGTTCATCGGCCACATCGCCGAGGGCTCGCGCGAACTCGAGGACTTCTTCGAGCAGATCGGCGAGGACGCCATCGTCCCCGTCACCGTCCTCTCCCTCCGTCGCCCCGACGGCGACGAGAAAGCGCGCTTCGTCCTCCCGATGATCCACCCCGGGCCGATGGGCGAAATCGGCGGCGGCAACCTCCCCCAGCGCATCGCCGAGACCGCAGACGGCCTCGCGTTCCCCCCGCACGCCACCGCCGGCCACGACTTCAACCTCGTCACCGAGCGCGAAGTCGACACGCTCGTCGACGCCGCCGAGCGCGCCGCCGCGAACGTCGAGTACACCCGTGACGCCACGCGAAGCACGCGCGTCCAGCGCGGCGACGCGAGCCTCATCGGACAGGGCTTCGGCGACGACGACGCGTTCATGGCCGTCACGTTCGCGCCCGCGTTCGCCGACGACATCGAGTACGCCGTCGGCCTCGCCGCCGCCGCCGAAGCCCGCTGTGCCGGCCTCGGCGACGTCCTCCTCGCGGACGCGCACAACTCCAACAACGGCCTGCAGGGCGAGGACCTCGGCCACGTCGTCCCCGGCTCGCATCGCTCCTTCAACCTCATCGAGGGCGCCGGCGACCTCGGCGAGGCGCTCGCCGACGCCGACACCGCACCGCTCGAACTCGGCACCGCGTGGGACCGCACCGTCTGGACGCCCACGGAAGGCATCGGCCCGCTCGGCGTCCGCGTCGCCGTCACCGCCGTCGACGGCCAGCGGACGTGCTACGTCCTCGTCGACGGCAACAACATGGAACCCGGCCTCCGGGACGCACTCGTCGACGCGCTCGTCGACGCCCACGGCTTCGCGCGCGACGCCGTCGAGATCATGACGACCGACACCCACATCGTCAACACCGTCAAGTCCGAGAACCAGGTCGGCGACGCCCTCGACCAGGACGCCCTCCGCGACGTCGTCCTCGACCTCGCCGGCGACGCCGCCGCCGACCGCGAACCCGTCGAGGCCGGCGTCGCCACCGAGCACGCCGAAGTCACCGTCTTCGGCAACGACCGCACCGAGACGCTCGCCAGCCACGCCAACGCCGTCATCGCCCTCGGGAGCGTCCTCGGCGCCGTCGTCGTCGCCGTCACCGTCCTCATCAGCGCGCTCATCTTCTTCCTGACGTAGGACTTTTTTGCCGTGATACGAGAGGCCGCTGGCCTCTCGGCATGACGAGAGAGCCCGCTCTCTCGAACCACACCGCTCGCGACAAAAACCTCCAGTAAAAAGGCCGCGAGCGCCGGCGGCGCTCGCGGTGGATGCGTCGCAGTTCCGCACCCACTGCATCGCCCGCGTCCCGGAGTGAGGGTTCTTCAGCGATGACGGCACCACCCCCGTACGTGTAACCGAGCGACCGCGCGGCGGCCCCGCGAGACACCGGCCCGACCGCCGCGCGACCCACCGAGGCCGGCCGTTTCGCCACACCCACGGCTCCGCGAGTCGTGCGAACCGGAAGAACGGGAGGGGCTACTCTTCCGCCGCGAAGAGGTCGTCGACGGCCTCTTGGCCGACGCGCGCCGCCTCATCCGCGAGTTCGTCCGCCTCGACATCCGCCTCCGGTGCGTTCAGGTAGACGTCCATCGTGAGGACGCCGTCCTCGAACGACACCGCGACGTCGAGGTCGCGAACGTCCGACTGTTTCACCCGCGAGAAGATGTAGCCCTCTGCGGCTTCCGCGGCGGTCTGAACGACTTCTTCATCGCTCGGCATGGGTGGCTTACGCGCCGCCCGCGCCGGGACCGCCCATCATGCCGCCCGCGCCGCCGAGCATGTCCTGAAGCTCCTCCTGGAGCTCCTCGAACTGGCTCTCCACGCGCTGCTCCTGCTTCTCGAGGGACTGCACGCGGATCTCGAGGTTGTCGACCTTGTCCTCGAGGTCGGCCTGCGCCTCCTCGTAGTCGGTCTCGACGAGCAGCTCGCCGACCTCGCGGTACATGACGGTGTCACCGTCGATGTCCTCGAGCTCCTCGAGCGCCGTCTCGGCCTCGGTGAGCTGGGTCTCGGCCTGCTGCTTCTGCGTCGCGACAGTCTGGGCCTTCTCCTGAAGGTCCTGCAGCTCCTCGAGCTTCTCCTGTGCCTCGGGCGGAAGGTTGCCCTGCATGCGTGGACCGTGCACGCCCGGAGGTAAAAACCCCCGCTTTGCGTTCCGTCGCGCCCCGTCAGCGGGCGAGCGCGTCGAGGCCCTAGGAGGCGGCGCTACCGTCGGCGCGGGCCGTGAACCATCCCGTCTCGAAGCCGGTCGAAAGGGGGGAAGGGGGGGAGTAGACGAGGGCGGGCTGGTCCCGGCCCCGTCCATCGGACCGGCGTGTAGTCGTGACGACTCCGACACGCAAGAGCCTACGACCTAGCTATGTTGGTTCGCCGTGCGCCGCCCGGTCTCGTAGGTCGATTCGGCGACGCCGACGAGCGTCGTCCACGTGTTCACGCCCGCCCGGAGCGCCGTCAGGTCCGCGCCCTCAACGGTGACGCGGACGGTGTCGCCGTCGCGCTCGACGGCCGCGTCCGTCCGGTCGCCCTCGATGTCGCTGGCCTCCACGCGAACCGCGCTGTACACGGCCGCCGCTACGCGGGGTGTGTCGTAGGAGAAGACGAGGGACGTCCGGTGTGACATGGTCCCTCTCGGCGTCGACTTACTGGACGTCGACTTCCTTGACGTCTCGGCTCCGCTCCTTCAGCAGGACGCGGTGCCCGCAGTAGGGGCACCGGACGCCGCCGTAGGCGTCGAGTTCGACGTCGCGCTTACAGCGGGAGCACTTGTAGGACATGCTTACGCCTCGGTCTCGTCCTCGGCGAGCGCGGTCCGGATGGAGCGCGTGACGGCCTCGCCGCCGGGCGTGGAGGGGCGGTACGCGCCGCCGGCGTACTTGTAACCGCACTTGCCGCACTGCCAGATGCCCGTACCCTTGCGGTCGACGGCGTCCGTGCCGCACTCGGGACAGGCGTGGTCGTCGTTCGTGTCGCTCTCGATGTCGCTGACGCGGCGTCGGGCGACGCGACCGTAGCGTGCACCGAACCGGCCCGCGCTTCCGGTGTTACTGGAGCCCTTGCTGGCCATGATATCGACCACTAGCTCTAGCGCGCACATAAGCCCTGCGAGTCGCGACTCGCCTATCCGTCGAGGTCCGCGTCCGCGAGCGCTTCGTTCAGGTCGTCGCGCACCCGCTCGCCGGTCTCGCGGTCCATCGCCGTCGTGACGACGCGGTTCTCCTGCACGCTCGACCCGTCGCGGATGAGGAGGCGGACGTTCCCGTTCGCGTCCGCGCGCGTCACCTTCGCGCGGACGCCGCCGCGCGCGCCAGAGCCGCCCGCCTCGATGGGGCCGGGAATCACCTTCTTCACGTGCGGGTGCGCGGCGACCTCGCGGATGGCGCGCTGGCCGACGCGCCCGCCGATGAGCGTGCTGTGCGTCCCGCCGATCTTCTCCGCGGGCGCCTTCTCCACGACGTCGAGCTCGCGTTCCCCGCGGCGCTCGAGGACGGCGGCCACGGGGTCGTCCTCGGGGACGCGGTAGACGGTGTAGTGGAGGTCGGCGCGCACCGCCTGCACGACCGACCGGTCGCCCGCGACGTACACCTCCTCGGGGCGCTTGCGGCGCACTTCGTCGGCGATTCGGCCCGCGAAGTTCCGCAGGCGTCGCCCCTCGAGGTCGGTGTCCTCCTCGGGCGTCGTCGCGATGTCCGTCCGGCCGACGACGTCGTCCTCGTCGAGGAACGTCAGCGTCGCGTGGTCCGGGTCGGCGTGCACGACGACGGTGTCCGCGTTGCGGGTCTCGCAGACCAGGCAGTAGTCGCCCGGTTTCTCGAGAGGCGTCCCGCAGCGCGAACACTCCATACCGCCGCGAAGGCGACTCGGACGTAAAACCCGTGTGGGTTCAGCGGGGGTCGATGCGGGTGCGAGGCCTCAGAGGTCGAGCGGGCCGGCCTTGAGGTACTCGCGCAGGAGCACGGTCGCGTAGCTCCCCTTCGGGAGCGCGAAGTCGAACGTCAGCGGGTCGGTTTCGACATCGAGGTCCGTGGTGAGGAGAATCGCGCGTCGCGTCCCCGTGGAGTCGAACGCGCCCGGGAGGTCGAAGTCGCCGGGCTCGACGCCGACCGTCTCGCAGACCGCGCGCTCTATCTCCCCGGGCTCGCCGTCGCCGAACTCGGTGTCGGTGCCGACGAGGGGCGCGGTGACGAACGCCCGGCCGCGCTCGACGTGGCGGTTCACGACGTCGACCCGCCGCCCGGTGACGCGCTGGCGGCGGTCCGTGTCGGGGAGGACGGGGTGGCCGTCGTCGTCCGCGAAGCAGACGACGTCGCCCTCGACCGCCCGGTCGAACGGCAGGCCGCGCTCGAGGCGCTCGGAGAGAATCAGGTTGAAGACGTAGGACTGGGCGGCGTGCACGAAGAGCCGCTGGAGGTTCGACGGGAACGTCTCGAGGGCCTCGCGGAAGTCCTCCGCACTACTCCCACCGTTCTCCGCGAGCGTGTTCAGGACGGCGCGCTCGTAGCGCAAGTGGCGCGGGAACGTCTCGATGGCCGCGCTCCAGTCGCGCTCCTCCTCGACGCGCGCGCGGGCCTCGCGGGTCTCCGGCGGCTCGTGCTCGGACGGGTTCCCGACGTACGCCATCACGGCGTCCTCCCACTCCCCCCGGAGGACGTGGAGGCCGACCTCGTGGGTGATCGCGCGATAGCTCCCGAAGCGCTGCTGGCCGAAGTAGTTCGGGACGCCGACGGTCGCGCTCGTCCGGTCGTCGCCGTCGCCGCCCTCGCCACCGCCCCCGCCGAACGCCGCGAGTTCCTCCGTGACCGCCGCGACGGGGTCCGAGTCGGCGTCGCGGACGACGATGGTGAAGTCGTTCCCCCGGAGGTCGCCGAAGCGGATGGGGCGGCCGGCGCGCCCCACGACGTCGAGCTCCGCGTTCGAGACCTCGGGGAGGTCGTCGGCGGCGACGCCGCGCACGCTGAAGAGCTGTGTGGTGACGGCGTTGCGGTCCTTCGTCCCCGCCCACGAGACGCGCTCGCGGCTGATACCGAGCTTGTTCGAGAGGTCGCGCGCGAAGCCGTTCGTGTCCCAGTTCGTGAGCGTCGCGCGGAAGACGAGGTGCGGGTAGTCGCCGGTGTCGGCGTCCGCGGGTTCGGTGTCGAAGGCCTCGAGTTCGCGCACGCGGAAGTCGGCGGCCGCCTCGCGCAGCGACCCGCCGGTGCCGGGCGCGTCGCTCGCGTAGTACTCCATGCCGACCGCGCGCTCGAGCGGGTGGGCCTCGCGCATCAGTAGAGCGAGAGGTCGCCCGTGACGGCGTCCACCTGATTGTCGGGCGCGGGGCCGACCGCGCACGTCGTCGCGGTGCCGGGTTCGAGCTCGGTGCGGCCGGCGTCCCGGACGATGGCGCTCGGGAGGCCGGCGCGGCGCGCCTCCTCCGCGACGTCGAGGAGCTCGTCCTCGGAGCCGACCTTCACGACGATCTTCGGCTGCCCGGCGTCCTTCCACGCGCGGACGGCGTCGGGGTCCGCTTTCTCGGCCGCCTGGAGGGCGGCGTGAGCGACCTGCGCGGCGAGCTTCCCCCGCCCCATCCCGAGGTCGGTCCGGGCGGCGATGACCTGCTTCATACCGAGAGACGGGGGGCGCGCGGACATAGGCGTGGCGACCCGCGTCCCGAGAGAGGGTCGTTTAACAGCCAGCGGCTCCTCGGGTCCGGTATGATACTCTCCGACGCCGACCTCCTCGACCGGATGGAGGCCGGCGACTTGGTCGTCGAACCGCTCGACGACCCCGAACTCCAGATACAGCCCGCGAGTATCGACGTCCGTCTCGGCAAGCGCTTCCTCGAGTTCCAGCACGCGAACATCCCCTGCATCCACCCGACCGACGAGACCGAGGTCGAGGAGTACGTCGACGAGACCTACATCGAGGACGACGAGGAGTTCATCCTCCACCCCGGGGACTTCGTCCTCGGGACGACGAAGGAGCGCGTCGAAGTCCCGCCCGACCTCGTCGCGCAGGTCGAGGGGCGCTCCTCGCTCGGTCGACTCGCCATCGTCGTGCACGCGACTGCGGGCTTCATCGACCCCGGGTTCCGCGGGAAGATCACGCTCGAACTCTCCAACCTCGGCACCGCGCCCGTCGCGCTCTCGCCCGGCATGCGCATCAGCCAACTCGTCTTCACCGAGCTCGCGACGCCCGCCGACCGGCCCTACGGGAGCGGGCGCGGCTCGAAGTACCAGGACCAGGACGGCCCGCAGGCCTCGCGCATCCAGGGCGACGAGGAGTTCGGCGGCGACCAGCACGACGGCGGGGGTGAGCGCTAGATGCGCTTCCTCGAGGAAGTCGTCGTCGAGGAGTTCCTCCCGACGTACCGCTCGCTGCTCGCGGCGGCGCTCCGCGAGCGCGGTCTCACGCAGCAGGCGGTCGCCGACCTCCTCGGCGTGAGCCAGAGCGCGGTCTCGAAGTACGCGAAGGGCGACGTCGGGGTTCGCGACGACATCGCCGACGACGAGCGCGTGCAGGCGCACGTCGCGGAGGTCGCGGACGGCCTCGCGGACGGGACGCTCTCGCGGGTCGGCGCGCTCGCGGAGGCCGAAGCGCTCGTCCGCGACCTCGAAGCCCCGGGGGACGTCCTCGCGGACATCCACACCGAGCAGATGCCGGAGCTCGCGGGGATGGACGTCGACTTCCGCGGGACGGGCGAGGACGCCCTCCGCGAGCGCGAGCACGTCCTCGCGGACGTCCGTCGCGGCGTCCGCCTCCTCGAACGCACCTCGGGGTTCGCGACGCTCATCCCGGCGGTCGGCTCGAACCTCGTGGAGTGTCTCGCGGACGCCGAGACGCCGGAGGACGTCGCGGGCGTCCCCGGGCGCATCTTCGACGTGATGGGGCGCGCTGAGGTCCCCGCCGACCCCGAGTTCGGCGTCTCCGAGCACGTCGCGCTCGTCCTGCTCGCCGCCCGCGACGCGGGGAGCGACGCGCGAGCCGCGCTCAACGTCGCGTACTCCGAGGAGACGATAGCGGCGCTCGCCGAGCGCGGGCTCTCACCGGTCGAGTTCCCGGCGGAGGCCGAGGACCTGCGCGCGGAGATACGCGCGGTCGTCGACGCGAACCCGGAGACGCGCGTCCTCTACCAGACCGGCGGGTTCGGCGTCGAGCCGAACGTCTACGTGCTCGGCGACGACGCGCCCGACGCCGTCGCGTCCGTCCGCGACCTCCTCTAGGGCGCGGCGACGCGGAAGAGCCCGCGCGGCTGGTGGCGCGTGCGCTCGGTGAGCGCCACGCGGAACCCGGGGCGGTCGCCCTCCATCGGCGTGAACTGGACGTCCGTCCCGGGACGCCGCCGCAGGAGCTCGACGGCGACGGGGAGCGTCAGCACGTGCTCGCGCTGGCCGAGCGCGTAGCCGTCCAGCTCGACCGTGTACGCGCCCGCGTCGTCGGCGTCGTCCTCGACGCGGTAATCCTCGATGAGCCCGGCGTCCGCGACGCTCGTGAGGCTGCTCACGAGGGCGTCGTCGTGTCCGCCGGTGGGGGTGAGGCGGCCGGCCGCGCGGTTCAGCACGACCTCCTGCTCGTGGTCGTCGAGCGTCGCGTCCAGCACCGCGCCCATGCTTCGCAGGAGGAGCAGACAGAGGTCGTCCGGGTCGGTGACGGTCTCGGCGGCGTCGAGGTAGGCGTCCATGACGGCGCGCTCGGCGTCGCGAAACCCGCCCCCGGAGAGCGTCTCGAAGACGGCGGCCGCGACCTCGTGACAGAACTCGCTGCGCGAGGGGGTGGCGGGCGCGACGGCGTCGCGCTCGGCCGCCGGCGCGGGGAGCTCGCGAACGATGACGTCGTAGTGCGGGAGTCGCGGGTCGTACTGGCGGAGCTCGTCGCGATAGGCGTCCACGAGGTCGGCGGCGCGCGAGGCGCTCTCCCGGTCGGGGAAGCGCCGGTCGCCGGACGGCACGGGACGCTCGCCGGTCCGGGCGCACGCGAGATAGTAGCGCCCGTCGCGGGCCGCGTGCCCGTCGAGTCGCTGCCGTATCTCGTCGAGCGTCTGTCCGACCATCTACGCCACCTCCCGGATGCTGCTCCGACGCATATCGTTTAGGCGAGCCTAAAACAACTTAGCGGTTGCGGTGTGCGACGGTGTCTCGCAATCAGCGTGCTCGTCCATCGCACACACCGTCTCGCCCGCTCCTCACTCCGCTCCGTCGCGTCCTGCCTCCCCGTCGCGGTCGAGCGCTCCTCCGCGAAGGCGGCGTTCAGCGGCCGCTAAGGTCGCCTCACGGTCGAACCCCGCCACTATTTCCTCCAGTTCCTCCCGGGACGCCCCCCGGAGGTCGCGGGCGTGCGCCGCGACGTTCGGAACCGCGCGCACGACGTTGTCAATGATCGGCACCGTCGCCGTCTGTGCGCTCCGCGAGAGGGGGTTCAGGTCGATCACGACCTCCGTCTTCCCCATCTCCCCGAGCGCCTCCGCGCGGTCGCCGTCCTCCAGCGGCACGAGCACCACGTCCGCGTCGTAGATGCCGTCGGAATCGACCTTCGCGCGCTCGTGCGACAGGCCGGGAATGCGCGCGTCCGCCGTCAGCCCCTTCACGTCCTCCGCGCCGTGCTCGCGCAAGTGCTCGGCAATCGCCCGCACCCGTTCCTCCGTCCGCCCGAAGAGGTTCACCTCGACGTCCGCGCCCGTCGCCTCGGCGAGGTCGACGACCGCCTCGGGCACGAGCGCCGCGACGTTCCCGTTCACGCTAATGACCGGGTGCTCCGCGAGCAGGAAATAGGCCGCCGCGACCCGCTCGGCCTCGTCCGCGCTCGGAATCGTCTCCTCGCCCAGCAGGTAATCGAAGGCCTCGCCGCGACCCTCCGCGATCAACCCCTGCTGGCTCGTGATCCCCTTCTCCACGCCCGCCTCGATGCGGTGGCGCGTCAGCAGTGACTGATACCGCGGGTGGTCCTCCGGGACCTCGACCTCGTCGCTCATACCCTCACTCGACGCGCTCGCGCCAAAAACGCCGCGTCTCCACGCCCGCAGTCGGCCTACTCGTCGCGCTCGCCCGCGCCGTTCGCTCCGTCCGCCGCAGTCAACCCCGCGCCGCCCGGGTGGACGCGCGTCGCCGCCGCGTCGTAGCCCGCGTCCGTCAGGCCGTGCCCGAGCGCGAACACCGTGTGGCCGAGCATCGCCATCGACGCCTCGCCGCCCGCCTCCACCACGTCGTCGACGATGCCCGACACCTCGTCCGTCAGCAAGCCCGCCTGCTCCGCGAACCAGCGCGAGCGCTCGACGAACGTCGCGAGCGTCGGCTCCTCGCGGACCTCCTCGAGGGCCTGTATGCCCGCCGTCGAGAGGCGCGCCGTCGATCCCGCGAGCACGTCCGCCGTCGAGAGCTCGCCCAGCGAGACGTACTCGACGCGCGCGGCCGCCGGCACCCCGTCGAGCTCGCCGTGCGGCGGCGCGCCCGGGTCGAGACGAAGCGGTACGCCGCCGCGCGCCTGCGCGACGACGTCGCCCAGCCCCGTCCCGGCCTCCACCTCGCCCTCGTGTGCGACCCGCACGAGGTCGTTCTCCGTGCGCGCCGCGCCGAACACCTCGTTCGCCGCGAGCGCCGTCCCGAGCGCCATCCCGCCGGAGACGCCGAACCCCGCGCCGACCGGGAGCGCCGTCTCCGCCGCGACCGCCGCCGTGACGTCCAGCGCATCGAGGACGTACTCGACCGCCGGCACGGACGTCTCCCGTCCGTTCAGCGTCACCCGTCGCTCGTCCGCCCGCTCGACGCGGACGTCCACGCCGTCCGTCAGCGTCAGCCCCCCGCCCCGCGACCCCGCCTTCGCGGGCGTCGCCGCGCGGTGTACGGAGAAGAACCCCGTCACGTGCCCGGGGACGAACGCCGTCGCCTCGTCACTCATTGCGCCACCCTTCCGCACCGTCGCGGTTAAACGATTCGAGAAGCAGTCGGCCGTACCCACGCGCCGTGCGGACGCCGAAACGGCACGGCGACACCGCGCGACGCGCGGCGTGTCCCTACTGGCTCGTCGACGTTCTCACCTTACGGCGAGAGCCGTTGCCGATCACGGACGACGCTGGCGCGTCTTCCTGGGCCGACAGGTCTTCCCCTTACGGTCTCAGACGCTGTCGGTCTCGCGGGAACTCAGTCGTTCCGCTTCGCTTCACTCCTTGCTCCCACTCGCCGAACAGCGCCGTCGCCTTACGGCGACAGGCGCTGTCGGTCTCGCGGGAAGAGGACCGCTTCCCGGATGTTGTCGAGGTCGAGCATCGTCATCACGAGGCGCTCGACGCCGTACGCCCACCCCGCGTGGGGCGGCATCCCGTACTTGAACATCTTCGTGTAGTAGTCGAACTGCTCGGGGTCGAGGCCCTGCTGCTCGAAGCCCTCGACGAGCGCGTCGTAGCGGTGCTCGCGCTGTCCGCCGGAGACGAGCTCCATGCGCGGATGCATCAGGTCGAAGCCCTTCGAGAGCTCCGGATCGTCCTCGTAGTCCTGGATGTAGAAGGGCTTGATCTCGGAGGGCCAGTCCGTGATGAAGTAGTGCCCGCCGACGTCGTCACCGAGCGCGCGCTCGGCCTCCGTCGAGAGGTCGTCGCCCCAGACGAGCTGCTCGTCGAGCTCGCCCGTCGCGTTGATGCGCTCGATGGCCTCCTCGTAGGTGAGGCGCGGGAAGTCGCCGTCCGGCGACGCGAAGTCGTCGTAGCCGAGGAGTTCGAGCTCCGCCGCGCAGTTCTCCTCGACGGCCTCGTAGGCCGCCTTCAGGGTGCCCTCACAGACGTCCATCGCCTCCTCGTGGTCGATGAACGCGGACTCGAAGTCGATCATCGTCGCCTCGTTCAGGTGGCGGGGCGTGTTGTGCTCCTCCGCGCGGAAGATGGGCCCGACCTCGAAGACGCGCTCCAGCCCGCTCCCGACCATCAGCTGCTTGAAGAGCTGCGGGCTCTGGTTCATGAACGCCTCCTCGCCGAAGTACGTGATCGGGAAGAGCTCCGTGCCGCCCTCGGTCCCCGTGGCGACGATCTTCGGCGTGTTGATCTCCGTGCTCCCGATGCTGCGGAAGTAGTCCCGAACCGCGCGCAGGATCTCCGCGCGGATCTCGAAGACCGCCTGCACCTCCTCCTTGCGGAGGTCAAGCGTGCGGTTGTCGAGGCGCGTCGAGAGGTCGGCGTCGACCTTCCCGGAGGGGTCGAGCGGGAGCTCCGCGTCCGCCTCGTTCAGGACGTCCACCGACTCGGGGAGCATCTCGACGCCCGTGGGCGCGCGGTCCTCCTCCTCGACGTCGCCCGTCACCGCGATGACGGACTCGCGGTGGACGCCGAGGCCCGTCTCCACGAGCTCCTCGTCCATCTCGTCCTTCTCGAACTTCACCTGGATCTTCCCGGAGGTGTCCCGGAGGATGAGGAAAGCGATGCCGCCGAGGTCACGGACCTCGTGCACCCAGCCCGCGACCGTCACGTGGTCGCCCGGCTCGGCGTCGGCCGTGTACGTTCGGTTCTCCATGCGCGCCACTACCGGCGTCCCGCGCTTAAATTGCGGCCTTTCGCCGCGCGTGTGCGAGGCCGTCGCGCACCCGCACCGCTCGGCGCCCGACGGGCTACTGCTCCGCTTTGCCGTCGCGTGCGCCCTCCACGGTCTCGCGGACCGCGTCCACGCCATCGTCGTGCAGGAGGTCGCCGACGACGACGACGTCCGAGCGCTGGCCCATCAGGTAGGCGTCGTCGTAGTCGTGGACGCCGCCGCCGTAGAACAGCGTCGCCTCCTCCAGGGCGTCGTGGGCGGCCGCGACCTTCTCCGGGTCGCCCAGCGTCCCCGAGTACTCGACGTAGACGACCTCCTGTCCGAGCATCCGCTCGGCGACTTTCGCATATGCCGCGACGTCGTCCGCCGTCTGCTCGCAGTCCGCGTCCGTCAACTCCGCGACCGACGCCTCCTCGTTCAACACGATGTAGGCCTCCGTCGTCGTGCGCGACCAGTCGATGGTGTCGATGCGGACCCACTCCTTGTGCGCGCCCGTCACCCACGCCACGTCGCCCGCGTTCAACACCACCGGGACGAGATAGCCGTCGAGGGCGTCGTCGTCCACGACGACCGCCGGGTTCGAGGGCTCCTGATAGAGCGGGACGTCGTGCGTCCGGCAGGCGTCGATGACGCGCCGCATCTTGTCGCTCGTCACGTCGAGCGTCCCGCCGATCTCGATGGCGTCCGTCCCGGTCTCGCAGACGTCGTCGAACGTCTCGCCGTCCACGAGGTCCTTGTCCGGGTCGACCTTGAGAACGTGATCCCAGTCGGCCCACGGGGAGTTCATGCCTCGGGGTATCACTCCGGGCGAGCAAAACCCCTTCGGACCGCCGCGAGCGCGACGCTCGCTCTCCGTGCGGCGCTCGCTCCGGGTGCGGCGCCCTCACGTTCGTTCGGTTGCCGCATGGAACGACAACCCATTTACTCGCCGCCGTCCCACGATACACCGAATGCCGGTCATCGACTGCGACCCCGACGTCGCCCGCGAGCGCCTCGACGCGGCGGGTGCGGACGTCACCGAGGGGAACACCGAGCACGAGCGCTGGCGCGCCACGGTCGGCGACGCCACCGTCGTCGCCTACGACGACCAGGTGGTCGTGCAGGGCGCGAGCCCGATGGACGCCCTCGCCGTCATCGAGGAGCATGGCGGGCGCGTCCACGGCTACTTCGACGGCGCGTCGCGCGGGAACCCGGGGCCGGCCGCCGTCGGCTGGGTGCTCGTCTCGCCCGGGGACGGCATCGTCGCCGAGGGCGGCGCGACCATCGGGACGATGACGAACAACCGCGCGGAGTACGAGGCCCTCCTCGCCGTCCTCGAAGCCGCCGTCGACTTCGGCTTCGACGAAATCGAACTGCGCGGCGACTCCCAACTCGTCGCCAAGCAGGTGACCGGCGAGTGGGACACGAACGACCCCGACCTCCGCGAGCGCCGCGTTCGCGCCCGCGAGCTCCTGTCCGAGTTCGACAACTGGTCGATAACGCACGTCCCGCGCGAGGTGAACGAGCGCGCGGACGAACTCGCCAACGACGCACTCGACGATGCCTGACCTCCCGGACGACACGGTCGCGGAGGCCGAACGGCTCACTCGGCTCGCGCGCCGCGCGAGCGACGAGGACGAAGCGAGCGTCTACCGCGAGGAGCGCGCCGCCCTCCTCGGCGAACACGGCTACGTCGCGCGCGAGCGGGAGGACGACGGGCACGTCACGCTCGTCTGCTACCCCGAGGCGTGGCTCGACGACTCCGGGACGATACGCATGGACGCGGTCGACCCCACGGACGCCGTCGAGCGACCGCTCGGCGGCCCCGGCGACCCCGAGTACTGGGACGACGTCGCCGAGCACAACCGCGAAATCGCCCGGCGCGTCCACGAGGCCCACGGGAGCGTCCACGGCGAGACGGCGACGGCGCTCGCGGCGTTCGCGAGCAACCACTACGCGAAAGCCGTCGAGGAACTCACTGCCGAGGAACTCGCAGAGTTCCGCGAGGACTACTTCGTGCGGAACGCGTGGCCGAGCGCGGACCAGCGCGACGCCCTCACGGAGTCGCTTCGCTACGCGTTCGAAGCGGCCGGAAAAGAACTGCCGACGTAGACGACGGCCCCGGCGCCGTCCACGCGTGGCGTGTTACTCGTTCTCGGCGACGACGTCGCGGATCGTCGCGGCGCGCTCGTCGTTCACGATGAACTTCCCGAGCGCCCACGAGAGGTCGTCGAGGACGGCCTCGAGGCCGTCCTCGGTGAGCGCGTACTGGTTGGTGCGCTTGTCGAGTTCGCTCTTCTCGACGAGCCCCTTGTTGACGAGGTCGTCGAGGTTCGGGTAGAGCCGCCCGTGGTTGACCTCCTCGTCGTAGTAGTCCTCGAGCTCGCGCTTGACGGCGAGCCCGTATCGCGGTTCTTCCGCGAGGACTACGAGGATGTTCTTCTGGAACGCTGTCAGATCACGGGCGACGGTGCGCACCGTGGGTTGTGCCTCTGACATACCTAATTTAATGACATGCAGAGTATTTAAACGCTTCTCAAGCGAACGGGAAGTTTTATTACGCCTCTGTAACCCGAAAGGCCCTTTACGGCGTCCAACACAGTCAGAACCGCCATGGTCAATCTCTGGGAAGACCTCGAAACCGGGCCCGACGCGCCCGACACCGTCTACGCGGTCGTCGAGTGCCTGAAGGGCGAACGCAACAAGTACGAGTACGACAAGGACATCCCGGGCACGGTGCTCGACCGCGTCCTCCACAGCAACGTCCACTACCCTTCGGACTACGGCTTCATGCCGCAGACCTACTACGACGACGAGGACCCCTTCGACGTCCTCGTCCTCGTGAAGGACCAGACGTTCCCCGAGTGCGTCATCGAGGCTCGTCCGGTCGCCCTCATGAAGATGGACGACGACGGCGAGCAGGACGACAAGGTCATCGCCGTCCCCGAGGAGGACCCGCGCTACGACCACATCGAGGACGTCGAGGACCTCACCGACCAGAAGAAGGCCGAGATCGCGGAGTTCTTCGAGACGTACAAGAACCTCGAAGAGGGCAAGGAGGTCTCCGTCGGCGACTGGGAGGACGCCCAGGCCGCCAAGGACGCCATCGAGCACGCGCAGGACCTCTACGAGGAGCACTTCGGGTAACGCGGCCGGCGGCCCTCGGAGAACACGCATCGAACCGGACGGCCACGCTCTCACGTTTCTCTCGTCCCGATTACCGGCAGGAATCGCGCCGTCGCGACCGATTCGTTATGCGTATGGGTAATCTTTTGGCCGTATCCGCCCTACGAACGCGTATGTCCACGGAGCACGCCACGGCGGGCCTCGACCACCTCACCGTCGTCCCCGAGAACTTCGACCCCGACGCCGACGAGGACGGGGAGCGCGACGACGCGTAACGCCACCCAGGCCGGCGCGACACGCGACGGCGCGGTCTGCGCCTCGGTGTGGCGCGAGTCGTAGGCAGAGGCGAAACGTCGTCACGAACGAAGGTTCTTATGGCGCTCGGTGAAAGGAATCGTATGGGACTCTTCGACCGACTCCGTGGTGACGACGGGCCACGGGTCGCCTTCATCGGTATCGACGGCGTGCCGTACTCGCTCGTCGCGGACAACCCCGAGGTGTTCGAGAACCTCACCGAGATCGCCGAGAACGGTGCCGGCGGCGCCATCGAGAGCATCGTGCCGCCCGAATCGAGCGCCTGCTGGCCCTCCCTCACCACCGGGGTCAACCCCGGGAAGACCGGCGTCTACGGCTTCCAGGACCGCGAGACCGGAACCTACGACACCTACGTCCCGATGGGCCGCGACGTGCAGGCGACCCGGATCTGGGACCGCGTCACCGACGCCGACCGCTCCGCGTCCGTCTTCAACGTCCCCGTCACGTTCCCGCCCCAGCGCAACGTCGACCGGATGGTCTCCGGGTTCCTCTCCCCCGGCGTGAAGAAGGCCTCCAACCCGAGCGACGTCGCCGACTACCTCGACGAGCAGGGCTACCGCATCGACGTTAACGCCAAGCTCGGCCACAAGGAGGACAAATCGGAGTTCATCGACGACGCCCACCGCACCCTCGAGAAACGCTACGAGGCCTTCGACCACTACCTCACGGGGGACGACTGGGACCTCTTCTTCGGCGTCTTCATGACCACCGACCGCGTGAACCACTTCCTCTTCGAGGACTACCAGCGCGACGGCGAGCACAAGGAGGAGTTCCTCGACTTCTACCGGCAGGTCGACGACTACATCGGGAAACTCCGCGACGCCGCGCCCGACGACGTCACGTTCGTCATCGCCTCCGACCACGGCTTCACCACGCTCGACTACGAGGTCCACCTCAACCAGTGGCTCGAAGACGAGGGATGGCTCTCCTTCGAGTCCGACGAGCACGACAGCCTCGGCGACATCGACCACGACACCCGCGCGTACGCCTTCGTCCCCGGGCGCTTCTACCTCAACCTCGAAGGCCGCGAACCGGACGGAAGCGTCCCCCAGGAGGACTACCACGAGGTCCGCGACGAACTCAAGGCGGCCATCGAATCCCTCGAGGGCCCGGACGGCCAACCGGTCGTCGAGCGCGTCGTCGAGAAGGAGGACGCCTTCGCGGGCGCGCACGACGAAATCGCGCCCGACCTCGTCGCCATCCCGAACCACGGCTTCGACCTGAAGGCCGGCTTCCGTGGGTCCGAGGAGATATTCGAGAAGGGCCCGCGTAACGGCATGCACTCCTTCGAGAACGCGACGCTCGTCACCGACGAGCCCCGCGTCTCCATCGACGAGGCCAACCTCTTCGACCTGACGCCGACGATGCTCGACCTCATGGAGATCGACTTCGACGCCACCGAGTTCGACGGCGGTAGCCTCGTCCGGGGCTAACCTTCTTGTAGGGTAGCGGGGCCACCCCGGCGCATGCCGACCGAGACACCCCGCCCCGAAACCGCCCACCGCGAGACCCGACGCGACGCCCGCGCACCCGACATCGCGTCGCTGGACGCGCGTCTTCGCGCCGTCGAACGCGTCGCGCACGGTGCCGACCCCGGCGGCGACACCCCGGCCGACGACATCGCCGCGCTCGCCGACCGCCTCGACACCGTCGAACGCCGCCTCGACGACCTCGACGCGGCGACGCAGGCCCTCCAGGGGTGCGTCGGCGACATTGAGGCGGTCAACGAGTCGGTCGAGCGCCGCGCGAACGCCGCGCTCGCCGCCGCCGAGCGGCAGCCCGCCGCCCACCCGATTCCCGACCTCCCCGGCCCGGACCCCGCGCCGGAACCGGCGCAGAATGCCGATAGCAGTGACGACGGCTTCCTCGCGCGCCTCCTCGGGAAGTGACGCCGCTCCGCGTCGCGCTCGCCGTCGTGCTCGCCGCCGCGCTCACCGTCGCCGCCGCCCCTGCCGTCGAGGACGCGCGCGAGAGCAACGCCGCACGCGCCGGCCAGACCGCCGCCGACGACGTCCGGGACGCCGCCGTCGCGCTCGCCGCGAGCACGCCCGCACCGCCCGGCGCGCCCGCCGCGACCCGCACCGTCACCGTCTCCCTCCCGCCCGCCGACGCGACGACGGCGCGCGCGTCGCTCCTCGTCGGTACCGGGTACGGTGACGCCGCGACGACCGACGTTCTCGTCGTCCGCGCCGGCACTCGCACGCGCACCACTCCCCTGCCCGTCGACGTCCGCGTCGTCGCGAACGGTACCGTCGCCCCCGACGACACCGGCCTCGCCGTCACGGACCGCGCGACGCTCGACCTCCGCTACGTCCGCTCCGACGGCCGTCCAACCGTCCTCGTCACCGCGCGACGCGGCGCGCGAGTTTATACGTGAGGGCGCGCCCACGGCGACGCATGACGCTCCGCGACCTCCTCCCCACGACCGCCCGCTCCGACACGCCGGCGTGTACCTGCGCGCCGACGTACGCCGACGGCGCCCTCCGCGTCGACGCGAGCGACTGCCCCGGACGTGGGTCGCTCGCCGAGGCACCCGACTGCCGCGAGGCCGCCGTCACCGCGCTCGACGGCCGACCCGCCGACACCGTTCGCGTCGAATCCACCGGCCTCGAACGCCGCTACGCCGACCGGACCGCCGCGCTCCTCGCCGCCGCCGGGTCGTTCGCCGCACGGGTCGCCGCCACCGACCCCGGGCTCGCCGCGCACGCCCGCCGCGACCCGCTCGCCGCCGCCCGCGAAGCCGCCGGCCGCGTCGGCCCCCTCGCCTCCCTCCTCGACGAGAGCGGCCTCGCCGACGCCGCCGCCGTCGACGACCCCTACGCCGCCTACGTCGGGCCGGCCGTCGCGCTCGCGCGCGTCGCCCCGTCCCCGCCCCGTGATGCCGCGCTCCGGGACGTGAGCGACGTCGCCCCCGAGACGACCGTGCGCCGCTACGACCGGCCGAGCGCGCTCCCCGTCTATCACCTCGACCCGCCCGAGGCGCGGCTCACCGACGCCGACTACGGCGTCATCGACGCCGCCACCGACCGACTCGTCGCCGGCGACGAACCGCGTCCCGACCGCGCCGTCGCCGCCGTCTGCGACGACCCGGCGCGCGTCCAGCCGCTCGCGCGCGTCCTCCGCAAACACACGCAGGGCTACGGCGTCCTCGACGACCTCTTCGCCGACGAGCGCGTCACCGACGTCTTCGCGCCCGCGCCCGCCGACGCGACGCCGCTCTACGTCCGTTGCGCGGGCGAGCGCCATCGGACGAACGTTCGGCTCACCGCCGAGGGCGCCGCCGCGCTCGCCTCGCGCTTCCGCGCCGGGAGCGGCCGCGCGTTCTCCAGCGCCGACCCGACGCTCGACGCCGTCGCCGAGGACGTCGCGGGCCGGCGCGTCCGCGTCGCCGGCGTCACCGGCCCCGCCAGCGACGGTCCCGGCTTCGCGTTTCGCGCACACGGCGACGACGCGTGGACGCTCACCCGCCTCGTCGCCGCCGGGTCGCTCCCCGCCGAGGCGGCCGCGCTCTGCTCGCTCGCCGTCGAGCGAGGCGCCGCCGGCCTCGTCGCCGGCGCCCGTGGCGCCGGGAAGACCACCCTCCTCGCCGCGCTCCTCCGCGAACTCCCGCGCGACGTCCGCACCGTCGTCGTCGAGGACACCCCCGAACTCCCCATCACCGCACTCCAGCGCGACGGCCGCGACGTCCAGGGTCTCACGACCGACCTCGACGGCGACGGCCTCACGCCCGACGACGCCCTGCGCACCGCGCTCCGCCTCGGCGAGGGCGCGCTCGTCGTCGGCGAAGTCCGTGGCACCGAAGCCGGGACGCTCTACGAGGCGATGCGAATCGGCGCGCACGTCAGCGCCGTCCTCGGAACCATCCACGGCGAGAACGGCGACGCCGTCCGCGAGCGGGTCGTCTCCGACCTCGGCGTCGAGCCCTCGGCGTTCGCCGCGACCGACCTCGTCGTCACCGCCGGTCTCGTGGACGGCGTCCACCGCGTCGTCAGCATCGAGGAGTATACCGGGGAGGCGTTCCACGCGCTCTACGCCCTCGACGGCACGCGGCTCGTCCCGACCCGCCGGCTCGTCGATGGCCCGAGCCAGCTGCTCGACTCGCTCGCCCGACCCGGCGAGACGGAAGCGGACGTCCGCGACGCGCTCGCGGCGCGCGAGGGCGCGTTCGCGAGTGCGGTGGTCTCGTGACCCGCCCGTTCCCCGCCATCGACGACGCGCTCGGTCGCGTCGTCGCCCGGCTCCCCGACTGGCCCGTTCCCGCCCCCGAGGGCCTCGCCGCGACGCTCGACGAGCTCGGCTGGCGGACGGCTCCCGAGGGCCTCGCCCGGCTCGCCGCCGCCTGCGGCCTCCTCGCCCTCCTCGCCTTCCCCGCCCTCGCCGTTGCGCCGCTCGTCGGCGTCGTCGCCGTGACGTACGCCGTCGCCGCCGGCTACGCCGTCCTCCGCGTCCCCGACCTCGCGCTCGCCCTCCACGAGAGCCGCGTCGTCGGCGCCGGCCCCGCGTTCGTCGCGCGCCTCGCGCTCCGCGTCCGCCTCGACCCCTCCGCAGAGGCCGCCGCCGCGTTCGCCGCCCGAACCGGCGACGGCCCGCTCGCGGACGCGCTCGCCCGTCGGATCCGAGCCACCGCCGGCACGCCCGAGACGGCGCTCGACGCCGTCACCGCCGACCTCTCGGACCCGGGACTCCGGCGCGCCGTCGCGCTCGTCCACGCCGCCGTCGAGACGCCCGCAGCCGACCGCGGGCGCGTCCTCGACCGCGCGCTCGCCGCCGCCCGCGACGCCACCGAGCGCCACGTCCGCGAAGGAGTCCGCGCCGTCCGCGGCCCTGTGAACGCCGTCTACGCCTTCGGCGTCGTCCTGCCGCTCGCGCTCGTCGGCCTCGTTCCCGTCGCCCCCGCCGCCGGGGTCGCGCTCCCGCTCGGTGCCGTCGCGCTCGTCTACGACGTCTTCCTACCGCTCGCGCTCCTCAGCGCCGCCGCGTGGGTGCTCGCGCACCGCCCCGCCGTCTTCCCCGCCGGCCGCGCCGACGCCGCCGTCGGCGTCGACCGACGCCGCGCCGCCGGACTCGGCCTCGGCGCCGCCCTCCTCGCCGCCGTCGGAACCCTCGTCCTCGACGTCGCGTGGGCGCTCCCCGTCACCGCCCCCTGCTGCGGCGTCGGCGTCGCGCTCGCCGTCGCCGCCCGGCCGGCCGTGGACCTCGACGACCACGCGAGCGCCGTCTCGGAGGGGCTGCCGGACGCCGTCGCCGTCGTCGGCCGCCGCCTCGCCGGCGGCGACCCGCCAGAGACCGCCGTCGCCGCCGCCGGTACGACCATCCCCGGACCGACCGGCGAGCTGTTCGCCGCCGCCGACCGCACCCGCCGCGCGCTCGGCCGGCCGCTCGAAGACGCCTTCTTCGGCCGCCACGGCGTCGTCGGCCCCGAGCACGGCACGCGCGTCTCCGGGACGCTCGGCCTCCTCCTCGACGCCGCGTCCGGCGGCCGAGCGGGCGGGCGCGTCCTCGCGGAAGTCGCGGACGGCCTCGACGCCGTCCAGCGCCTCGAAAACGACGCCCGCGCCGACCTCGCGGACCTCGCGGACACGCTCGTCCGGACCGGCGGGCTGTTCGCGCCCGTCGTCGCCGGCGTCACCGTCACGCTCGCCGGCCACGTCGGCTCGCTCGGAGACGCGACCGGGAGCGTCCTCCCCGTCGCCTCGCTCGGCCTCGCCGTCGGCGTCTACGTCGCGTGGTCGGCCGTCGTCCTCACCGCGCTCGGCGTCTGCCTCGACGGCGGCGTCCGGCGCGCCCAACTCGCCGTTCGCGTCGGCACCGCGCTCGCCACCGCCGGCGCGTGCTACGCGTGCGCCGCCGCGGCCGCCGCACTCCTCCTCTAGTTTATACGCGATGACCGCCCCACTCGGGCCCCATGACCGACACGTTCGGCGACACGCTCCCCGTCTGGATCGCTCTGACGGCCGTCGGTGCCGTCGCGCTCGGCGCCGTCCTCGCGATTCCCGGCACGCCGCCGCCCGACGCGACCGCAGTCGCGAACGCCGTTAGCGTGGTCGCCGCCGGCGAGCACGCCGCCGCACGCACTATTCCCGTCGACGCGTCCGCCGTCCGCGTCAGGCCGACCGCCCTCGGCCTCCGAAACGACGCCGGCGCCGCGCACGCGCCGCTCCCGGAGGTCACGCCGGCGAGCACGCCCGCGCTCCGGCGCGTCCTCCACGGCGACCCGCCGCTCGCCGTCTATCCCTCGCCCGCGGCGTTCCGGGCCGCCGTCGCCGACGCCGGCGCGAACGCGACCGCTGCCGGCTGGCGACCCGCAGACGGGCCGCTGACCGTTCGCCACGTCGTCAACGGAGGTGTCGATGTCACGCTCCTCGGGTAGGGCACAGGTCGAGCCGACCGCCGCGCTCGCGGCCGTCCTCGCACTCACCGCCGCGCTCGGCGTCTACGGCGTCGCGTACGCCCAGGTCCCGCTCGACGCCGCCTCGCCCGCGCACGCCGACGCCGCGCTCGCGCACGTCGACGGCCACCTCGGTCCCGGCCCCGCCGACCCCGACGCGCTCGCGGCGGCCGTTCGCGGGGTTCCCGGCCCGTCTTCGGTGAACGCGACGCTTCGCACCGCGACCCGGACGTGGGCGGTCGGCCCGCCACGTCCCGCCGCGCGCGTCGACACCGCCGCGACGGCGCTCCCCGTCCGCGTCTCGAACGCGACCGTCCGCCCCGGCCGGCTCTCCGTGGCGGTGTGGCGATGATCGACGACCGCGGCCTCAGCACCGTCCTCGACGTCGCCGTCTGCGTCGTCCTCGTCGGCGCCGGCGTCGTTGCGCTCACGACCGTCGTCCCCGACGAGAGCACGCCCGACGCGACGGACCCGAGCGCGACGGCGCGCGCCGTCCTCGACAGCACGGCGTCCGTCACCGTCGCGAACCGAACCGTCCACGGCACGCTCGCCGCGCTCCTCGTCGACGCCGCCGTCGCCGACGGCCGCGACCGCGCGCCCGGCTACGCCGACGCCGTCTCGACCGCCGCGACGCGCTACCTCGCGGACACCACGCGGACCGCCGCGCTCACCGCGACGTGGCGGCCCGAGGACCCCTGCCGCGCGGTCGACATCACGGCCGGCCCGACCCCGCCCCGTGGCGTCGGCGTCGACGCGGTCACGCTCTCCGTTCCGACCGCTGACGACGCCTGCGGGGACGCACCCGTCCACCTCACCGTCAGGACGTGGTCGCCGTGAGAGTCGACCCGTTCCCCGACCAGCGCGCTCGCATCCCGTTCGCCGTCATCGGCGCGCTCCTCCTCGTCACGAGCGCGACGCTCGCCACCGGCATCGCCGCGAAGCCGGCGCAGACGGGCTACGACGCCGGCCCCGCTATCGACGCGTCGTGGAGCGCCGCCGGCGTCGCCGCCGAGCGCGCCGCCCTCACCGCGAGCGTCGACGCCGCGCGCGCCCCCGTCGTCGCGGTCGCGAACACGTCCTACGGGCGCGCCCTGAACGCGAGCCAGCCGTTCCGCGACGCGCTCCGCCTCCGCATCTACGTCGGTGTTCGGGACGCGCTCGCGGCGAGTCCCGTCACCGTCGAGGGCGTCCGCGCCGTCGCGTCGCTCCCGCCGGTCGAGACGCCGGCCGACGCTCGCGCCGCCGTCGAGCGCGTCACGCTCGCCGGCGTCGAAAACGGGAGCGCGCTCCGCGTTCACGTCCGGGACGTGACCGTCACCGCGACGCGGAACGGCGCCATCATAGAGCGCGTCGCCCGCCCGCTCGTCGTCACCGCGCCCACGCCCGTGCTCGCCGTCCACGGGCGCGTCGCGACGTTCGAGGAGCGCCTGAACACCGGCGTCTTCGAGGGGTCCGGGCTCGCGCGCCGCGCCACCGCCTCCCTCACGGTTCTCGCGGAGGCGCGCGGCCTCGCCCAGTACGGCGGCGCGCCGGTCGACAACGTCGTCGCGAACCGCCACGTCGCGCTCGTGACGAACCGCGGCGTCGTCGCCCTCCAGCGGGCGGCGTTCGGCGCGGCGGACCCGGACGCGCGTTCCGCGACTCGGCGCGCGGCCGTCGTCACCGCCGGCCGTGACGCGCTCGCCGGCGTCGGCGTCGCGGCGGCGAACGCGAACGTGACCGCGGCGAACGCGTCGTCCGCGGGCGCGACCGCCGCCCTCGACCCCGGCGCGGCGAACCCCCAACCGGTGCCGCTCGCACCGGTCGCTGACGACGCGTTCGTCGCGTCCGTCGACGGGGGCGGGTTCGACGCCGCGCTCTCGCGGGCGTACGCCGTCGACGTCCGCCTCGCGACGCGCGTCGGCGACGCGAACGGGAGCGTCGCCGCGCCCCCGACGCCCGCCGGCTACCGTCACCACGCGACGCTCCACCGCACCGTCTCGCGCGACAACCGGACCCGCGAGGTCGCCGTCAGCGTCGCTGTCCGCCTCCACACGGACGCGACCCTCCCGGACGTCGGCGACGACTCGGGGTGGCTCGCGTCCGCGGCCGTCCGTCGCGCCGTCCGGAGCGCCCTTCCCGACTCGGTCGGCGAGCGCGCCCTCGACGGCGCACTCGACGACTCGTTCACGGTCGAGCCGACGGTTTCGGGCGCGCGGCGCGCGGCGGCGCTCGACGCGCTCGCGGAGACGCACGCGACGCTCCGGACCGTCACGAGCCACGTCGACCGGCGCGCGTTCCTCGACGGGGAGCCGCTCGCGTCGCTCACGACGGCCGTGGACGCGACGGTCGACACCGACACGGCGGGCGCGACGACGCTGCGCGAGCGGGCGGCCGTCGCCGTCCGCGCGTCGTACGCCGACCGCGTGCGCGCGCTCGTCGAGGACCGGCGCTCCACGCTGTCGCGGGCCCAGTCCCGGATCGGTGACGCGCTCGCCGAGCGCGGCGTCCCGACGACGCCGCCGCCCGTCACCGGGCCGGCCGCCCCGCCGGTCGCGATGCGCGTGTCGAGTGAGCCCGCGTACCTCTCGCTCGCACGCGTCACGCCGACCGACGCGGCGGTCGAGTCGGCGCACTATCCGCTCGGCGCGCGGAACACGAACCTCGCGACGATACCCTCCGATGACCTCGCGGACGCCGTGCTCGACATCGTCTTCGGGGACCGCCGCGAGCGGGTGGCGCTCGCGACCGCTGCCGGGACGCTCCGGGCGGCCGACGAAGCGCCCGTGGCGGACGCCGGCCTCCGTCGCGGCGTCTCCGCGTCCGTCGAGAGCGCACGCGACGCGCTCGATACCGCGCTCGACACTCACACCGCGCTCTCCGCGAACGAGCGCGAGCAGGCCCTCGACGCGGGGTTCGGGCAGTACGGGACGGTAGCGGCTCGCGGGCTCGCCGTCGCGAACGGCTCGGTCGCCGAGTCGGTCGCGGCCGCCGCGAGCGAGCGCGGCGGGGGCCGTTCCGGCGTCCTCGCCGCGCGCCTCCGCGTCGCGCTCCGCGACCTGGAGGCTTCGGGTACGCTCTCCGTCGGCGAGTCGACCGTCTCGTCGGCGCGGGCGTCCGTCGAGTCCTCGGTTCGCGACTCGGCGCACCGGGCCGTCGCGGACGCCACCCGGAGCGCGGGCGAGCGCGCCGTCGAGCGTTCCGCGCTCCGACTGCTCCCGGCGGGGATGCCGCTGCTCCCGCTCCCCGGTCAGTGGTACGTCACGGTGAACGCGTGGGACGTCGCCGCGCACGGCGGCTACGAGCGCTTCGAGGTGGAAGCGGCGCTCGGGCGCCCGGGCGTCGGCGACGGCTCACTGCGGTACGTCCGCGAGGACGCGCCGGTCGCCGTCGACGTGGACGGCGACGGCGCGCCCGAGACGCTCGGCCGGAACGCGCGACTCGACTTCGCGTACCGGACGGGCGTCGTGGTCGTCGTCCCGCCGGGCCCGCGCGGCGTCGGCGACGTGGGCGACGCGGACGAGCGGTCTGCCGGCTGGTAGCACGCGCCCCGATGGGGAAGCCCCTTTTAGCTCGACCCGCTAGTTCCGCGTATGCTCACCGAGGAAATCGCGGACCCGGAGGCGACGTCGCCCACGGAGCTCCGCACGCGGTATCTTGCGGCGCTGACGGCTGTCACCGAGGAGCGCGGCGTGGACGCCGTCGCGGGCGAAACCGACCTCCCCGCAGAGCGCGTCGAGGCCATCGTCGCGGGGGACGCCGACGACGTGACGCTCGAGGAGGCGACGGCGCTGCTCGCCTGCTCGCCGGACTACCCGTCGGCCGAGGACTACCTCCTCGAGGTCCGCGACCACCTGATGCTCCAGATGAGCTCGGCGGTCGTGGACGTCGACTCGCTCCGGCGCGGCATCGAGACAGAGCTCGACGCGAAGGAACTCCAGCAGAAGGTCGAGGGGCGACGCGCGATGTCGCTCTCGGAGTACGCGCGCGTCACGCAGTATCTGGCGTCGGAGAACCCCTGGTAGATGCGCGTCGCAATCTTGGGCTGTGGCTACGTCGGTATCGAACTCGGCCGCCAGCTCCGCGAGGCGGGCCACGACCCCGTCGGCGTCCGGCGCTCCGAGTCGGGCGCCGCCGCCATCGAGGACGCGGGCTTCGAGGCCGTCCGCGCTGACGTGACGGACGCGGACGACCTGACGAGGGTCCCGGACGTCGACGCGGTGGTCTTCGCGGCGTCCTCGGGCGGGCGCGACGCGGCGGCCGCGCGCCGCGTCTACGTCGAGGGCTTGCGCACCGCTATCGACGCGTTCGGCGAGCGCGACAGCCCGCCGGAGCAGTTCGTCTACACGTCGAGCACGGGCGTCTACGGCGACCACGGCGGCGACTGGGTGGACGAGGAGACCGACCTCGAGCCGACGACGGCGAAGACGGAGGTGCTCGTCGAGGCCGAGCGCGTCGCGCGCGAGCGGGCGGCCGTGCACGGGATGGCCGGGCGCGTCGTCCGCTTCGCCGGCCTCTACGGGCCCGACAGATACCGGTTGGAGCGCTACCTCTCGGGGACGGTCGTCGAGGGCTACCTGAACATGCTGCACCGCGACGACGCGGCGGGCGTCGTCCGCTTCGCGCTGACGGAGACGGACGAACCCGTCCTGCTCGCGGTGGACGACGAGCCGGTGTCCCGGACCACGCTCGCGGAGTGGCTCGCGGACGCCTGCGGGGTCGAGGCGCCGGAGACGGTGACGCGCGCGGAGCGCCTCGACGCGGACGACCTCTCGGAGGCGGCGCGTCGACGCCTCACGACGAGCAAGCGCTGCTCGAACCGCCTCCTGCGCTCGCTCGGCTACGAGTTCGCGTATCCGACGTTCCGCGAGGGGTACGCGGACGCCGTCGCGGCCTACCGCGAGTCCGAGCGGTAGCGCGCGCTCGGGCGGCTCTCGGGACCGTCACCGTCCCCGCCGCCGAGTCGTCCGCCGGAGTCGCCCCGTTTTTGCCGACCCCGTCCCATCGACGCGTATGGACTACACGCAGGAGCGGGTGGCGACGCTCCACGACTACGGGGACGCCCATCCGGACGCGCCGGTGGACCGGGCGACGGTGGTCGTCCCGATGACGGAGCGCGAGTACGCGGGGCTCGCCGCCGAGGGCGTGCTCTCGACGCTCGAGGACGTCGACCCGGAGCGCGTGCTCGTGGCGCTTCGCGCGCCCGCCGAGCGCGTGCCGGCGTTCTGCGAGTGGCTGGAGGGGTTCGACCTCTCGCTCGACGTGCTCTGGTGTACGGGGCCGCGCCTCTCCGCGCTCCTCGACGACGCGGGGCTCGCGGGCGAATCGGGGAAGGGCCGTGACGTCTGGCTGGCGCTCGGGCTCGCGGCGCGCTCGGAGTACGTCGCGCTCCACGACGCGGACGCCGCGAGCTACAGCGAGCGCGACGTGCCGAAGCTCCTCGCCCCCCTCTCGAACGACTTCGAGTTCGTGAAGGGCTACTACGCGCGCGTCGAGTCCGGCCGGCTCTACGGTCGGCTCTTCCGGCTGTTCTACGAGCCGCTCGTGGACGCGCTCGCGGACGCGAACGACCACGACGTGCTCGACTACCTCGGGGCGTTCCGCTACGCGCTCGCCGGCGAGTGCGCGATGACGGCCGACGTCGCGCGGTCGTTGCGCGTCCAGCGGCGCTGGGGGCTCGAGGTCGGCACGCTCGGGGAGGCCTATCGCCTCGCCGGTTTCTCGGGGTCGGCGCAGGTCGACCTCGGTTTCTACGAGCACGACCACCGCGCGGTGTCGGGGCCGACTGGTCTCGGCGACATGAGCGAGGGGGTCGGCGACGCGCTCCTGCGTGCGGTGGAGGCGGCGGGCGTCGACCCGGCGTACGACACGCTCGCCGAGCGATACGTCGAGGCGGCGCGGCGCTTCGAGCGCGGCTACGCGGCTGACGCGGCGTTCAACGACTTCACGCACGAGCCGGCGGCCGAACACGAGCAGGTCGAGACGTATCGCGAGGCCGTCTCGCCGCCCGGGCCGGACACGCGCCTGCCCGCGTGGGCGGACGCGCCGCTCGCGCCGGCGGACGTCCGGGAGGCCGCGGCGGCCGACTTGGACGCGGTACGCTGAAAGCCCCCGGCGGCGATACGTGACGCATGGACCTCGACCCGGACGAACTCGCGGGCGTCTGCGACCTCTTCGGCGCGCTCACGCGCGATGAACTGGCGGCGGCCGTCGAGGAGCTCGCGTTCCGACGCGGCGTCGACTTCGAGCGCGAGGCCCACGACGCGGCCGTCGAGTCGGCCCGCGAGGCGTACGTGCTGGTGGTGCTCGGTGAGTCGGTGCGGGACGCGCTCGCCGACGCCGGCGTGGACGCCGACCCGCCGCTCGTCGCCCCGGGCCCGCGCGCGTTCCCCGTGGTGCCCGACGGCGGGACCGACCTGCCCCACATCCTCGACGTGCCGCGCCGCGACGTCCCGGACGCGGCGGTGGAGCGCGCCGTCCGCGCGCGCCTCGCCGCCGAGGTCGCGGCCCTCGACGACGACGCGGACGACGAGCGGGCGGCACGCCTCCTCGACGTGACGTACGACGCGGAGTTGCTCACGGGCGGGGACTTCTCGCGGACGCGCGCGATGCTCGACGACGGTGGCGATGGCGACGACGGGGGCGACGACAGAGACGGCGGCGCGTGAGTCCCCGTGTTCGGGTCGCGCTCGGCCGCGACACGCGAGCCAATTAAGGGCGCGTGGCCTCTGCCTTCGGGTATGGACCTCGGTCGCATCGCCGCCCACGACCCCGTCGCGGTGACGGACGCGGAGCGCGACGCCGCCGTGCTCGTGCCCGTGGTCGAGCGCGCGGACGGGCCGGCGCTGCTCTTCACGAAGCGGGCCTCCCACCTCGGCGAGCATCCGGGGCAGATGAGCTTCCCCGGCGGCGGGCGCGAGCCGAGCGACCGGGACCTGACGGCGACGGCGCTCCGCGAGGCCGAGGAGGAGATCGGCCTCCGCTCGGAGGAGGCGCGCGTCGTCGGGCGACTCGACGACATCCACACGGTCTCGCGCTATTCCATCACGCCGGTGGTGGCGCGCGTCCCGGACCGCGCGTACGACCCGGACGAGCGCGAGGTCGCGGAGATCGCGGTGCTCTCGGTCGCGGCCCTCACGGACCCGGCGAACTACGAGCTGGAGCGCCGCGAGCACCCGGAGTTCGGCGAGCTCGACGTCCACTTCTTCCGCGTCGCCGGCTACACGGTCTGGGGGGCGACGGGGCGCATCCTCGCGCAGTTCCTCGAACTCGCGGCGGACTGGACGCCGCCGGAGCGCCCGGACTACGTCGTGGACCCGGACGCTGAGCCGTGACCGCTACGCTTTTGCCGCGCGCTCGGGTAACACGACCAAGCATGGTCGCAGAGACGAGTGGTCGAGTTCCGGAAGCGTTCTGAGAGTTCTCACGTGCACGTGACACGAGTCGCCGACCGGGGGGTATCGCGATGCTGACCGCCGAGGCGCGCGTCCGCGAGACCGGCATCGACGCGGTGGCGCTGAAGCCGATGGAGTGCGACATCGCGGAGGCGGCGTCCCTCCCGTTCGAGACGGTGGTCGTGGACTACGAGGGCCGCGAGCACCTCCCGGAGACGGACGTCCTCCGGCGGATCGCGAGCGAGCGCGACCTCCGAGTGACGGTGCCGGTGCGCGCGTCGGGCTTCGACCCGCTCGGCGACGACGCGCTCGCGAGAGACCTCCCCGAGGAGGCGGGTCGCGTGTTCGTCGCCGGCCACAGCGCCTACCTCGACGAGGACGAGCGCGCGAAACGCGTCGCGCCGCGACTCGGTGCGGCGGTCGAGGACCACCCGGACGCGTGGGTGGGGACGGAGGGCGTCGAGCGGGTGGCGCTCGCGACGGGCGCCGGCCAGTTCGAGTTGCTCTCGCGCTCGACCGAACACGACCTGCGCGCGCTGCGCGCGGCGGGCTTCGACGGGCACGTCTCGCTCTACGCGCCCGTCGTGCTCACCGAGGACGAGGACGCGGTGCTCGACGCGGTCGGGGGGTACGCGGCGCGGCGCGGCCCCGTGGCGCGCGCGCTCCCGGAGGGCGCGGCGACGGACGGGTCGGCGTCCGGACGGGCGCGCGAGGTGCTCTCGGCGGCGGTCCGCGATTACGCCCTCGTCGGCGACGCGGAGGCGGTCGGCGAGCGCGTCGCGGAGCTGAAGGCGGCGGGTGCGGACACCGTCGTCGGCTATCCGGCGCGCGGTCCCGAGGACTTCCGCTAGTCGAGGACGAGGTAGGTGGTCTCCGTCGTCCGTTCGAAGTGGGCGTCGCGCTCGCGGACGAACGACCGCACCCACTCGAAGGAGACGTCGCTCACGTCGATGCGCGTCGGTTCGTGCTCGGTTCGCTCCCTCCCGGCGACGTCGATTCCGTCGGCGCTCATACGCGACCCGACGTGTCGTATCGTCTAATAGCTCATCCGTGCGCGGTGAAAGTGAAAGTGGTAGCGTGAGCGCCCGAGACGCCTGCTTCCCTCGCTCCGGGAGCGCCCACGCGCCTTGAAGTGGCTGCCCCGAGGAGGTGGCGGTATGCACGACCAGTGTCGAGCGACGGCGCGGTGGTCGCGGTGACGGACGCGCTGCGCGTCGCCGTCGTCGGCGGCGGCGCGGTCGGTCTCACTGCGGCGTACGATCTCGCGGCGCGCGAGGCGGACGTCACGGTGTTCGACCGTGGCGCGTTCGGCGCGGGGAGCACGGAGCGCGCGGCCGGCATCGTCTACGACGCGTACGCCGAGGACGTCGACGTCCGCGTCGCGGCGCGGGCAATCGAGCGCTTCCGTGCGTTCTCCGGCGAGCGCGACTTCCGCTTCACGAGCGCGCCCTACCTCTGGTTCACGACGCAGGCCGGGGCGAGCGCGGCGGCGATTCGCGAGCAGGCCGAGCGCATGCAACACCACGACCGCGACGTCACCCTGCTCACGGCCGCGGAGATCAGACGCGAGTTCCCCGTCCTGCGCACCGAGGACATCGAGGTCGGGGCGCTCGCGCGGACGGCGGGCGTCGCGGACCCGCGCGGCTACGTCGACCTCCTCGTCGCGAAGGCGCGGGAGGCGGGCGCGGACCTCCGCCCGGAGACGCCCGCAACCGTGGCGCTCGACCCGCCGCGAGTGAACGGCGAGCGCTACGACGCCGTCGTCGTGACGGCGGGCGCGTGGACGAATCGGGTGCTCGCCGACGCCGGCGTTCGCGTCCCGCTGGAGCCGTATCGCGTGCAGGCGCTCGTCACCGGCGGGCCGAGCGTCCCCATCTTCTACGACGCGGACGAGGAGTACTACGCCCGCCCGCACCCCGAGGGCGTGCTCGCGGGCGACGGCGTCACGGAGGGCGTCGACCCGGACGACTACGACGAGGACGCGGACGACGCGTTCCACGCGTCGATGCGCCGCCGGCTCGGCGAGCGCCTCGTGAACGCGGACGTGCCGCTCGCGCGCTCGTGGGCTGGCGTCTGTGCGGGCACGCCGGACAACGACCCGCTGCTCGGCGAACTCGCCGAGGGCCTCTACGTCGGCGCGGGGTGGGCGGGCCACGGCTTCATGCGCGCGCCCGCGCTCGGCGAGCGCCTCGCGTTGCAGGTGCTCGGCGAGCGGGAGGGCATCGCGGCCTTCGACCCGACGCGGGACACCGGTCACAACCGGAGGGCGTGACCGAACGAGCGAACGCCGTCGGGCGTGAGAAATGACGAAGTCTGACTCGGCGCGCGCTACTCGTCGGTCTGGATGTCGACCGGCTCGGCTTTCGGGACGAAGACGTAGAGGGTGCCGTCGTCGTTCAGCCGCGCCCTCGCGGCCTCGGGGTCGACGATGGCGTCCCGTGGGAGCTCCGCGCGCCCGTCGAGCGAGAGCGCGCGCCCGGGGACCACCGTCTCGAAGCCCTCGCGGTACTCCCGGAAGCGGTCGAGGCTGACGCGCACCGCCGCGTCGTTCACCTCGACGTCGACGTCGCGCTCCTCGGCGCCGGGCGCGTCGAAGACGACGAGGTACTCCGAATCGCTCTCGAGGACGTCGACGGCGAGCGGGGTGCGTTCTTGGAGGCGACTCGCGGCGCGGCCGACGCGCTTCAGGACGGCGCGCGTCGCGGCCGCACCGTACGTCCGGGGGTCGCTCACAGCTCGATCTCCTCCAAGCAGTCCGTCCCCCCGCAGTACGGGCACTGGAAGTCCGCCGCGCTGACGTCGTCGGGCATGTCGTAGGTGAAGTGGAGTTCGGCCATGTCCAGCTCGCACGCGTCCTCCGTGCACTTGACCTCCATCGTGGCGGGCATACCCGGGCGTTCGGGTGCCCGCTCAATAAACACGCGGGCTACGGTGGTCTCGGCCGCGGCCGCGTCGGGACGGGGTCGGACGGCCGGTGGGCGAGTGGTGTGTCCGGCGTGGCGTCCGACCCACCGGACACCCGTCCGAGTCGGTAGAGCCGCGCTTTTACGCGTCGAACCCGTTCTCGCCCGTATGACCGATCCTGCGGGACTCGACGTGACCATCGTGGACGGCTACGTCGACGAACCGGCACACTTCGGCGTGCCGCCCTACATCTCCACGTATCCGCGCTACACGGCGGGCGCGCTCCGTGAGGCGGGCGTCCCCGCCTCGCAGATCACCTACCACACCATCGACGCGCTCCGCGACGAGCGCTCGCGGTGGCTGGACGTCGAGGAGGCGGACCTCATGATCTACCTCGGCGGCATGACCGTCCCCGGGAAGTACGTGGGCGGGACGCCGGCCGAACCCGACGAGGTGCGCGAGCTCGCGTGGACGGCGAACGGCACGTCGCTGATGGGCGGGCCCATCCGGTTCGGCGTCGGCGAGGAGAACGCGGGCGCGCAGGACATGGCGCGCGACGACCTCGACTTCGACTTCCTCGCGATGGCGGACGTCGAGGCGGCCGCCCACGACCTCGTCGCGAGCGGCCTCGAGGGGTTCGAGGACCGCTATCGCGACAACGACGAACTCGACCGGTGGGCGGAGGCGGGCGCGTTCGTCGTCGAGCAGCACCCGAACCATCCGGAGTACCTCATCGCGGAGCTCGAGACCTCGCGCGGATGCGCGTACCGGTGTTCGTTCTGCACGGAGCCGATGTACGGCGACCCGGACTTCCGGACGCCCGACTCCGTCGTCTCCGAGGTCGCGGCGCTCGCGGACGCCGGCGTGAACGACTTCCGCATCGGCCGGCAGGCCGACATCCTCGCCTACGGCGGGGATGGCGAGGCGCCGAATCCCGAGGCCCTCCGCGAGCTCTACGGGGGCATTCGCTCGGTCGTCCCGGACCTCGGGACGCTCCACCTCGACAACATGAACCCGGTGACCATCGTGGACTACCCGGAGAAATCGAGGGAAGCCATCCGCGTCATCGCCGAGCACAACACGCCCGGTGACACGGCGGCGTTCGGCCTCGAGTCCGCCGACCCCGTCGTGCAGGAGGAGAACCACCTCCTCGTGGACGCCGACGAGTGTCTCGAGGCCGTCCGCATCGTGAACGAGGAGGGCGGCTGGCGGCCCGGCGAGTCGGAGAGAGTCGGCCCCTCGACGGGCGACGACGTCGAGCGCCTCCCGAAGCTCCTCCCCGGAATCAACCTCCTGCACGGCCTGAAGGGCGAGCGCCCGGAGACCTACGAGCACAACCGGCGCTTCCTCGAGCGCGTCTACGAGGAGGGGCTGATGCTCCGGCGCATCAACATCCGGCAGGTGATGGCGTTCGAGGGGACGGAGATGGCGGAGACGGGCGCGGACGTCGCGAAGCAGAACAAGAAGCGCTTCAAGCAGTACAAGAGCGCGGTCCGCGAGGAGGTCGACCAGCCGATGCTCGAGCGGGTCTGTCCGCCCGGCACCGTGTTGGAGGACGTCCACTTCGAGTACCACCAGGACGGGAAGACGTTCGGGCGCTCCCTGGGCACGTACGCGCTCCTCGTCGCCGTCCCCGGCGAGCGCGAACTCGGGACCGTCACCGACGTCGCCATCACCGACCACGGCTACCGCTCCGTCACCGGCGTCCCCTACCCGCTCGACGTGAACGACGCGTCGATGGACGAGCTCACCGCGATCCCCGGCGTCGGGAGCGGAACCGCGGGCGACATCGTCGTCAACCGCCCGTACGAGCGCGCGAGCGACGCACCGGGCGACGCGGACCTCGGGCGCTTCACGCGCGGCTGAACGCGACGGTGGGCTAGAATTATAACGGACGATACCGATACCTCCACAGAGGGATCTATAGTGGAAATCTCCGATAAACTCCTCTGTCTGTTCAACGCCGAAGTCACCGTCAGCGACGACGAGTACGTCGTCCGCGTCCCCACCAGCGAAGTCGAGAACGGCTCGGTCGAACCGGGCGACGTCTATCGCGTCGCGCTCATCGAGCGCGGCGACGGCGACGACGAGAGCGGTGCGCCCGCGACCGAGTCGTCCCCGTCCACCGCCTCGGAGGGCCCACAGCCCCCCGTCGAGGAGGGCGAAATCCGCTACGTCGAGGTCGAGGACATCGGCAAACAGGGCGACGGCATCGCGCGCGTCGAGCGCGGATACGTCATCATCGTCCCCGGTGCCGACGTCGGCGAGCGCGTGAAGATCGAGATTACCGAGGTCAAGTCGAACTTCGCGGTCGGCGAGGTCATCGACGAGGACGCCGACGACGCCGACGCCGAGGAGTAACGCCCCGGCGCTCTTTCTTCGCGCCCGACTAGCCGCGATACGGCGTGCCGTCCGGCCGCTTCGCGCCCTCGGAGTCGTGGACGACCGCCTCCTCGGCCCCGGCGTCGACGGGTTCGTAGGCGTCCCGGACGCCGATGGCTTCCTCGAGTTCGGTGACGGCGCGCTCCTTCAGCGCCGCCGCCAACTCCTCGGCGTCCGAGCGGCTGATGTCGCGCCCGAGGCCCTCGCACTCGTGGGCGCGCACCATCCCCGCCTCATCGACGGCCTCGCCCATCGGCTGACTCGTGCCGCCGAGGGCCACCGAGAACGGGTAGGTCCGACAGATGAGCGGCCGGTTCTCGTGGACGGTGCACGCGCCGCTCCCCCGCGCCTCGTCGCCGTCGTCGCCGCTCCCGGGCGACTCCTCGTAGAAGGTGCAGTCGCCGCAGTCGTCGGTCTGGAGCGCCCACTCGAACGTCTCGCCGTGTCCCTCGTCGTCGAGGCCGAACGGCATCGGGCGCGCGACGTCGCGCCACTCGAGGTCCTCGGCGGCCGCGAGCTCGCGCACCTCGTCGGGGAAGACCGTCGCGGTGTGCGCCTCCTCGCCCGCGCTCTTACAGCAGCCGCCACAGCGCGTGCACTCGAAGCCGATGGCCTCGATGGCGTCCGCGAGGTCGCCGACGTCGAGGTCGCGCGCGCGGTCGAGTTCGTCCTCGAGGCGTTCCATACCCCCGATGCGTGCCGCGCGTGGAAAAAGCGAGCGACCGCCGCCTCAGTCCGACCCGACGGGGGTCGCCCGCGAGCCGTCCCACTCGACGCGCCCCTCGACGGCGAGCTTCTCGAGGTGCGCGCTCGCGGTCGCCGTCGCCTGCTCGCGGACGCCCGTGAGGTCGGCGTCGTAGGCGGCGTCGACGACGGCGTCGAGCGTTCGTGCGCCCGCCTCGACGGCGCGAAGGACGCGCGACTCGCGCTCGCGGCGGTGGGCGACGAGGGCGGCGAGGCGCTCGCCGGGCGCCGCTATCGGCGGACCGTGTCCGGGGTAAAGGCGCTCGGGAGCCCGCGCGTGGAGGCGCCGGAGGCTCGTGAGGTAGGCGCGCATATCCCCATCAGTTCCGATGGCGACGCTCCCGTCCGCGCGACAGCAGTCGCCGACGAGGTAGCCGTCGCCGTGCGCGAACGCGACGTGGTCGGGGGCGTGGCCGGGGGTCGCGAGCGCGACGAGCGGGCCGATCGCGTCGCCCTCGCGGAACGTCCGGTCTGGCGCGACGCCGCTCGCGCGCTCGAACCGGTCGGCGTGCGGGGCGTGCGCCCAGACGGTCGCGTCCGTCTCGGTGGCGTACTGCGCGAGCGCGCCGACGTGGTCCGGGTGAGTGTGCGTGCAGGCGACGTGCGCGATGTCGGCGCCGGCGACGAGCGCGTCGAGCGCGGCGCTCCGGGCGGCGGGGTCGACGAGGACGTTACCGACGAGATAGGCGTTCGTCGCGCCGCCCGGGACCGACCCGGAAACGGGGACGCGAACGCGCTCGACCGTGGACATACCTCCGCCGTGGGGAGACGACACCGTAGCGGCTGTGGTTCGCTCGGCAAGCCGCGACCGGCGGCGTCAGTGATCGAGGAAGTAGACTTGCTTGCGGGCGTCGCGGAAGCTGTATCGGGAGTCGACGAGGTCGGCCTCGTCGAGGCGGTTGAGCGCGTAGCGGACGGTCCGGTCCGGCAGCAGGGACTCCTCGGCGAGCTGGCCTTGGGAGAGCGGGGCGTCGGTTTCGAGGACTTTCGCGACGAGCTTCGCGCTCGGCGGGAGTTCGCGCAGTCGCTCGCGGAACTCCTCGTCGTTCTTGATGGGTGATTGACGCTGCTCTGCCGTCGTACTCATGCGAGAGAATCGCACACGGCTGTAGATAAAGGTTCGCCCTACCTGTGAATATACACCTTATATGATAATAGGTCAGGTAGGTTCGAGAGACGACGGGCGGACGCGTCATCGGCGGGACGTATCCAGTATCGTTTTATCTCCCGGCCGAAGTAGAACAGGTAGACCGTGAAGGGACAGGAGTGGTATCAGGCCGCCGAGGTCGCCGAGGAGTACGAGGACAAACGCTTCTCCGGCGGCGGCCGCCTCATCGACCGACGTGAGAAACGCGCGGTCCTCGACGCCCTCGCACCGCTCGACGGGAAGCGCGTCCTCGAAGTGGCGTGCGGAACCGGCCGATTCACCGTCCTCTGCGCCCAGCAGGGCGCCGACATCACCGGGATGGACATCTCGGCGGCGATGCTTCAGGAGGGTCGCGCGAAGGCCCGGAGCGCCGGCGTCGCGGACACCCTCGAGTTCATGCGCGGCGACGCCGCGCGCCTCCCGTTCCCCGACGACTACTTCGACGCCGTCTTCGCGATGCGTTTCTTCCACCTCGCGGACACGCCCGCGAAGTTCCTCAGCGAGATGGCGCGCGTCTCGAAGGACCACGTCTTCTTCGACACGTTCAAGCGCTACAGCACGCGCGTCGCCTACAACTGGCTCCTCCCGATGGGCTCGCGACTCTACTCGAACGCCGAAGTCGAGGACCTCCTCGATAGCGCCGGCCTCACCCTCCGGAACGCCGAGCACGACTTCGTCCTCCCCTACGGCTTCTACCGCAAACTCCCGAGCTGGCTCGCCGACCCGATCCGCGACGCCGACCTCGCCGTCGGCGGGACGCCGGTCGGCGACGCCGTCGCCTCCGTCTCCTACTGGCACGCGCACGTCTAACACCTGTCAGACGCGCGCTCGTCGGCTCCCGTGGTGTTTTTACGGACAGACCCGTTCGGTGGTGCTATGCAGTTGTCGGTGGTCGTCCCCACGCTGAACGCGCGCCAGCGTCTCTCGCGCGCGCTCGACGCGCTCGGTGCGCGCCTCCCCGACGCCGAGGTGCTCGTCGTCAACGGCCCGTCGAGCGACGGCACCTCGGGGCTCGTCCGCGAGCACGCGGCCGCCGACGTCCTCCTCGAACTCCCGGAGCGGAACCTGAACGCCTCTCGGAACGCCGGGCTCGCGGCCGCGACCGGCGACGTCATCGCGTTCGTCAGCCACGGCTCCGTGGTCCGTGAGGGGTGGCACGACGCCCTCGCGGACGCCATCGACGGGGGCGCGGACGTCGTCGCGGGGCCGGTCCACCGCTCCGTCTCCGGCGGCGTCACCACCGAGGCCCGCGAAGCCGACACCGTCGCCGGCCGCGACGTCACCTACTTCGACGGCGGGAACGTCGCGTTCCGCCGCGAGGTCGCCGAGGCGCTCGACGGCTTCGACGAGTACCTCCAGACGGGCGCGGCCCGCGACGCCGCCCACCGCCTCGCCGGGATGGAGTACGAGGTGGCGTGGCGGCCCGACTTCGCGGTGTTGCGCACGGACGGCGACGACGTCGCGGACCGGATGGCTGACGACTCGGACGTGCCCGCGTGGGGGCTGAAGTACCGCGCGCTCGGCTATCGCCTCGCGAAGAACTACGGGCTGCGGGCGAGCGTCGCGTGGCGTGCGCTCCGCCACGCGCTCGCGGACGCGAAGTCGGCGGCCGGCCGCGTGTTCGGCGGCGACGAGCGCCCGTCCGCGTGGGTTCGCAACGGCCGCGCCGTCGTCACCGGCGTCGTCGCGGGCGTCGAGGACGGCCTCGCGGCGCGCCGACGCGACCGCTCGCCGCGCCGGAACCCGAACGGCGTCTCCACGCGCATGGACCGGGCGATGTCCCGCTACGAGCCCTGACCTCTCTTTCACAGCGCTCGCCGCGAAAACTATATGTAGAACCGCTGGCCTCCAGAGTAGCATGTCCTATCAGGGTACGAGCAACCCGATCTTCATCCTCGGCGACGACGCCCAGCGAACCCGTGGGCGCGACGCGCAGACGTCGAACATCGCCGCCGGGAAGGCCGTCGCGGAGGCCGTCCGCACGACGCTCGGCCCACGGGGGATGGACAAGATGCTCGTCGACTCGACGGGTGAGGTCGTCATCACGAACGACGGCGTCACCATCCTCGAGGAGATGGACATCGAGCACCCCGCCGCGCAGATGCTCGTCGAGGTCGCCCAGACACAGGAGAGCGAGGTGGGCGACGGCACCACCACCGCGTCCGTCCTCGCCGGCCAGCTCCTCGCGAAGGCCGAGGACCTCCTCGGACGGGACGTCCACCCGACCGCCGTCGTCGAGGGGTACGCCGCCGCGCGCGACATCGGCACCGAGGCCGTCCGCGACCTCGTCCTCGAGGGCGAACTCGACGACGACCTCCTCCGGACGGTCGCCGCCACCTCCATGACCGGCAAGGGGACCGGCGACGTGAACGCCGAGGCGCTCGCCGACCTCGTCGTCCGGGCCGTCCGCCACGTCGAGACCGACGCCGGCGCGAACCGCGACGACGTCCGCGTCCACACGCAGGTCGGCGCCGCCTCCAGCGCCACCGAACTCGTCGAGGGAATAATCACCGACACGGAACCCGTGCGCGACGACATGCCCCGCGACCTCACGGACGCCACCGTCGCGGTCATCGACACGAAACTCGAGACGCGCGAGACGAGCGCGGACGTCGAGTACAACGTCACGAGCGTCGACCAACTGAACGCCGCGCTCGACGCTGAGGAGTCCGAGCTCCGGCGCTACGCGGCAGCCGTCCGCGACGCCGGCGTCGACGTCCTCGTCTCCCAGAAGGGCATCGACGACCGCGTCGCCGCCTTCCTCGCCGACGCGGGCGTCCTCGCGCTCAAGAGCGTGAAGAAATCCGACGTCGTCGCCGTCGCGAACGCCACCGGCGCCACCGTCGTCGGTGACGTCGCCGACATCGAGGCCGCTGACCTCGGCACCGCCGAGCGCGTGCACGTCGAGCGCTTCGGCGAGGACGAGCTCACCTTCATCGAGGGCGGCGCCGACGCCGCCGCCGTGACGCTCCTCGTCCGTGGCTCCACCACGCACGTCCTCAGCGAACTCGAGCGCGCCATCGGCGACGCCGTCGACGTCGTCGTCGTCGCGCTCGACGAGGAGGGCGTCGTCCCCGGCGCGGGCTGTGCGGAAATCGTCGTCGCCGACCGCATCCGCAGCGAGGCCGCGAGCATCGAGGGGCGCGCCCAGCTCGCCGCCGACGCGTTCGCGGACGCCCTCGACGCCCTCCCGCGCACCCTCGCCGAGAACACCGGCATGGACCCCATCGACGCGCTCGTCGACCTCCGCGCCGCGAACGAGTCCGGCCGCGCCGGCCTCATCACGAGCGGCGAGCGCGGCGAGATCGCAGACCCCGTCGCGCACGGCGTCCTCGACCCCGCCGCCGTCAAGCGCGAGGCGCTCGCCTCCGCCACCGACGCCGCGACCATGATCGTCCGCATCGACGACATCATCGCCGCCGAATAGACGCACCGTTCCCGTTCTTTCGCTCGCGTCGCGCGCTCTCGCTGACTCGGAACCCCCGCATGACCTTTGGGCGCTCGACCCGCTACTCCCCACTGATGTCGGACCGACTCGGCCTGCCGTCCGCCGTCTCCATCGCGCTCGGCGGGATGATCGGTGGCGGAATCTTCAGCGTCCTCGGCGTCGTCGCGAAGGTCGCGGGCACGCGGACGTGGCTCGCGTTCGTCGTCGCGGGCGTCGTCGCGCTCTGCGCGGGCTACTCGTACAACACACTGAACGCGGTGTCCGGCCGCACCGGCGGGTCGGTGACGTTCGTCCAGCGCTACACGGACAACACGACCGTCGCGGGGATGGTCGGCTGGACCCTCCTCTTCGGCTACGTCGGCTCGATGGCGATGTACGCCTACGCCTTCGGCGAGTACACGGTCGGCGCGCTCGGTCTCCGGGACGTCCTCGGCGCGCTCGCGCGCCCGCTCGTCTCCGCGCTCGCCGTCGCGGGCTTCGTCGCGCTCAACCGCATGGGCGCGCGCGCCACCGGCACCGCCGAGAACGCGCTCGTCGCCGCGAAGATGCTCGTCCTCCTCGGTTTCGGCGCGCTCGCGGCCGTCTACGGCTCCACGCACGGCGGCCTCGACTACGGCGTCGGCGGGTCGCTCGGCGCCGCACCCGTCGTCGCCGCCGGCGTCTCCTTCGTCGCCTTCCAGGGCTGGCAGCTGCTCTTCTACGACCGCTCCAGCATCGCCGACCCCGACACCACCATCCCGCGCGCCGTCTACGTCGCGATCCCGGTCGCCGTCCTCACGTACGTCCTCGTCGGCGTCACGACGACGAGCCTCCTGACGCCCGCGCAGATCGCGCAGTACGGCGAGGTGGCGCTCGCGAAGGCCGCCGAACCCGTCCTCGGGTCGCTCGGCTACGGCGTCATCTCCGTGGCGGCCGTCGTCTCCACGGGGAGCGCCATCAACGCGACGCTCTTCTCCGCCGCGCACTTCGCGAACGGGATGACGGACGAGGACATCCTCCCGGACCGCATCGCCGACCACGCGGACGGCGACGGCGTCCCACAACGCACCGTCCTCCTGCTCGGCATCGTCACGCTCGGCCTCACCGTCTACGGGACGCTCGACGGCATCACGGCGCTCGCGTCGTTCGCCTTCCTCGTAGTCTTCGGCGCGATGAGCGCCATCGCGTTCACGGAGCGCGGGCGCGACTCCGTCTCGGGCGTCCCGCCGCTCGTCGGCGCGCTGGGCGCGCTCGTCCTCCTCCCCCTCCTCTGCTACCACCTCGCCGCCCACGAGCCACGGACGTTCGGCTTCGTCGTGCTCACGCTCGCCGCCGTCTTCGTCGTCGAGCTCTCCTACTTCAAGCGCACCCGTCTCGCGCGCGCCGCCAAGCGCGCCGAGGACCGCCTCTGAGAACTCCCCGGGAACGTTGGGGAATCGTCCTCCGTGTGGCCACAGAATTAGTGGGGATGGCGGACGACGTCGGCGCCCGTGGGAGACGAAATGCGCCGCCGCTCGTTCGGGGTGAGTCGCGATGGCTGACCAGTTCGGGCTGACGGAGGCCGTCTCCATCGCGCTCGGGGGGATGATCGGGGGCGGCATCTACGCCGTCCTCGGCGTCGTCGCCGGCGTCGCGATGTACGCCACTTGGTTCGGGTTCGTCGCCGCCGGCGTCGTCGCGCTCTGCGCCGGCTACTCCTACAACGAACTCAACGCCGCCGGCGACCAGCGCGGCGGCTCCGTCTCCTTCGTCCAGGAGTTCGTCGGGAACTCCACGCTCGCGGGGATGGTCGGCTGGAGCCTCCTCTTCGGCTACGTCGGCTCGATGGCGATGTACGCGTTCGCGTTCGCGGAGTTCGTGATCGGGTTCAGTGCGGTGCCCGACGGCTACGCCGGCGTTCCGCTCCGCCCCGCCATCTCCGTGCTCGCGGTGGCGCTGTTCGTCGTGCTCAACGTCGCCGGCGCCCGCGTCACCGGGTCGGCCGAGAACGTCCTCGTCGCCGTGAAAGTCGGCGTCCTCCTCGCGTTCGGCGTCTGGGGACTCGTCTATCTCGGGCCGGTCTCCGGACAGTCCGTGCAGTTCGGGTTCGGACGACTCACCGGCATCACGCCCGTCGTCGCCGCCGGCGTCTCCTTCGTCGCCTTCCAGGGCTGGCAGCTGCTCTTCTACGACCAGGGGAGCATCGAGAACCCCACGGAGACCATCCGGAAGGCGGTCTACGTCTCCATCCCCGCTGCGGTGGCGATCTACGTCCTCGTCGCCGTGGTGACGACGAACCTCGCGCCGGACGCGATCCAGCAACACCCGCACGTCGCGCTCGCCGACGCCGCGTCCGCGATGCTCGGCTACTTCGGCCTCGCTCCCCTCGGCTTCCTCGTCATCTCCGTCTCCGCGCTGTTCTCCACCGGGTCGGCGATCAACGCCACCCTGTTCTCCGCCGGGCACTTCGCGAAGAACCTGATCGCGGGCGACCTCCTCCCCGACCAGATCGGCGACGGAGACGCCGACGGCGTTCCCGAGCGAACCCTGCTCGTCCTCGGCGTCGTCACCGCCGCGTTCACCGCAGTCGGCAGCCTCGGCGCCATCACGTCGTTCGCGAGCCTCGCGTTCATCGTGGTGTTCGGCGCGGTGAGCGTGCTCGCGTTCCGCCGACGCGACCGGGACGACATCAGCCCCGTCCCGCCGGCAGTCGGCGCCCTCGGCGCGTTCGCGTTCGCGCCCGTGATGCTCTGGAACCTCTCCCAGCGCGAGCCACACACGTTCTGGATGGTGCTCGTCGTCGCCGTCCTCGTCGTCGCCGTCGAACTCCTCTACTTCGAGCGCGGCGAACTCGAAGACCGCGTCCCCGGCGTCGACGCCGACGAGGACCACCTCTGAGTCCTACAGGAACGGCCCGAGCGCGCCCGCGACGGCGTGTTCGAGCGCGCTCGTCCGGTCCATCCGCCCCGACGTGAGCACGCCCGCCGCGCCCTCGTTCTCCGCGACGTTCTCCATGTCGTAGGCCTCGTCCATCACTGGGCCGAGTTCCGCGCCCTCCTCGACGCGGTTCGCGACGCGCTCCGGGAGGCGGAGTCGGGGGCCAGCGCCGTACTCGACGCGCCCGCCGTCAGTCACGGCCGCCCACATCGTCAGGAAGAGCCCGTCCACCGACTCGACGCGCGCGACGCCGCCCTCGAGGCCGACGCCGAGCGCGTAGCCGCCCGACGCGAGCGCGCGCTCAGCGCGATTGCGCGCGCCCGCGACGGTCTCCGCCTCGCCCCGTGGTTGCTCGGCGACCCCGGAGGCGACGGGTTCGGCGACCACGGTGTGGTCGTCGCCGAGCGCCCGCTCGGTCGCCGCGCGCTTCACCGGATTCCCGCTCCCGACCGCGACTCGCATACGCCCCCCTCGCCGCCGCCGGGGATTAAGCGAACCGGTCGGGGTGGAGTCGCTCCGCGAGCGACTCGATACCGTCGAGGAGCGCGGGACTCGGCTGGTTCAGCAGGGCGTCGTCGAGGACGTGCACGTCGGCGTCGACGGCCCACCCGCGCGCCTCGAAGTCCGGCGTCGAGCGCTCGCCGCGACCCCCGCGCCCGCAGTAGTGCGCGACGACGTGGTCGGGGTCGGCGGCCTCGACGGCCGCGCGTTCGACCTCGCGGGAGCGTTCGCCCGGCGGGACGAGCAGGTGTTCGCCGCCCGCCACGCGCACGGCGTCCGGCACCCAGTTCCCCGCCGCCATCGGCGGGTCGTCCCACTCCTCGCAGTAGACGCGCGGGCGCTCGGCGTCCGCGACGGCCGCCTCGACGGCGGCGACGCGCTCGCGACCCGCCGCCGCCAACTCTTCACCGGCCTCGGCGCGCCCGACCGCCTCGCCGCGCGCCGCGAACCCCGCGAGCACGTCGTCGAGACGCGACGGCTCGTGGTGGTGGACCGCGTGGCCACGCTCTCTGAGTTCGTCGCGGACGTCGCGCTGGAGGGGGTCGCCCGTGAGCACGACGTCGGGGTCGAGGGCGTCGAGGCGGTCGTAGTCGGGGTTCAGCCAGCCGCCGACCGCCGGGGCGTCCACGTCGACGGTGGCGTTGTGCGTCACGCCGACGAGGTCGGGGTCGGCGCCGAGCGCGACGACGGTGGCGGTCGCGGCGGGCGCGAGCGAGCAGACTCTCACTATCGTTCGCACGTGTGCGCCGCTCGCACATGGCGTTGTCGCTCGATTACGGAACCGTTAAGTGCGATTTGGGACAACGAAAGTGCCACGACGATTCCGGGTTTTCCGGGGGCTATTCGCACTATGCAAAACGCACGAACCAGAGCACGACGACACGGCGAACGAGAGACCGAGGACGAAGAGGCGACCGAATCGACCGACGAGTGCCCCGAGTGTGGCGGTCTCGTCGTCGCCGACGAGGAGCACGGCGAGTCCGTCTGCATGGACTGCGGGCTCGTCGTCGAGGAGGACGACATCGACCGCGGGCCGGAGTGGCGCGCGTTCGACTCCCAGGAGAAGGACCAGAAGTCGCGCGTCGGGGCCCCGACGACGAACACGATGCACGACAAGGGCCTCTCGACGAACATCGACTGGCGCGACAAGGACGCCTACGGCAACAGCCTCTCCTCGAACCAGCGCCAGAAGATGCAGCGCCTGCGCAAGTGGAACGAGCGCTTCCGCACCCGCGACGCCAAGGAGCGGAACCTGAAGCAGGCGCTCGGCGAGATCGACCGGATGGCGAGCGCGCTCGGCCTCCCCGACAACGTCCGGGAGACCGCCTCCGTCATCTACCGGCGCGCCCTCGAGGAGGACCTCCTCCCCGGGCGCTCCATCGAGGGCGTCTCCACGTCCTGCGTCTACGCGGCCGCCCGACAGGCCGGCGTCCCGCGCAGCCTCGACGAGATCACCGACGTCTCGCGCGTCGAGAAGGCCGAGATCGCGCGGACGTACCGCTACGTCATCCGGGAGCTCGGCCTCGAAGTCCGACCCGCCGACCCCGAGAGCTACGTCCCGCGCTTCGCCTCCTCGCTCGGCCTCAGCGACGAGTCCGAACACCGCGCGCGCGAACTCCTGAAGACCGCGAAGGACAAGGGCGTCCACTCCGGGAAGTCGCCGGTCGGCCTCGCCGCCGCCGCCGTCTACGCCGCCGCGCTCCTCACGAACGAGAAGACGACGCAGGCGAAAGTGAGCGAAGTCGCGGACATCAGCGAAGTGACCATCCGCAACCGCTACCACGAACTCCTCGAAGCCGAGGACACCCTCCCCGCGTAATCGCCGTCCCCCCGCGTCCGAGCATGCGTTCTCCGCCGCGTTCGTACCGCGACCCGAAGCGACGCGGCCGTCCCGCCCGCCGACGCTGGCTTTTACTCGCCGGCATCCGAACACCGAGGCGTGAACGCGCCCTCGCTCCCCGTCCGCGCCGTCGTCTTCCTCGCCGGCGCCGCGCTCGCCGGCCTCGTCGCCGCCGGCGTCTCCACCGCCCTCCCCGACCCGTATCCGCTCGCCGCCGGGTTCGCCGTCGCCGTCCCCGTGATGGACGTCGCGCTCTACCCGCAGAACGTGCCCGATGACCCGCGACGCGCGCTCGCGGTCGGCGTCGGCGCCGCGCTCCTCGGCGTGCTCGCCGGCTTCGCCGTCGCGTCCGCCGTGCGCGCGCTCCCGCTCTCCGAGTACGCGGCCGTCGGCCTCACCGCCGGCGCCGTCTTCGTCGCCGCCGAGTACGGCGGGCGCCTCCTCGCCGCGCGAATCCCGCGAACCTAAGGCGCGGGCGGAAGAAACGCCCGCATGCTCGCCTTCGACGACTTCACGCTCTGCGCGGCGACGGCGGACCTCGCCGACGAACCCGCCGCGCGCGACCACGCCGACGCCGTCGAGTTCTGCATGGACCGCGCGCGCCGACCCGCCGCGCAGCTCCGGGCCTACGACGGCGCCCTCCCGCTCGTCGTCTCCAATCGCCCCGCAGAGGAAGGTGGCGAGGCCACCGACGACGACGCCCGACTCGACGCGCTCGCGGACGCCGCCGAGTGCGACGCCGTGGCGGCTGTGGACGTCGAACTCACCGCGATGCTCGACGGTCGCGGCGAGCGCGTCCGCGAGGCCGCGCACGCGAACGACGCGGCCGTCATCGTCTCCGCGCACGACTTCGAGGGGACGCCGCTCCGGCAGGACCTCCGGGGTATCCTCGGGAACGCCCTCGAACACGGCGACGTCGCGAAGCTCGCGGTGACGGCGACGGACCGCACGGACGTCCTCGACCTCACTACCGTCACGCACGAGTACGACATCGCGGGGGAGGCCGTCGCGACGATGGCGATGGGCGAGGCGGGGCGCCACTCCCGCGCCGTCCTCCCCGCGTACGGCTCGCGGATCGGCTACGCGCCCGTCGACCCGGCGGACGCCACCGCACCCGGCCAGTACGACCTCGCGACGCTCCGGCAGCTAGTGGACGACCTGCGCGGGGAGTGAGCGCGGCCGCCCTCCCCCCGTGACGGCTCGAAACGCGCACAGCGGCGGGGCGAGGCGAAGCTTTATCCTTCGCTTCGCCGATGATTGACGCATGGTCCCACCCACCCCGCTGCAGTCGCTCGGCGGGAGCTTTCCGCTCACGGTCGTAGCGGTGCTCCTCGTCGCGCTCGCGGCGGTCACGGTCTACCAGATGGTGGAGATCGTGGACGCCTACGAGAAGAAAGCCCTCACCGTCTTCGGGGAGTACCGAGGACTCCTCGAACCCGGCATCAACTTCGTCCCGCCGTTCGTCTCTCGAACCTACACGTTCGACATGCGGACGCAGACCATCGACGTGCCGCGTCAGGAAGCCATCACGCGCGACAACTCGCCCGTGACGGCCGACGCCGTCGTCTACATCCGCGTGATGGACGCCAAGCGCGCCTTCCTCGAAGTCGACGACTACAAGCGCGCCGTCTCCAACCTCGCGCAGACGACGCTGCGCGCCGTCATCGGCGACATGGAGCTCGACGACACGCTCAACAAGCGCCAGGAGATCAACGCGCGCATCCGCAAGGAACTCGACGAGCCCACGGACGAGTGGGGGATCCGCGTCGAGTCCGTCGAGGTGCGCGAGGTCAACCCCTCGAAGGACGTCCAGCAGGCGATGGAGCAGCAGACGTCCGCGGAGCGCAAACGCCGCGCGATGATCCTCGAAGCGCAGGGCGAACGCCAGTCCTCCATCGAGGAGGCCCAAGGGCAGAAGCAGTCCGACATCATCCGCGCACAGGGGCAGAAGCAGTCTCAGGTCCTCGAAGCGCAGGGTGACGCCGTCTCGACCGTCCTCCGCGCGAAGTCCGCCGAGTCGATGGGCGAGCGCGCCGTCATCGAGCGCGGAATGGAGGCCATCGAGCGGATGGGCGAGAGCGAGTCGACGACGTTCGTCCTCCCGCAGGAACTCACCTCCCTCGTCGGGCGCTACGGGAAGCACCTGACGGACAGCGACGTCGCGACGCCCACGGAGGGCCTCGACAGCCTCGACTTCGACGAGGAGACGCGCGAGCTCCTCGGCCTCGACAGCATCGACGAGCTCCTGAACGAGATCACCGAGGAGGCCGACATCGACCCCGAGGAGCTCGAACAGCAGGCCGAGGAGGTCATGGCCGGCTCCGACACCGGCGCGCAGGAGACGGACCAGGTCATCGAGGAGATGGACGCCGAACTCCAGGGCGAGGGTGCGAGCGGAACCGGAACTCCCTCCGAAACGGCCGCGTCGTCGCCCGACGACGCCGAACCCGAGACGGAGAAAGAGTAACCCAACATAAGCCTTTTGCCTGCTGGTGCGGTAGAGGAACACGAATGGGAATCGACGAGGACAAGCGCGCCACGCTCCGCCGCTTCGCCGCCGTCGGCGCCGCCAGCCCGCTCGTCGGGCTCGCCGGCGCCTCCGAGGGCGAGAGCGAGGTCAGGGACGCCATCGCCGGCTACCTGACGACGACGCCGGGCGCGCACTTCTCGAAGCTCCGCGACGACCTCAAACTCGGCACCGGAGAGTCCCAACACCACCTCCGCCGCCTGCTCGACGACGGCGTCGTCGAGAGCTACCGGGACGGCGACTATCGGCGCTTCTACCCCGCCGGCGAGTTCTCCGACTTCCAGAAGGTCGTCCTCGGCTACCTCCGGCGCGCGACGCCGTCGGCGATGCTCGTCACGCTCCTTCGGGACCCCGACGCGACCGGTGGCGACCTCGCGGACGCCGCCGACGTCTCACGGGGCACGGTAAGCAAGTACGCCGCCGAACTCGAGAACGTCGGTCTCCTCTCGCGCGAGGACGGCTACGCGCTCACGCGCCCTGAGACCGTCCTCACGCTCGTCCTCCGCTACGCGGACTCCTTCGGCCCCGAGGCCGCCGCGCTCGCCCGCGAGGCCGACGGCCTCATCCGCTACGAGCCTACCGGGTGACCTTCCACGTCGTCGAGGAGGAGTAACCCCACTTCTCGACGTCGAGGGCGAACTCGCCCTCCTGTATCGCCGCCATGTTCGCGCCGACCTCCTTCGCGGAGAGGTCGAGCGCGTCGCCGATGAGCCGCGACTTGAAGTAGGTCTGCGTATCGGCGTTCTCGCGGAGGTACGCGAGGATGCGCTCCTGCTTCGGGGTGAGGGTGCTCGCCGCCGCCGTCGCCGCACTCGTGCTCATACCCGTCACAACGGCGGAGTCCCACATAGGGGGTTTGGTACGCCAGGTAAAACACGGATTCTGTGGTTTCTACACACGATATATGGCACTTTCGCCGCCACCCGCGTGGGTCGTGGTGTGCCTCTGGGCCGACGACTGGTACGAAGGGGGAACGGTCGGCTAGACGGCGGCGCGCGACCGCGAACGCACGCGCTCTCGCAGTCCAGAAAGGCTTTACCGAACAGCACCCTTTAGCCCGGCAATGAGTGGTGCGTCCGTCGAGGTGAGCGTCGTCCTCCCCGCCTACAACGAGGAGGACACCATCGAGCACACCGTTCGGAGGACGCGCGAGGCGCTCGCGGCCTTCCTCGAACCGGGCACCTACGAGGTCGTCGTCGCCGAGGACGGCTGCGACGACCGGACCCCCGAAATCGCCGACGAACTCGAGGCCGAGTTCCCCGACGTCAGACACTTCCACAGCGACGAGCGCCTGGGTCGCGGCGGCGCGCTGAACGCCGCTTTCGAGTCCGCCGAGGGCGACGTCCTCGTCTACTTCGACACGGACCTCGCGACGGACATGCGCCACCTCGAACACCTCGTCGAGAGCGTCCGGAGCGGGGAGTACGACGTCGCGACGGGGTCGCGCTGGATGCCGGAGAACGTCGCCGACCGCCCCGCGAAGCGCGGCATCCCCTCCCGCGGCTTCAACCTCGCCGTGCGCACCCTGCTCGGCTCCGAGCTCCGCGACCACCAGTGCGGCTTCAAGGCCGTCTCCCGGGCGGCCTTTCGGGAGCTCCGGCCCGCCGTCGAGGACGAACACTGGTTCTGGGACACCGAACTCCTCGTGCGCGCCCAGCGCCGGGGGTTCCGCGTCGAGGAGTTCGCCGTCGACTGGGAGCCGAAGGGCGACTCGAAGGTCGACCTCGTGCGCGACGTCCTCGGGATGGGCTCGCAGATACTGCGCTGCTGGTGGGAGTTCGCCGTCTCCCCGTACGTGAACCGGCGGACGGGCGCGGTCGCCGGCGCCGCGCTCACGCTCGTCGCGCTCGGCCTCATGTTCGTCTACCTCGACCCGAGCGCGGTGCTCGAGGCCGCCGCCGGCGCCGACCCCGCGCTGATAGCCGTCGCCGGCGTCGTGTACGCGCTCTCGTGGCCGCTGCGCGGCGTGCGCTATCGCGACATCCTCGCCGAGTTGGGGTATCACGAGGACGCGACGTTCCTCACCGGCGCGGTGTTCGTCTCACAGACCGGGAACCTCGTCTTCCCCGCGCGCGGCGGCGACCTCATCCGCGCGTACGTCGTGAAGGCCCGCCGGCGCGTCCCCTACACGTCGGGGTTCGCGTCGCTCGCCGTCGAGCGCGTCTTCGACCTCCTCACCATCACGCTGCTCGCGGGGAGCGTCCTCCTCGGCCTCGCCGTCTTCGCGCCCGGCGAGGTGAGCACGCTCCTCGCCGCCATCACGGGCGATAGCGCGATTGCCGACGGCCACCAGCAGAGCGGGACCGTCGCGCTCGCCGTCGCCGGCTTCGTCGGGTTCGCCGCCGTCGCCGCCGTCGCCGTCATCGTCCTCTCCGCGCGCTCCGATGGGGGCTACGTCCGGCGCGTCGTCGAGTGGGCGAGCGACGACGGCTACGTCGAGCTCGTCGCCACCACCATCGAGGGGTTCGTCCGCGACGTCCAGACGGTCGCCGCCGACGGCCGCGCGTTCGCGCGCGTCGGCGCGACGAGCGTCCTCGTCTGGGTCATCGACGTGCTCACCGCGCTCTGCGTCTTCGCCGCGTTCGGCGTCGACCTCCCGCTCGCCGCGCTCCTCGCCACCGGCTTCTTCGCCGTCTCCGTCGGCAACCTCGCGAAAGTCCTCCCGCTCTCCCCGGGCGGCATCGGCCTCTACGAGGGCGCGTTCACGCTCCTCGTCGTCGCGCTCACGCCCGTCGCGGCGCCGGCGGCGCTCGCCATCGCGCTCGTCGACCACGCCGTGAAGAACGCCGTCACCGTCGTCGGCGGCGTCGTCAGCATGCTCACGCTGAACGTCTCGCTCACCGAGGCCGTCGACGGCGCGAGCGCGGAGGCCGACCCGACCGTCGAGGCGACGACCGACGACTAGGGGCGGTCGAGCACCACGCGACTGCCGGGTTCGACGCCGAACGCTTCCTCACCGCGCCCCCGGTTCACCGCGAGCTCGACGGCGCCGTGGCTCCCGACCGTGAGCAACCGCTCGTCGGCGTCGACGGCGTCGTACGTCCGAGCGACCGGGACGCGGTCCCCGTTCACGCGGGCGTACTCGCCCCAGCGGTCGGCGAGCAGCGCCCCGTCGAGGTTCGTGATGGCGTTCCCGAAGCCGTCGACGACGAGGACCTCGCCGCGCGCTTCGTCGTCGGCGACGGCGGCCTCGGGAAAGGAGAGGTCGACGGGGTCCTCGACCGCCGGATAGTCGAGCGCGTCGAGGCCGTCGTCGTGGACTGCGGCGGCGGCGGGCGCGAAGACGTCGCGGCCGTGGAAGGTCGTGCTCTCCGGGTCGTCGACGGGAATCTCGTAGCACGCAAGCGGCGCGTCGCCGGCGAGTTCGCGCGCCGCCGGCATGAGGAGGCCGTTGTCCGGGCCGACGAGCGCGTGCTTGCCCGCCTCGACGGCGAGCGGCCGGCGGTCGGTGCCGACGCCCGGGTCGACGACGGCGAGGTGCGTCGCCGCCGGGAACGTCGGGAGGAGTTCGCGCAGCCAGAACGCCGCCGTGCGGACGTCCTGTCGCGGGAAGTCGTGTGCGACGTCGACGAGGCGGGCGTCCGAGCGCGAGCAGAGGACGCCGCGCATCGCCGCCGGATACGGCGACCCGAAGTCGGAGGCGAGCGTGATCACGGGCGGGCGAACGGGCGGGCGCGAGTAAAAGCGCACGGCCCCGCGCCGCCGAACTCGGCGCGACCGCGCCCGGGCGAGCGCGTCAGTCGTTCGGCGAGTCGATGTCGGTGTCGCCGACCTGCCGGATGCGCTCGACGCCGTCGACCTCGTGGACGACGCGCTCGACGGGTTCGGGGACGAGGTCCGCCCAGTCGTCGCCGGCGACCATGCGCTCGCGGACCTCGGTGCCGCGCAGCACCTCGCGGTCGAACATCGGCGAGCCGCGCACCTCGATACCGGCCTCCTCGAAGAGCCGGACGACGAGCGGGTTGTTCGAGTACGCGACGTCGAAGTTCGGGCTCATCGACTGGACGTGACTCACCCAGACGGCGTTCCGGTTGATGTCCTCGATGGGGACGGCGTACGTCACGAGGTCGACGTCGACGAGCGCCTTCGTGATCATCATGATGCGTTCGCCGCCCGTGAACGGGTTGCGGACGCTGTGCGACTGGTCGGCGCTCCCGATACCGAGAACGAGTTCGTCGACTTCCTCGGCGATCTCCTGGACGACGCGGTGGTGGCCCTGGTGATAGGGCTGGAACCGACCGATGTAGAACCCACGAGTCATGGTGTAGTGGCCGCGTTATCCCCACTCACCCTCCCCTCGCGCATAAGGGTGGCGAGTCGCCGTGGCCGGACCGCCGAATACGCGGCGCTCCCCGCCGGAGTCCGGCGTTTTCGTCGTTTACTGGAGGGAGAAAGTATATCAATCGCGCTCCCCTTCGTCCGACTAGCGATAAGGGTTCTATGAGCAACGACCGCACGACTGATACTCCCTTAGAGGGGGAGAACGACACCGACCCAGAGTCCGACCCCTCGTCCGACGGCGATCTCGACGAGGTCGACCCCGCTCCCGACGGTGACCTCGACGACCTCGGCAGTCAGGTCGACGTCGAGGGCGACGTCGAGATCGACGAGGAGAACGCCGAGGACGACCTCCTCGGCGGTCTCCATGTCGGCTCGACCGCGGACATCAAGGTGCCCGACCGCCTGGTCGATCAGGTCATCGGCCAGGAGGAGGCCCGCGACATCGTGATGCGCGCGGCCAAACAGCACCGCCACGTGATGATGATCGGCACTCCGGGGACGGGGAAGTCCATGCTCGCGAAGGCGATGAGCCAGCTCCTACCGCAGGAGAACCTGCAGGACGTCCTCGTCTACCACAACCCGGACGACTCGAACGAGCCGAAGGTCCGAACCGTCCCGGCGGGGAAGGGGAACCAGATCGTCGAGGCCCACCAGGAGGAAGTCCGCAAGCGCAACCAGATGCGCTCGTTCCTCATGTGGATCGTCCTCGCGGTCGTCGTCGGCTACGCCTTCCTCGTCGTCGGCCAGATCCTGATGGGGATCATCGCCGCGGCGGTCATCTACTTCGCGTTCCGCTACTCGAACCGCGGGAGCGACGCGATGATTCCGAAGCTCCTCATCAACAACGCCGAGCGGCAGACGGCGCCCTTCGAGGACGCGACGGGCGCGCACGCCGGCGCGCTCCTCGGCGACGTTCGCCACGACCCGTTCCAGAGCGGTGGGATGGAGACGCCGAGCCACGACCGCGTCGAGGCCGGCGAGATCCACAAGGCGAACAAGGGCGTGCTCTTCATCGACGAGATCAACACGCTCGACGTCCGCTCCCAGCAGCACCTGATGACGGCGATTCAGGAGGGCGAGTTCTCCATCACCGGCCAGTCCGAGCGCTCCTCGGGCGCGATGGTGCAGACCGAACCCGTCCCCTGTGACTTCATCATGGTCGCTGCGGGGAACATGGACGCGATGGAGAACATGCACCCGGCGCTCCGGAGCCGTATCAAGGGGTACGGCTACGAGGTGTACATGGACGACACCATCGACGACACCCCGGAGATGCGCCGCAAGTACGCGCGCTTCGTCGCACAGGAGGTCGAGAAGGACGGCCGCCTGCCGCACTTCACGCCGGACGCGGTCCGCGAAGTCATCCTCGAGGCGAAGCGTCGCGCCGGCCGGAAGGACCACCTCACGCTCGAACTGCGTAACCTCGGTGGGCTCGTCCGCGTCGCCGGCGACATCGCGCGCTCGAAGGACAAGGAGCAGACCGAGCGCTCGGACGTCCTCGAGGCGAAGAAGCGCTCGCGCTCCATCGAGCAGCAGGTCGCGGACAACTACATCGCCCGCCGGAAGGACTACGAGCTGAAGACCTCCGAGGGCGAAGCGGTCGGCCGCGTGAACGGCCTCGCGGTCATGGGCGGGGACTCCGGCATCATGATGCCCGTCATGGCCGAAGTGACCCCGCGACAGGGCGAGGGTGGCGAGATCTTCGCCACCGGCAAACTGCAGGAGATCGCCCAGGAGGCCGTCGAGAACGTCTCCGCGATCATCAAGAAGTACAGCGGCGAGGGGATCGCGGACAAGGACATCCACATCCAGTTCGTGCAGTCCTACGAGGGCGTCGAGGGCGACTCGGCGTCGATCACGGTCGCCACCGCCGTCATCAGCGCGCTCGAAAACATCCCGATCGCGCAGGACATCGCGATGACCGGCAGTCTCTCCGTGCGCGGCGACGTCCTCCCGGTCGGGGGCGTGACGCACAAGATCGAGGCCGCCGCGAAGGCGGGCTGCAAGCGCGTCATCATCCCGAAGGCGAACGAGCAGGACGTCATGATCGAGGACGAGTACAAGGACCAGATCGAGATCATCCCGGTCAGCCACATCAGCGAAGTCCTCGACATCGCGCTCGTCGGCGAGCCGGAGAAGGACTCGCTCGTCGACCGGCTGAAGAACATCACGGGCGGCGCCCTCGAGCGCGGTGCGACGCCGCAGGGCGGCAGCGGGAGCCCGTCCCCGCAGTAGACGCCCGCCTCTCTTCTCTCTCGACCGCGCCGTCGGCCCGCCCGCGTTCGACGCGGGCCGTGACGGAAGGCGTGGCCTTAAGGCCGAGTATCCCCGATGGGTAGCTATCCGTGAGTGTCAATCGCAGGGGCGTCGTCGCTGCCGCCCTCTCGGTCGTCTATCCGGGTGTCGGCCACCTCTACCTCCGTGCGTGGCTCCGCGCGGTCGGCTGGGTCGCGCTCTCGCTCGTGACCTCCTACGTGCTCGTTCCGGACGCGACGCTCGCCGCCTACGAGCAGGCAATCGTCGCCGGGAACTTCGGTGCGCTCGGGTCGATTGCGGTCCCGCTCGAGGCCGCGGTCGGCGTGCTCGTCGTCCGGCTCTGTAACGTCGTGGACGCCTACGTGCTCGCCGTTCGGGAGGCGACGCCGTCGCAGACGCGCGACGGGGAGCCGGCGTGTCCGGCCTGCGGGCGGAGCCTCGACACGGAGCTCGACTTCTGTCCGTGGTGTACGACCGAGATCGAGTGGCACTACCCGAGCGAGAGCGGGCAGGACGCGAACTGACCCACCTCGGGGCGCCCTTCTTCCGCAGGTGGCGGCCACGAGCGCCGCGCGCACTCGCCGAAATATATAGCACTCCAGAGAGGTGGGGTCCCCTAATAGACGATCAGAGCACGCTATTGCAGTCGGGACGGTTCTGATCGCTTCGTACCCCTATTATAAACCGCTTTAGTAGAGAACCGGGTGGTATCTGGTGATGACGCACGACGGAGATGACTTGTCGAGTCTGGTGTCGCGGCGTAACTTCCTCGTCACATCGGGCGCTGCGGGGGCGGCGGCACTCGCGGGCTGTGGGGGATCGAACTCGAGTGAATCGACGACCACGTCGTCCGGAACGACGGAGCAGACGACCACGAGCGGCGGTTCGAGCGCGAGTCAGAGCGTGAGCCCGCTCGAGTCCGGTGGGTCCTCGACCGTCTACCCGATCGCGAACACGGCGGCGTCCTACTGGAACGCCAACCGGCCGGCGAGCGACACGGAGTACTGGCCGCACGGCGAGTACAACATCGACACGGAGAAAGCGCTCGCGGACTACTGGGCGGGCCTCTACGGCTTCGAAGCGAAGGAGAACGGCGACCCGCCGTTCACGGCTTCGGTCGCGCTCAGCCACTCCGGGACGGGCGTCGAGAAGGTGATGAACGGCCAGATCGACATCGGGAACTCCAGCGGGAACGTCCAGGACGAGCTCCCGGACCGGGAGTCCTACGAGAGCTTCATCGACCACGTCGTCGGCGTGGACGGCCAGCCGCTCGTCGTCTCCAGCGAGATCGCGGAGGCGGGCGTCTCGAAGATCACCGGCCAGCAGCTCAAGGACCTCTACAAGGGTCGCATCACGAACTGGTCCGAACTCGGCGGCCCCGACCGGGAGATTCAGGTGCTCGGCCGCGTCAAGGGCTCCGGGACGCGGACGTCCTTCGTCTCGAACGTCTACGGGAACCCCGAGGAGGAGACGACGGTCGCGAACCGCTACGGGCAGAACCAGCGTCTCGCGCAGGCGGTCGCCCAGGCGGACAACGCGATCAGCTACCTCGCGCTCGCCTTCCTCGACACCGAGGGCGTCACGCCGATCGCGCTCGAGTGGGAGGGCACGACGTACTCCTACGGCGACGACCAGAACGGCCTCGACTCGAAGTCCTACCCGCTCTCGCGTGACCTCCACATGTACACGTGGGAGGGCACCTCCGAGAAGGAGGGCGCGTTCATCAACATGATCCTCTCCGAGTTCGGCCAGGACACGTTCGTCGCGCCGAACAACTACTTCACGCTCGGTGAGCGACGCCTCGAGGAGGAGCGCGCGAAGCTCCCCGACCAGGTCTAGAGCGCGCGTCGCGGGCACTCTCCGAGACCGCGTCGCCGTCCAACCGACCAGCGACAATCCTATTTAACACACCACTACATGTTCGAAGACGCACAGACGACGTTCCGTAAACTGGCGGTCGGCGAGGACGCCGGGTCGGGTGCGAACCTTCTCGTCGCGACGCTGGGCGTCCTGCTCGCGGCGCTGGCGGTCGTGTTCCTCTTCGTGCCCGCGTACGCCGTCCCGGTCCTCGGGGCGTTCGTGGCCGTCACCGCAATCGGGTGGGTCACCCACCAGGCCGCCGTCGCGCGGCTGCTGACGCTCGTCGCCACCGCCTCCACCGTGCTCACGGTCGGCTTCATCACCTACTTCCTGTTCGCGAGCGCGTTCCCCGCGTTCGTCGAGCACGGCACCGGCCTCCTCATCATCCCCGTCGAGGACGGCCAGACGCGGTGGTTCTTCTGGCTCGACGCCGTCCTCCCGGCGAGCGACTCGACGTGGAACCCGAGCGCGGACGTCTACTCGCTCGTTCCGACGATCTGGGCGACGGTGATCGTGACGATAATCGCGGGCGCGGTCGCGGGCCCGCTCGGGCTCTTCGGCGCGCTCTTCATCGCGGAGATCGCGAGCCCGCGCGTCCGCGAGGTCGTCAAGCCCGGGATCGAGGTGCTCGCGGGCATCCCCTCCATCGTCTACGGCTTCATCGGCTTCCAGGTCCTCAACGGCTTCATCCAGACGTCCTTCCTCGACGACGGCGCGAGCTTCCTCATCGCGGGCATCGTCGTCGGCGTGATGGCGCTCCCGACGGTTGTCTCCGTCGCCGAGGACGCGCTCTCGAGCGTCCCGGAGTCGATGCGTGACGGCTCGATCGCGATGGGCGCGACGCGCTGGCAGACGATGAAGAGCATCTCCATCCCGGCGGCGTTCTCGGGGATCTCGGCCGGCATCATCCTCGGGCTCGGCCGCGCAATCGGCGAGACGATGGCGGTCGCCGCGATCATGGCGGCCGGCGTCGGCCTCGCGAACCCGCTCTTCGACGTCTTCGACGCGGGAGCGACGCTGACGAGCCTCATCGCCACCCAGTACGGGAGCGCCTCCGAGAGCACGCTCGACGTCCTGTTCGTCGCGGGCGTCCTCCTCTTCGCCATCGTCGCGAGCATGAGCGTCGTCTCGCGCTACGTCGAACAGCGGATGAAGGAGCGCCTGGAGGGGAGCCAATGAGCGCGACCCACGACGCCTCCGAGGCCGCGCTCGTCGACGAGTCCTCGAGCGTCTACGACCGGGGGCTTGACGGCGTCATCGCACTCGGCGTCGTGAGCTTCACGGTCGCGCTCTGCGCGCTCGTCGAGCTCGTCGCACTCGACGCGACCGGGGCGGCACTCACGCGGTTCTTCGGGGCGTTCGCGGCGGTCGTCGTCGGCGCGGTCGGCGCGCTCGCCCTCGCCTCGTGGACGAACGTCGCACCCGTCCGGTCGCGTCGCGTTCGCGGTATCGGGGTCGCGGTCGCCGTCGCGGCGCTCACACTCACCGCTATCGCGGCCGCCACCGGTCTCTCGCTCGCCGTCATCCTCGGCGCCATCCTCCTCGTCGAAGCCGCCGGCGTTCTCGTCGCCGGCGTCGCCTCGCGCACCGGCGTCGTCACCACCACGCCGGACTCGAGCGCGGGCCTCCTCGCCGGCCTCGTCTTCGGCGTCTTCGGCCTGCTCGTCGGCGCCGCCGTCGGCGGGTCGCTCGTCGGCTTCGACACGCCGCTCTGGCTGGTCGTCGCGCTCCTCGCGGCCGTCGGCCTGCTCGTCCTCACCGTCGCGCCGCGCGAGGACCTCGGCTCGACGCTTCCGCCGGCGCTCCTCGTCGGCGCGCTCGGGGCGACGATTGCGACGGCGATGATCGGCGTCGGCTGGCAGTGGGACCCGCAGGCGGTCTCCGGTGGGTTCACCGGCGGCGCGGTCGTCCCAATATTCGTCGTCTTCGGCGCCATCGTCTCCGCGTGGGCGGCCGCGAAGTGCCGCGCGGGGTTCGGCGCACAGGGCCGCGAGTTCGGCGCGTTCCTCGTCATCAACCTCAACGCCTTCCTGATGATCGTCGTGATGGTCGCCGTCGTCGTGTTCGTCACGCTGAAGGGCGTCGGCTACGCCCTGCACGGCTTCACCATCAGCGCGCTCGCCGCGCTCGTCGTCCTCCTCCCCGCGATGGTGCTCGCCGTCGGCGCCGCCCGGTCGCCCGCCGGGACGGAGGCGTGGCACGACGGCGCCCGCGCCCTCGTCCGCGTCCTCCCGCTCGCGGCCGTCGGCGCCGTCGTCGCGCTCCTCTGCTCCGTCCTCCTCACCCGCACCCCGCTCGTCTACGCGTACACGTACACGGTGCAGGTGAACCGCGAGTCGCGCGTCCTCGACACCGCCGTCACCGTCACGCCCGAGTTCTCGGTCGGCTCGCTCCTCCTCGCGCTCGTGGCGCTCGTCCTCTTCGCGGCGTTCTATCGGCGCTACGGCTCGCTCCGTGGCGTCGGGAGCGCGAGCGCGACCGTCGAGCGCGCTCGCGCGGCCGTTCCGACCGTCATCGCCGCGCTCGCCTTCGTCGCGGCGCTGTTCGTGCTCGCCGGCCCGACCCTCGCCGGCGTCCCGTTCGTCGGGACGCTCGGCGTCGCACTCGGCGCGCTCGCGGCGCTCGCGGCGCTCGCGCTCCTCCTCGGGGCGCTCGTCGGCCTCCTCACCGGCCGCGGTGAACGCACGCTCGCCGCGCACGCGCAGGAGCGCGCTCCACTGCTCTCGCTCGGCGTCTTCGGCGGCCTCGGCGTCCTGACGGCGGCGCTCGCTCTCGAGTGGGCGGCCGGCATCGCACCCAGCTTCGGCGCCGTCGACGTCCTCCCCGCCGTCGCGTTCGTCGCGGCGCTCGCCTCGGCGGGCGTCGCGGTCGTGACGGCGCTCGCGCGTCGCCGCGCCGACGGGATCGGCCCGCTTCAACGCGCGGTCCTCGCGGACGAGACGACGCTCGGTGTCGCGGGCACCGCCGGCTTCGTCGCGCTCGCCGGCTTCCACGTCTGGACCGCCGACGCGTCCTTCGGCGTCCTCGGCGCCACCGTCGCCGCCGGCGGGACGCTCTCGTGGCCGATGACGATGCAGGCGTACATCCCGCTCGGCGCGGAACCCGGCGGCATCATGCCGGCGGTCGTCGGCACCGTCTGGCTCGTCATCGGCTCGACGCTCTTCGCGGTGCCGCTGGGCGTCGGCGCCGCCGTCTTCCTCACCGAGTACGCCGAACAGGGTCGCTTCACCGCGCTCGTCGAAGTCGCGACGAACGCGCTCTGGAGCACGCCGAGCGTCGTCTTCGGCCTCTTCGGCGCGGCGTTCCTCATTCCGCGCCTCGGCGGCGACACCTCACTGCTCGCCGGCCAGCTCGTCCTCGGGTTCATGCTCCTCCCGCTCGTCCTCATCACGAGCCGCGAGGCGATCAAGGCCGTCCCGGACGAGTACCGGGACGCGAGCGCCGCGCTCGGCGCGACCCGGTGGCAGACGATTCGGAGCGTCGTCCTCCCCGCCGCGATGCCCGGCGTCATCACCGGCGGCATCCTCGGCGTCGGGCGCGTCGCCGGCGAGACCGCGCCCCTCATCCTCGTCCTCGGCTCGACGCTCAACGCCACCGAATCCGTCGACGTCCTCGGCGGGTTCCGCTTCGTGACCCGCCCGCCGTTCATCGTGAACGACCAGCTCGTCTCCGCCTCGGCCTCCCTACCGACGCAGGTCTGGGCGGTCATCGCGGCGGGCGTCAGCGGCTCCCCCTCGATGGGGTGGGCGACCGCGTTCGTCCTCCTCGCGGTCGTCCTGACGTTCTACGCCGTCGGCATCAGTGCGCGAACGTACTTCCGGAGGAAGATCAGCCATGACTAACGCCATCAGCGAACACGACAGCGACGCGAGCACCGGCATCGAGACGGCCAGCCAGACGACTGACGGCGAGAGCGTCGAGGAAGTGGACCCGGAGTGGACGGAGTATGACTTCGAGGGTGAGGCGAAGTTCACCGTCGAGGACCTGAACGTCTGGTACGGTGACGACCACGCGCTCACCGACATCTCCATGGACATCCCCGAAAACTCCGTGACCGCACTCATCGGCCCCTCCGGCTGTGGGAAGTCCACCTTCCTCCGCTGTCTCAACCGCATGAACGACCGCATCAAGGCCGCCCGCGTCGAGGGGTCCGTCCGCCTCGACGACGACGAGGTCTACGACCCGAACACGAACCTCGTCGAACTGCGCAAGCGCATCGGGCAGGTGTTCCAGTCGCCGAACCCGTTCCCGAAGTCCATCCGCGACAACGTCGCCTACGGCCCGCGCAAGCACGGCGACATCGAGAAGGGGTTCCTCGCGCGCCTCCTCGGCCGCGACGACGCCGACCGCGAAGCCGAACTCGTGGAGCGATGCCTGCGTGGGGCGGCGCTGTGGGAGGAGGTGAGCGATCGGCTGGACGACAACGCGCTCGGGCTCTCTGGCGGGCAACAACAGCGCCTCTGCATCGCACGCGCGCTCGCCGTCGACCCCGACGTCATCCTCATGGACGAACCCGCCAGCGCCCTCGACCCCATCGCCACCTCCAAAATCGAAGACCTCGTCGAGGACCTCGCCGAGGATTACACCGTCGTCATCGTCACCCACAACATGCAGCAGGCCGCCCGCATCAGCGACCAAACCGCCGTCTTCCTCACCGGCGGCGAACTCGTCGAGTACGGCGACACCGACCAAATCTTCGAAAACCCACGCAGCCAGCGCGTCGAAGACTACATCACCGGCAAGTTCGGGTGATTCGATGCCACGAGAAGAATATCAGTCGTCGCTCGAGGACCTGGAGGCCGACGTCGAGGCGATGGGCCGCGACGTCCTCTCCCAACTCGACGACGGCCTCGACGCGCTCGAGGCGGGCGACGACGACCTCGCGCACGCGGTCATCGCGGGCGACGACGCCATCAACGACCGCTACCTCGAACTCGAGCGGGAGTGCATCGACCTGTTCGCCCTCCAACAACCCGTCGCCGGCGACCTCCGATTCGTCGCGGCGTCGTTCAAGATAATCACCGACCTCGAGCGCGTCGGCGACCTCGCCGTCAACCTCGGCGAGTACGCGCTCGCCACGACCGACGAGACGCCGCTGGACGTCGACGTCGCGGCTATCGGCACGGACGCCCGCGAGATGGTCGCGGACGCGCTCGACGCGTACGCCGGCGCGGACACGGACGCCTGCTACGCCATCGCCGAGCGCGACGACGAACTCGACGCGCACTGCCAGCGCGCGAACGAGCGCGTCGTCCGCGACCTCATCGAACACGAGGCCGGCGAGGACGCGTGGGCGGTCGAGCGCCTGATGGACGACGTCTCCCGGATGCTCCTGACGGTGCGCGACCTCGAGCGCGTCGGCGACCACGCCGTGAACATCGCCGCGCGCACCCTCTACATGACCGAGAACGACCCCGCACTCATCTACTGATGGAGACGCGCAAACTCCAGAAGGTCGGTGGCGGGACCTACACGGTGTCGATACCGAAGGAGTGGGCGACCGACCACCACCTCGAAGCCGGCGCGCCGGTCCACGTCTACACGCACGACGACGGGACGCTCGTCGTCCGGAGCTCGCGTCGCGACGAGGAGCCAATCGAGTCGGTGACGCTCGACGTCTCCGCCGACGACCCCGGCGACGTCGAGCGCGTCCTGCACGCCGCCTACACGGCCGGCTTCACGGACGTGACGCTCACCACGACCGAGGCGTTCGCGGACGACCACCACCGCGCCGCCCGCTCCGTCGCGAGCACGCTCGCCGGCGCCGAACTGCTCGACGCGACCGAGCAGGAGATCGCGATGCGGAACTTCCTCGACTCCGGCGAGGTCTCGATGCGCCAGGCGGTCGGCCAACTGCGATTCCTCACGCTCGCCATCCACCGCACCGCCACGACCGACATCGGCGCGGGCGTCGGCGAGCGTCGCGAGGGCCTCCACCAGCGCGAGGGCGACGTGGACCGCTTCTTCGGGCTGGTCACGCACCACTTCACGCGCGCGCTCGCGAGCCTGAAGGAGGTCGACGCGCTCGGGGTGAGCCGCCTCGACCTCTTCGCGTACTACTTGACGGCGCGCCAGCTCACGTCGGTCGTCTCGCACGTGCGCTCCGTCATCGCGGAACTGGAGCGCGTCGAGCATCCGGTTCCGGAGGCGTTCGCCGACGAGGTGGACGCGCTCGCCGAAGCCGCGCGCGACGTCATCGAGCGCGCGACCACCGCCGTGCTGAACGACGCGACGCTCGCCGACGCGAGCGACATCCTCGACGACGCCGAGAACGTGGCGGCGCGCGCGGCCGACGCTCGACACGCGGTTCACGACGGCGAGACGGGCGCGCGAGCGGACGTGCGCGCGCTCGCCGGTCTCCTCGACGGCGTCGAACGCACCGCCGAGTGCGGCGCGGAGATAGCGGAGATAGCGGTCCACACGGCGATCCGCGCGGAACACGAACCCTAGCGTCGGCGCTGACGCGCGGGAACGCTCCGTGGCTACTTCTCGATGATGCGTTCTTCGACCTTCTCGCCGAAGTGCCGGCCGCCCTCCTGCGTGAAGACCTTCAGCTCGTCGCCGGGCTCGACCTCGGTGATGGGGGTGCGCCCGTCGGCGGTCTCGACCTTGATGGTCTCGGCGTTCTGGATGAGTGTGTCGAAGCGGTCGCCCGCGTCGGTCTCGACGGTGACGCGGAACATCGGGCGGCGCTCGATCTTCGCGCGCCCGACGACGGCCTCCCGGGTGTGACCCTCGGTGTCGACGATCTGCACCTCGTCGCCGCTCTCGACCTCCGCGAGGTACTTCGTGCCGCCACCGGGCGTGCGGACGTAGGCGTGGACGGCGCCGGCGTTCACGCGGAACGGCCGGGAGGCGACGTACGGCGACTCGGCGGTCTCCGCGTAGACGAAGAAGAGCCCTCGGGACATCGACCCGACGAGCATCCCCTCGTCGTCGTCCATGAGCGAGCCCGTGTCGACGCAGACGCGGTCGGCGGCGCCCGCTTCCTCGATTTCGACGACCTCCGCCCACTCGAGGTCGAGCGTCTCGCGCTCCGCGCGGTCGCGCACACGGACGGTGCGGCGGATCTCGTCGGTGTCGTCGGTGTCGAGGAGGACGGCGTCCGCGCCGATGTCGAGCGTCTCGAAGGCGGTGTCGGCCTCCTCGGCGGTTGTGACGCCGGCGACGATGGTGGTCTCGTCGCCGATGCGCGCGATGAGGTTCTCGAGGGGGATGATCGTCCAGTCCTCGCCGACGATGAACGTGTAGTCGGCGTCGTTCGCGGCGGTTTCCGCGAACGACTCGTACTCCTTCCCGAGGATGCGGACGTAGGCGCCGCGCACGTCGTCGGTCCGGCGGAGCGTCGTGAGGTCCGCGCTCCCGGAGAAGTCGGCGGGGAGGTCGACGGTGCCGTCGCCCTCGCCGCCCTTCCCGACGACGTACGCGTCCGGTTCGGCGGTCTCTTCCTCGGCCTCGCCGATGACGTCGACGTCGTCGCTGGTGAACGCGGCGACGTTCACCTGCCCGAGCTCGCGGACGCGCGCGACGTCCGCTTCGTCGACGAGCACCCAGTCGACGCCGGCTTCGAGGCCGGCGGTGATGCGTCGCTTGCGCGACTCCCAGTCGCCGACGGAGTCGTCGGCCTTCAGCCAGACTTCGCGTGTCATTAGTTGCACCTCAGTACGCGACGGCTTGAACGTGGCGAATACCGCAGTCGAGGGAGAAGGGCGGCGGTCCTTCAGGCGTCGAGTCCGGCCCGTTCGAGGGCGTCGTCGACGCTCGCGTCGTCGTGGACGACGGCGGAGACGGCCGTCGCGATGGCCTCGGGGTCGTCGTGCTGGAAGATGGAGCGCCCCATCGAGACGCCGGCGCCACCGGCGTCCATCGCGCCGCGGACGTTCGCGAGCGTCGTCCGGTCGCCCTCGGGACTGCCGCCCGCGATGATGACGGGTTTCGCGGTGGATTCGGTGACGTGCGCGAAGCTCTCGGCGTCGCCCGAGTAGGCGGTCTTCACGACGTCCGCGCCGAGCTCCTCGGCGAGGCGGACGGCGTGGCCGAGCGACTCGGCGTCCTGCTCGTCGACGCCGGGGCCGCGCGCGTACGCCATCGCGAGCACCGGTAGCCCGTAGCGCTCGGCCTCCTTCGTGACCTCCGAGAGCATCGTGAGCTGGTCGGGTTCGTGGTCGCTCCCGACGTTGATGTGGAAGCTGACGGCGTCCGCGCCGACGCGGACGGCCTCCTCGACGCTCCCGGTCATCCGCTTGTCGTTCTCGTCGGGGCCGATGACGGTGGAGCCGTTCAGGTGGACGATGTAGCCGGCGTCGTTCTTGTTCGGGTGGACGCGTCCCGCGATGCCCTTCTGGGTGAGGACGGCGTCCGCGCCGCCGCGCGTCACCGCGTCGATGGTGGACTCGATGTCCTTCAGCCCCTTCACGGGGCCGAGGGTGACCCCGTGGTCCATGGGGACCGTGAGGTAGTTGCCGTCGGTGCCGATGCGTTCGAGTCGCGCCCGTGTGCCCGCATTCATAGTGAGTGGTACGTGGTACCGTAGGGGTTACTTTGTGGTTTCCGGTTTGGGTGTTCCGTCGCGGTCGGCGTCGCGGATGCCCGCCTTCAGCTCGGCGGCCTTCTCGCGGAGCGCGTCCGCCGCGTCGGCGACGCGCTCGGCCTCGGCGATGCGGTCGACGAAGACGCTCCCGGCGACGACGCCGTCCGCGCCGCCCTCGACGATGGCTCTCGCGTGCTCGCGCTCGCTCACGCCGAAGCCGACCGCGTACGGCAACTCGCCGTCGGGAAGGCGCTCGAGGCTCGCGTAGGTGTCCTCGGAGACGTCGGTGCGCGCGCCCGTCGTCCCCATGCGCGCCTGCACGTAGACGAAGCCGGACGCGCGCTCGAGGATGCGCTCGACGCGCTCGGCGGTCGTGGTCGGCGCGACGATGAAGACGAGCGCGACGTCGTGTTTCTCGCAGGCGGCCTCGAGCTCGCCCGACTCCTCGACGGGCAGGTCGGGGATGATGAGCCCCGAGACGCCCGCCTCGGCGGCGTCGCGGACGAACGACTCCACCTCGTTCCCGTCGCCGTACTGGAGGAGGAGGTTGTAGTAGGTCATGCAGACGATGGGGACGTCCACGTCGAGGTCGCGCACGAGGTCGAGGTATTTCGCGGGCGTCATCCCGGCGTCGAGCGCGCGCCGGATGGCCTCCTGGATGGTCGGGCCGTCCGCGATGGGCTCGGAGAAGGGGAGGCCGAGCTCGATGACGTCCGCGCCGCCCTCGACGAGCGCCTCGACGTACGCCTCGGTGGCCTCGGGGCTCGGGTCGCCCGCGACGACGTAGGGGACGAGCGCGGGTTCGCCGGCGAACGCGGCGGTGACGTCGTCCGCGCTCACGAGCGGAACACCTCCATGTCGGGGGCCTCGGGCAGGTCGCGCTCGGCGGACTCCTCGATGACGGTGTCGAGGTCCTTGTCGCCGCGCCCGGAGACGTTCACGACGACGGGGCCGTCGCCGTCGTACTGTTCGAGGTAGGCGACGGCGTGACTCGACTCGAGCGCGGGGATGATGCCCTCCTCGCGCGAGAGGCGATGGAACGCCGCGAGCGCCGCGTCGTCGTCGACGTTCACGGGCGTCACCCTGCCCTCGTCGACGAGGTTGGCGAGCTCGGGGCCCACGCCGGCGTAGTCGAGGCCGGCGGAGACGGAGTGGGACTCGACGATCTGGCCCTCGCCCGTCTGCAGGAGCTTCGTCTTCGCGCCGTGGAGCACGCCGACGGACCCGGTGCCGAGGCTCGCGGAGTTCGGCGCGTACTCCTCGTCCTCCTCGACGCCGAGGCCGGAGCCGCCGGCTTCGACGGCGTAGAGGGCGACGTCGTCGTCGCCGACGAACGCGTGGAACGCGCCCATCGTGTTCGACCCGCCGCCCGCGCAGGCGATGACGGCCTCGGGGAGGCGACCGAGTTGCTCTTCGGACTGCCGGCGCGCCTCCTCGCCGATGACGGACTGGAAGTCGCGCACCATCGTCGGGAACGGGTGCGGGCCGACGACGGAGCCGATGACGTAGTGAGTGGTCTCGACGGTGGTCGCCCAGTCGCGCATCGCCTCGTTCGTCGCCTCCTTCAGGGTTCCAGAACCGACGTCGACGGGGTTGACCTCGGCGCCGTGCGTGCGCATGCGGAAGACGTTCGGGCGCTGGCGGTTGATGTCGGTGCGGCCCATGTAGATCTCGCAGGGCATGTCGAGGTAGGCGGCCGCCATCGCCGTCGCGGTGCCGTGCTGGCCGGCGCCGGTCTCCGCGATGATGCGCTCTTTGCCCATGTACTTCGCGAGGAGGACCTGCCCGAGCGCGTTGTTCAGCTTGTGCGCGCCGCCGTGGAGGAGGTCCTCGCGTTTGAGGTAGACGTCGACGCCGTACCTAGCAGAGAGGTTGTCCGCCCGCCCGAGCGGCGTGGGGCGCCCGCCGAAGTCCCGGAGGCGCGCGCGGAAGTCGTCCATGAAGCCGTCCTCGTTGTCGAGGACGTAGCGCTCGTAGGCGTCCTCGAGCTCCTCGACGGCGGGCATGAGGACCTCGGGGACGTACTGGCCGCCGTAGTCGCCGAACTTGCCGGCGTCGTCCGTGGAGCTCACGCCGACCCCTCCGATTCGGCGCGCGTCAGTGCCTCGGTGTTCTCGGTGACGTCCCCGTCCATGATGGCCGAGCCGACGAGGAGGCCGTCCGCGCCGGCCTCGCGCATCCGTCGGACGTCCGCTGGCGTGGAGACGCCGCTCTCCGCGATGAGTGTCACGTCCCCTGATGCGTGGGGCGCCACCCTCTCGAACGTTTCGAGGTCGACCTCCAGTTTCGCGAGGTCGCGGTTGTTCACGCCGACGTACTCCGCGCCGACATCGAGCGCGCGCTCGAGTTCGTCGCGGTCGTGGACCTCGACGAGCACCTGGAAGCCGCGCTCTTCGGCGGCCCGCTTGAGGTCGGCGAGGTCGTCGCCGACGAAGCGCGCGATGAGGAGGACGACGTCGGCCGCGACGGCGTCGAGTTGTTCCTCGCGCACGACGAAGTCCTTGCGGAGGACGGGGACGTCCACGGCATCGCGGACGCGTTCGAGGTTCTCCGTGGAGCCGCCGAAGTGCTCGGGTTCGGTGAGCACGGAGAGGGCGGCGGCGCCGCCCGCGACCATCCCCTCGGCGAGCTCGACGGGGTCGTCGCGGCGCTCGCCCTCGGTGGTCGGACTCGTCGGCTTCACCTCGGCGATAACCGGGACGCGGCCGTCGTCCTCGGCGTCCGCGAACGCCGCCGAGAGCGACCGGGGAGAGACCGACACGCGGCCGTCGGCCCCGACGTCGCGCTCGCGCGCCGCCCGCAGGATGGAGCGCACCTGCGGTGCGAGTGTATCGTTCATCGTTGTACAATAATGGACTTATCTGTACAAGAATGTTTCCCTGAGACCTGCCGACCACGAACCTTCAAGTCCGACGTGTCCGAGGAGTAGGACATGGACGCCGGCATCTACGCGACGGAGTCGACGTATCTCGAACGCTACGTGCAACTCGGCGTCGCCGGCGACCGCGTCATCAGCGTCAGTTTCCCGAAGGACCCCGACGAGGACGCCGCGAGCGACCATCCGCTCTTCGAGCGCATCGACGCCTACCTCGAAGGCGTCGAGGACGACTTCGAGGACGTCCCCGTCGGCCTCACGCTCCCGACCGACCAGCGCGCCGTCCTCGAGAAGGTGCGCGAAATCGACTACGGGGAGCAGGTCGGCGTGGAAGCGCTCGCGCGCATGACGCCCGGCCTCGACGCCGACGAGGACCGCCAGCTCGTGCGCACCGCGCTCTCCGAGAACCCCGCGCCGCTCCTCATCCCCGACCACCGCGTCCGGGACGCGCCGAGCGGTGCGCCGCCGGAGGTCGAGCAGAAACTCCGCGGTATCGAAGGGCTCTGACTCAGGCCGTCCAGTCCGAGAGCGACGTCTGGAGGCCGGCGACCATCGTCGACTTCCGCCGGAGTTCCGCGAGGCTCACCGGGAGGTGTTCCGAGAGGTCCCGAACGGCCGCGTGGAGCGTCTCTGCGCCCGCGTGCTCGCGCTCGAAGGCGTGGCGCACGCTCTCGCGTACCTGCCAGACGCCGACGGGCGCCCAGTAGTCGTCGCTCACCTCGCGGAGGACGAGCGCCTTCGCCTGCCGGCCCCGCTCCGCCAGGTGCTCGAGGACGCCGAGGCGTGCCGCGTAGTAGGCGCCCGCCGTCTCCTCGACGTAGCCCGAGCGCCCCTCGTAGCCCTCGCTCGCCGCCGCCATCCAGACGTCCCCCGCCGGGTCGGGGTTCCAGACGCTCCCCGGCGACTTCATCTCGACGAGCTCGAACTCCCACGTGCCGGGCGCGAGCACGACCCAGTAGCGGTTCCCCATGTACTCGTTCAGCCGGACCTCGACGCCGTTCACGCTCGGCGCGTCGCGGATCTGTCCCCGGAGGAACTGCCCGACCGTGTCGTCGACGGCGGTGATCGACCAGCGCGTCGGCACCAGCCTCCGATTCTCGCCCTGCCCGAGCGCGCCGACGGAGAGCACGCGATTGACGTCGTAGACGTCGAGGCCGTGCGTGTAGAGGTAGGTCATCGCGCCCTGCGCGTTCCAGTCGTCGTCCTCGAGGGTCTTCTCGACCTGCCGGGGGACGTGGGGGTTCTCGGTGAGGTCGGCGGACTCCGCGCTCGCGCTCGGGCCGCTCGGGGCGTTCGCGCTCGGCTGGGCGTACGCCTCGGGGTCGAACTCGGGCGTCGAGGAGAGGCCGATTTCGACGTCGACGGGGCGGTCGGCGATGGCGACCTCGCGCTGTGTGCCGACGAAGCCGTCCCAGACGTCCTCGACGTTCACGGACGCCGAGCGCTGTGAGTTCAGTAACCCAGTGCGGTACTGGAGGACGTTGTCGATGCCGAGACCGCGTTCGTACCACGCGCCGCTCGTCGCGTACGCCTCGGCGTCGTCCTTCGACTCGACCGGGGAGAGAATGCCCGCGGAGACGTTCGGGTAGGACGAGCGCCCGACGAAGACGGAGGGCGCGGTGGCGCCGTAGATCGAGTCGCCCTGCTGGACGGCCTCGAAGGAGGCGCGCGCGTCGTCGAGGTAGTCCGTGATCGCGTAGGACTTCTCCTCGGCGAGTTTCCGGCGCTCGTACTCCTCGTCGGGCTTCAGCCCCTCGACGTAGTCGTCGAGTCGCATCGCCACGGAGTTGGGCCGCACCGTGCTTAAGCGCACGGCTCGCTCCCTCGACGCCGGAAGGGGATTTCCCGGATAGCGGATATAGTCGGGTATTTCTGTGGGTGTATCGCTATATAGTGCGATTAGGTGTGACGAATGAGTGGAAATAGGAACCATATCGCGACGACCGCCGATAGTTATTTAGTGCTGTGGTACAATGTACCATGCGTAGGACGATGCCCACGCTCACCCGCATCACGACGAAGTTCCTGTCCGACCCGACGGATCACCCGTTCGAGTGCGAGCTCTGCGGTCAGGGCTATGACGTGCAGCGGGACAACTGCCCAGCGTGTGGCTCCCTCAACGTCGAATCGAGCGGGAAGAAGCGAGTGTAGAGGTGAACATATAAAAACGATCACGCTCTCCCACCCGGGGACTCGTCACACCGACGACGAACAGCCGTCCTCCATCCACGCGAGGACGAGACCGACTGCGGCTCGGAGGTGACCACCGAACACGAACCCACAGACACGACACAGTGTGCAGCCTCGCACCCTGCGCCGGGCGTCACGCGACGCCCGATTGCTTCCCTTCCAGTCCTACCATGGTGTCGTCGGCGCGAATCGCGCCGACGGCCGCATACCCGCGCTTCTCAGTCCGCCTTCGCCTGCCAGTCGCGGACGCGCTCCGCGCTGACGCCCTCGACGTCAGCCGCGACCGCTTCGGCGTCCGCCTCGCGGAGGTCCTCGAGACTCTCCACGCCCGCCGCCGAGAGCTTCTCCTTCGTCTTCGAGCCGATGCCCTCGATGTCGTCGAGGCCCTGCCGGGCGCGGTACTCCTCGTAGTTACAGATCGGACAGCCGAGCTCCCACGGCTCCTCGCTGCCCTCGTCGTGGACGATTAGCTCCGGGAGGTCGTGCTCCTCGCAGTGGTCGTCCGTTATCTCGATGTCGCCCCGTCGCGGGAGCGGGAGCGAGTACTCGCAGTCCGGATAGCGCGTACAGCCGACGAGCCGCGAGCCCGACTGGAGCTTGCGGATCGCGAGCTCGCCGCCGTGCGCGTCCCCACACTCGGGGCACGGCCCGATGACGCGGTCCTCCGTCTCGGCGGCCTCCTCGGCCGCGCAGAGCGGACAGCCGTGGACGAACGTGCTCCGCCCCGCGAGCATCTTCACCTCGTTGAGCCCGTGCTCCTCGCACTCCGAGTCGAGGACGACCGGCTCGCCCGTCGAGGGGAGCGGGAGCGTGAAGCGACACTCCGGATAGCCGTCACAGCCCACGAAGTACGACCCCTGCCGGCTCCGCCTGACGAGCAGGTCCTCGCCGCAGTCGGGGCACGGCCCGAGGCGCTTGTCCGCCTTCAGCGACTCGCGCAGGTGCTCGCCGATCTCCTCGCGGGACTCGCCCAGCTCCTCGAAGATGCGCTCGAGTATCTCCCGCGACTCCTCGGTCACCTCCTCGAGCGTCTTCTCGCCCTCGGCGATGGCCGTCATGTCCGCCTCGAGGTCGGCGGTCATCTCCTCGGAGACGACGAGGTCCGCGTACTCCTCCGCCGCCTCCACGACCGCCATCGCCAGTCGCGTCGGGCGCGGCGGGTCGTTCTCGATGTAGCCCCGGTCGTAGAGCTTCTCGATGGTGTTGTGCCTCGTCGACTTCGTCCCCACCCCCAGCGACTCCATGGTCTCGATGAGTCGCGACTGGCCGTACCTCCGTGGCGGCTGGGTCTGCTTCGCCTCCAGCCGGGGGTCGGAGACGGCGAGTTCCTCGCCCTCCTCGACGTCCGGGACGTGGTTCTCGTCCGCGCTGAAGTAGGGGTAGACGGCGTGGTACCCCTCCTCGAGCAACCGCCGACCGTTCGCCTTCAGGTTCGCGTCGTCGGCAGCTGCGACGACGCGCAGGTGCTCCCACTCGGCGGGCTCGGCGAGCGTCGCGAAGAAGCGCCGCACGACGAGTTCGTAGAGCTCCCACTCGTCCTCCGAGAGGTCGCTTTTGCTCGGGAGGTCGGCCGTCGGGTGAATCGGCGGGTGGTCCGTCGTCTCCTCGTCGCCGCGCGTCGCCTCCAGCTCGTCGAGCTCCTGCAGGAGCGACACCGAGTCGGCGAAGTCGCGCTGCGCGGAGAGCGCGTCCAGTAGCTCGGCCGGGTCGAGGTCCTCGGGGTAGACGGTGTTGTCCGTCCGGGGGTAGGTGATGTAGCCCGCCGTGTAGAGGTCCTCCGCGATGCTCATCGCACGCCCCGCGCCGTACCCCAGCGAGCCGGCGGCGCGGATGAACTGCGTCGTGTTGAACGGCGCGGGCGGGTCGTCCGTCCGCGTGCGCCGCCGCACGGACTCGACGACCGCGCTCGCGGCCTCGCGCAGCGTCGCGAACGCCGCCTCCGCGTCGCCCTCGTCCCAGACGCGCTCGGCCTCGGTGTCCTCCTCGTCGAGGTAGAAGTACTGCGCCTCGAACGCCGTCCCCTCCTTCGTGAGGTCCGCGAAGAGCTCCCAGTAGTCCTCGGGGTCGAACGCCTCGATCTCGCGTTCCTTGTCCACGATGAGCTTCAGGGTCGGCGACTGCACCCTCCCGACGGAGATGAAGTCGTCGCCGACCTGTCGCGCGGAGAGCGAGAGGAAGCGCGTGAGCGCCGCCCCCCAGATGAGGTCGACGATCTGTCGGGCCTCCCCGGCGGCCGCGAGGTCGAAGTCGAGGTCGTCAGGGTCCGCGAACGCGGACTTCACCTCGTTCTCCGTGATCGAGGAGAAGCGCACGCGCGAGATCGGGGCGTCGTCGTTCGCCTCCCGGACGAGCTCGTAGGCCTCCTTCCCGATGAGTTCGCCCTCGCGGTCGTAGTCGGTCGCGATGACCGCCGAGTCCGCGTCCGCCGCGAGACGCTTGAGGACGTTCACGATGGACTCCTGGGTCGGCGTCTTCGTCACCGGCGCGTGCGCGAGCTCGGCGGGCTCGACGTCGCGCCAGTCGCTGTACTCCGGGGGGAAGTCCACGCCCACGACGTGTCCGGAGAGGCCGATACAGCGCCGTCCTCCCCACTCGTAGACGTTGACGCCCCCGCTCCGCTCGGTGGACGCGCCGCCCCCGCTGAGGATATCGGCGATGCGCCGGGCGGCGTTGTCCTTCTCGGTGATGATGAGTTCCACGGTCGGATGGTCCGCCTCGCGGCGGTCGTTACTCCACGATAGGCCGGACGCCGTTCTAAAGCTTTCGGGGCCGAAACGGTCGTTTTCGTGCGCGTGAGCGTCTGTGCGGGCGTCGGGTGCGTACCCGCGCGACCCGCGCGGCGCCTCGCGTGCGCGCCCGCAGGAGGTGAACTACTTGGGGCTGGCCCTCCGAGCGAGGATATGGCATTCACGTTCCGTCGCTTCGGCTACCTCGGCGCGTTCCTGCTCGTCCTCGCCGCGCTCTTCTTCGTGGCGTTCGGCGCCCCGCCGCTCGACAGCCTCACCGGCCTCCAGCTCGTCGTCTTCGTCGTCGCCGGCGTCTTCGAACTCCTCGGCGGCTTCGGGAACCCGCTCCGCGAGCGCGTCGGCGCGCTCCGCCTCGTCGGCGTCGGCCACGTCGGGCTCGGCGTCTCGATGGGCCTCTCGGCGGCGAGCGAGTCGAGCCTCCTCTTTCAGGCGCTCTTCGGACTCACCGGCCTCGCGCTCGTCGCGTTCGGCGTCGACTACGTCCTCGGCGGCCGGTACTTCGAGACGCCGACGGAGTAGGCCGCCCCGTCTTCGCGTCGGGCGTTAGGCGTCCAGCTCCTCGCGCAGGAGGCCGTTCACCTGCCCGGGGTCGGCGCTCCCGCCCGTCTTCTGCATCACCTGCCCGACGAGGAAGTTGAGCGCGCCCTCGTCGCCGCCCTCGTAGTCCGCGACGGCGTCCGGGTTCTCCGCGATGGCCTCCTCGACGGCGGCCTGCACCTCGCCCGCGCCCGTCTTCCCGAGGTCCTCGGCCTCGACGACCTCGTCCGGGGCCGCGCCGTCGTCGAGCATCTCGCGGAGGACGACTTCCCTCGCGTTCTTCTCCGTGATCTCGTCCTCGGCGACGAGCTCGACGAGGCGCGTGAACTCGTCGAAGCGCCCCTCGAGGTCCGTCATCGCCATGTCCCGGTAGTTCAGCTCGCCGAGGAGGTTGTCCGCGACCCACGTCGCCGCGAGACTCGGGTCGTACTCCCGGGCGATCTCCTCGAAGAAGTCCGCGACCTCCTTCGTGGAGGTGAGCTTGCTCGCCGCCTCCTCGCTGAGGCCGTACTCCTCGCGGAAGCGCTCGCGCCGGGCGTCCGGGAGCTCGGGGATGTCGAGCTCCGCCTTCCAGTCCGAGACCTCGAGCGGCGGGAGGTCGGCCTCGCGGAAGTAGCGGTAGTCCTTCTCCTCCTCCTTGGTGCGCATCGAGACCGTGATGCCCCGGGACTCGTCCCAGTGGCGCGTCTCCTGCTCGACCTCCCGGCCCCGCTGGATGGCGTTGCGCTGGCGCGTCACCTCGTAGGCGAGCGCCTGCTGGGCGCCCTTGTGACTCGAGATGTTCTTCACCTCGGTGCGGTTCGCCTCGGCGAGGACGGCGTCCTCGACCCCGCCCTCGAGGTCGCTCGCGGGCACCATCGAGATGTTCGCGTCGACGCGGAGGCTGCCGTCGCGCTGGCTGTCGTAGATGCCGAGGTACTCGAGGACCTCCTCGAGCTTCGCGAGGAACGCCCGCGTCTCGTCGGGCGAGCGGAAGTCGGGCTCGGTGACGATTTCGACGAGCGGCGTGCCCGCGCGGTTGTAGTCGACCTTGGTGTAGTCGGCGGTGTCGATGCCGCCGCCGACGTGCTGGAGGCTCCCCGGGTCCTCCTCGAGGTGCGCGCGCGTGATGCCGATGTCGCGGCGCTCGTCCGCGACGCGCACCTCGAGTTCGCCGTCCTGACAGATGGGGGCGTCGTACTGGGTGAGCTGGAAGCCCTTCGGGAGGTCGGGGTAGAAGTAGTTCTTCCGGTGGAAGCGCGTGCGCTCGGGGATGTCGGCGTGGAGTGCTTTGCCGAGGCGGACGGCGGCCTCGACGGCGCCCTCGTTGAGGACGGGGAGCGCGCCCGGGAGCCCGAGGCACGTCGGGCAGGTGTGCGTGTTCGGCTCCGCGCCCGCCGTGTCCGTCGAACACCCGCAGAAGATCTTGGTGTCCGTCTCGAGTTGCACGTGGACCTCGAGCCCGATGACGGCGGCGAGGTCCTCCGTGGCGGCCTGCGTGCTCATTTGGCGGGGATTCGACGCGCGGGCGCTTAGGCTTGACGAAGGTCCGAACGCGCCCGACGACGGCGAGCCCCGTGGAGCGCCGCCCGCGAGCCGTCAGACGAACGTCTGACGCACGACCGCCACAGGCTTATGGTCGGCGAGGCTGTTCTCGTGGGTATGTCGAGCGATAGCGACCGGGTCTCCGAGCTCGAAAGCCGCGTGAAGGAACTCGAAGCCACCGTTCGCGGGCTCACCGAGGAGCTCGTGGACGCCAACGAGCGCATCCGCGAGCTCGAGGACTACCACGACGCCCACGAGAGCGCGGGCCGGCCCGCCTCCGAACCGCTCGCCGCCGGCGCGCCCGAGGAGGACGCGGACGCCGACGCGAACGCCGACGCGAGCGGGGAGGCCGCCGACGCCGCCGCCGACGGCGAAGGAGCTAAAGGCGCCGAGGGCGAGGATACGACGACGGAAGAGGAGTCCGGGATGGACGACATCATCGTCGCCTGAGGACTCCGGACACCCCCCCAGATGTACATCGACGAAATCGTTCTCGAGAACTTCAAGAGCTTCGGCCGGACGACACGGATCCCGTTCTACGAGGACTTCACCACCATCAGCGGCCCGAACGGCAGCGGGAAGTCCAACATCATCGACGCCGTCCTCTTCGCGCTCGGTCTCGCTCGGACGCGCGGCATGCGCGCCGAGAAACTCACCGACCTCATCTACAACCCGAGCCACGACGGCGACGGCGAGACGGCGGGCCCGCGTGAGGCGAGCGTCGAGGTCGTCCTGAACAATTCCGACCGCGCGCTCGCGCGCTCGCAGGTCGTCAACGCCGCCGGGAGCGACGACGTCGGCGACGTCGACACCATCACCGTGAAGCGCCGCGTGAAGCGCACCGAGGACAACTACTACTCCTACTACTACCTCAACGGCCGGTCGGTGAACCTCTCGGACGTCCAGGACCTGCTCGCGCAGGCCGGCGTCACCCCCGAGGGGTACAACGTCGTCATGCAGGGCGACGTCACCGGCATCATCAACATGACGCCCGGCGAGCGCCGCGAGATCATCGACGAGATCGCGGGCGTCGCCGAGTTCGACGCGAAGAAGGCCGACGCCTACGACGAGCTCGACGTCGTCGAGGACCGCATCGAGGAGGCCGACCTCCGCATCGAGGAGAAACGCGAGCGTCTCTCGCAGCTCGAGGACGAGCGCGAGACCGCCCTCGAGTATCAAGGTCTCAAGGAGGAGAAGGAGGAGTACGAGTCCTACAGGAAGGCCGCCGAACTCGAGGAGAAGCGCGACGACCTCGAGAACACCGAGGCCGACACCGAGGAGCGCGAGGCGGAACTCGAGGAGTTGCAGGCCGAACTCGACACGCGTCGCGGCCGCGTGGAGCGCCTGCAGGAGGACCTCGACGAGCTGAACGCCGAGATCGAGCGCAAGGGCGAGGACGAACAGCTCGCGCTCAAGCGCGAGATAGAGGAAGTGAAGGGCGACATCAGTCGCATCGAGGACAAGATCGAGGCCGCGGAGGAGCGGCGCGAGCAGGCGGAGAACGACCGCCGCGAGGCGTTCGTCGCCATCGACCGCAAGCAGGAGGAGCTCGACGAACTGGAGGCGGAGATCCGCGAGGTGAAAGTCGAGAAGGCCTCCGTGAAGGCGGACGTGCAGGACCGGAAGGCCGACCTCGCGGACGTCGAGGAGCGCATCGAGTCCGTCGACACCGAGTTCGACGAGGTGAAGGCGGAGCTCGCGGCGAAGAAGGACGACCTCGAGGAGGCGAAGAGCGAGCGCAACGACCTCCAGCGCGAGAAGGACCGCCTGCTCGACGAGGCGCGCCGGCGCTCGAACGAGGTGAGCGAGGCCGAGGACGACATCGAGGCGGCGCGCGAGGAGATTCCGGAGCTCGACCGGACGCTCGCCGACCTCCGCGACGAACTCGAGAAGGCCGAGCGGAACCGCGCGCAGATCGAGGACGTCGTCGAGGACCTGAAGTCCCAGAAGCAGGCCCACCAGGAGGAGCTGAACGAGGTCGAGGACGACCTGCAGGCCGCACAGGAGGAGTACGCGCGCTTGGAGGCGAACGCCGAGCAGTCCGGCGACTCCTCCTACGGCCGTGCGGTCTCGACGATCCTGAACAGCGGGAAGGAGGGCGTCCACGGCACGGTCGCCCAGCTCGGCGGCGTCGCGGGCGAGCACGCGACGGCGGCGGAGACCGCCGCCGGCGGCCGGATGGCGCACGTCGTCGTGGACGACGACGGCGTCGGCCAGTCCTGCATCGAGTACCTGAAGTCCCGGAACGCGGGTCGGGCGACCTTCCTCCCCATCACGGAGATGCAGAACCGCTCGCTCCCGCGCGAGCCGGACGACCCCGGCGTCGTGGGCTTCGCGTTCGACCTCGTGGAGTTCGACCGGCAGTACGCGCCCGTCTTCTCCTACGTGCTCGGCGACACGCTCGTCGTCGAGGACATGGAGACGGCGCGCGAGTTCATGGGCGACTACCGGCTCGTCACGCTCGACGGCGAACTCGTCGAGAAGAGCGGCGCGATGACGGGCGGCTCCCGCTCGGGGTCGCGCTACTCCTTCTCGAAGTCCGGGCAGGGCCAGCTCGAACGGGTCGCCTCGAAGATAAACGACCTCGAGGACGAGCGCCAGTCGATTCGGAGCGACATCCGGGACGTCGAGGAGCGCCTCGACGGCGCGCGCGACCGGAAGTCGGACGCCGCCGAGACGGTGCGCTCGCTCGAGGGCGACATCGAGCGCGTCGAGGCGGAGAAGGCGGACGCGAAGACGCGTATCTCGGACCTCGAGGAGCGCCTCGAGGAGCTCGAGGCCGAGCGCGCCGAGGTTGACGAGCGGATGGGCGAGCTCGACGAGGAGATCGCCGCCCAGTCCGAGCGCATCGAGTCCATCGAGGCCGACATCGAGGAGCTGGAGTCGGAGCTCGCGGACTCGGAGATTCCCGAACTCACCGCCGAGAAGGAGGAAATCCGGGACGACATCGCGGACCTCGAGGACCAGCTGTCCTCGCTCGACGGCGAGCTGAACGACCTCCAGCTCCAACAGCAGTACGCGGAGAACGAAATCGAGGACCTCCACGACGACGTGGAGGACGCACAGAACACGAAGGCCGAGCAGGCCGAGCGGATCGAGTCCTTCGAGGCGGAGATCGAGGCGAAGCGCGAGACGCTCGCCGAGAAGGAGGCCGCCGTCGACGACCTCGAGGACGAGCTCGCGGAGCTGAAGGCCGAGCGCGAGGAGCTCAAGGAGGAGCTACAGGAGGCCCAGCGCGAGCGCGACGAGCAACAACAACGGGTCGAGTCCGTCCAGAGTCGCGTGGAGAGCCTGCGGCGGGCGGCCGAGCGACTCCGCGAGGAGATCGCGGACCTCGAGGAGGCGGTCGGCGACTACGACGCCGAGGAGATCCCGGAGATCGACGAGGTGGAGGACGCCGTCGCGCGCCTCGAACGGCAGATGGAGGCCCTCGAGCCCGTGAACATGCTCGCGATAGAGGAGTACGACGAGGTCGAGGCGGACCTCGACGACCTCGAGGAGAAGCGCGCGACGCTCGTCTCCGAGGCCGACGGCATCCGCGAGCGCATCGAGAGCTACGAGTCCCAGAAGCGCCAGACGTTCATGGACGCCTACGAGGCCATCGACGGGCACTTCCAGCGCATCTTCTCGCGGCTCTCCGCCGGTTCTGGCGAGCTCGTCCTCGAGGACGAGGACGACCCCTTCGAGGGCGGGCTGACGATGAAGGCCCAGCCCGCCGACAAGCCCGTTCAGCGCCTCGACGCCATGTCCGGCGGGGAGAAGTCGCTGACGGCGCTCGCGTTCATCTTCGCGATCCAGCGACACAACCCCGCGCCGTTCTACGCGCTCGACGAGGTGGACGCGTTCCTCGACGCGGTGAACGCGGACCGCGTCGGCGAACTCGTGGACGAGCTCGCCGAGGACGCCCAGTTCGTCGTCGTCAGCCACCGCTCGGCGATGCTCGAGCGCTCCGAGCGCGCCATCGGTGTGACGATGCAGGGCGACAACGTGAGCAGCGTGACGGGCATCGACCTGACGAACGGCGAGGAGGCGCCGGCGGATGACTAGCGAGGGACCGCGAAGCGGTGCCTCGGGAAATGCGAGCGGGGAGCGGAGCGACCCGCGAGCAGACCGGCGGGGCCGAGCGGAGCGAGGGCCCGCCGAACGAGCGAGCGGGGAGCGAAGCGACCCGCGAGCAGACCGGCGGGGCCGAGCGGAGCGAGGGCCCGCCGAACGAGCGAGCGGGGAGCGAAGCGACCCGCGAGCGGGCGGCGAACCGCGAAGCGGGGCACCGGAAACGCCAGCAGAGGCGGCGCACGACGCGAACGCGCTCCGCGCGGACGGCGGCAACCCCGAGGACGCGTTCACGCTCGCCGGCCACGAGTCGGGCGAGGCCGACCTGCCGTTCGACGGCGCGGACGACGCGGAGCCGGAGTCTGCGGACGCGAACGACGAGGAGGAGGTCGAGCCGGTCGAGTTGCTCGTGCAGCTCGCGAAGGACGGCGAGATCGAGCCGTGGGACATCGACATCGTGGACGTGACGGACGCGTTCCTCGAGCGCCTCGACGAGGCGGACCTGCGGACGTCGGGGCGCGCGCTCTTCTACGCCTCGGTCCTCCTGCGGATGAAGTCGGACGCCCTCCTCGAACCGGACGCCGACGAGGAGCCCGAGGACGCCGAGGAGCCCGGCTGGGAGGACTGGGAGCCGGGGATGGAGCCGCCGGCGGACGCGCCGGACGCCGACCCGGTGGCGGCCCTGGAGGACGAGATGGACCGCCGACTCGAACGCAAGCCCCAGCGCGGGACGCCGGAGACGCTGGACGAACTCGTGCGCTCGCTGCGCGAGGCCGAGCGCGGGTCGTGGTGGAAGGAGTCCCGGACGTACGACACCTCCGACAGCCCGAGCGGGTTCCAGCGCGGCGTGCAGGAACTCGACTACCGCTCGGGCGACGATTTCCGCATGGAGGAGGAGCCGTCGGCGGCGGACGTCACGGACACCGCGCACTCCGAGGACATCGAGGAGGTCATCGCGGACGTGGAGGCGGCGCTCGTCGAGCAGTACGAGCGCGGCCGCGAGGAGGTGCTGTTCGCGGAGGTGGCGGACGCGGGGTCGTCGCGCGTGCAGTCGTTCCTCGCGCTCCTCTTTCTGGCGCATCGCGGGCGACTGACGCTCGAGCAGGACGAGCTGTTCGGCGACCTCTGGGTCGTCGACGCCTAAGCGAGCTCGAACCAGCCGGTCTCGATGTCGGCGTCGTGGAGCACCCAGCGCTGCTGGGTCGTACCGTCGGGTCGCGTCTCGACGTGGACGGTGGCGTCGAAGAGCGGCTCGATGGCGTCGATGGTCTCGTCGTGCACGCCGGCAGAGGCGTGGGCGTGGCCCATGCCGCGCGCGTCCCGAACCGTGCTCGTGAGGAGGTGGAGGAAGCGGAAGAGGGACTCTTCGGGGACGGCGTCGACGAGCGGGTCGAGGGAGTCGAGGCAGAACCGGAGTTCGCCGGGCGCGCCCTGCTCGCCGGCGACGACGCGGTCGAGGTGGGAGCGGACGGTGGCGAAGAGCGCTTCGAGGTCGTGGGGGTCGTCGAGTTCGTCGTACCACTCGGGCTCGCTCGCGCCGAGCGCGGGGCCGACCGCGTTCGTCGGAGCGGCGGCGACGGCGGAGCGGGTGGTGTCCGAGCCGGTGGCGTCGACGACGCCGAAGCGACTCGCGTCACGGTCGCGGGAGCCGTGGCGCGCGAGCACGTCGGCGAGGGGGACCGACGTGGACAGGAAGACGTGGTGGCGGTCGAGGTCGTGGCCGCCGAGCAGTCGCTCGCAGGCCGCGCGTTCCCCTCCCGGGTCGTCGACGACGAGTACGTTACAGCCCTCCCGCTTGAGTGCGGCCAGCTCCCGCGAGAAGGCCGCCGCCTCGGAATCCGCCACTCCCATGATTCATTACTACTACCCGTGGATCCGTATTTAGTTTTTCTGGAAAATCCGGTGTATGTTTCGGGCCCGAGATGCCGCTGACGCGCGGGTTGCGGCAACGCTATCACGGCTCAGGAGCGTTCAAGACGCCCGGAGGTCTCACTGGTAGTAGTGCCCGGTCCCTCCGCTCCCAGTGACTCCTCTCGCTCGCTGACGAGCGGGCCGCTCGTTCGTCCGACGCTCCGTCTCGCGTGGCCGCTCGTCGTCGTCCAACTCCTCCAGGTCGTCTACAACCTCGTGGACACCATCTGGCTCGGCGCCTACTCCCCGGACGCGGTCGGCGCGCTCTCGCTCGCGTTCCCGATGGTCTTCCTCCTCATCTCGGTCGGCGGCGGGTTCACGGCCGCCGGGAGCATCCTCGTCGCCCAGCACACGGGCGCGGACAGCGAGGCGGGCGCGTCGAAGGCGGCGGGGCAGACCATCTGGTTCGTCTCCGTCATCGCGGTCGGCATCGGGATTCTCGGCTTCCTGCTCGCCAAGCCCCTGCTCTCCCTGCTGCCGGCGGACCCGGGGACGGCCGCGCGCGTCGTCCCGCTCGCCGGCGAGTACATGCAGACGTACTTCCTCGGCGTGCCGTTCGTCTTCGGCTTCTTCGTCTTCACGAGCCTCCTCCGTGGGTACGGGGACACGCGGACGCCGATGTACGTGATGTTGCTCACGGCGGCGCTGAACGTCGCGCTCGACCCGCTGTTCATCTTCGGCTACGCGGGCGTCCCCGAACTCGGCGTGCAGGGCGCCGCGCTCGCGACGGTGCTCTCGCGCGTCGTCGCGGCGGCCGTGGGCTTCTACGTGCTCTTCTACACGGCTCGCGGCCCGAGCGTCGGTGCGGCGGACCTGCAACCCGACTTCGAGGTGGTGCGCGACATCGTGCGCCTCGGCGTCCCGAGCGCCATCGAGCAGTCGACGTCGTCGCTCGCGATGGTCGTCCTCACGGCGATGATCGCGGCGTTCCCGCCCGCCGTCGTCACCGCGTACGGCATCGGGAACCGCCTGTCGTCGCTGGTCTTCCTGCCGGCGCTCGGGCTCGGGCAGGCGACGAACACGATGGTCGGGCAGAACCTCGGGGCGAACGAACCGGGGCGCGCGGAGCAGGCGGTCCACGTCGCGGGCGGCCTCGTTGTCGGGTCGATGGCGGTCGTGGCGGCGCTCGCGTTCTGCTTCCCGGAGGCGGCGGTCGCGCCGTTCCTGACGGCGGACGCGCCGGGCGTCGCGGCGACGCTCGCGCATGCGAGCGAGTACGTCCGCGTGATGAGCCTGATGTTCGTCTTCATGGGGCTCCTGCAGGTCATCCTCGGCGCGTTCCGCGGCGCGGGCGACACCCGGACGAGCATGGTGTTCTCGCTGGTGACGCTCTGGGTGGTGCGGGTGCCGGCGACGTACGTGCTCGCGTTCGCGCTCGGCTGGGGGTCGACGGGGCTCTGGTGGGCGGTGGCGCTCGGCGACATCGTGGGCTGTCTCGCGGCCGGCCTCTGGTTCACGCGCGGGACGTGGAAGGAGCACGTCGTCGCGTCGCGTGACGCGGAGCCGGCGGACTGAGTCGAGAACTAGGCCTCGTCGCGCAGCAGCCACTCGTCGTCGGCGCTCTTGACGAGGACGTCCCGGCGCACCATCTCCTCTAAGACTTCGTCGAGGCGGTTGGGTTGGGCGATCTCCATCTCGATGCGCTCGACGTCGTGGTAGGCGGAGAGGAGGTGGCGGATCTCCGCTTTCGTGTAGGGGCCGTCGTCGTCGGTCTCCATGACGCCGCTGATGAGGTCGACCATGTCCTCGATGAAGTTCCACGGGTAGACGACCCACGCCCACTGTTCGAGGCGCTCGCCGACGAAGTCGGGGTCGAACTCGCTGGTGCCGAGCAACTGGAGGGTGGCGGTGCGGACGTCGTTGGCGTCGCGCTCCTCGACGTACTCGTGGGCGCGCTCGATGGAGCCGCCGGTGTCGGCGATGTCGTCGATGACGAGGACGTCCTTGCCCTCGACGGAACCCTCGGGCATCGGGTAGCGAACCTCGGCCTCGCCGCTCTGTTGGGCGGTGCCGACGTAGTGTTCCATCTTCAGGCTCGTGAGGTCGTTGAGTCCGAGGAAGTCGCAGAGACAGCGCCCGGCGAACCAGCCGCCGCGAGCGAGCGCGACGATGACGTCGGGTTCGAACTCGGAGCGCTTGACCTGCGTGGCGACGTCCCGGCAGAGCCCGTAGATGTATTCCCAGTTAGTGATGGTGCACTTGAAGTCGTCCGGGAGCTCGGACATGTGGTATCTGTTCTGGCCCGAGGGTTCGGAGGACGTTAAGTGGTCGGATAGCCGCTCGCGGTGGGTCGGCCGCGATTCGACGCGCGAGACGGGGGAAAGGTTTATCATCGTTGTTTGTGTGGTATTGTGTAGCAAGGTGAGTGCTGATGAGTGTCACACAGAGGACGGGGGAGTGGACCCTCGACGAGAAGGAGCCCGGCGTCTACCTCGTTAAGCGCCGCGGACACCTACAGGCGAAGGTCGTCACCGACGACTGCGAACCGAGCGAGACGGTCGAATACCTCCTCGAGGGCGGCGTCGCGGACGTCATCGAGGTCGAGACGGCGGCCGACGCCTACGAGCGCTTCCGAACCCTCGTCGCGGAGCGCGCGCGGTGAGCGGCGCCGACGAAGCCGAGCGTTCAACACGCTCGCGTCCGAGTACCGTGACGTGCACACCACTCGCGCTCTCCTCTGCGACGCGTTCACCGACCGCCCGCTCACCGGCAACGCCGCCGGCGTCGTCCCGGACGCCGACGAGCTGAGCGACGCCCAGATGCAGGCCGTCGCGCGCGAACTCGCCGTCAGCGAGACCGCGTTCGTCACCGACAGCGACGACGCCGACCGCCGTCTGCGCTACTTCACGCCGACCACCGAGGTCGACCTCTGCGGGCACGCGACCGTCGCGACCCACGCCCACCTCCACGAGGCCGGCGTCCTCGAGGCCGGCACGCACACCGTCGAGACGACCGTCGGCGTCCTCGACGTCGAACTCACGGACGACGGCGTCGTCTGGATGACGCAGCGCGACCCGTCCGTCCGTCGGCTCCCGAACCTCGAAGAGGAATCGGTCGCGGACGCGCTCGGCATCGAGGCGATGTCGTTCGTGGACGAACTCCCGCTCGCCGTCGCGGACACCGGCCTCCCCTTCCTCGTTGTCGGCCTCGACTACCTCTCGACGCTCGGCGAGGTCGACCCCGAGGACGCCGCGATCCGCGACCTCTGCCAGCGCGTCGGCGCGAAGGGGGTCTACGCGTTCACCTTCGACACGCTCGAGCGCGAGGCCTCCCTGCACGGCCGGGCGTTCTGCGCGCCCGTCGGCATCCACGAGGACCCCGTCACCGGCACCGCCTCGGGCGCCGTCGGCGCCTACCTCGACGAGGTCGCGGCGTTCGGCACCGACTTCCCCGACGAACTCGTCTGCGAGCAGGGTCACTACGTCGAGCGGCCCGGCGAGGTCCGCGTGCGCGTCGACGACGACGTTCGCGTGGGGGGCACCGCCGCGACGGCCCTCGACGGCGAACTCACGGTCCCCCCCGAGGAGGACGACGACGAGATACTCGAGGCCTAGAACGACCCGCCGCCGCGCTCGCTCCCGCCCTCGACCCCGCCGTCGTTCTCGCGCTTCAGCTCCCGCATCTCGCGGTTCACCGACTGGAGGTCCTGTTGCATGTCGCTCAGCCGGTCGTCGAGCACGCTCACGATGTCGCTCTTCACGCGCTGGGTGTCGTAGGTGTCAGCGACGTCCTCGCTGACCGCGCCGGTGAGCGTCCGATAGAGCGCCCACGCCTTCCCGAAGCGGTAGACGGCGACGCCGGCGACGAGGAGCGCGAGGCCCGGGAGACCGGCGCTCGTCGGCACGGGCACCGTCGTCGGGCCGACAGCCGTCGGCGTCGCGTTCGCGGCGAGGAGGTACGCGCCGCCGCCGGCGAGTGCGACGCCGACGAGCGCGAACAGTACGGTCCAGGCGAAGTACGCGCCCGCCCAGCGGAACGCGCGTTTCCAGTTCACACCACCTCGGTGTCGGCGGGCGACGTAAAACCCTGCGCCCCGGTGTCGGTGCGGAGCCGTCACGTGCGACGATTAACTCGGCTCCGGGTACCGAAATACCCCTATATACCCTCCGAAACGACTATTTTCCGGGGTTCGTTCTGTCCAGACGCCTAATGCCAGTACGTTGGCTCGCAGACATCAGCGCCGAGGACGTTCCGAGCGTCGGCGGGAAGGGCGCCTCGCTCGGAGAGCTCACACAGGCCGGCCTCCCGGTGCCGGCCGCGTTCGTGGTGACGGCGGACACCTATCGGGCGTTCCTCGAGGAGACCGGGCTCGACGAGGAACTCTCTCGCACGCTCGACGTGGACGTCGAGGACTCGGCGGCGCTCGCGGACGCCGCCAGCCACGCGAAGGAACTCGTGCTCGACGCCGAGTTCCCGGCGGACGTGGCCGAGACGGTGCTCGCGGCCTACGACGACTTCGGCGACGAGCCGTTCGTCGCGGTGCGCTCCTCGGCGACCGCCGAGGACCAACCGGACGCGAGCTTCGCCGGCCAACAGGAGACCTTCCTGAACGTCGATCGGGAGGACCTCCTCGACCGCGTGAAGCGCTGTTGGGCGTCGCTGTTCACCCAGCGCGCCATCTACTACCGCGAGGAGCAGGGCTACCCGCACGACGGCGTCGACATCGCCGTCGTCGTCCAGCGGATGGTGGACGCCGAGAAGTCCGGCGTCATGTTCACCTCCCACCCCTCGACGGGCGCGCCCACCACCATCGTCGAGGCGGCGTGGGGGCTCGGGGAGGGCGTCGTCTCCGGGAGCGTCTCCCCGGACAACTACGTCGTCGACCGGGGGAGCGGCGCGGTCGAGGACGTGACGGTCGCCGAGAAGAAGACGCTCGTCACTCGCGACGCCGAGACGGGCGAGACGGTCGAAGTCGCCGTCCCCGAGGCGAGGCGAACCGAGCGCGTCCTCTCCGAGGCCGAACTCGAGGAACTCCGGACGCTCGGCGAGCGCGTCGAGGAACACTACGGCACCCCGCAGGACGTCGAGTGGGCCATCGTCGACGACGAGGTGTTCATGCTCCAGTCGCGCCCCATCACCACCATCGACGACGACGCGGCCATCGCGGAGACGGACGCGGGCGGCGGCGACGCGCTCGTCTCCGGACTCGGCGCGAGCCCCGGCATCGCGAGCGGCGCGGTGCGCATCGTCCGGAGCCTCGACGAGCTCGACAAGGTCGGGCAGGGTGACGTCATCGTCACCGAGATGACGACGCCCGACATGGTGCCCGCGATGAAGCGCGCGTCGGGCATCGTCACCGACGAGGGCGGGATGACGAGTCACGCCGCCATCGTCTCGCGCGAGCTCGGCGTCCCGGCCGTCCTCGGCGCGGGGAGCGCGACCGCCGTGCTCAGCGACGACCAACCCATCACCATCGACGGCGACCGGGGGACCGTCGAGTCGGGGCGCGCCGAACCCGACGAGGAGCGCGAGCCCGTCGAGGACGCGCGCCCGACGACGCCCGTGAAGCCGATGACCGCGACGGAGGTGAAGGTGAACGTCTCCATCCCGGAGGCCGCCGAGCGCGCCGCCGCGACGGGCGCGGACGGCGTCGGCCTGCTCCGCACGGAGCACATGATCCTCTCGACGAACCAGACGCCCGAGCGCTACGTCGAGGCGCACGGCGCCGAGGCGTACACGAACGAACTCGTGCAGGCGATCCGGAGCGTCGCCGACGAGTTCTACCCCCGCCCGGTCCGCGTGCGCACCCTCGACGCGCCCACCGACGAGTTCCGCCAGCTCGAGGGCGGCGAGAACGAACCCCACGAGCACAACCCGATGCTGGGCTATCGCGGCATCCGGCGCTCGCTCGACGAGCGCGACCTCTTCGAACTCGAACTCGCCGCGTTCGCCGAGCTCTACGAGATGGGCTACGACAACGTCGAAGTGATGTTCCCGCTCGTGACGGACGGCCGCGACGCCGAGGCCGCCCGCGACGCGCTCGCGGCGGCGGGCGTCGACACGGCAAAGCGCCGCTGGGGCGTCATGGTCGAGACGCCGGCCGCCGCGCTCTGCGCGGCCGAGTTCTGCGAGGCGGGCGCGGACTTCGTCTCCTTCGGGACGAACGACCTCACGCAGTACACGCTCGCGGTCGACCGGAACAACGAGCACGTCGCCGAGCGCTTCGACGAGCTCCACCCGAGCGTGCTCGCGCTCATCGAGGGCGTCATCGAGACCTGCCGCGAGCACGACGTCGCCACCTCCATCTGCGGGCAGGCCGGCTCGAAGCCCGAGATGGTCGACTTCCTCGTCGAGCAGGGCGTCTCCTCCATCAGCGCGAACGTCGACGCGGTCCGGGACGTCCAGCACGAGGCCAAGCGCGTCGAACAGCGCCTCATCCTCGACTCAGTCCGATAAGTAGGCGTAGACGCCGACCGTCCCCCGGTCGGCGTATTCGGCGTCGACCGCCGCCGCGTCGACGTTCCGCGCCTCGATGTGGCCGTCGCGGGAGAGCTCGACGACCTCGCGCTTCAGGTAGTCGCGCGCGAACCGGGAGGTCAGCACGTCGCCGAGTTCGGAGCCGACGCCACGGCCGTCAGCGACTGCCTTCGGCGCGCGCTCGCGGCGTTCGCGGCGCTCGCGCTGTTCCGCGAAGGTGGCGCCGACGAGCGCGTCCGCGAGCTCGTCGAGCGTGTAGGCCTCGCCGGCGTGCTCGACGAGGAACCTGAGCGCGTTCGCCTTCAGCGTCCCCGGCTCGTCACCCGACTCCCACGCCTCCGACTGTACGGGTATCGGCACACTCGGAGAAGCCCCTCGACGGGCCAAAGCGGCGTGCCTATCCAGTTAGGTCGGGGTCGGTCGGCGTCGAACGGAACGTCTTAACCGCCCGCTACAGTATCGGGTGGGTATGGACGCGTCGCCCCAGGAGTTCGACCGCGTGCTCTCCTCGATGTGCACGCGCCCGCACCCGAAGGCGCGGGCGGCCGCCGAGCGGTTCCTCGCGGACAACCCGGGCGACCCCGCCACGTATCCGGCCGTCGCCGAGCTCGAGGAGCGCGCCGTCGCCACCCTCGCGGAGGTCACGGGCCTTGAGGACCCCGCCGGCTACGTCGCGAGCGGCGGCACCGAGGCGAACATTCAGGCGGTGCGCGCCGCCCGCGAGGTCGCCGCGAGCGACGCCCCGAACGTCGTCGCGCCCGAGAGCGCGCACTTCTCGTTCAACAAGGCCGCCGATCTGCTCGGCGTCGAGTTACGCCTCGTCCCCGTGGACGACGACTACCGCGCGGACGTCGACGCCGTCGGCGCCGCCGTGGACGACGACACCGCGCTCGTCGTCGGCGTCGCCGGCACCACCGAGTTCGGCCGCGTCGACCCGATTCCGGAACTCGGGCGGATCGCCGACGAGGCGGACGCCTGCTTCCACGTCGACGCCGCGTGGGGGGGCTTCCACCTCCCGTTCACCGACCACGACTGGCACTTCGGGCACGCGCCCGTCGACACGCTCACTATCGACCCGCACAAGGTCGGGCGCGCGCCGATTCCCGCCGGAGGGTTCCTCGCGCGCGACGCGGAGACGCTCGACCGGCTCGCCGTCGAGACGCCGTACCTCGAGTCGACGGCGCAGGCGACGCTCACGGGGACGCGGAGCGGTGCGGGCGTCGCGGGCGCGGCCGCCGCGCTCGACGCGCAGTGGCCCGCCGAGTACGAGGCGAACCACGAGCGCGCGAGCGAGAACGCCGCCTACCTCGCGGACGAACTCACCGACCGGGGGTACGGCGTCGTCGAGCCCGAGCTCCCGCTCGTCGCGTTCTCGCTCCCCGAAGCCGAGTTCGACGCCGCGCGCGAAGAAGGGTGGCGACTCTCCCGGACCGGGAGCGGCGAGGCCCGCATCGTCTGCATGCCCCACGTCACGCGCGAGATGCTCCGCGCCTTCCTCGAGACGCTCGACGCCGCGCGCGTCACCGGCGGCGTCTGAAGTGCGGCACCGTCACACCGATGGCGCCTCCTCGGCGTCCGACTCGCCAGCCTCGACATCGCCGAAAACGAATCCGTGGTGGTCGCGCTCGCGACGTCCGCGTGGGCGTCCGCGTGGACGGGCGTCGCTCGGCCCGCCGCCGCTCTCCCGCTCCGGTCGGCCGGCCCCGTCGTCCGCCGGCGTCGTCGCCGGTTACTCCTCGTCGTCGTCGCCCTTCATCTCCTGCAGGCGGTCGACGAGCTCGCCGCTCGAGGCCCCGGTGTCGAAGCTGACCGAGCCGTCGTGGTCGTTCTCGTGGACGCTGACGGCGTCCTCGTCGTCGTAGTCGGTCCCCGAGTTCTGCTTCTCCTGCTCGGACTCGTCGTAGCTTCCGAAACCCATGCGACGTACCCGAGTGCCCGCGCGGGCATAAGGCGCTCGTCCGCGACGCGGTGAGCATGGGGTTCACTCGCGCACTCCTCACCGGAGTCGGAATCCACGGGATTTAGGCGGATACGGCGCGCGGTATCACGTATGTCTCACGAGGAGTTCCCCACAGAGAACCCCGCGCTGGTGACGTGCGGGCTCCCCTACGCGAACGGCGACCTGCACGTCGGCCACCTGCGGACGTACGTCAGCGGCGACGCGTTCACGCGCGGCCTCCGCACGCTCGGCCAGCAGGCGGCGCTCGTCTCCGGCTCCGACATGCACGGTACGCCCATCGCCGTGAACGCCGAGCAGGAGGGCGTGACCCCCGAGGAGTTCGCGCTGCGCCACCACGAGGAGTACGTGGAGACGTTCCCGAAGTTCAACGTCGACTTCGACAACTACGGCCACACGCACGAGGAGACGAACGTCGAACTCACGCAGGAGTTCGTGCGCGCGTGGGAGGCCAACGACCACGTCTACGAGCGCGAAATCCCGGTCGCCTACGACCCGGACGCCGACCAGTGGCTCCCCGACCGCTTCGTCGAGGGCGAGTGTCCGTACTGCGGCGAGCATGCGCGCGGCGACGAGTGCGACGAGGGCTGTCAGCGCCACCTCGAACCCGGCGAGATCGTCGACCCCGTCTCCACGCTCACCGGCAACCCCGCCGAGTACCACGAGCGCGCGCACAAGTTCCTCCGCCTCGAGGAGTTCCAGGAGTACCTCCAGGGGTTCATCAACCGCATGGAGGGGACGAGCAACGCGCAGAACCAGCCCCGCGAGTGGATCGAGGGCGAACTGCAGGACCTCTGCATCACGCGCGACATGGACTGGGGCATCGACTACCCCGGAGACGGAGCGGACGACCTCGTGCTCTACGTCTGGGTGGACGCGCCCATCGAGTACGTCGCGTCCACGAAGCAGTACAGCGAGCGCGTCGGCACCGACGAGTACGACTGGGAGGAGGTGTGGAAGGACGGCGACTCCGAGATCGTCCACATTATCGGCCGCGACATCATCCAGCACCACACGGTCTTCTGGCCGTCGATGCTGCAGGCGGCCGAGTACAACGAGCCGCGCGCGGTCTGCGCGACCGGCTTCGTCAACCTCGACGGGAAGGCCTTCTCGACCTCCCGGAACCGCGCAATCTGGGCGAACGAGTACCTCGAGGAGGGCTTCCACCCCGACCTCCTGCGCTACTACCTCGCGACGGCGGCGGGCTTCGAGCGCGACGTGAACTTCTCGTGGGAGCGCTTCCAGGAGCGCGTGAACACGGAGCTCGCGGACGTCGTCGGCAACTTCGTGAACCGCGCGCTCCTCTTCGCCGCGCGCAACTTCGACGGCACGCCGGACGCCGACCTCACCGACGAGACGGAGACGCGCATCGCGTCGGCGATGGACGACTACGAGGACGCCCTCAACGACTACGACGTTCGGAGCGCCGGCGAGACGGCGGTCGCGCTCGCGCGCTACGGCAACGAGTACATCCAGAACGCGGAGCCGTGGAAGCTCGACGCTGACGAGGCCGCGCCCGTCATCCGCGACTGCGTCCAGCTCGTGAAGGCCGTGAGCGTCCTCATCCAGCCGTTCACGCCCGAGAAGGCGGACCTCGCGTGGAGCCAGCTCGGCGAGGACGGCGACCTCGCGGACGCCACCGTCGCCGACTGCCTGCAGGCGCCGCCCGCGTCCTTCGACGAGCCGGACGAACCGCTCTTCGAGAAGATCGACGACGAGCGCGTCGCGGAGCTCAACCGGAAGCTCGAAGCGCGAGTCGAGGAGACGACGAGCGAGGCGGGCGAAGACGGGGACGCGAACGGCGACTCCGACGCGGAGACCGAGTTCGAGGACCTTCTCGAGGAGCGCATCGGCTTCGAGGAGTTCGAGGCGCTCGACCTCCGCGTCGGGCGCATCGAGGCCGCCGAGGGCATCGAGGGCGCGGACAAGCTCGCGCGCCTCACCGTCGACATCGGCGTCGAGGAGCGCCAGATCGTCGCCGGCATCAAGCAGCTCCACGACCTCGACGACCTCCCCGGCACGACGGTCGTCGTCGTCGCCAATCTGGAGCAGGCCGAACTGTTCGGCGTCGAGTCGAACGGCATGGTGCTCGCCGCCGGCGAGGACGCCGACCTCCTCACGACGCACGGCGACAGCGAACCGGGCACGAAGGTCCAGTAATCCCTCACGGTCGTTCCCCATCCTTACTGGCGCTGAGCGCCGCTGAACGCCCGCGACGGCCGTCTGTGCGCCGACCTATCACCGCCCTTTTTGCCGCGTCGGCGTCAAGGGCGCCCCAATGAGGAACGCGAAGATTATCTGCACGCTCGGTCCGGCGACGGACTCCCGGGCGGCGATTCAGGACCTCGCGGAGGCGGGGATGTCGGTCGCGCGGCTGAACGCCAGCCACGGAACGGTCGAGGACCGCCGCGAGCGCATCCACACCGTCCGGCAGGTCGACGACACGACGGAGGAACCGCTCGCCGTGATGCTCGACACGCAGGGCCCCGAGGTGCGGACCGCCGAAATCGACGACCCGATTCACGTCGAGACCGACACCACCGTCGAGTTCTACGTCGGCGACGAGGCCACGCCCGACCGCATCGGCCTCTCGAACAGCATCAGCGCCGTCGAAGCCGGCGATGTCGTCCTGCTCAACGACGGCCGCATCGAGACGCGCGTCGAGGGCGTCGAGGACGGCGTCGTCACCGCGTACGTCGTCAGCGGCGGCGAACTCGGCTCTCGGAAGGGCGTGAACGTCCCCGGCGTCGAACTCGACCTCGACGTCGTCACGGAGAAGGACCGCCGCGACCTGAAGCTCGCCGCCGAGGAGGGCGTCGACCTCGTCGCGGCGTCGTTCGTCCGGAGCGCGGCGGACGTCTACGAGATTTCCTCGACGCTCGAGGAGTTCGGCGCCGAGATCCCGATCATCGCGAAGATCGAGCGCGCGGGCGCCGTCGAGAACCTCGACGAGATCGTCGAGGCCGCCTACGGCGTGATGGTCGCGCGCGGCGACCTCGGCGTCGAATGCCCGATGGAGGACGTCCCAATCACCCAGAAGCGCATCATCCGCAAGTGCCGCGAGACCGGCTCGCCCGTCATCACCGCGACGGAGATGCTGGACTCGATGGTCCACTCCCGTCGACCCACTCGCGCGGAAGCGAGCGACGTCGCGAACGCCGTCCTCGACGGCACGGACGGCGTGATGCTCTCCGCAGAGACCGCCGTCGGGGACAACCCGACGCGCGTCGTCGAGACGATGGACCGCATCGTTCGCGAGGCCGAGTCGAGCGAGGAGTACGTCGAACTGCGCGAGCAGCGCGTCCCGAAGGCCGACGACGACTCGCGGACGGACGCGCTCGCGCGTTCGGCGCGCTACCTCGCGCGCGACGTGGACGCCACGGCCGTCGTCGTCGCCTCCGAGTCCGGCTACACGGCGCGGAAGGCCGCGAAGTTCCGCCCCGGTGTCCCGGTCGTCGCGACGACGCCGAACGACGATGTGCGCCGCCAGCTCGCCCTCTCCTGCGGCGTCGCGCCCCAGTACTCCGCCTACACCTCCGGCGGCACCTCGGCGGTCATCGAGAACGCGGTCTCCGCCGCCATCGACTCGGGCATCGTCGAGTCCGGCGACACGGTCGTCGTCGTCTCCGGGATGATGACCGAACTCGACGGCTCGGACACGACGAACACCCTCAAAGTCCACGTCGCCGCCGAGACGGTGGCGACCGGGCGCTCGGTCGTCTCCGGGCGCGCGACCGGGCCCGCCTACCGCGTCGCCGACGGCGACCTCAGCGACCTCCCCGAGGGCGCGATTGCGGTCCTCCCGTCGACGTTCGACGGCGAGTTCGAGGGTGACGTCGAGAAGCTCGCGGGCATCGTCAGCGCCGACACCGGCATGACGGGCTACGCGGCGATGGTCGCGCGCGAACTCGACCTCCCGATGGTCGGGAGCGCGACCCTCGACGACGACGTCGCGGACGGCGAAACCGTCACCGTGGACGGCGAGCGCGGCGTCGTCTACGCCGGCGAGATCAGCGGGAGCCGATAGAATGAGTGAGCGCATCGACGGCGGCGGCGAGGGCGACGACGGCGAGTGGCGCTTCTCGCTCGCGGACCTCGAGGAGGACGCCGAGGACGGCCCGGCCGTCGAGGCCCGCCCCGTCGAACCCGGGTCGCCGAGCGCGGAGAACGTCGCCTTCTTCCTGCTCGGTGCGCTCGGCGCCGTCGGCGTCTTCGCCCTCCTGCTGGTCGGGTGACGCGGTTCTGAGCGCAGGCGAAGAACCGCGGAAACGCGAACGGTGAGCGACAGCGAGCCGTGAGGAAACGCGGCAACCGAACGGTTTGCGAGGGCGCGACTGAGCGCAGGCGAGGGAACGCGAAGACGCTCGCGGTTCTCCACGTCGAGCGAGCCGGCGACCGGTCGGGTCTTTCGAGTCCCCCGCTCGCGGCCGCCACGCGGCGTTGGTCGCGTATCCACCGGAGCGCCAGCCGTCGGCACAACCTATATCCGCACGTGGGCGAAGAAACGCGTGTATGGGAGACGGGGGAGACAGCGCCGAGGAGGCCCTGGAGAACGCGTTAGACCAGAGCGAAAACAAGGACACGAATTACTGGATCCGAGTCGCGCTGCAGCGGCTGGTTGCGGACCGGGACGGTCCTGCGGGGCCGCCACCGGAGGACGGCTGACACGGTCGTCTGCGAGTGGGGCTCTCACTCGCCATCTCGCTCTGTCACGTCGCGATTGAAAAGCCACCACGGGCTATCGAGAACCATCGCCAGCCCGATCGCTACACCGAGCCCCAGTACCAACTCATCGGTGACTCGGCATGCGAGGGAAACCGCGACGATACTCGCGATGACTCTCGTCGCCCGCTGTACGTCCCAGTCGAGGAGGGCAGACAGAAGCGCGGGCATCACGCAGACATGTCTCTGAGGGAACATATGCCTGCTGGAGGGACGGAGGCGACTGCATCGACTCGGTGGACCCACGCTCCGCATCGACCGCTCCGCGTGGCCCCCGTCCGCGCGACCCACGGGCCGCTCGTCCGGCCAGCGGGTCGCGTCGCGCGACGGCTTCGCCGTCGCTGACAAACGGTCGCGGGTAACGTTCTTCCCGGTCCGTCACGGATGTACACGTATGGCGGACTTGCTCAACATCTCGTTGCCGCTCCTGCTCGTCGTCGCGGGCGTCGTCCTCTGCATCGCGGAGGCGTTCGCGCCGGGCGCACACTTCGTCGTCATCGGCGTCGCCCTCCTCGTCGCGGGGCTCGCGGGCGTCCTCCTCCCCGGGGTGGTCACCCCGCTCGTGCTCGCGATTCTCGTCTTCGTCGTGGGCGCGCTCGCGCTCTGGGGCTACCGGCATCTCGAACTCTACGAGGGGACGGGGCGCGGGAGGACCGAGGGGTCGTCCTCCCTGCGCGGGGTTCGCGGCGCCGTCACGGAGCGCGTCACGGACTCCTCGGGGCAGATCCGCCTCGACGAGGGCGGCGGCTTCGACCCGACGTACGCCGCGCGCACGATTACGGGCGCGGACGCCATCGACGAGGGCACCGAGGTCGTCGTCGTCGACCCCGGTGGCGGGAACGTCCTCACGGTCGCGGCTGTCGACGGTCCGGACGACATCGACCGCGAACTCGAGCGCGGGCGTGAGCGCGAGCGCGTGGACCGCGAGTCCGAGTCGGCCGAGCGGGACGCCGACCGGGAGCGCGAGCGTGAGTGAGGGGCGACTCGCGCGAGGCGGCGCGCCGCGTGAGCGGCGTGTACAAAGCTTACAACGCGGCGCGCACTACGCGAACGTATGCACGCCCTCCACGACGCCGTCGCGCCCGCGTTCCTCGGCGGGGTACCGGGCGGGATGGAGTTGCTCGTCGTCCTCCTCGTTGCCGTCGTGCTCTTCGGCATCCCCGTCCTCCTCCTGCTCGGCGGCGGTGGCTACCTCCTCGCGCGCGGCGCGCAGGAGGACGAGCGCATCGCCGAGCTGGAGAGCGAGGTCGAGGCGCTCCGCGACCAACTGAGCGAGTCCGACCGCGACGCGGCGGAGCACGACGACGCGACGGGACGCGGCGACGACGCCGACGAGAACGACGGGGACAGAGAGCGATGACGCGCCCGCTCGACTCCGTCGGTCTCTTAGTGGCGCGGGAGCGAACGTCCGCGTGATGTCAGACAGCACCTTCGACGAGTGGGTCCTCCGCGTCACCACGCTCCTCCTCGCGCTCGGCGTCGGCGCCGGCGGCCTCGCGTTCGGCTTCGCCCTCACCCTCGGCGCCGGTCTCGGCCTCCGGTTCGCGGGCGTGACGCTCACGCCGTCGATCAGCATCGTCCTCTCCGTCGTCCTCCTGCAGGGCGTCGCGTTCGGCAGCGTGGCCTACGCGTACGCCCGCTACCGCGACGACACCGCCCGCTTCCTCACGTTCCGCTGGCCGTCGCTTCGCGAGCTCGGCCTCGCGTTCGGCGGGTGGGTCGGCGCGCTCGCCGCGCTCATCGTCATCGGCGCCGTCCTGCAGGCGACGAACGCGCCGACGGCGAGCAACCAGATCGCGAACTACGGCCTCGAACACCCCGAAGTCCTCCTCCTCCTGATCCCGCTCTCCTTCCTCCTCGTCGGCCCCGGCGAGGAGCTGCTCTTCCGTGGCGTCGTTCAGGGGACGCTGCGCGAGCGCTTCGGGCCCGTGCCCGCCGTGTTGCTCGCGAGCCTCATCTTCGCGAGCGTCCACTTCACGTCGCTCTCGGGCGCCATCGCGGGTCGCGTCGTGACGATTGCGGCGCTCTTCGTCATCTCGCTCTTCCTCGGCGCGCTCTACGAGTACACGGAGAACCTCACGGTGCCCGCGCTCGTCCACGGCGCCTACAACGCCACGCAGTTCCTCATCCTCTACGTCTCCATCGCGTACGGCGACCAGCTCCAGAACGCGGCCGCCTTCCTCGGCTGAGTCTCCCTACTCCTCGGACGTCGCGCCGGTGTCGTCCTCGCCGTCGTCGGCCTCCACTTCTCCCTCGTCCGTCTCCGCGCCCGTCGCGGGCACGGGACCGTCGCCGATCTGTTCGCGGACGGTGTCGACGAACTCGCGACGCGACTCGAAGTAGGGGACGTCCGTGTGCGCGAGGACGTCCGCGAGGCGGCGCGGGCCCTTCGGTGTCCGGATTCGCGTCTCCCCGTCCCGGCGGACGATCTCGCTGCGCTGGATGCCCCACGTGAACCGGGAGGCGACGCGCGCGAGCGGTGCGCCCTCGACGGCGACGCCCTCGCCGAGTTCGACCGCTGGAGCCTCCTCCTCCTCGCCTTCGTCGTCAGCCATACGTGTAGTGTCGTCGGGCCGCGCGATTAGACTTTTCGATGCCCCGAGCGAACGAACGGCGTCTGACGCACTACTTTTGGTGTTGCGCGCGTATGTGCGCCCATGACCAGCCTCGCGGACGCGTACGAACGAGACGCCAACGGCGCGAGCCAGCGCCGCGTCTACGCCGGCACGGCGCTGTTCGCGGCCGGCGCGCTACTCGTCATCGGCGGGCTCCTCGCGGGGACGACCCACCTCGTCATGGGCGCGAACCCGTCGACCGCCGCGAAGTTCGGCGCGCGCCGCCTCGCGCTCACGCTCGTCTGCTTCGGCGTGCCGGCCATCCTCCTCGGGGTCTTCACCGTCCTCCCGGCGGCCCGCCTCTATCGGGTCGCCGCCGTCGCCGGCGCCGCGCTCGCGGTCGTCGGTACGCTCGTCCTCCGCGCGGCCTACCCCGGCCAGTGGTACGCGAGCGGCGCGAGCGTCCCCTCGACCATCGTCGTCGCGGGCGGCGTCGTCTACGCGCTCGGCCTGCTCACGACGCTCTGGTGTCTGTTCACCGCCGTCGCGACGTTCAAGACGCGCAACGCGCCCGGTGGCACCGTCTCCATGACGGTCACGCGCGACGGCGAGACCCGCACCGTCGAGGTGCCGCGCGAGGACCTCGACGACGCGCGCGCCGCGCTCTCCGGCGGCTCCTTCGGCGGCGTCGGCGTCCTCGGCGGCTCGACGGACGTCGAGGACACCTCCCCGCAGCCGACCTCCGACGGCGGGCAGGCGGCGACGGACGTCCGCGAGGCCGGCACCGCCGAGTCGGACTCGAACGCGAGCGGCACCGAGCCGGGTCCCGACCAGTACTGCGGGAGCTGCGCGCACTTCGACTACGTCCGCACGGACGACGACGCCATCCGGCCCTACTGTGGCTTCCACGACGAACTGATGGACGACATGGACGCCTGCGAGCAGTGGACGCGCAACGACTGAGGCCTCAGAGCCCCGCGAGGCGCGTCTCGACGTCGTCCCAGTGACTCCCCTTCCAGTAGCGTTGGCCACAGTCCGTGCATCGCCACACCGCCTCGACGTCGTCCGGGACGTGCTCGGGGTGTGGCGGGTCCGCGCGCTCCAGCGGCCCGTTACAGCTCGCGCACCGACGCGGCTCGGCGGGGAGCGCGAGTTCGAATCCCGCGTCGGCGAGCTCGCGCAGTTGGTCGTCGACGTGCCGGGTGCGCAGGCGGACGCTCCCCGTTGTTCGGCGCGCGAGCTCCTCGTCGCGCGTGAGGAGGACGCGGCCCTCGCGGCGCGCGATTTCGCGGAGGCGCTCGTCGTCCTCGACCCCCCTGTCGAGCGCGTACGCGGCGTCGTAGCCGCACATCCGGAGGAGGCGCGCGAGCTTCCCGCACATCACGTCCAGCAGGAGCGGCGTGTCCTCGGACGAGCGCATCAGTGGAGGAACGCGCGCACCTCCTCGACGGGCCACGCGTTCAGGACGTCGGCGGCCTCGGCCCACCCACGTCGGGCGGTGTGGACGCCGTAGGTGAGGTAGTCGAACTCGGCGGGCGAGTGCGCGTCCGTGTCGACGGCGACGGTCGCGCCCGCCTCGACGGCCGCCTGCACCGCGCTCCCCCAGAGGTCGAGGCGGTGGTAGTTCGCGTTCACCTCGAGCGCCGTGCCGGCGTCGGCGGCGGCCGCCGCGAGCGCGGCGGCGTCGAACTCCATCGCGGGGCGCTGGTTGATGAGTCGCCCCGAGGGGTGGCCGAGGACGTCGACGTGCGGGTGCTCGACGGCCGCGACGAGGCGCTCGGTCCGGTCGCCGCCGTCGTCGCCGAGCCCCGAATGCGGGGACGCCACCACGAGGTCGAGGTCCGCGAGCACGTCGTCGCTCACGGCCACGACGTCCCCGTCCGCGTCGACGTTCGCCTCGACGCCGTGCAGGACGTCGATGTCGGCGTCGTCGCGCACGGCCGCGACGCGCTCGGCCTGCTCGCGGAGCTCCGCGTCGCTCAACCCGGAGTCGCCGAAGACGCCCGGACCCGCCGCGTGGTCGGTGACGCAGACGTAGTCGTGGCCGAACTCGGCGGCGGCCGCCACCATCTCTTCGAGGGAGGCGTCGCCGTCCGACCGCTCCGTGTGCGTGTGCAGGTCGCCCCGGACGTCGTCGACGGCGAGGAGGTCGGGGAGCGCGCCCTCGCGCGCGGCGTCGATCTCGCCGCGGTCCTCGCGGAGCTCCGGCGGGATGTACTGGAGGCCGAGCGCGTCGTAGACGTCGCTCTCCGACTCGGCGGCGAGGCGCTCGCCGACGCGCTGACCGGACGCGTCCTCGGGCACGTCGCTCACGTCGAAGACGCCGTACTCGTTCACCTTCTTCCCCTGCTCGATGGCGTGATTGCGGAGCGTGACGTTGTGGTCCTTCGACCCCGTGAAGTACTGGAGCGCGGCGCCGAACTCCTCGGGGACGACGACGCGCAGGTCGACGCGCATCCCGCCCGCGCGCACCGACGTCTTCGTCTCGCCCGTCTCGATGGTCTCCTCGGTGCGCTCCCACGCCGCGAGGGAGTCGCCGACGGCGTCGCCGGCGTCGCTCGCGACGAGGACGTCCACGTCGCCGTTCGTCTCGCGCCACCGCCGCACGGACCCCGCCGCCTCGACGCGCGCCACGCCGTCGGCGTCCGCGAGGTAGTCCACGATGTCGTCGGCGAGCGGGCGCGTGTCGCCGAGGAGTTCGCGCTCCTGTGCGCGCCGGGCGAACGCGACGTGGTCGAGGATGTTCGCCTCCGTCTTCGCGCCGAACCCCTTCACCTCCCGAATCTCGCCGCTCTCAGCCGCTGATTCGAGGTCGTCCAGCGTCTCGACGCCGAGGGCGTCGTAGAGCTTCCGCACCGTTTTCGGCCCGACGCCCTCGACGCTCGTCAGCTCCGCCATCTCCACGGGGAGGGCCGCGCGAGCGTCCTCGAGCTCCTCGAACGTCCCCGTTTCGAGGTAGTCGACGACGTGCTCGGCGATCCCCTCGCCGACGCCGTCGATTTCCCGAACTGCCTCGGCGCCCTCGTCGGCGAGCGCCGCGATGTCCTCCGGGTAGTCCCGGACGTTCGAGGCGGCGCGCCGGTAGACGTTCGGCCGGTAGTCGTCGCCCTGCGCCTCCAGTAGGTCCGCGTACTCCTCCAGCACGGACGCCACCTCCGCGTTCTGACTCATCGGCTATCGCCCCGGCCGGCGCTCCCACCGCGACCGCGGCCGCGCGAGCTCTCGCTCTCGTGGCCGAGCGCCTTCCGGAGGAAGTTGTACCAGCGCTTCTGGTCGGCCGTCTCCTTCGCCTGTATCTCGCGCTCGATGTCCGTCGGCGAGCCCAGCGACTCGAGGGCGTTCAGCGCGCGGTCGATGCCGATTATCTCCTCGGCGAGCGTCTCCCCCTCCGCGTAGTCGAGGGCGCCCTCCTCGAGGCGCTCCGTTCGCTCGCGGCGCGCGCGCCGCAGGTTGCGCTTCGCGTCCTCGACCTCCTCGCGGCGCTCCGGGGGAACGGCGTCGACGCGCTTCATCTCGAAGACGAACTCGCGGAGCGGGAACGCCTCGCCGTCGAGTGCCACCTCGTCCGGAATCGTCGCCCCGACCGTCGCCGACTCGCGGCCGATGCGCTCCAAGAGCTGCTTGCGCTCGTACTCCTTCATGCGTGAGCCCTCGCCCGCTGCGGCCTTGTAGCCTGCGCCCGACTCGGCGCGCCCGACCAAAGGCACTAACCCGCCAGCCCACGCACTCCCACCAATGGCGACGTGTGACCGGTGCGGGACACAAGTGGGGATGCCCTACCGCTGTCGGTTCTGCGGGGGGAGCTACTGCGAGGAGCACCGCCTCCCGGAGAGCCACGACTGCCCCGGCCTCGAGGAGTGGAACGACCCCTCGGGCGTCTTCGGGCAGTACGAGGAGGAGGAGGAGCGCTCGCGCGTCGACCGCGCCGTCGACGCCGTGAGCGCGACCGGCGGGCCGCTGGGGTATCTCCGCGGGAACGCGACCTACGTCTTCCTCGGGCTGATGGCGCTGACGGCGTTCGCCCAGTACATCGTCGCGCCCCTGTTCGGCGTCGCGGTGAACTCGGGCCCGTGGGTCGACCTCTTCACGCTGAACACGTACAACCTCACGTTCGTCTACCCGTGGTTCGTCTCCGTCTTCGCGCACGGCGGCTTCGGCCACCTCCTCTTCAACGGCATCGCGCTCTACTTCTTCGGGCCGCCGGTCGAGCGCCGCATGGGCTCCGCGAAGTTCGCCGCGCTCTTCGTCGGCGCGGGCGTCCTCGCCGGCCTCGCGCAGGTCCTCACCGCGGCCGCGCTCGGCGACGTCGCGGCCGTCTACGGTGCGAGCGGCGCCATCATGGCCGTCATGGGCGTCCTCACCGTCCTCAACCCCGGCCTTCGGGTCTACCTCTACTTCGTCATCCCGATGCCGCTCTGGGTGCTCACGCTCGGCTTCGCCGCCTACTCGCTCTTCGTCACCGGCTTCTTCGGGCCGGGGAGCGGCGGCGTCGCCCAGGTCGCGCACCTCGCCGGCCTCGGCGTCGGCCTCCTCTACGGCGCCTACCTGAAGTCCCAAGGCGGTCGCGGGCCGAACCAGCTCCAGCTCGGCGGCGGCCGGCGCGGCCCCGGCGGTGGCCGGGGGCCGTTCTAGATGGAACTCGAACACCCCGAGTTCCTCCCGGACCCGTCGCTCTCCGCCGCCGAGATGGAGGCGATGCAGCGCGATATCGCCGAGACCGCCGTCTTCGACGACGACCACGGCCTCGACCCGTCGGCGCTCGCGCTCGCCGACTCCATCAACGCCGCCGACGACGCGCAGGCGACGCTCGACGGTGACGGCCCGGTCGTCGTCGGCGTCGATCAGGCCTTCCGCGAGGACGACGCCGTCTCCGCCGCCGTCGCGATCCGGGACGGCGCCGTCGTCGAGCGCGCGTACGGTCGCGCCGACCTCGAAATCCCCTACATCCCCGGCCTCCTCGCGTTCCGCGAGGGGAGCGCCATCGTCGACGCGCTCCAGTCGCTCGCCGTCGACCCCGACCTCCTCGTTCTCGACGGGAGCGGGCGCATCCACTACCGGGAGGCCGGCCTCGCGACGCACGTCGGCGTCCTCTTCGACGCGCCCGCCGTCGGCGTCGCGAAGAACCTCCTCTGCGGGACACCGACCGAAAACGTCGAGGACCGCTATCTCGCGGCGGGCGAGCGCGTCGCCATCGAGGCCGACGACGAGGTCGAGACCTGCCCGAACGGGACGACCATCGGCCACTACTACCAGTCGAAGCAGTACGACACCCCCGAGCGGCGCCACGTCAACCCGCTCGTCGTCAGTCCCGGCCACCGCGTGCGCGCCGAGACGACCGTCGAGTTCGTCGCCGCGACCTGCGCGGGCTACAAGCTCCCGGAGCCCACGCGGCACGCGGACGCGCTCGTCGGCGAGCGAGCGCGCGGCGAGCGCTGAGCGCGGGTCCGCGAAACGGCCATCCTTAACTCGGCGCCGCGCGACGCCTTCGAGTATGACGACTGAGACGGTTCTCATCACGGGCGCGTCCTCGGGTATCGGCCACGCGACCGCCGAGGCGTTCCTCGACGCGGAGTGGTCGGTGTGGGCGACCGCGCGCGACGAATCGGACCTCCGGGCGCTCCGCGAGGCCGGCTGTACGACCGCCGAACTCGACGTGACGCGGCCCGCGCAGTGTCGCGACGTCGTGGAGGAGCTCGTTGAGGCGGAGGGCCGCCTCGACTGCCTCGTGAACAACGCGGGCTACGGACAGATGGGCGCCGTCGAGGACGTGACGACGCGCCGCCTGAACAAGCAGTTCGACGTGAACGTCTACGGGCCCCACCGGCTGATCCGCGCCGCACTCCCGCACATGCGCGAGCGCGGCGAGGGGACGATAATCAACCTCTCCAGCGTCTCCGGGCGCGTCAGCACGCCCGGGATGGGCGTCTACTCGGCCTCGAAGTTCGCGCTCGAAGGCCTGAGCGACGCGCTCCGCGGTGAGGTGCAACCGCACGGCATCGACGTCGCGCTCGTCGAACCCGGGCCCGTCGAGACGGAGTTCTCCGCACGCGCCGCCGACGAACTCGAACCCGTCGAGGCCTCCGGCGCCTACGACCGCGTCTACCGCTTCTTCGAGGACTTCGACGCCGTCTCCGGCGGCTTCGCGTCCAGCCAACCGGAGGACGTCGCCGCCGTCGTCCTCGAGGCCGCGAGCACGACCGACCCCGACCCGCGCTACCCGGTCGGCCCGGCGGCGCGCGCGATGCTCCTCGCGCGCTACGCCCCCGACCGGATCCGGGACCGCGTCGTCGACCTGCTCTACAAACTCGCCTGAGATGACGTCCGAGACCCCCGACGACGCCGACGCCGCACGCGCCCGGCGCGCGCTCGCCCGCGAGTGCGCCACCGCCGGCATCGACGCCGCGCACCCCGAGAGCGTCGTTCGCGACGCCGTCACGTGCGAGGGCGAGACGCTCCGCATCGGCGACGCGACGCTCGACCTCACCGACTACGAGTCTGTCGTGGTGCTCGGCGGCGGGAACGCCGCCTCGCAGGTCGCCGCCGCGCTCGAAGGCGTCCTCGGCGAGCGCCTCGACGGCGGCATCGTCGTCACCGACGACCCCGCCGAGACCGAGCGCGTCGAGGTGTTGTACGGCGACCACCCCACGCCGAGCGAGCGCGGCGTCGACGCCACGCGCCGCCTCCTCGCGGAGGCCGACGCCCTCGACGACTCCACGCTCGTCCTCGCCGCGATAACGGGGGGCGCGAGCGCGCTCCTCGCCGCGCCCGCCGGTGACCTCACGCTCGCCGACCTCCGCGCGACGACGGACGCCCTGCTCGCGAGCGGCGCGACCATCGACGAACTGAACGCCGTCCGCAAACACCTCTCCGAACTCAAGGGCGGCCGCCTCGCCGCGCGCCTCGCGCCCGCGCGCGTCGTCACCCTCCTCTTCAGCGACGTCGTCGGCGACGACCCCTCCGTCATCGGGAGCGGCCCCACCGTCCCCGACCCGACGACGTACCGGGACGCCCTCGACGTCATCGAGGAGTACGCGCTCGACGTCCCGGACGCCGTCCGAACCCACCTCGAACGCGGCGCCGCCGGCGAGCGCGCTGAGACGCCGAAAGCGGGTGCTGCGGCCTTCGACGCCGTCTCGACGCACCTCCTCGCGGACAACCGCACCGCCGTCGACGCCGCCGCCGCCGTCGCCGAGGACGCCGGCTACGACGCGCTCGTGCTCTCAACGAGCGTGCGCGGGGAGGCCCGCGAGGCCGCGAAGACGCACGCCGCAATCGCCGAGGAAGCCATCGCGAGCGGCGACCCCGTCAGCCCGCCCTGCGTCGTCCTCTCCGGCGGCGAGTGCACCGTCACCGTTCGCGGCGACGGCGAGGGCGGCCCGAACCTCGAGTTCGCGCTCTCGGCCGCGCTCGAACTCCCGCCGGGGAGCGCGCTCTGCGCCGTCGACACCGACGGCATCGACGGCGCGACACGCGCCGCCGGCGCCGTCGTCGACTCGGGGACTGTCACGGACCGCCGCGCGGCGCGCCGCGCGCTCCGCGCGAACGACGCGCTCCCCGCCCTCGACGCGCGCGGCGCGCTCGTCGAGACGGGCGCGACCGGGACGAACGTCAACGACCTCCGTGTCCTCGTCGTCGACGGCCCTCAGAGCACGAAGCGGAACAGCGGGTAGGAACCGAGGACGGCGAGCGTCGGCGTGAGAACCCACAGGAACACGATTCGCTTGGCCGCGTTCGGGTCGAAGAGCCCGTCGCGGTCCAGCTCCACGGAGTCCGCCTCCCCGATGTCCGGCACCTCGGGCACCGACTCGTCCGGCGGCTCCACCGTCGCCTCGCCGCTCGCGATGTCGCCGACCGTCGGGCTCGTCGGGACGTCCGCGTCGCGCGAGGCGGCGAGCGCGCCGGTCGTTATCTCGATGTCGCTTTCGCCCCGGGGCGCGGGCGCCGCGAGCTCGGCGACGGTCGCCGCCCGACTCGCGCGGCCCCAGCCGAGGCCGATGATGCAGCAGGTGGTGCTCACCGCGAGACTCGCCGGGATGCCCAGCGCGGACAGCCCAGTGATGATGGTCGCGCCGACGACGGAGACGAGGAGCGCCGCCAGTATCGGGAGTTCGGTGATGTCGTCGCCGACCGTCTCGAGCGTCCGGCGCGCGATGGTGAACCCGCCGAGGCTGAACGCGAAGACCGCGAGGAGCACCCCTTGGTCGACGGTCAGCGGCCCGCCCGCCGCGACGAGCGGCGCGACGGCGTTCGCGGCGTTCGAGGCGCCCGCCGAGAACGCCATGTAGCACGCGATGGCGACGACGGCGAGCGACCCGCCGATGTCGCGCAGCGACGCGTCGTCGTTGAACCGCAGTCGGGGGAGGCGTCCCGTCCGCTCGACGCGTATCAGATGCGAGTCGAAGCGGGTGAACGCGATGCGCCGGTCGAGGTGGGGGTAGAGGTAGCGGCCGACGAGCGCGCCGACGGCGAACGCCACGAGCGGCGCGACGATCCACGCCGAGACGATGGTGAACATCAGCGCCTCGTTGAGCGTTCCCGTGGCGAGACCGAGTCCGACGATGGCGCCGACCGCCGTCATCGACGTTGAGGCGGGGACGCCGTAGAGGTTCGAGACGAGCAGCGACGCGCCGGTGAAGAAGAGGACGCCGACGCTCGCGACGGGCGTGAACTGCACGGCCGGAACGATGGTGCTGCTCATCGTCTCGATGACGTTCCGCCCGACCGTCCACGCGCCCACGAGCGCGAACACCGTGAACAGCGCCGCCGCGGTCGGTTTGCGAACGAGGCGGCTGCCGACGGACGGCCCGAACGCGACGCCCGTCGAGGAGCCGCCGATGTTGAACCCGACGAAGACCGCGACGAGGATGCCGACCGCGGCGAGGAGCGTTATCACGGCTGTCCCCTATCGCTCGGCCACGTAAAGCGGTGTCCCACGGCGGCGTGTGCTCGCCCGGTCGCGTCCCCGGGGAGTCCGGCGCGCTCAGCTCAGACACGCGCCGACGACGCGCAGCGCGCTCTCGCCGCGCACTTCCTCGGCGAGCAGAGGGACGCGCTTCACGTCGTGGCCGCGAAAGAGCTCCTGGGCCTCCGCCAGCGCGTCCTGCTGGACGTCCCAGCGGCGCTGGCAGAACTCGCACGCGTCGAGGTTCGGCGAGACGAACGTCTCGTCGGGGATGTCGGGAACGACGTCGACGAGCGGCTCCATCACCTTGTTCACGACGACGGTGCTCACGGGAATCCCGAACTCCTCGAGGCGCGCGCGGAGGCGCTTGGCCTCCATGACGCTCATTTCCTCGGGCACCGTGACGATGCGGAAGTCCGTCCGCGTCGGGTCAGTGAGCACCGCGCGCAGGCGCTCGACGCGCTCGCGGACCTCCTCCATGCCGTCCGTCCCCATCGCGTCGGACTCGTCGTCGCCGCCGAACATCCCGGTGAGCGAGCCCATCATGCCGCTCATCTTCTCGCGGAACTGCAACATCCGCCCCATCATCGAGTCCATGAGCTCCGGGAGTTCGAGGAGGCGGAGCGTGTGCCCCGTCGGCGCGGTGTCGACGACGACGCGCTCGAAGCGCTCGTCGTCGAGGTACTCGATGAGGAGCTGCATCGCCGCCGCCTCGTCCGCGCCCGGCATCGGCCCGCCGAACGGGTTCGCCGCGCCCTCGTCCCCGCCCATGAGCTCGCCGAGGCCGCCCATCGGCCCGCCCGCCGCGCCGTCGTCGCCGCCGAACCCGAGCGCGCTCGCGCGCTCCATCGCCTCGTCCGGGTCGATCTCGACGCCCCAGAGCGGGACGTCCTCGCGGAGCCGCCCGGGCTGACTCGGCACGTCCGTCTCGTACGTATCCGAGAGGCTGTGCGCGGGGTCGGTCGAAACGACGAGCGTCGGCGTCCCCTCGTGGGCGCTCGCGAGTCCCGTCGCCGCCGCCATCGTCGTCTTCCCGACGCCGCCCTTCCCGCCGTAGAGGACGTACTCAGCGGTCCCGGCCGCGACGCCCGCCGCCTCGACGTCCTCGACCGCCTCGACTTCGAGTTCGCTCATAGGTGACAGAGGGGGCTCCTCCGGGGTAGGTCCACCGTCTTTTTCCCGTTCGGGTCGCGCTACGCGCGACCGCTCACAGCGAAACCACGGTCCACGCGAGCAACGCGGACGCGCCGCGTCCCGCTGGCCGTACGGGCGACTCATGGGTCGCCCGTACAACGGAGGCGAGTGTGGGATCAGCGAGAACGTAGTTCTCGCAGAGGAGAAAAAGGCCGGTCACCTTCGGCGACCGGTGAAACTCGCGCGAAGCGCGAGTACGCAGGACCGAAGACCGCAGGGCAGACGTTCGATACAGCGTAGGTACCTCACACCTACGCTTTTACTAGTGGTTCCGTAATTACTGAACTAAGATGTCGAAAGATGGCAGTCCGGAACAGGATAGGAATCCCACGCAGTCGCCAGAACATATGCAGGAAATTATGAGAAGGCAGAGACAACCCCGGAGGCTCGGGCAAATTCCTGGTGCGGGCCCTAAGGGCTCACCCATGGTCACTGAGGAAGACCTCCCTGACGATGCTGAGTCACTCAAACATCTATACTTGGAACTCCAACGACAACTTCGAGATACGGAAGCACGACGACACCACGATATACAACGGCAACGGCTGTTCGGCGGTGAGGATGACACTTTAGAAGATTTGTTAGGTCATTTTTGGAGCCGGGGGATGGAATTCATATTTATTGGAGGTGTGCTCATCACTGTGATATCGTTGCTTAGCCCAGAAATATCTTTGACGAGTCCTGCGGTTTTGGTAGCTACGTTATTATCTGCTTGGGAACGATACCTTCGAGATCCACTCAATACCATCGGCGGCGCAGTTCAATCTTGGATTGAGAACCAATTTGCGTGATTGGTACGCATCTAGACTGAACGACCCACCAGCCTAACGTCCGGCGACCGAGCGGTCCGTTAGGACCCGGAATGAGGCGAGAACTTCGTTCTCTCTGAGCCACACTCGGGCCATGGGCCTCGCGTGACCGTCGCCGGTTCACTCGCGCGAAGCGCGAGGCCGAGAAACCCCCGTGGGGGTGACGAAGGCTTTTGTCGTCAGAACGCGGAGCGTTCTGACTGAACGGTAGGAAGCGTTGCTTCCTACAGTGGTCGAGCTTTTGCAAGCGCAGGCGCGCCAAGCGCTGTAAAAGGTCGGTTAGAAGAACTCGGCGAGGCGTTCGGCGGCGGTGTCGACGCGCGGCGTGACGAGCGCGAAGCGGAGCCACTCGCTGCGGGCGTCGCCGAAGGCCTCGCCCGGCATTCCCGCGACGCCCGCCTCGTCGACGAGGCGCTTCACGTTCGCCATCGTCCCCGGGTAGTCGGGGAACTTCGCGAGCACGTAGAAGGCGCCCTCGGGCGTCGAGTACTCCGCGCCGACTTCGTCGAGGGCGGCGGTAAAGGACGCGACGCGTTCGCGGAGGCGTTCGCGGTTCGCCTCGTGGTAGTCGGCGTCCGTCGTCTTCAGGGCGTGCAGGACGGCGGCCTGCGCGGGGCGACTCGTCGCGACGTTCGTCAGCATGTTCCGGGTGCGCGCCGCCGGCGCGTCGCGCTTCGAGAGGACCGCGTAGCCGACGCGAAAGCCCGTGATGGCGTACGTCTTCGAGAAGGAGTTCGTGACGACGACGTGCTCGGAGTCGATGGCGAGCGCAGACGTGAACTCGCCGGTGAAGTCGAAGTGGTCGTACACCTCGTCGCTGACGAGGAGGGCGTCGTGCGCCTCGGCGATGTCGGCGAGTTCGCGCAGCGTCTCCTCCCGATAGACGTGGCCGGTCGGGTTGTTCGGCGTGTTCACGACGATGCACGCGGTCTCGTCGCTCGCCGCCGCGCGCACGTCGGCGGGGTCGAGCGCGCCCTCCTCGTCCACGGGGACGAAGCGCGTCGTCCCGTCGAGCATCTCCGCCTTCCCCGGGTAGTAGGGGTAGACGGGGTCCGTCAGGAGCACCTCGTCGCCCGACCCGCGTTCGAGCGCGCGCGCCATCCCGAGCGTGTTCGCCATCGCGCCGCCGTTCGTCACGACGACGCGCTCGGTGTCGACGCCGCGCCGCGTCGCGATGCGCTCGCGGAGCTCCCGGAGGCCGTCGCTCGGCGGGTACTGAAATGCCTCGCCGCCCGTCTCGGCGTAGTCGTGGAGGCCCTCGCTGACGCCGTCGGGCGCGCCCCAGTCCGGGTTCCCCGAGACCATGTCGACGACGTCGCGCTCCGCCGCCTCCGCGTACTGCATCACCGTGAAGAACAGCGGCTCCTCGTAGTTCACACGCGGGACGAGGCGCGCTCGCGCAAAAAACGACGCGCTAGAGGAAGGGGATGACGTCCTTCAGGCCGACCTTCACGATCTCCGTGTCGTCGCGCACGAAGTCCCGGAGGAGCGGGAGGTCCTCGCGGTGGAGGAGCTTCGCGATGGCGCGCGGATTCCCGTTGTTCACGCTCGCGAGCGTGTCGAGGTCCATCGCGTTGATGTCGCGCATGAGGCGGTCGTAGCGGTCGTTCGGCGCGTAGTAGAGGAGGTGCGTCATGAGGAGGCGGACGCCGGCGTCCGGCGCGACGTCGCGATGCCAGAGCTCGTCGTAGATCGCCATCTCCTCGGCGGACGTGTCCACTCGCCCGGTGAGACAGCGGTCGGCGGTGATGGCGGCGGCGCGCGCGGACTTCATGCCCTTGTGGATGCCCTCGCCCCAGAGCGGGTCGATGGACGGGACGGTGTCGCCGATGGCCATGAAGCCGTCCGTCGAGAGGCTCCCGGGCGGCTGGATGTGCGCGCTCCCCCGGTGCTGTTTGCCCGCGAGCTTCTCCGCGTCCGCGAAGCGGGGGTCGTTGTCCAGCCACTTCTCGAGGAAGCCGTCGATGCTGAGGCCCTCCTTGTTCGAGTGGTACTTCTCGTTCTGGATGTAGCAGAGGCCGACCTTCGCGGTGTCGCCGCCCGTGTGGAAGATCCACGAGTAGCCACCGGGGGCGAGGTCGTGGTCGAGGCGGAGCATCATCGCGTCCGTCAGGTCCGCGTAGTCGGGGTGGTCCACCTCGACGCCCTCCATCTCCCACTCGATGCCGATGGCCTGGTTCTCGCGCTCGAGGTCGACGACGCCGAGTTGCTTCGCGAGCGGCGCCGCCGGCCCGGTCGCGTCCACGACGACGTCCGCGCGAACCTCCTCGTCGCCGTTGTAGCGGACGCCGACCACGCTGCCGTTCTCCGTGATGGGCGCGGTCGCTCGGGAGTCGAAGCGGTACTCCACGCCCGCCTCGCGCCCGTCGCGCACGAGGAAGCGCTTGAAGTCGCCGAACTCGAGGACGGCGCCCGGCTGCGTCTGCGCGAAGTGGTCGTTGGGCGACTCGATGACGACGCTGTCCGTGAAGTTCATCACGACGTCGTCGGGGACGCCGAACGCGCCCATCATCGAGGGGAAGGTCCCGGCGGTGGACTTGTTGCTCTGACGCGGGAAGTCGTCCTCGTTCTCCGTCTCCAAGACGAGGACGTCGTAGTCGCGCTCGGCGAGGTCCCGGGCGCACTGCGCGCCGGCGGGACCGGCTCCGGCGATAACCACGTCGAAGTGGTCAGTCATACACAACCGAACCCACGACGCGCTAATCAGTCTTGCTGAATAGCCGCCTCACCGGCGCTATTCCGACGTTTCTCCGGGGTCACTTATCGACGGGTCCCCAACTGCCGGGGACTCGCGTCAGCCCGACAGGCGCGAGAGCGGTTGCGTCACCGTCACGACCGCGACGCGCCCCTCGACGGTCACCGACTCGAGCGTCGAGCTCTCGCTCCCCTCCGTGCTCGAGGACACCCGGTTTCGGATCTCGGACTCCGGCACGCTCGCGTCGTCCTCGAAGCACAGCGCCGCGACCACACGCAGTTCGCCGTCCGCGACCGTCATGCCCCGGCCGCGGAACCGCAGGCCCTCGAAGGTCGCGGTCGCGTTCGACCGCACGGGGCGAAGCGTCTGCAGGTGCGCGTCCGCGAGTGGCGCCGCCGTCTCCGCGTACATCGGGACGGCGTCCGCGTAGGAGTCGGCCTCACCGGCGCGCACGTCCGCGACCGTCCGAACGGTGTCGGCGTCCGACGCCGCGATGGCGACGCCGTCCCGCACCCCGAGCACGTTCTCGTTGCCGAGTCGGTGGACGGTGTACGAACCGACCGTCGTCGTCCCCTGCGTCTCGACGGACTCGAAGGACGTCCGGACGTCCGACGCCGCGAACGTCCCCGCGACCGCGAGGAACTGGTCGGTGCCGCTCGACGCCGCCGCGCGCCCGACGGCCTCGATGCTGCTCGGGTCCGAGACGAGTCGGGTCGCCGCGCTCGCGCCCATGCGACCCTCGACCACGCTCGTCGCGTCCACGGAGGAGGCGGCCGACCGGAGCGCGGCGACGTCCCCGTACTGCGACCGGTACGGTCCCGACGTGCCGAGCGCGTCCGGCGACGGGAACCACGCGCCCGACTGCTCCCCGCCGCCGTCGCTCCCGCCGGAGCCGTCGCCCGAACCACCGCCGGTCGAGCAGCCCGCGACGGCGACGCCCGTCACCGCGACGCCGACCCCTCGGAGGACGTCTCGTCGCGTGCTCGTCTCGGTCATCGGACTCCGCCCTCGCGTCGCGTCGTCGGTAGTCGCGTCATCGTTCGTCCCGATGCCCGCGCACCATCTGCAAAATAGCTGTGGTTCACCGGCCCCAGCGGCGCCGTCACCGCGTCCGGGGGCCGCTCAGTAGAACTCCCGGACGAGGTCGGTCGCGCCCTCGGGGGCGCCGGACTCGTCGATGTCCGCCATGTTGCCCTCGACGCCGTGGGCGGTGTTGTAGTCGACCGCGTCCTCGTCCTCCCAGAGCACGCCGATGTACTCCTTCTCGCTGTCGAGGATCTTCTCCTTCGCGGCGTCCCGGTCGGTCGGGTCGTGCTCCGTCTCGTCCAGGTCGACGATGGAGTCGCGGAAGTAGTCGTAGGTGTCGACGTCGTTGAACGTCACGCAGGGGCTGAAGCAGTTGACGAGCGAGAAGCCGTCGTGCTCGATGGCCTTCTGGACGATCTCCTGGTGGCGCAGGGCATTCGAGGAGAAGGACTGCGCGATGAAGCTCCCGCCGGCGGAGAGCGCGAGCGCGAGCGGGTTGACCGGCGGCTGCTTCGGGCCCTCCGGCGTCGTCGCGGTCTCGAAGTCCTCGCGGCTCGTCGGCGAGGCCTGGCCCTTCGTGAGCCCGTAGATGCGGTTGTCCATCACGACGTACGTGATGTCGATGTTCCGGCGGACGGCGTGGATGAAGTGGCCGGCGCCGATGGAGTAGCCGTCACCGTCGCCACCCGCGACGACGACCTCGATGTCGGGGTTGGCGATCTTCACGCCCGTGCCGACGGGGAGCGCGCGCCCGTGCACGCCGTGCAGGGCGTAGGAGCGCAGGTACGTGCCGATCTTCCCACTGCAGCCGATACCGGCGACGACGAACGTATCGTCGGGGCTGTTGCCGGTCTCGGCGAGACCCTTCATGATGCCGTTCATCGTGCCGAAGTCACCGCACCCCGGACACCACGTCGGCTGCTTGTCGGATTTGAAGTCTGTGAAGCGAACGTCGGAGCTCATGCGAGAACCTCCTTGATGTCGTTGGCGAGTTCGTCCGCCTTGAAGCGGACGCCGTTGTACTTGTTGATGCGGTCGACGCGCTCGAGGACGTCCTTCTCGATGACGTCCGCGAACTGACCGGTGGCGTTACACTCGACGACGATGGTCGTCTCCGCGTCCTCGACGGCCGCCGAGAGGTCGGGGCGCGGGAAGATGTAGGGGACGGAGAGGACGCGAACGTCCACGCCGTCCTCCTCGAGGAAGTCGAGGGCTTCGACGAGCGCGCCCTCGTTCGACCCCCACGAGATGACGAGCGTGTCCGCGTCCGAGTCGCCGTACTCGACCGGGCTCCAGTCCTCTTCCTCCCGTGCGGTCTCGACCTTCCGGTTGCGCTTGTCGACCTGCTCGATGCGCTCGTCGGTGTCCTCCGTCCGGCGGCCGAGCTCGTCGTGCTCGAGGCCGGTGCTCATGTGGACGCCGCCCTCCGTGCCGGGGAAGGCGCGCGGGCTGACGCCGTCGGCGGTGACCGCGTGGGGCTTGAACTGGTCCTTCTCGTTCTGCCACTTGGAGATCTCGGATTCGTCGACGACCTTCCCGCGGTCGATCTCCACCGCGTCCATGTCGAACTCCTCGGGCGCGAACGTCTCCTCGGTGACGGCCATCGAGAGGTCGGCCGCGAGGTAGACCGGCGTCTGGTACTTCTCCGCGAGGTTGAACGCCTCCACCGTCTTGTGGAAGCAGTCCGCGACGGTGGTGGGCGCGACGACGAACCGGGGGATCTCACCGTGGCCACCGTAGAGGAGCATGTTCAGGTCGCCCTGCTCCTGCTTCGTCGGCATCCCCGTGGAGGGACCCGAGCGCATGACGTCCGCGATGACGAGCGGCGTCTCCGAGGTGGCGACGAGGCCGAACGTCTCGCTCATCAGGTCGATACCCGGACCGCTCGTCGCGGTCATCGACCGGGCACCGGCGCGCGCGGCGCCGAGCGCCATGTTGATGGCGGAGAGCTCGTCCTCGGCCTGAACGACGTGCCCGCCGAACTCCTCGATGCGTCCCGTGAGGTACGTCATCACGTCCGTCGCGGGCGTGATTGGGTAGCCGGCGTAGAACTTACAGCCGGCGGCGATGGCGCCCATCCCGATGGCTTCGTCGCCGTTCAGGAGGACGTAGTCGTTGTCGGTCGTCTCCAGCTCGTAGTCGAGCGTGCCGACGTCGTCCGCGTAGTGCTCGTCGACGTAGTCGGCGCCGAGACGCGCGGCCTCCTTGTTGTTCTCGACGATCTTCTCGCCCTTCGAGCCGAAGCGCTTGCGCAGCGATTCGTCGAGGTTCTCGATGGGGAACTCGGCGACCTCGCAGACGGCGCCGAGCGCGACGACGTTGCGCATCAGCGCGCCGCCGGCGTCCTCGGCGAGCGACTTCAGCGGGATGTCGAGGCCGACCATTCCCTCGGGGACCTCGAAGCCGCTGAACTCGGTGCGCTCGCCGTCGTAGATGATGACGGAGCCCTCGTGGAGCTCGTCGAGGTTCTCCTCGACGGTGCGTTCGGTGAGCGCGATGAGGACGTCGAGGCGGTCGACGACGCTCTGTACTTTGTCGACCGACGTGCGAACCTTGTAGGCGGTGTAGCCACCTCGGATTCGGGACGCGAAGTCCTTCGAGGTGAAGACGTGGCGACCGGCGCGGGAGAGTGCCTGCGCGAACACTTTCCCGGTAGAGTCGATTCCATCGCCGGCTTCGCCGCCGATGGCCCAGTTCAGGTCGTCGTGCATGTGGGTGTCGCTTCTGAGCGGGCAAGCAAAAGACTTCTGAAGGAACGATACCGCCTGTGTGGCCGAATACGGTACTCTCTGCCGAGTTAATCGTCGTCCGACGGCGGACGCGGCGGGGGTCGCCGCATCGGTGGCTGGCTGACATCAACCCAAATAGTTTTCGCCGTCGAGGCGCTTACCGTACACCGTATGTCGCGAGAGGGGAGCGCGACTGTCGAGACGACGCTCGACCAGTTGCGCGAGACGTACGGTCGGTTCCCCGTCGTCGAAGAGGAGACCGTCGTGCCGGAGGAGGCCCTCGTCGAATGCATGGCGAGCGCGAGCGAGGGACGCCTCGGCGGCACGCGCACGCTCCTCGAACGCGACGGGCGGGCGCTCCTCGTCAGGTATCGGGACAACCCCGAGGTCTGGGACCTGCCCGGCGGGGGGCTGTCCCGACACGAGACGCACGAACAGACCGCCAAACGTCACGTCGCCGACCAGCTCGGCATCGAGTGCGAACTCACCGGCGCGTTCCACGCGCGCCGCCAGTCCTTCTCGCTCGTGGAGGCGGGCGACGGCACCGAGGGCCTCTGGGTCCACTTCGAGGGCGAGCCGTTCGGCGCGGACCTCGACCCCGCCCCGGAGATCGCCGAAGCGCGCTGGTTCGAGACCGCGCCCGACGCCGTCGCCGCGCCCATCCGCGAGCGGATCGGCGCTCGCGCCGCCGCCGACTGACCCCCCAACGGTATTGGCGTGCGGACCCACGCCTCCCGTATGGACCCGGAGACGCTCCGCGCCGACGTCCCCGCGCTCGACGACGCCGTCTACTTGAACACGGGCGCGAGCGGCCCGTCACCGCGCCGCGTCGTCGACGCCACCGAGACCGCGCTCGAACACCACGAGTACGAGGCGCACGCGAGCGACGACCCCTATCGGTCCGCGCACGCGCTCTACGACGGCGTCCGCGAGCGCCTCGGCGACTTTCTGCACACTGACCCCGCGAACGTCGCGCTCACGCAGTCGACCACCGACGGCGTGAACCGCATCGCCTCCGCTATCGACTGGGAACCCGGCGACGTCGTCGTCCGCACCGACGTCGAGCACTCCGCCGGCATCCTCCCGTGGCGACGCCTCCGCGACACCGAGGGCGTCCGGACGCGCGTCGTCCCCACCGAGAGCGGGCGACTCGACCGCGACGCCTACCGCGAGGCCGTCCGCGACGCCCGCCTAGTCTGCGTCTCCGCGCTCACGTGGACGCACGGCACCCGCCTCCCCGTCGCGGACCTCGTCGCCGAGGCCCACGACGCGGGCGCGGAGGTACTCGTCGACGCCGTTCAGGTCCCCGGACAGGCCCCGATGCCGGTCGAGGCGTGGGGCGCGGACTACGTCGCCGCCGCCGGCCACAAGTGGCTCCTCGGGCCGTGGGGAGCGGGCTTCCTCTACGTCGCCCCCGAGGCCGCCGAGCGCCTCGAACCCGCCCACGTGGGCTATCGGAGCGTCCGCGAACCCGACGCCGACGGTTACGAATTTCACGCGGGCGCGCGCCGCCTCGAAGTCGGCACCGTCTCGCCCGCGCCCTACGCCGGCCTCCGTGAGGCGCTCGACGTCCACGACGACCTCGGCCTCGGAACCATCCAGGAGCGCATCGACGCGCTCACCGAGCGCTTCGTCGACGGCATCGGCGCCGAGCGCGTCCTCGGCCCCGAATCGCCCGAGTCCGGCCTCGTCGCCTTCGAGAGCGACGACCCCGAGGCGCTCGTTTCGAACCTGAAAGAACGCGACGTCGTCGTGCGAGCGCTCCCAACGGGCGCCGTTCGGGCCTCCTTCCACGTCTTCAACACGCCCGGCGACGTCGACGCCCTCCTCGAGGGTATCGCGGACGCCGAGGCCTAGAACAGCTCCTCGGGGCGGTACACCGTCGACTCCGGCGCGTCGCCCTCGTCGTCCGCGAGCGCCACCGTCCCGGTCGCCTCGGCGTCCGGCAGGAGTACCGTCGCGCCCGCGCGGAGCGCGCCGAGGACGCCGACGACCGTCCCCGGCCGCGTGAACGACGCCCGCACCGCGAGCGCGTCGTCGGCGTCGAGGCCGGCGGCCACATCGGCGGCGGCGTCGAGGAGCGCGCGCTGACTCGGGCCGTCCCCGTCGTCGCCCGCGTCCACATTGGCGAGCGCCGGCACGTCGCCGCCGTACCGCACCGGCGGGAACGCCGGGTTCTCGCTCCAGACGCCGCCCTCGAAGTGGCCGTCGGCGGGGTCGGCTGGCTTCGCGCCGTAGCCGACGCGCTGGCCGCCCGGTCCGAGGTCGAAGCCGTCCAGCGACTCCGTGGGCGCGACGACGGCGCGGCCGTCGAAGCGCCCGGGCGGGGCGAACGTCACGGGCGCCGCGAGGAGCGCCGACCCGAGGAACGCGAGGACGACCTTCGGGTCCGCGTCGTCCGCGACGCCGACGCGCGAGCCCTCGTGGACGCCGCGCGAGCGCAGGTAGTTCCCGACCTTGTACGCCGTCGCCCGGACGTCCCGCGACGAGAGCGACGCCGGTGGCTCCCGCAGGGCCGCCTCGTCCGGGAGGTCCGCGAGCAGCTCGTAGACCGTCTCCATGCCCGCCCCTTCGTCGCGGGGGCACAAAGCCGGCGCGCTCTCCGCCCGTGCCCATCGCTACTGTGGGACACGATCCGAGTGGTCGGTGTGACTCGCCGACGCCCGAACGCCTTTTCGCCTCCCGCGCCACGTCTCCACCATGACGGAGTTCACCAGCGACGACGTCCCGCGTGTCGACGGCATGCCGCGCTTCGGCCTCGGAACGTGGCAGAACGCCGACCCCGACGCCTGCGCGACCGCCGTCGCGAACGCGCTCGAGATGGGCTATCGCCACGTCGACACCGCACAGGCTTACGACAACGAGGCCGCCGTCGGCGACGGCATCGCCGACGCGGACGTCGACCGAGACGACGTCTTCCTCGCGACCAAGGTCTTCATCGACAACCTCGCGCACGACGACGTCATCGCGTCCACCGAGGAGAGCCTCGAGAAACTCGGCGTCGACTACGTCGACCTCCTCTACGTCCACTGGCCCGCCCGGACGTACGACCCCGAGGAGACGCTGCCGGCGTTCGCGGAGCTGAAGGACGAGGGCCGAATCGAGCGCATCGGCGTCTCGAACTTCGGCCGCCGCCACCTCGAACGCGCCCGCGACGTCCTCGACGAGCCGATCTTCGCGAACCAGGTGGAGATGCACCCGTTCCTCCAGCAGCGCGAACTCCGCGCCGTCGCGGACGAGATGGACGTCGAGACCGTCGCCTACTCGCCGCTCGCGCGCGGCGCCGTCTTCGACGACCCCGTGCTCGGCGACATCGCGGAGAAACACGGCGTCAGCGAAGCGCAGGTGAGCCTGGCGTGGCTCCGCGAGAAGGGCGTCACCGCCATCCCGAAAGCCACCTCCGAGGCCCACATTCGGGACAACTTCCGGAGCCTCGGCCTCGAGCTCGACGCCGAGGACGTCCGGCGCATCGACGCCATCGAGCGCGTCGACCGGCGCGTCGACGCCGACTTCGCGCACTGGAACGCGCGATAGGCGTCGCTCGCAGGACCTGAAAGAACTGGAGAACGACGCGAGGAGAGCGCCTCAGAACGGCGCGTCGAGTTCGTCGTCGTCGGAGCCGCCGTCCGTGGCGGCCTCGACGTCCGCATCGGCGTCCGCGGCGTTCAGCGTCGCCGCGAGGTCGCCCTCCTCGTCGAGTTGCGCGAGGACGTCGCTCCCGCCGACGAACTCGCCCTCGACGAACGTCTGCGGGATGGTCTCCCAGCCCGAGTGCTCGTCGAGCGCCTCGCGGAACGCGCCGAGGTTCTGGAGGGTGTCGACCGTCTCGACGTCGTCGCGGTACTGGCTGATGAGGCCGACCGCGCGCTTCGAGTAGCCACACTGGGGCATCTGCGGCGTCCCCTTCATGAAGAGGACGACTTCGTTGTTCGAGATCGCGTCGTCGACGACCTCGGGTACCTCCTCGTCGTCCAGCGCCTCGCCCATCGGGTCGAAGGTCATACCCCGGAGTTGGCGCTCGAGGTGGAAATGCGTTGTGCTGGTGGTCGTGCGCACCGCAAACGGCCAGCGGGCGGCCGCGAGCGGGAAGACGCCGCAGCCCGACCGTCAGTCGTCGTTCCCGACGCGGATGACCTGCATGAGCGCGTCCACGGGGACGCCGTTGACGTCGCCGACCCCCTGCTTGTCCACGAGGACGGCGGCCGCGATGGCGTTCCCGCCGCTCTCCTCGATGGCCTCGACGGCCTCGCTGATGGTGGTGCCGGAGGTGATGGTGTCGTCGACGATGAAGCAGTCGCGTCCCTCGACCTGCGCGAAGTTCCGGCTGAAACTCCCGCCGAGGTCCTCGATGTCGCCCTCCTCCCACTGGTGCTTGCGGGGCGTGTACGTTCCGAGGTCGACACCGAGCTCGCGCGAGACGGCGGTCGCGAGCGGGACGCCCGCCTTCTCGACGCCGACGACGAGGTCGACGTCGTGGCTGTGCTCGCGCAGGAGGTCCGCGAGCGCGTCGCCGATGGAGGCGAGGCGCGCGCCCGCCTCCCCGATGGCGCTCCAGTCGACGTGGACGTCCTGCGGGCCGCCCGCACCGCCGTCGTCGGACTCCGCGCCGACGGCGCTCGCGCTTCGGCCGGCGCGCTCGACGAGCCAGCTCGCCGTCTCGCGCGAGACGTTCAGTTCGTCCGCGATCTCCCCGCGCGAGAGGCCGCGCGCGGCGAGGTCGCCCGCGCTCTCGATGAGGTCGTCGACGTTCTTCATGTCGTGCGAGTTCGAGTCCCGTTTTTAAGGGCGTTTCGCTGGTGACACCGGGCCGGACGCAAATCGTTGTTTCACGTCCGAGTTCCGGATTCGACCGCGCGGACCGCGCCGCGTCCCGACCGGGATGCTTTATGTGTCGACGGCGACGACACCGCGTATGGAGCGGTACGACACGCTGTACGCGCTGTACGAGGCGTTCGATGTGGACACGCTCCGCGCCTATCAGGACTTCGTCGACCTCTTTCCGCCCGTCGACTCCCGGGTCGCCCTCGAGTACTGGGAGGAAGCGAGCGACGAACTCGCCGAGCGGACCGACCGCGTCGCGGACGCCTACGGCGAGACGTACGCGGCGCTCGCCGCGCACGCGACCCGCGAGCAGGCGTTCACCGCGCTCGACCTCTACAGCAAGCACGACCGGTCCGTGAACGTCCTCGTCCTCGACGTCGACGAGACGCTGCGCTCGGCCGGCGGGACGGACAACGAAATCCCGCGCGAGACGCTCCACCTCCTCACTGCCTTCCACGAGAACGACGTCCCCATCGTCGTCTGCACCGGCCAGACACTCGAGAACGTGAAGGGGTTCCTCATTCAGGGCCTCGGGAACGAACTCGTCCACTCCGGCGACGTCTCCGTCGTCTACGAGGCCGGCACCGGCGTCTTCACGCCCGGTCACGGCCCCGACACGAAGCGCCTCCTCTACGAGGACCTCGACGACGACGTCCGCGACGTCTTCGACTACGTTCGCGGGCGCGTCCTCCCGGACGCCCCCGAGGACGTCCGGCGCGGCTGTCACCTGCAGGGCAACGAGTTCAACGTCACCCTGAAGCCGAACTACGAGACGGGGAGCGAGGACGCCGTCGCCGTCATCGACCACGCCACCGTCTACCTCACCGAACTGCTCGCGGACGCGATTCCCGCCGCGAGCACCGACGACGTCCGCGCGTACTTCGGGGCGCGCGACCCCGAGATCGCCGCCGTCCTCGACGCGCGCGACGCGCGTCCCCCGTCCGACCACGACGTCGACGCCGCCGCCGAGGCCGTCCTCGACCGCGTCCAACTCGCCTACTACGAGGGCGACGCCGCCGAAGTCACCGCGAACGAACTCGACAAGGTCGCGGGCGTGACGGCCGCCCTCGACGTCCTCGGCGTCGCCGACCCGTTCGCGCTCGTCATGGGCGACTCGAAGAGCGACCTGCGCGTGATGGAGTGGGCCGAGGGCAACGACGCCGGCATCGCCGCCGCGCCCGACCACGCGAGCGAGCGCGTCCGCGAGCACGCCGCGTCCACGGACGGCCTCGTCTACGACCGCGGCGCGGCCGGCGACGTCCTGCGCACGGTCTACGCGCTCAACCGACTCGCTGACGAATCCTAACGGAACAATCTCCAAAGATTTACCCCGGGTCGAGTGAATCACTCCCGCATGGCGAAGGACTACCGACAGCTCCACGACCCGAACGCGGAGTACACGATGCGCGAACTCTCCGCTGAAACGATGGGCGTCGACGCGAAGCGCGGCGGCGGTCGCGACGTCGAAATCACGGACGTGCAGACGACGATGGTCGACGGGAACTTCCCGTGGACGCTCGTCCGCATCTACACCGACGCCGGCGTCGTCGGCACCGGCGAAGCCTACTGGGGCGCCGGCGTCCCCGAACTCGTCGACCGGATGGCGCCGTTCATCATCGGCGAGAACCCGCTCGACATCGACCGGCTCTACGAGCACCTCATCCAGAAGATGAGCGGCGAGGGCTCCGTCGAGGGCGTCACCGTCACCGCAATCGCCGGCATCGAGGTCGCGCTCCACGACCTCGCCGGCAAGATCACCGAACTCCCCGCCTACCAGCTCCTCGGCGGGAAGTACCGCGACGAAGTTCGGGTCTACTGCGACTGTCACACCGAGGACGAAGCCGACCCCGAGGCCTGTGCCGACGAGGCAGAGCGCGTCGTCGACGAACTCGGCTACGACGCCCTCAAGTTCGACCTCGACGTCCCCTCCGGCCACGAGAAGGACCGCGCGAACCGCCACCTCCGCCCGGGCGAGATCCGCCACAAGGCCGAGATCGTCGAGAAGGTCACCGAGCGCGTGAAGGACAAGGCGGACGTCGCCTTCGACTGCCACTGGACGTTCAGCCCGAACAGCGCGAAGCGCCTCGCCGCCGAGATCGAGGAGTACGACGTCTGGTGGCTCGAGGACCCGGTTCCGCCGGAGAACCTCGACGTGCAGGAGGAGGTCACGAAGTCCACGCTCACGCCGATCACGGTCGGTGAGAACCGCTATCGCGTGACCGAGGAGCGCCGCCTCATCGAGAACCAGGCGGTCGACATCGTCGCGCCCGACCTCCCGAAGGTCGGCGGGATGCGCGAGACCCAGAAGATCGCGGACGTCGCGAACCAGTACTACATCCCGGTCGCGATGCACAACGTCTCCTCGCCCATCGGCACGATGGCCTCCGCGCACGTCGGCGCCGCCATCCCGAACGCGCTCGCCGTCGAGTACCACTCCTACGAACTCGGCTGGTGGAGCGACCTCGTCGAGGAGGACGTCATCGACGACGGCTCCATCAAGGTCCCCGAGAAGCCGGGTCTCGGCCTCACCCTCGACCTCGACGCCGTCGAGGAGCACATGGTCGACGGCGAGACCCTCTTCGACGAGGCGTAAGCGTCGTCGAGCAAGCGACGCTTCGCGTCGCCCAGTTCGACGAGGCATAGCCTCATCGAGTACGCGGGACGTAGTCCCGCCCAATTCGACGAGACGTGAAACGACTCGTCGAACGCGTACCGACACGCTGACCATCATTTTTCGACGGTGGACGGACGGCTGTCGTCGATTGACTGGCGACGAGCACTGGGCACGGGACGCGCGTTGCTCGCGGTGACACCGCTCGTCGTCGCGGTGTCGCCGGTGGTGGCGCACGCTCGGTGCGCTCCGGTCGTCGGCCGCACACGACGTCACTCGCGCGTCGGCCGGCCGCGTCCCGTGGCAGTGAGTCAGGTCACGCGTCGCGGTGGTCGCGTCATCGCACGTGAAGGCTCGTTCACCGAGCGCGACGCGCTCGGGACGAGAGACGACCGTAGGGAGGAACGATGGCGTTTGGTCGAGCTTTTACCGAGCGCGCCGGAGGCGAGCGCAGCGTAAACGGTCGTTTAGTAGATGAGTTCTTCGTCGTTCTCGACCATGTAGAGGGTGCGCGCGGCGATGTTCACGGCGTGGTCGCCGACGCGCTCGAGGTCGCGCACTGTGAGGAGCATGCGGGAGACGTCCTGCATGAGCTCTTCGACGTGCTCGTCGGAGTCCTCGGGGTCGAGCTCGGTCTCGATGAGCTCGCGGACGACGGTCTGGGAGGCCTGCTCGCAGAGCGCGTCGAGTTCGTCGTCGCGCTCGGCGATGGCGTAGCAGGCCTCGGGGTCGCGCGCCTCGTAGGCGGCCATGGCGTCCTGCAGCATCTCGACGGTGTGGTCGCCGATGGTGTTGATGTCGACCTCGGGGAACATGTCCTGCTGGGAGTCGAGGGTGTACTCGCCGAGGTTGACGGCGAGGTCGCCGACGCGCTCGAGGTCCGTGATGATCTTGAACGAGGAGGCGATGAGGCGGAGGTCGCCGGCGACGGGCTGTTGGAGGGCGAGGAGGTCGATGCACTCCTGCTCGAGTTCGAGGTAGAGGTCGTTGACCTCGTCGTCGCCCGCGATGAGGTCGCGGGCGGCCTGCTCGTCCTTGCTCTCCATCGCGGCGAGCGCGGTCCGGAGGCGGTCGACGACGACCTCGCTCATGTAGAGGACGTCCTCCTGCATCGTCTCGAGTTGCGCTTGGTAGCTTTCGCGTGGCATGGGTGGTCTCTGAGGGTCGTGTAGTCGTTCGGCGCGACGGGTAAAACGTTCGGGGCTTACCCGAACTTGCCGGTGATGTAGTCTTCGACGCGCTGGCTGCGCGGGTTTTCGAAGATTTGGTCGGTGTCGCCGTACTCGACGAGTTCGCCGCCGGTGAGGAAGACGGCGGTCTGGTCGCTGATGCGGGCGGCCTGCTGCATGTTGTGGGTGACGATGACGACGGTGTAATCCTCGGCGAGGTCTTCGACGAGGTCCTCGATTTTGGAGGTGGCGATGGGGTCGAGGGCGCTGGCGGGTTCGTCCATGAGGATGACGTCGGGGTCGACGGCGAGCGCGCGTGCGATGCAGAGGCGCTGTTGTTGTCCGCCAGAGAGCCCGAGCGCGTTGTCGTCCAAGCGGTCGCTCACCTCCTCCCAGAGCGCCGCCCCGCGCAGGCATCGCTCCACGAGTTCGTCCTCCTTCTCCTCGTCGTCGCCGCCGAGGAGGCGCGAGAGCAGACCGGTCTGGATGTCGCCGTGCTTGCGCGGGCCGTAGGCGATGTTGTCGCGGATGGACTTCGGGAACGGGTTCGGCGACTGGAACACCTGCCCGACGCGCTTGCGGAGTTCGACGAGGTCGACGCCGTCCTGGTAGATCTCGTCGCCGTCGAGTCGGACGGACCCCTCGACGCGAGCGGCCTTGATGCGGTCGTTCATGCGGTTGAGACAGCGGAGGAAGGTGGACTTCCCACAGCCGGAGGGGCCGATGAGCGCGGTCACGGAGTTTTCGGGGATGTCCATGGAGATGTCGGTGAGCGCGTGGTCGTCACCGTACCAGACGTTCAGGTCCTCGACGGTGAACTTCGCCTCACCCTCGAAGTCGTACTCCGTCCACTCCGGGTCCACTTCCTCGACGCTCTCGCCGGCCGTGGTGGTGCTCGCGGGCTGTTCCTCCGTGGTGTCGGTGTCGTTGACGATGTGTTCGCTCATGGGTTAGGCCTCCAGGCGCTTGCGGAAGTAGATTCGCGAGGCGATGCCGATCGCGTAGAACGAGAGGACGACGAGCAGGAGGACGAGTGCGGTCCCCCACGCGAGGCCGGCGTTCTCGTTGACGCCGGCGGTGATGACGGCGTAGAGCTGGTAGGGGAGCGCGCTCGTCGCCTGCAGGAGCGCGTCGTTCGTGACGAACGGCGGCGCCGTCGAGAGCTGGAAGGAGGAGAGGACGTTCGGGGCGTCGCTCGGGAAGGGCGCGCCGGCGGCGACGAGCAGGATGGGCGCGGTCTCGCCGGCGATGCGTCCGACGCCGAGGATGACGCCGGTGGTGACGCCGGGCATCGCGGCGGGGAGGACGACGCTCTTGATGGTCTCCCACTGGCCGACGCCGAGCGCGGCGCTCGCGTCCCGGTAGGCGTCGGGGACGCTCATCAGCGCCTCGCGGCTCGTGATGATGACGAGCGGGAGGAGCATGAACCCGAGGACGAGCTGGCCGGCGAGGATGGACTGGTTGTTCCCGAGTCGCGGGACGAGGAACGCCCAGCCGAAGAGGCCGTAGACGATGCTCGGCGTGCTCCAGAGGCCGTTCGTGGAGACCTCGACGAGCGCGGTGAAGCGGGACTGGCCGGCGTACTCGGTGAGGAAGACGGCGGCGCCGACGCCCAGCGGCACCGCGAAGAGGACGGCGCCGAGGACGAGCCAGACGGTGCCGACGACCGCCGGCATGATGCCGTTGACGTCGTTCAACAGCGCGTAGCCGTTCATCACGAACGGCCAATGGAACCAGAGGACGGGTCCGTCGATGATGACGTAGCGGTCGATCGGCGGGACGTAGAAGTACGTCCAGTTCGCCCAGAAGAGCCCCCACTTGACGCCCTCGGTCATCGGCGCCCAGCCGCGAACGACGATGTAGGAGACGAGGAGGACGAGCAGGAGGAGCATGCCGGCGGCGCTCGCGGAGACGAGCAGGTAGGCGCCGGACTGCTTGCCGTGCGTGCCGAAGCCGCCGTAGGCGCGCGAGGCCATCCACGCGATGAGGAAGCCGACGGCGATGGCGAGCAGCGGAATCGCGATGTCGGCGTTCAGCGTGAACGAGCCCTCTATCGGCGTCCACGACCAGCCGGGGACGACGACGCCGCCGGCGACGACCGTGCCCGCGAGGAGCGCGAGCAGGCCGCTCGGGAGCGTCGCGCCGACGTCGCCGCGCGGGTAGACGGTCGCGACGACGGTGGCGGCGGCGACGAGCACGGCGGCGACCGGCCAGAGCGTGCCGAGGCCGAGCGTCTGCGAGGCGACGAGGCCGCCGGCGACGAAGCCGACGAGGCCGAAGACGGTGCCGGCGACCGGGCCGGCGGTCCGGTCGGGTTCGGAGCGCACGAGGCCGCTCCGCGAGGCGGCGCCGACGCCGAGCGTGCCGAGGCCGAGCGCGGCGAGCAGCACGCCGAACCAGCGCGCGACGGACAGCCCGGCGACGGTGTCGGTGACGGCGAAGACCTCGAAGAGCGCGAGCGCGCCGAGCAGAGCACCGACGAGCGCGCCGCCGGAGAGCACGAGCGCCGCGACGTCGAGCGTGGAGTTCCCCTCCTTGACGAGTTCGTTCTGCGTGCTCATGCTTCACCTCCGAGCTTCTCGCGCATGCGCGCCTCGACCACCTGTGAGCCGATGCTGAGCGTGAGGACGGTGATGAAGAGCACGACGCCGGCGGCGAAGAGCGCGCTCATGTGGTCGCCCGAAGCGATGCCGTACTGACTGGCGATGAGGCTGGTGAGCGTCTCCTGTCCCCCCGCTCCGAAGACGTCGTAGAGCGGCTCGGGGAGCGTCTGCGTGTGCGCGAGCATGACCGTGACGGCCATGGTCTCGCCGAGCGCGCGCCCGACGCCGAGGATGACGGCGGCGGAGATGCCGGAGAACGCGGAGGGAATCGTGACGTCCGTGATGGTCTGCCAGCCGGTCGCGCCGAGCGCGACGGAGCCGTCCTTCATCTCGTCGGGGACGGCGTCGAGCGCGTCCTCGGCGACGGAGACGATGGTCGGGAGCGCCATCAGGCCGATGACGACGCCCGCGCCGAAGAGGCTGCCGTAGATCGGGAGGGAGAGTTCGCGCATCATGTAGTCGTTGACGATGACGAAGCCGAGGAAGCCGTAGACGATGGAGGGGATGCCGGCGAGCACCTCGATTGCGGGCTTGATGATCTCGCGCGCCCACCGGGGCGCCATCTCGCTCGTGAAGAGCGCGCCCGCGATGCCGAGCGGGCCGGCGACGCACATCGCGATGATGGTCGTGAGGAGGGTGCCCCACATCATCGGGACGAGCGAGAAGACGCCGGTGTTCGGCGACCACATGGTGTCGCCGACGTGCGTGAAGAGACTGAGCCCCATCTGCTCGAGGACGGGGACAGACTGCCAGAGCAGGTAGACGGTGATGAGGCTGAGGATGATCACCGTGGAGGCGGTCATCAGCGACATCACGACCTTCGCGGTGGCCTCCTGATAGCGCCACCAGCCGTAGCCGACGACCGCGAGGAACCCGAGGAGCGGGAAGATGGTCGCGGCGGGGAGGACGAGGAACGCCGCGACGGTCGCGACGATGGAGAGGGCGCTCCCGGCGCCGATGCGGCGCGTCCCCTCGTCGAGGCGCTCGAACCGCCCGGGGCGTGTGTCGTCGATCGCGCTCATTTGGTGTCCGGGAGCTTCGAGAGCTGGTTCTGCTGTCGTTCGTCCGTGAGTGCGGCGTAGCCCGTCGGCTTCACGAAGTTCTCCTGTCCGTAGTCGCTGATGATCATGCGGAGGAAGGCGGCCTCCTGCTCGGAGGTGCCGTCGTAGGAGTACATGTGGAGGTCCCGGGAGAGCGGGTAGTCCTTGTCCGCGAGGTTCTCACCGGGGATGAACTCCTTCCCGTCGAAGACGAGCGTGATGGCGGGGACGGAGTCGTCGACGAACGCGAGCGCCATGTACGCGATGGCGTTGTTCGAGCTGGAGACGACGGTCTTGACCTGCTGGTTCTCGCCCTTCCGGAGGTCGACACCGGAGATCTCGGCGTCGGGGTCGCCGAAGAGGTTCAGTCGGAACGCGGTGTCGGTGCCCGATCCTTCCGCGCGCCCGATGACCTGGATGGACTTCTCGGGCCCCTCGTAGCCGGGCACCTCGCTCCAGTTCGTGATCTCGCCCGTGTAGATTGCTTTCAGCGTCTCGGCGGTGACCTTGGTGACGCCGGCGTCGTAGATTTCCTGCGAGACGACGATGGGCTGGGCGTCGACGCCGACGACGTGGTCGGTGAACTCCGCGAGTTCCTCCTCGGTGGCGTCGGGGAGTTCGGCGGAGACGGGGGCGCTCGAGTTACCGAGGTCGAGTTGGCCCTTCCGGAGTTTCTCGATGCCCGTCCCCGAGTGACTGAGGGTGACGGTCGCGGGGAAGGGGGCGTCGCCGCCGTTCCCGTTGTCGAAGCCGTAGAGGCCGCCCCAGTAGTCGGCGAGGTTCTGGTCGGTGTCGATGCCGTACTGCTCGGGCCCCCAGTACTCCGTGTCGGAGGCGGGGCGGTTGGCGTTCCAGTACGCCTGCGCGTTGTTCGCGATCGGGTAGACGGTCGAGGACCCACCCGACTTCAGGATTCCGGGGCCGTCGTCCCCGTCGCCGCCGTCCGACGACGTCGAGTCGGTGCCTGACCCACCGCTCCCCGGCGGTGTCTTACTCGTACTGATACAACCAGCGAACGATGCCGCGAGTCCTACCCCACCCGCGAGGACCGTACGCCGAGAAACCGGCTCGTCGGTCATCATCACGAACGTGGCCACATATGAATAAATACCCTACTATTATCAGTATGTACGTCTATATAGGTCGGTAGAGACGGCGCGTGCCGGCCGCCGCTCAGTTCGGGTCCGGGAGCTTCTCGCGCTCCGCTTCCTGCCGCTCGTCCGTCAGCGGGACGTAGTTGTTGGTCTCGACGAAGTTCTTCTGTCCGAAGTCGCTGATGATCATGTCGAGGAAGGCGGCCTCCTTCTCGGACGTGCCGCCGTAGGAGTACATGTGGAGGTCCCGCGCGAGCGGGTAGTCCTCGTCCGCGAGGTTCCGCCCGTACTCGTAGGTCGTCCCGTCGATCTCGAGGCCGATGGGCGGCACACCGCCGTCCGCCTCGACGAACGCGAGCGCCATGTACGCGATGGCGTTGTTGGAGTTCGCGACGACGGTCTTGACCTGCTGGTTCTCGCCCTTCCGGAGGTCCACGCCGTCCATCGACGCGTTCGCACCGCCGAGGACGTTCACTCGGAACGCGGTGTCGGTGCCCGACCCCTCGGCGCGTCCGACCGCCTGAATCGCCGAGTCGGGGCCGCCGAGTTCGGACCAGTTCGTGATTTCGCCGCGATAGATCGCGCGCAGCTCCTCGATGGTGATCTCGGTGACGCCGGCGTCGTAGATTTCCTGCGAGACGACGATGGGCTGGGCGTCGACGCCGACGACGTGGTCGGTGAACTCCGCGAGTTCCTCCTCGGTGGCGTCGGGGAGTTCGGCGGAGACGGGGGCGCTCGAGTTACCGAGGTCGAGTTGGCCCTTCCGGAGTTTCTCGATGCCCGTCCCCGAGTGGCTCAGTCCGACCGCGACCGAGAAGGGGACGCCGGAGTCGCCGGACTCGAAGCCGTAGCGGCCCGCCCAGTAGTCGGCGAGGCTCTGGTCGGTGTCGATGCCGTACTGCTCGGGCCCCCAGTACTCCGTGTCGGAGGCGGGTGCGTTGGCCGTCCAGTAGGACGCGGCCGTGTTCGCGACCGGGTAGACCGTCGAGGACCCGCCCGCGCGGAGGCTCGACGTGCTCGACCCACCCGAATCGGTGCTCGTCTCGCCGTCCGGTTCGCTCCCGGGCTGCCCGCCGGTACAGCCGGCGAGCGCGCCGAGGCCGGCGATGCCGACGCCGGAGAGGACCTTCCTGCGCGAGACCGTGTTGGAACCGCTCGTCCGTGCCATCACGTGATCGAAGTCGCTGAGAGACGTATGTACGCTTCTATGATGTATATACTGTAGAACGTACCACCGTAGATGCGACCATATAGATATAGACTACTACATAGTTCTCTGTTCTGGAACGTATATATCGACATATGTGGCCCGTAGAGGGTGTGTGGCCCACCAATAGGGAATATATAGATACGAAGATTAATATATGGTACCTGTTCATAGGTGGCATATGGAACGCCGCAAGGTGCAGGTCACCGGTGGCTCGACGTTCACCGTCTCCATTCCGAAGGACTGGGCGCGCGAACACGACGTCGAAGCCGGCGACGAAATCGCCTTCCACCCGGACAGCGGGTCGCTGTTGCTCTCGCCGGTCTCCGACGACGAGGCCGAGCGCGGCACGTTCGACATCTCCGGCATGGAGGGTGACGCGCTCACGCGTACCGTGATGACGATGTACGTCAGCGGCTTCGACGTCCTTGTCCTCGAGGCCGACCGCATCACGTCCGCACAGCGACGGGTCGTCCGCAACGCCACGCAGGGCCTCGTCGGCCTCGAAGTCCTGGAGGAGACCGGCGACCGCATCGTCGTTCAGGACCTGCTCGACTCCAGCGAGCTCTCCATCCACAACGCCGTCCGTCGGATGCGCCTCATCGCCCTCTCGATGCTCGACGACGCCGTCACCGCGCTCTGCGAGAACGACCACGACATGGCCGAGGACGTCATCGAGCGCGACGACGACGTCGACCGCCTCTGGTTCGTCGTCTCGCGCATCTTCCGGGGCGCCCTGCGCTCCCCCCGTACCGCCCAGGAGATCGGCGTCTCGCGCGAGACCTGCTTCGACTACCACTCGAGCGCGCGCCAGCTCGAACGCATCGGCGACCACGCCGCGAAGATCGCGAACGTCGCGCTCGAACTCGACGAGGAAGTCCCCGCGGAGGCCGCCGAGGCACTCGCCGACCTCCACGCGGACGCCGCCGACATCGTCGACACCGCGATGGAGGCGCTGTTCACCGACGACCGCGAGGACGCCACCGACCTCGCGAACCAGGCGCGCGAGTCCGTCCTCGACATCGACGAGCACGCCCGCGCGCTCGACGACATCCTCCGCGACCTCGAACCCCACGAGGCCCAGCATCTCGGCCTCGTCGTCGACTCGCTCTCCCGGTGTGCCGACTACGGCGGGAACGTCGCCGAGACCGCCCTCCAGAAGGCCGCGCCCGCGCCCGACCTCTGAGGGCGGCGCCGAAGCGACTCAGTCGTCGTCCGCCGTCACGGGGCCGGTAGCGTCCACCGTCTCCGTCTCGATGCTCGGCGGGTACTTCCCGCGGTCGAGCGTCAGGTCGGAGAGCGGTCGCGCCATGCACGTCAGACAGTACTCCTCGGCCTCCTCCTCGCTGAGCCCGCGCGCCGCCGGCTGCGCCACGTCGCCCTCGACGATCTCGGCCGAGCACGCCAGACACATCCCGACGCGACAGGAGTACTCCTGCGCGATGCCCTCGCGCAGACAGGCCGTCAGGATGGTCTCCGTCTCGGAGACCTGGATGGTCTCCTCGCGGCCGACGAACTCGACGGTGTGTTCGGTCATGAGACGCCGTTTTGTGGAGCGGCGATAAAACTCTTTATCGCCCCGTGTCCCCGACGAAGCGACGGATTTTCCGTAAAGAGTTTTCACGGCCCGTCACATTCACCGCGATATGAGTACCCACGAGTTCGACTTCGTCGTCGTCGGCGCCGGCACCTCCGGCTGTTACGCCGCCGCCACCGCCGCGGCGGCCGGCTACGACGTCGTCGTCGTCGAACGAAAGGACGAGGAGGAGGCGGGCCACATCGCCTGCGGCGACGCCCTCAAGGGCGCCGCGAACTTCCCCGCCGCCATCCCGAAGTCCAAGCTCGAACCCGCCTTCACCAACACCGACGTCGACCACGGGCGCTTCGAGATTCCCCAGGAGGACACCGTCCTCGAAATCCCGATTCCCGGCGAGCTCGCCGTCATCGACCGCTGGAAGTACGGCCGCCTCATCATCGAGGGCGCGAAGGAGCAGGGCGCCGAGTTCCACTACGACACCGTCGTCCAGGACGTCGAACAGGACCGCTCCGGCCGGGTCACCGGCGTCACCGCCGAACGCAAGGGCGAGGACGTGGCGTACGAGGCCGACATCGTCGTCGACGCCGCCGGCTCGCTCTCGCTCCTCCAGGACAAGACGGACTTCAGCGAGTCGACCTTCGACACGAACGTCGACTACTCGCAGTTCTGCTCGGCCTACCGCGAGATCGTCGAGGTCCCCGAGGAAGTCGAGTGGCAGGACGCCCTCGTCTTCAAGCCCACCAAGCGGGCCGCGGGGTATCTCTGGTACTTCCCGCGCACCGGCACCGAGATCAACGCCGGCCTCGGCTTCCAGATGAACGAGGAGCCGATGCACATGATCGAGGACCTCAAGGAGGACCTCCGCGACCGCGAGGAGTTCGCGGGCGCCGAAGTGAAGGACAAACTCGGCGCCGCCCTCCCCACGCGACGCCCCTACGACTCCGCCGTCCACCCCGGCTACGTCGCCGTCGGGGACGCCGCCGGCCACGTCAACCCCACGACCGGTGGGGGCATCGCGGGCGCCGCCTACGCCGGCAAGTACGCCGCCGAAGCCGCCATGGAGGGCATCGAGGACGGCGACCTCTCGGAGGACGCCCTCTGGGAGTACAACGAGCGCGTCATGGACCACTTCGGCGCGCGCTACGCCGCCCTCGACGTCTACAACATCCTCTCCACGGGCGTCGACGTCGACGACCTCATGAGCCTCCTCGCGAACCTCCCCGGCGAACAGCTCAGCGAGGCGCTCTACGCCGGCAGCGCGAGCTTCGGGCCCGCGCTCGCCGCCAAGGTCGCCGTCAAGAGCTTCGGCCACTGGGGCCAGATCTACCAGATGTACCAGACGAAGCAGGTCGCCGACCGCCTCCTCGCCCACTACGAGGACTACCCGAGTTCCCCCGACGGCCTCGAGCGCTGGCAGGCCCAGCGCGACGACATCATGGAGGACGTCTACGAGGTCACCGGCGCCGACCCGAAGTACTAAACGACCTTTTGCTGCGCGTCAGCAAAGCTGACGCGGGCAAAAGCTCGACCAAAAGCCTGCGTCACTCCCTACGGTCGTTCCTTGGCCCGTGCTCGCTCTGCTCGCACGGTGAACCGTGACCCTACCGGGCTCTACCGAGCCGCTCGGGTCGCGGACGCTAGCTCTCTCGAAACCGCTCTTTCTCGCCACGAACCCCCAAATACGAGCACGCGACCACCCCGTCGTATCCTCTGACAGCGGCAGCGGTGGAGCCACGCGGACGTGGGACCGAACGAGAATGCGGGCCCACGTTCACACGAGCGGTGGAAACCGCGAGTAGTGACGGCGCACTCGACTCCCGGCGGAAGCGCGCCGTCCGGTCGCCCTAGCCGTCGAGCGCCGCGCCCGTCTCCAGCACGCTCTCGGTGAGCACGCGCACGCCCACGTCGATGGTCTCCTCGTCCACGTCGAACGTCGGCGTGTGGTGGCCGCCCGGGTGGTCGGTGCCGACGATGGCGTAGCACGCCTCGCCGCCGCGCTCCTGCACGCGGCGCATCAGGTAGGTGGCGTCCTCGCTCCCGCCGAGCGCGTCCGTCCGGATCGCCGTCCGCACGCCCGCATCGCGCTCGGTGACGCCGTGGACGACGTCGACGAGTCGGTCGTCCGAGACCGCGCTCGGGGCCTCGCCGACCGTCTCGACGGCCACCTCGCAGTCGTGCGTCGCGGCCGCCCCGGAGAGCGCGCGCTCCGCGCGCTCGACCATGGCGTCCTTCAGCGCCGTCGTCTCGCCGCGCACCTCGCCCTCGATCTCGGCGCGCTCGGGGACGACGTTCGTCGCGGTGCCCGCGTTCGCGGTGCCGACGTTCACGCGCGTCGCACCGCCGGAGTGGCGCGGGAGCCCGTAGAGCGCCTGAATCGCGCTCGCCATCGCTTGCATCGCGTTCCGGCCGTCCTCGGGCTTCGCGCCGGCGTGCGCGGACGCGCCCGAGAAGACCGCGTCGAAGTGGTGGACCGCGAGGAAGGGGTCGACGCCCGCGACGACCTCGCCCGTCGGGTGGTCGAGGCCGACGTGGAGCGCGTAGAGCGCGTCCACGTCGTCGAGGTGGCCGCTCTCGGCCATCGCCCGCCCGCCGCCGACGACCTCCTCGGCCGGCTGGAGGCAGAGCTTGAACGTCCCCGAGAAGTCGCTCTCGACGACGGCCTCGAGGACGCCGATGCCGATGGCCGCGTGCGCGTCGTGCCCGCAGGCGTGCATGTAGCCCTCGGTCCCGGAGCGAAAGCCCTCGCGGGCTGGGACGTGGTCGTCGGCCGTGGCCTCCGTCACCGGGAGCGCGTCGACGTCCGCGCGAAGCGCGACCGTCGGCCCGTCGCCCTTCTCGACGACCGCGACGGCGCCCGTGTGACCGCCGTCGAGGCGGTCGAGGACGGCGGGGTCCGCACCGGCCTCGCGGGCGCGCTCACGCCACGAACCGATGGTCTCCGCGTCCGGGACGGCGAGGCGCGCGTCGCCGCTGACCGCGTCGCGCCCGACGTGGAGGGCGTCCACGCCGATGCGCTCGATTGCCGCGACGAGCCGCGCAGTCGTGTAGAACTCGCACCACGCGGGCTCCGGGTGCCGATGGAGGTCGCGTCTGAGCGCGCGCAGGTCGATGTCGGCCATACGCTAGCGTGGCGCGGCCCCGGGTAAACGACATCGGTCACGCCACCGCTCGCTCTCCGGCGGTTCCCGACCCGGCTGGCCGCGCCGAGTGGTATCGTCGCTCGGGGCGCGTCCCGTGGATATTTGGCGACGGCGAACGGAGCGACACGGGTAATGAGTGAGTCGAACGACAGCGACGTATCGTCGGAGGTCGAGGCGGAGCTCGGGATGGCCGACTCCGCCGGCCCCGACCTCGAGTTCCACGGCGGGGCCGCCGCGAGCGCCATCCCGCTCGGGGTGTTCGTCGTCTGGGCGGTCGTACAGAGCGGGCTGTTCGGCATCGGCGACACCACCGGCCTCGTCGTCGGGATGCTGTTCGCGCTCGTCGTCGGACTGTTCTTCGCGAAGGGCGACTGGAAGCACTACGCGAACACCATCTTCGAGGGGATGACCCAGCGGGTGGCCGCGACGGCCATCGTCGCGTGGCTCTGGGCGGGCATGTTCGCCCAGCTCCTGCAGGACGGCGGCTTCGTTCGTGGCCTCATCTGGACCGCGCAGGCCCTCCCCGTCTCGCAGGGCGTGCTCGTGCAGATCCTCCCCGCCGTCACGTTCCTGCTCGCCGCGCTCCTCGCGACCGGCATCGGCACCGGCTACGGGACCGCCGTGACGTTCGTCACGACGTTCTTCCCGGCGACCGTCCTCCTCGGCGCGAACCCCGTGCTGATGTTCGGCGCGGTGCTCTCCGGGGCGGCGTTCGGCGACAACCTCGCGCCGGTCAGCGACACCACCATCGTGAGCGCCGTCACGCAGAACGCCGACATCGGCGGCGTCGTCGCGTCGCGGTTCAAGTACGCGATCACCGCCGCCACGCTCGCGTTCGCCGCGTATCTCGTCGCGGGCGCGGCGATGCCGACGACCGCCGGGAGCGGCGGCCTCCCGACGGGGACGCCGGTCGGCCTCGTCCACCTCGTCTCGATGGGCGTCGTCATCTACACCGCGATCCGCGGCCGGCACATCGTCGAGGCGATCACGTGGGGGATGCTCGTCGCCATCGCGTGCAACCTCCTCCTGGGCCTCCAGTCGCTCTCGGGCATCATCTCGTTCGTCGCGCCGCAGAACGCGCCGTTCGCCGGCGCGTTCACGTGGCTCCCGTTCCTCTCCATCGCCGGCCCGGACACGGCGGCGGGCGTCGGCGGCAGCCTCTACTCCGGCGCGGCCGGCTTCTTCCCGCTCATCGTCCTCACGCTCCTCATCGTCGCGGGCGCCCGAATCATGATTCAGGGCGGCGCCTTCGACGCCATCCAGGAGTTCCTGCTCTCGACGGTCGCGACCTCCGTCCGGCGCGCGGAGACGACGCTCGTCCTCGGGACGGCGCTCGTGAACGCCGCCATCACCATCAACACCGCCGCCGAGATCGCGATTTCGCCGTACGTCGCGCGCATCGGCGAGTCCTTCAACATCAACGGCTACCGGCGCGCGAACATCCTCGACGCGAACACGTCCGCGCTCGGCTACATCTTCCCGTGGGCGGGCGGCGTCCTCGCCGGCTACTCCGCGATGCCGGCGCTCGTCGACCAGTACGGTGCGCAGATGCTCGTCAGCCCCGTTCGGGTGGTGCCGTTCGTCTTCCACGGCTGGTTCCTCTTCGCCGTGTTCCTCGTCGCCGCCCTCACCGGCTTCGGCCTCGAGTACGTTCCGGACCGCGAGTCCGAGGAGGTGAGTCGCGTATGAACCTCCGGAAGTTCCGCGCCGGCTGGTCGTTCCGCACGACGACGCCGAGCTTCGAGGTCGGCGAGGAGTTCGCCGTCTACGTCTCCGACGTCGATGGCGACGACGTCCGCGCACGCGTCGGCGACACGATCCTGACGGTTCACGGCGCGCCGGACGGCGTTCGCGAGGGGACGAAGATCGCGGTTCGCGTCACCGACTTCGACGACGACGCACACGTCGGCGACATCGACTACCTCCGGACGGTCGGCGAGTCCGCGTACTGACTCGGCCCCTCGTTTCTCGACCGTGCGGGCGGTTCGCGGCGCCGTCGCTCGTCGGCGCGAGTGGACGTGAAGTGAAGGAGAGTTACGCCGGCGAGCCGACGTGCTGGACGCGCTCGATGTCGGCCGTGACGTGAACGCTGTTCGGGAAGTCCCAGGTCATGATGTCGCGAGCGAGGTCGTCCGCGCCGCGGATCTCGACGCGCCGTCGATACACCGTGTAGCTCCACGCGTCGTAGGTGTCGCCCTCGCCGTCGAGTTGCTTGTACTGCGAGACGAAGTGTTGCTTCGGGGAGTCCGAGTGCGGTCCTTTGAGTTCGGCGCCCTTGCGGCGGACCGTGTCGCGGATCTCCCCGACGATGTCGTCGAGGGCCGCTCGGTCCCCGCTTTCGAGTGTGAGGCTGGTTACGAAGGTCATGGCTGGGAACTGCGTAACCATACCCGAGGACGTCCACCCTCAAAAATAGCGTGGTTGCGTTCGTGCCCCGTCCTCCGCCGGCAGTCTCCGACATTCTCTTAATCCGCGCCCTATTTAGTGAAGCTAATGACGGTTGAAGCAACCAGCGCCGGCGCGATCCTCTTCCGGGACACCCGGGGCCGGCGTGAATACCTCCTCCTCAAGAGCCGCCCAGGGGACTGGGAGTTCCCGAAGGGCGGTGTGGAGGGGGACGAGGAACTCCAACAGACAGCCATTCGGGAGGTGAAGGAAGAAGCCGGCATCGGGGACTTCAGACTCGTTGACGGCTTCCGCGACGACTACGACTACGTCTTCGAGGCGAACGGTAATCGCATCCACAAGACGGTCCACCTCTTCATCGCGAAGTCCTTCGAGGCGTCCGCCGAGCTCTCGAACGAACACTCCGACCTCCAATGGCGTGACTACGAACAGGCGTTGAACACCATCACGCAGGACGGCCCGCGCGAAATCCTTGAGGACGCCCACGACTTCCTCGACGAGAAGGACCTCTGAGATGCCGGGCGCGGAGTTCGGCTTCGAACTCCGGGTCTGCGCGTGGGCCGAGCGGCACTGGACGCCCGCCGAACCGGACAGCCGCGTGCTCGTCGCACGCCAACTCGGCACCCAGCGGCGGCGCTGGGACACCGTGATCGTCGAGGCCGACCCCGAGGGCGTGCGGACGCGCGCGGCCCTCGGCGAGCGCGAACTCGACCCCGAACTCCTCTCGCTCGCGCGTCACGCCCCCGGCGAGTGGACGTACTACCGGGACGCGCTCCCCGACCCCGACTACGGGTGGCGCTACGTGCGCGAGGCCGTCCATCGGGCGAGCGCGCGCGGCGTCCTCGAGGAGCGAAAGCGCTCGAACCGCATCGAGATACGCCGCGTCGCGCCCTACCCCGACTGGGTGCGTCGCATCGTCGCCGTCGAGAACAAACCCGATCTCGACGCGTCGGCGGCGCGCGACCTCGCCGCCCAACTCGAACGCGACGTGGCGCTCGGCCTCGCCGACGAGGTGTGGGTGGCGACGCGCGCCGACGAGACGCGCGCGCTCGTCACGGAGATGCCGACGGCGGCGGGCGTCCTCACGTTCGGGGGCGAGACGGAGGCGACGGTCGCGTGGCATCCCCGCTCGCTCGACCCCGACGCGACGGGCGTGCGCGTCACCGCCCACGGCGACCCGACCGAGTTCGAGTACGTCCCGCCCGAGGAGAAACGCGAGACGCGACGCCGCGTCGCCGAGCGCGCGTACGGGCGCGGGTGGCGCTCGTACGTCGAGACGATGCGCCCGGACTGTCGCGCCTTCGACCTCCGGCGCGCCGCCGAGGGCTACGTCCCCTACTGTCACGCGAAGGAACGCGAGCAGACCGCCGCGGAGTGTGCGGGCTCGTGCGCCGAGTTCAGCCCGGAGCCGCCGGGGTGGCGCCAGCGCGGGTGGCCAATCGAGGGCGGTCCGGGGCAGGCGGTTCAGCGCCTCCTCGCCGAGCGCCGGCGGCGTCGACGAACGGACGCAGGGGACTGAGCGGCGCGCGCGGCCGATACCGGTTTACCGCCCGCGTTCGACGTCCCGCCGGGCCATGGAGGAATCAGAGAGCCGCGAGATCGAACTCAGCGGTCACGAAGCCGAAATCGCCCGCGAGTCACTGGACCGCCACGAGGCGAAGGCGCCGGACGTCGAGCAGGAGACGATCACGGACCTCGAAGCGGCCTTCGCGTCCGAGGCGAGCGACGACCGCCTCACCGTCTCGCTCACCCGAGCGGAGGCGCGCGTCCTCATCGCGGCGCTCGAGGAGCGGGAGGTGCGAGCGCGGGGCCGAGAGGAAGAGCGCGCGCTCGAACTCCGCGAGCGCTTCGCGACGACGTTCGACTTCGAGCAGCGCGACGTCTCGATGGACGCCGAGGCGCCGACGACGTATCCGGCGCGTCGCCCCTGAGCGCCGCGCTCAGTCCTCCGCAATCGCGACGCTGTCGCGCTCGACGGCGAGGCGGAACGTCGGCACCGTCCGATAGATGAGCTCGACGACGCCCTTCCGCTTGAGCGTCTGGAGCGCGCGCCGGACGTCCTTCGCGGAGGGCTCCTCGCCGTCCTCGTCGCGCAGGTCGTCCCCGTACTCCTCGCGGAGCCGGTGGAGGACGCTCACCACGCTCTCGGAGTCCGCGTCGGGGCCGGGCGCGACCGCGAACACCTTCTGCTCGAGGGCGGACATGTAGACCTCGGTGGGGCCCTCGGGCTCCTCGCCGGTGACGATGGCGCGCGCCTCGGCGGTCGCGCGAATGAGGCTGTCGTCGTCGCGGTAGTAGTACTCCTTCAGCTCGGACTCGAGATACTGGTGGACGTCGCTTCCCGACTCCATCCCCCAGCGGTCCTGCAGGGCGGAGTTCTTCGTCGGCTGGAGTTCGACGATGTCCGCGAGGCGTTCTTTCGCCTCCTCCGAGAGCGTCATGCCCTCGCGTATTCGGCGGCCCTATTTCGCCGTTTCCCCTCGCGGCGCACTCGCCCCCATCGTTATGGGGGTCGTCCGCCTTCCGCTACCTATGACCGGACCCATTTCCCTCGCGCTCGACGACGGCGTCGCCACGGTCACAATCGACCGCCCGGAGAGCCTGAACGCGCTGAACAGCGCCGCGCTCGATGCCCTCCTCGACGCCCTCGACGAGGCCGAGGAGCGCGAGGCGCGCGTCCTCGTGCTCACCGGCGCGGGCGAGACGGCGTTCGCCGCCGGCGCGGACATCGAGGAGATGGCCGACTTCTCGACGCCCGAAGCGCACGCGTACGCGAGTCTGGGCCACGACGTCACCCGCGCAATCGAGACGTTCCCCGCGCCCGCCATCGCCGCCATCAACGGCTACGCGCTCGGCGGCGGCCTCGAACTCGCGCTCGCGTGCGACCTCCGCGTCGCCTCCGAGCGCGCCGTCCTCGGGCAGACCGAGACCGACCTCGGAATCGTCCCGGGGTGGGGCGGAACGCAGCGCCTCCCGCGACTCGTCGGCGACGAGACGGCGCGCCGCCTCGTCTACTTCGGCGACCGCGTCGACGCGCAGGACGCCCACGAGCTCGGCCTCGTCGGCGACGTCGTCGCGAACGACGAACTCGACGGCCACGTCGCGGCGCTCGCGTCGGACCTCGCCGCGCGCCCGCGCTTCGCGCTCGCCGCCGCGAAGGAGGCCATCACGCAGTCCCACGAGACCGACCTCGCTGCCGGCCTCGACTTCGAGCGCCGGACGTGGGCGTCGCTGTTCGGCACGCACGACCAGCGCGAGGGGATGGCGGCGTTCCTCGAGGAGCGCGACCCCGCCTTCGAGTGAGCGGGTGCGTCGGAACGCGGTCGGAACGGCCGCCAACAGTTAAGGACCGTGCGTCGGTATCCAGTTGCATGACTGAGTGGGTGAAACTGAAGGACCTCGAGGAGGCGTTCGACGGGCTTCCGTACCCAATCACGAAGGAGAACGCCGTCGAGGAGGTGGAGGGGGTCGTGCTCGTCTACGCGGACGGGGAGGAAGCCGCGAGCGACGTCGTCGCGCGCATCGAGGAGGAGGTGTTCGACGACCCGGCGTCGCTCGCCGCGTCGATTCGGAACAACCTCCCGGTCGAGGCCGTCGGCGAACCCGGTCAGTCCGAGGGCGAGGGCGACTGAGAGCGAAGAGCCGCGCTTAAGGGTGGGGAGGCTGTCCAGGGGGATAGCAATGGAATTCTGCGACGACTGCGGCTCGATGATGCGAGCCGAGGACGACTTCTGGGTCTGCACCTCCTGCGGGCACGAACAGCCCAAGGGCGACGCCGGCCAGTACACCGTCACCGAGGGCCAAGAGGAGACGGAAATCGTCGACGTCTCCGACGCCGAGGACCGCGGCCTCCCCTCCACGAAGACGTACTGCCCCGAGTGTGGGAACGACCGCGCCTACTACTACATGCAGCAGATCCGGAGCGCGGACGAGTCCGAGACGCGCTTCTTCATCTGCACCGAGTGTGAGAACCGCTGGCGCGAGGACGACAACTAGGGCCCGCCGCGCCTTCTCTCGCGCTCCACACCGACACGCGTTAGTCGCTCGACCGGGAGGCGTGCGTATGTCCGACTCGCTCCGATTCGACGCCGCGAGCGCGCTCGCCCTCCTCGGCGCGCTCACGGCGACTGCCGTCTGGCTCTGGCTCCCCCCGGACGCCTCGCTCCCCGGGAGCGCGGGACTGTTCACCGCGTCGCTCTCGCTCGTCACGTGGGGTGGCGCGCTCGGCGTCGCCCTCGACCGTCGCGCGCTCGCGCTCGCCTGCGCGCTCGCGCTCGCCGTCGTCGGCGTCTGGCAGACGGCGCTCTGGACGGTCCTCTTCCCGCCCGCCGCCGCGTCGGTCGCCGCGCTCGAACTGCGCGACCGACTCGGCGCGGAGAATACGTAGGAACGAAGGAATCAGCGAGCGCCCGCTACGTCTTCCGCGCGAACGTCAGGTAGCCCGTGTGCCCGACGCCCTTCGTCGTGGGGCGCGACCCGCGCTCGTCGAAGTCCATCCGCCGCTGGATGGTCTCCACCGTCTCGACGTCGCGCAGGCCGGCGTCCGCGGCGGCCTCGTGGCTCGCGCGCGCGTTCTCCACGAACGGGGAGTAGACGGCGACGTAGCCGCCGGGGACGAGGTGCTCGTCGAGGCGCGCGACGACCTCGGGCGCGTCCGGCGTGTCGAGCGTCACGAGGTCGAACGCGCCCAGCTCGTCGAGCTCCTCGGTGATGTCGCCCGCGCGGACCTCGACCGTGTCATCGACGTCCGCGAGCGCCATGTTCTCGCGCGCGACCTCCGCGAACTCCGCGCGCGACTCGAACGTGAGGACGTCCGCCCCGAGGCGTCCGAGGTAGGCGGCGAGGACGCCCGTGCCCGTGCCCGCGTCGAGGACGCGGTCGGCCGTCGCGGCGCCCGTGTGGCCGATCACGACCCCGATGTCCTTCGGAATCATCGGCGCGCCCGTGCGCTCGAGGTGGTCGAAGAGGTCGGGCCCGCGAAGCGTGCGCACCGTGAACGCCTCGCCGAGGTGCGACTCGACGGTCTCGCCGGGCTCGGGGTCGGCGGGCACCTCGACGACGCCGAGGTCGGTGTGGAGCTCCTCGCCGGGGTGGACGAGGAACTCGCGGCCGTCCCGGACGAGGAGTATCGCGCTCACTCCAGTACGTCGATGGCGGTCGCGAGGTCGCCGTCAGCGCCTTCGAGGGCGGCGCGCGCCTCCTCGGGCGTCGCGCCCGTTCGCTGGACGACGATCTCGACGTCGCTCTCCGGGATGGCGCCGGCGGCCTCCTCCTCGTCGGCGTCCTCGGCGTCACCGCCGGACTCGGTGGCCTCGCGCTCCTCGGGGTCGCCGATGACCTGGTAGGTCTGCTGGCCGCGCGCGTCCATCTGGGTGACGTCCGCGTCGTCGAAGACGAGTTCCCGCCCGTCCGCCGTCTTGATGACGACTTCCTCGGCGTCGATCTCCTCGACGTCGATTCCCATCTGCTTCATCATCTGCTTCATCTTCCGGGGGTTCATCCCGCCGCCTCCTCCAAACATACCTCTGCGTGCGGCCGCAGGAGGGAAAAACACTACGGGTCGCCGCCGCGCGCGCCGCGAAACGGGCGTCTCGGCCGCCCGCCGACCTATCTCCGACCGCCTACTCGGGCGTTCCAGCGCCCTCGCGCACTTTGACCGCCATCCCCGTGTCGAAGTCGTGGATTGCCTCGGCGTCGAGTTCGGTGCGCCCGACGGCGATGGCGTGGCCGTCCTCGTGGACGACGACGACTTCGTCGTCCGGGCGGACCGCCGGGTCGACGGCCGAGACGAACTTCGCGAAGACGTTCTTCCCGTCGCGGACGAACGGCTCGCTCTCGTCGCCGACGACGACGCGGCAGGCCGGCGCCTCGAGCGCGTCGAGCAGGCGCTCGCCGCCCGCGAGCCCGAGCGTGAAGCGCCCGTCGGTGCCGAAGGAGACGAGGCGTCGTCCCGCTCGCGTCGAGACCTGTCGGGGGCGACCGGACTTCGAGCGGTCGACGTCGTAGGCCTCGTCTGCCGGGAAGAGCGCGGCGCCGGCGCCGGCGCGGAACTGGTAGTCCGCGACGGTCCGTAGCTGGGTGCGTTCTGCGTCCTCCATCGTCCCACTCTGCGCGCGCGGCGGGGATGTACCCTTCGGACGATGGAGATGGGCTTATGTGGTGGGCTACCCAACGCCCGAGTAGTCATGGACACGAAGGTGCTCGCGGGCCTGCCGCTCCTCGCTATCGGGGCGATTCTGCTGCTGTGGACGACACTCTCGATGAAGAGCGTCGAACCGCTCCAACTCGGCATCGCCGCCGTCGCGGCGGTCGGGATGGCGGTCGGGTCGCTCCTCATCGGCACGTCCGAAGAGGGGCGCTCCGTCTAGTTACAGGAGGACGTCGCTCTCGCGCTCGGAGAGGTCCGTGAAGTCGTCGGCCGCCTCGATGAGTTCGTCGGCCGTCGAGGACGCGAACCCGAACACTTCGACCCGGACGCCCTCGTGGCGGAGGTGGTGGCAGAGCCGCGAGAAGTCCCCGTCGCCCGTGCAGAGCGCGACCGCATCGACCTTCTCGGCGAGCGTGACGGCGTCGAGGCTGATGCCGACGTCCCAGTCGGCCTTCTTCGACCCGTCGCCGAACGTCTTGATGTCCTTTATCTTCGTCTCGAAGCCGATGTCGCGCAGCGCCTCGAAGAACGACTCCTCCTCGGGCGAGTCCGCGCGGATCACGTACGCGATGGCGCGCACGAGCTCGCGCCCGCGCACCGTCTCGTCGAGTAGCCCCGAGTAGTCGACGTTTTGCGAGTAGAGGCTGTGAGAGGAGTGATAGAGGTTCTGCGAGTCGGCGAGCACGGCGACGCGCTGTGCGTCGTGGATTTCGACCATCTGATGCGCTCCCTTGGTCGCACCACCGTAAAGAGGCTACGCACGCCGACACGCGCGGCCCTCGGCGCGTCGGTCGCCTGCGCGGAGCGCGACGGCCCTCAGGCGTCGGGGGTGGCGTGGCGCTCGAGTGCGAGCGTCGCCGGGTCGAGCGTGTAGTAGGACTCCCAGACGGGCGCGACGGTGACGACGCGGGTGTCGCCGTACGTCGACTCGGTGTGCTCGTGGTGGTGGCCGACGAGGCAGAGGTCGGGGTCGAGCGCGTCGAGGATGGCGTCGACGTGCTCGCAGCCGACGTCGTACTCCTCGTCGACGGGCGTGCCGTGGGGCGCCTGGTGGGCGAGGAAGACGTCCACGTCACCGAGTCGCTTCGCCGCCTCGACGTCCTCGCGGACGAAGTGCCGACGTCGCTCGCCCGCGAGCGCCGAGCGGGGTTTGTCGTACTGCGTCGGCGCGTAGTTCCCGGAGAGGCCGGCGACGCGGACGCCCTCCACGTCGGCGGCGTCGCTCGCGAGCAGGCGGGCGTTCGAGACGCCCTCGGAGCGGACGCGGCCGTGCCGGAGGGAGTCGATGACGTCGAAGTCCTCGTTGTTCCCCGCGACGAAGTAGGTGGTGACGGGGAGGTCGTAGTACATGAGGTCCCCGCACTGGAGGGCGCGCGCTTCGTCGGCGGCGCGATAGGCCGCGAAGAGCGCGCGACGGCGGTCGGCGGTGGTGGCGTGCGCGTCGCCGAGGACCAGCATCGTCTCGCCAGTCCCCGCCGCGCCCGCATAAAAGTACGGCAGACGGCGCGACGGGTGACGGCTCGGTGCGGCGACGCGCGGCGGCGCGCGTGGCGATAAACCTATGCCGGTGGAACACTCGTATTGGAGTATGTTCGGCGCTCGCGCGACGGCGGAGTCCGTATCCGGCGCGAGCGGCGGCGCTTTCTCGACCGCGAAACCCGGTAAACGCGACCTGCGGTAGGCACTCGTTGCGGGCGTAGCGTCCCCGTCACGGGTCGTCGCAGGACCGTACCGGCAGTTACAGTATCCCGAGACCCATCCCACACCACCAATGAGTACACCACGAAACGTCACGACCGGCACGTTCGTCGCGATGACGACGCCGTTCGACGCCGAGGAACGCATCGACCACGACCAACTCGCCGCCGACGCCCAGCGCCTCGCCGAGGCGGGCGTCGACGGCCTCGTCCCCGTCGGCTCGACGGGCGAGTCCGCGACGCTCACGCACGACGAACACGTCGCGGTCGTCGAGACCGTCGTCGAGGCCGTCGACGTCCCCGTCATCGCGGGCGCGGGGTCGAACTCCACGCACGAAGCCATCTCGCTCGCCGGGCGCGCGGCGGACGCGGGCGCGGACGCCCTGCTCCTCATCTCGCCGTACTACAACAAGCCCGAGCCCGAGGGGATGGAGCGCCACTACCGCCGCATCGCGGACGCCGTCGACGTCCCGCAGATCGTCTACAACGTCCCCTCGCGCACCGGGCGCTCCATCGACCCGGCGACGACCGCCGCGCTCGCCGAGCACGAGAACATCGTCGGCTACAAGGCCGCGAGCGGCGACCTCGGCCTCGTCTCCGAGGTCGTCGAGCGCACGCGCGACGAGGAGTTCGCGGTGCTCTCCGGCGACGACGGCCTCACGCTCCCGACCCTCTCGGTGGGCGGGACGGGCGTCATCAGCGTCGCGGCGAACGTCGAACCCGAGCGGATGAGCGCGCTCGTTCGGGACGCGCTCGACGACGAGTACGCGCTCGCCCGCGAGCGCCACCACGAGCTCGGCCCGCTCTTCCGCGCGCTCTTCGTGGAGACGAACCCGATTCCGGTGAAGGAGGCGATGGACGTCTGGGGCTACGGCCCCGCCGAGGTTCGCGACCCGCTCTCGCGGGCGACGCCGGAGACGCGCGCCGAACTCGAGGCCGTCCACGACGCCCTCGGCGACCCCGACGTGGAGGTGGAGCGATGACGCTCTCGGTGGCCGTCACGGGCGCGACGGGGCGGATGGGCCGCACCGTGCTCGACGTCGCGCGCGAGCGCGGCGTCGACGTGGCCTTCGCGGTGAACCGCGACGGTGACGGCCAACACGTCGAGGGCGTGCCCGTCCGGCCGGCGAGCGAGTTCGCGGCCCTCCTCGACTCGGAGGCCCCGGACGCCGTCGTGGACTTCACCGGTCCGGAATCGACGGTCGAGTACGCCCGCGCGTGCGCCGAGACGGGCGTCCCGCTCGTCACCGGGACGACGGGGTTCTCGGAGGCCGACGTCGCGGCGCTCGAGGAGGCGAGCACGGAGACGCCGATTCTCGTCGGCGCGAACTTCTCGCGCGGGGTTCAGGCGCTCCTCGACGCGGTCGAGAGCGCGGTCACGGACCTCCCCGAGTACGACGTCGAACTGATGGAGACCCACCACAACGGGAAGCGCGACGCGCCCTCGGGCACCGCGAAGATACTCCTCGACCGAATCGAGGGGGCCCGCGAGGGCGCGAGCGAGCGCGTCCACGGCCGCGAGGGCGAGGCGCCCCGTGACGAGGGGGAGATCGGCGTGCACGCGCGCCGTGCCGGCGACATCACGGGCGAGCACGACGTCCTCCTCGCGGGGAACCACGAGAGCCTCGAACTCACGCATCGCGCGGGCTCCCGGAGCGTCTTCGCGGAGGGCGCGCTCGACGCGGCGGCGTGGCTCGCCGAGCAATCGGCGGACTATTACCGCTTCGAGACAATCGCCAGCCAACTGTGAGCCGAAGCTACGACGCGCTCGAATCCGACGTAGAGGACCTCTGGGAGCGGACGCAGAACGATTCGGTGTCCGCGAGCGACCTCACCGCCGAGGACGCCGACACCATCGACGCCTTCCTCGAGGCGCTCGAGGAGGGCGCGGTGCGCGCCGCCGAGAAGGTCGAGGGAGAGTGGGAGGCCGTCGAGTGGGTGAAGCGCGGCGTCCTGCTGAACTTCTCGCTCCGCGAGACCGAAGCCCGCGAGTACGGGGGCGTCACCTACCACGACGTCCTCCCGCTGCGCGACACCGCCGACCTCGGCGAGCGCGGCACCCGGAACACGCCCGACGGAACGACCATCCGACGCGGCGCGTACGTCGGCAGTGATGCGATCCTGATGTCGCCCGCGTTCGTGAACATCGGCGCGCACGTCGGCGACGGCACGCTCGTCGACTCCTGCGACACGGTGGGGTCCTGCGCGCAGATCGGCGACGACGTGAAGCTCGGCGCGAACACGCTCATCGGCGGCGTCCTCGAACCGGTCGAGGACGCGCCCGTCGTCGTCGAGGACGGCGTCTCGCTGGGCGCGGGCTGTCGCGTCACCTCCGGCTTCGTCGTCGGGGAGAACTCCGTCGTCGGGGAGAACACGCTCCTGACGCCGCGCATCCCCGTCTACGACCTCGTCGAGGAGGAGGTCATCTACGGCCACCTCCCGCCGGAGCGCCGGGCGTTCACGCGCTTCGTCGAGTCCTCCATCGGCGAGCACGACCTCTTCGACGGCGGCGCGTACAAGCCGGCCGTCGTCGCCACCGACCTCGAAGCGAGCACGCTCGAGGCGAGCCAGCGCGAGGAGGCGCTCCGGGAGTGAGCGGGGACGGAGACGCCTCGGGCGCGTCCGTCCGCCGACTCGCCGACTGGGACGCCGAGGATCTGCGCGCGCTCGCCGCCGAGTACGGCACGCCGCTCTACGTGGACGACCTCGCGCGCGTCCGCCAGAACTACGCGCGGCTCGCCGGCGCGTTCCCGGACGCCGAGGTGCTGTTCGCGGTGAAGGCGAACGCGGGCCGGCACGTCCTCCGGACGCTCGCGGCGGCCGGTGCGGGCGCGGAGTGCGCGAGCGCGGGCGAACTCGCGCGCGCGCTCGACGCCGGCTTCGACCCGGCGGACGTCCACTACACGGCCGTCAACCCACCGGCAGCAGACCTCGACTACGCCTGTCGGGTCGCCGCCGAGCACCCCGCGCTCACGGTGACGGCGGGCGCGCGCGACACCGTCGAGCGCCTCGCCGAGCGCGGCTTCGCGGGCCGGTTCTGCCTCCGCGTCCACCCGGGCGTCGGCGCCGGCCACAGCGAATCGGTCTCGACCGGGAAGGACGCGAAGTTCGGGGTTCCCGCCGCGGACGCGACGGCGGTGCTCGCGGACGCCGCCGAGCGCGGCTTCGACGTCGTCGGCCTCCACGCGCACGCGGGCAGCGGCATCACGAACGACCAGCTCGAGGAGCACGAGGCGGTCGTCTCGACGCTCGCGGACGTCGCGCGCGAGACCGACCTCGCCCTCGAGTTCGTGGACGTCGGTGGCGGCTTCGGCGTCCCGTATCGCGAGGAGGAGGACGCGCTCGACCTCGATGAGGTGGCGGCGCGGACGCGCGCGGCGCTGGACGGCGTGGACGCGACGCTCACCATCGAGCCCGGGCGCTACCTCGTCGCGGACGCGGGCGTCCTCCTCACCGAGGTGAACACCGTCAAGCGCGTCGCCGACGCCACAATCGCCGGCGCGGACGCGGGGATGACGACGCTCGTCCGCCCCGCGATGTACGGCTCCTACCACCCGATCCGCTCGCTCGTCGCGGACGAACGGGCGACCGAGAACGTTTCCGTCGTCGGGCCCGTCTGTGAGAGCACGGACGTCCTCGGCGAGGACCGCGACCTGCCGGCGCCCGAGCGCGGCGACCTGCTCGCCGTCGGGAACGCGGGCGCGTACGGCATCGAGATGGCGTCGCAGTACAACTCGCGCCCCCGCCCGGCGGTCGTCGCGCTCGACGGCGACGACACCGAGGTGGTGCGACGCCGCGAGACGCTCGCGGACGTGACGCTCGCCGAGGACACCGCTTCGGACCCCTACCCATGACGACCTACGACGTCTACCACGGCACCGGCAACGACTTCGCGGTCGTCGACGCCGCGGACGCGAGCGACCCCGACGCGCTCGGCGTCGCGCTCTGCGAGGCCCTCGGCGTCGACGGCGCGCTCTTCGTCGACGTCGCGGCAACCGAGCGCGAGCGAGGGCGCCGCGAGACCGCGAGCGGGGAGGGACGACCCGCGAGCGACGGGCAGGACACGACACCCGACGGAGAGCGAGGGCGCCGCGAGACCGCGAGCGACGCCGAGACCGACGACGGCGTTCGCGCGACGATGACGCTCGTCCAGCCGGACGGCTCTCGCGCCGCGATGTGCGGGAACGGCGCGCGCTGTGCGGCCCGCTGGGTCGCGGAGCGCACGGGCGCGTCGGTCGTCACGCTCGAGACGGGCGCGGGCCCGCGACGCTGTACGGTCGACGGCGAGACGGTGACCGTCGAGATGGGCGTCCCGTCGTTCGCGCCCGACGACGTCTCGCACGCCCGCGAGGGCGAACTCGTCGAGGCCGACCTCGCGGGGTGGACGGTGACGGCGCTGAACACGGGCGTCCCGCACGCCGTCGTCTTCGTCGACGACGTCGACAGCGTCGACCTCGACGCGATGGCGCCCGCGCTCCGCCACCACGACGTCTTCCCGGAGGGCGCGAACGTGAACCTCGCCGCCGAGGACGACGGGGGGTTCGCCCAGCGGACGTTCGAGCGCGGCGTCGAGGGCGAGACCGAGGCCTGCGGAACGGGTGCGGTCGCCATCGCCGTCGCCGCCGCGCGCCTCGGAATGGCCCCCGAGACGGGGACGGTGACGGTGTCGCCGCCCGGTGGTGACCTCGAGATCGGCCTGCGAGCGGACGGCGCGACGACGCTGCGCGGCCCGACGACGTACGTCGAATCGGGCGAGACGGAGGCGACGCTCGGCGAGCACGACGCCGACGTGGGGGCCGCCGATGAGTGACGTCGACTCCTTCGACCCCGTCGGGTTCCTCGAGCGTGCCGTCGGAACGCCGTCGCACGAGGACGTCGCGGCGATGCGCGAACTGCTCGTCGACGAACTGGCGACACACGGCGTCGAGGCGACCGTCGACGACGCGGGGAACACGCTCGCGTCGAAGGCCGGGGCGGAAAGCGGTCCGCACGTCGTGTTGAACACCCACGTCGACACGGTGGTGCCGCACATACCGCCAAAACGCGACGGCGACGTCCTGCGCGGACGCGGGTCGTGCGACGCGAAGGGCCCGCTCGCGGTGTTGCTCGCGGCGTTCCTCGCCACCGACCCGGAGCGCGGCCGCGTGACGCTCGCGGTGACGCCGGACGAGGAGACGGCGTCGACGGGCGCACACCACCTCGACCTCGACGCGGACTGCTACGTCGTCGGCGAACCGACCGAACTCGACGTCTGCACGGCCGCGCGCGGGCGCTTCCAGGGGACGGTGACGCTCACCGGGTCGGCGGCGCACGCCGCCGAGCCCGAGTCCGGCGTCTCCGCGATTCAAGGCGCGGCGGCGGCGCTCCGCGCGCTCGACTCCTTCGACGAGTCCCGTGGACCGGGCGTCCACGACGCGCTCGGCGCGCCGACGCTCACCGCGACGACCATCGAGGGCGGGGAGGCGACGAACCAGATCCCCGCCGAGTGCTCGTTCGTCGTCGACCGCCGCTCGGTGCCGCCGGAGACGGCAGACGGGTTCTTCGACGGCCTGCGCGCGCACCTGCGCGCCGCGGTCCCGGACGCGGTCGGCGTGACGGTCACGCCCCAAGAGCGCACGACGCCGTTCCTCGAGGCGTTCGCGACACCCGCCGATAGCGACGTCGTGGGCGCGCTCGCCGACGCGGGCGCGGGCGACGTGCGGCCCTTCGGCGCGGCGACGGAGGCGTCCTACTTCGCGCGCGAGGCGCCCACTGTGGTCTTCGGACCGGGGGCTCTCGCGGACGAGACGGGCGCGGTCGCGCACGCCGAGCGCGAGTACGTCGACCTCCCGGAGGTCGAGGCGGGGGCCGAAATCGCGACGGCGGCGCTGGACGCGTTGCTCGCTTAGCCGAAGAAGACGTCCGCGAGGTCGCTCCCCCTGTTTCCGACGTCCTTGTACAGCTCGGTGTAGCCACACGACGCGCAGGTGACGGTCTCGAACCTGTTCGTCTGGACGTCGAACATCTTCGAGAGGCCGGAGCCGGTCGTAGAGATGGAGCCGGTGGTCACTTCGTCGTGGCCGCACTTCGGGCAGCCCGATGCGTCGTCGCTGGAGGCGTCAGGGCGGTCGGACATCGCGTCCGTGCGTCCCGAGCGAGTGAGTAAAAGTCTTCTGTGCGTCCGCGCTCAGGCGTCGCGGGCGATGTCGGCGCCGACGCCCGTGTAGCCGGCGGGCGTGAGCGCGCGCAGTTCCTCGCGGACGTCCTCGGAGACGTCGAGGTCCTCGAAGAGGTCGCGGAAGTCCTCGAGGGTGACGCGCTCGCCGCGCGTGAGGGCCTTCACGCGCTCGTAGGCCTCGGTGTCGCCCTCGCGGCGGAGGACCGTCTGGACGGCCTCACCGATGACCTCGGGCGTCGACTCGAGGTCCTCGCGCATCACCCGCTCGTTCGGGACGACCTTCGCGAGGCCGTCCTGCAGTTTCGTGTACCCGAGCAGGCAGTAGGCGAACGCGGCGCCGACGTTGCGCTTGACCGTGGAGTCCGAGAGGTCGCGCTGCAGTCGGGAGGTGGGGAGGTAATCGGCGAGGAAGGCGAGGTCGCTGTTGGCCTTCGAGAGGTTCCCCTCCGAGTTCTCGAAGTCGATTGGGTTGACCTTGTGCGGCATCGTCGAGCTCCCAGTCTCGCTCTTCGCGGCCTCCTGGCCGAGGTAGCGCTGGGAGACGTACGTCCAGACGTCCCGGTCGAGGTCGAGGAGGACGGTGTTCGTCTCGCGGAGCGCGTCGAAGAGCTCGGCGAGGTCGTCCGAGGGATTCACCTGGGTGGTGGGCTCGGTGTACGCGAGGCCGAGGCCCTCGACGAACTCGCGGGCGAACGCGCGCCAGTCGACGTCGGGGTAGGCGGCGTGGTGGGCGGCGTACGTGCCGGAGGCGCCCGCGAGCTTCCCCGCCAACCCGTCGGCGGCGGCTTCGACGCGCGCGAGCTTTCGGCCGAGGCGGGCGGCGTAGACCGCCATCTCCTTGCCGAACGTCGTGGGCGTCGCGGGCTGGCCGTGAGTGCGCGCGAGCATCGGCGTCTCCGCGTAGTCGTGCGCGAACCCGACGAGCTCGTCGCGGACCTCGCGGAGCTCGGGGACGAGCACCTCGGTGACGGCGGGCTTGAGGAGCAGGCGGTAGGCGAGGTTGTTGACGTCTTCGCTCGTGAGCGCGAAGTGGATCCACTGGTGGACGCGCTCGGGGGCGTGCTCGCGGACGAAGTACTCGACGGCCTTCACGTCGTGGTTCGTCGCCGCGTACTCGTCGGTTCCCTCCGTCTCGATGCGCTTGACGAGGGCGGCGGACTCCTCGTCGAAGGACTCGTAGGCGTCGCGGAGGGCGGCGCGCTCGGAGTCGGAGAGGGCGAGCGGCGTCGCCTCGAGGTCGGCGAGCGCGCAGAGGTACTCGACTTCGACGCGGACGCGAGCGCGCATGAGCGCGGCCTCGCTCGCGTAGTCGGCGAGCGGGGCGGTCCGGGAGGCGTAGCGGCCGTCGAGGGGTGAAACCGCGTAGAGCGGGTCCGGCATACCCGCCAGTCCCGTCGCGCGACCCAAAAGCGTGCCGGTCCGAATCGCCACGTGCGTGCATAGACGAACCGCATCGACGCGGAATACCCGCTGTATCTATGCTCGTCTATGCATACTTTCGCTCGAAGAACCGCAACCCCTTTCGGCGTGCGGTGCGCGAAGCCGCGTATGAAGCTAGCCGGCATGGCCAGCAACCGTGGACGGAACCTGCTGCACATCGCCGACCGGACGCCCGGCGACGCCGAGTTCTCGGTCGTCCTCACGAACGACGCGGACGCCCCCATCTTGGAGGCGGCCGCCGAGCGCGACATCCCCACCGAAGCCGTCGAGCGCGAGGAGGGCGAGGCCCGCGAGGCCCACGAGGAGCGCGTCCTCGAGCGCCTCGCCGACTACGACGTCGACCTCGTCGTCCTCGACGGCTACATGCGCGTGCTCACCGAGACGTTCCTCGACGACGCGCCCACGACGCTGAACGTCCACCCGAGCCTCCTCCCCTCCTTCCCCGGGATGGACGCCCACGAGCAGGTCCTGGAGGCGGACGTGAGCGTGACAGGCGCGACCGTCCACGTCGTCACCGAGGCGGTCGACGCCGGCCCCATCGTCACGCAGGAACCCGTCCCCGTCTACGCGGACGACGACGAGGCCGCGCTCAAAGACCGCGTCCTCTACGAGGCGGAGTTCGAGGCCTACCCGCGCGCGATCCGGTGGTTCGCGAACGACGACGTCGAGGTCGCGGACGGCGAGGTCCGCGTCGAGGCCGACGCGAACGCGGAGTTCCCCGTCCGCCGCATCGACGGCGCCGACCGCGAGGCCGACCTCCGCTACGGCGAGAACCCACACCAGGACGCCGCCGTCTACGGCGACCTCGGCAGTACGGAGCCGAGCGTCGTCCACGCCGACCAGCTCAACGAGGGCGCGAAGGCGCTCAGCTACAACAACTACAACGACGCCGACGGCGCGCTCAACCTCATCAAGGAGTTCGAGGAGCCCGCCGCCGCCGTCATCAAGCACACGAACCCCGCCGGCTGTGCGACCGCCGACACGCTCGCCGAGGCCTACGCGGACGCGCTCGCCACCGACCCGATGAGCGCGTTCGGCGGCATCGTCGCGCTCAACCGCCCCTGCGACGAGGCGACGGCGGAACTCGTCGTCGACTCCTTCAAGGAGGTCGTCGTCGCGCCCGGCTACACCGACGCCGCCCTCGACGTCCTCACCTCGAAGGACAACCTCCGCGTCCTCGACGTCGGCGGCGACGAACTCGGGCCCGACGTCGTCTCCGAGCGCTTCACCGAGCAGTCGCTCGTCGGCGGCAAACTCGTCCAAGAGCGCGACACGTGGGCGCCCACCCCGGACGACCTCGAGTTCGTCACCGAGGCCGAACCCACCGAGGAGCAGGTCGAGACGATGTGCTTCGCGTGGAAGGTGCTGAAGCACGTGAAGTCGAACGGCATCCTCCTCGCGAAGGGCACCGAGACCGTCGGCGTCGGCATGGGGCAGGTCTCGCGCGTCGACGCCGTCCGCCTCGCCGCGATGAAGGCCGACGAGCACGCCGAGGGGAAGGGCGCGCAGGGCGCCGTCATGGCCTCCGACGCGTTCTTCCCGTTCCCGGACGGCATCGAGGAAGCCGCCGACGCCGGCATCGAGGCCGTCATCCAGCCCGGCGGCTCCGTGAACGACGACGACGTCATCGAGGCCTGCGACGAACACGGCATCGCGATGGCGTTCACGGGCAACCGGACGTTCCGGCATAGCTAACCACCACGGTCCTCCTGACCGACGTGGAGGCCGGCCGCCATCGCCTCCGCCTGGTGGACTCTCGAAGGGCGAGCGGCCGAGCACGCGAGGCCGCGAGGGCTTGGACGAGACACGGCATCGCGATGGCGTTCACGGGCAACCGGACGTTCCGGCACTCGTAACGCCGAGCGAGCTTCCCCCGTCGGCGAACCTTCTTCACGGGGAACGCATCCACCGCCCCGTATGCGCTGACACCGACGGTGAGCGGGCCTCGCGACGCGACGGCACACCCGCTCACTCGCTTCGGTTGCCGTCCGCTCGCTACCGCTCCGAGAGCCGCGGGTCCGAGAGTTCGCCGCGAACCTGCGGCGCTCGCGGGTCCGTGACGAACTCGACGCGCGTCCCGCCGTCAGCCGCGTCCGTCACCGCCACGCGCCAGCCCTGTCGGGCCGCGATTCGCGCGACCACCGGGAGACCGTAGCCCGTCCCGCCCTCGACCGTCGTGCCGCCGAGTCTGAGGACGCGCTCGCGCTTCTCGGGCTCGATTCCGGGGCCGTCGTCGGCGACGTAGAACCCGGATTCGCCCCCGCGATCGAAGGCGTCGACGGTCACCGACACGTCGGGGCCGGCGTGCGCCAGCGCGTTCTCGAAGACGCGCCCGAGCGCGTCCCTGACGAGGGCGGCGTCCCCGGTGGCCGTCACGGGGTCGCGGACGTCGAGCGTCGCGCTGGCGGACTCGGCGTCGCTCCACGCCGCGCGCGCGAGCGCCGCGACGTCCACGGGCTCGCCCGCGATGCCGGCGCGCCCGACGCGGAGGAACTCGACGGCGTCCACGACCGTCGCGTCCGCGCGGTCGATGGCGTTCGCGACGCGCTCCTTCGGGTTCGGGCCGTCGCCCTCGTCGTCGGGGAGCATGTCGAGCCAGCCGCTCGCGACCGTGAGGCGATTTCGGAGGTCGTGATTGAGCACGGCGGCGCTCGACCACAGCGCCTCGTCGCGCTCGCGTACCGCCGTCTCGGCGACGACCTGCTCGGTGACGTCCGCGTGCTCGGCGCGGACGTGGCGCTCGCCGTCGGCATCGAACGCCGCCGCGCGGAAGCGATACCAGCGCCGCGTCCCGTCGGCCGCGCGCTCGTACTCGACGTGCGCCGACTCCTCGCCGTCGAGCACCGCGCGGAGCGCGTCCGCGACGCGCGCGCCGGCCGCGTCGGTGGCGGCGACGGCGCTCACGTAGTCGGTTCCGGCGTCCGCGGCGGCGCCGAAGTGCGCGAACGACGCCCACTCGTCGTTTCCCGCGACGACGACGCCGTCGGCGTTCAGAACCGCGAGCGCGTCGCCCGCCGCGTCGAGGGCGCCGGCGGCGACGGCGTGGGGGATGTCCATGGACGACTCGTTCGGGCGGTCGGGCCATAGGCGTTGGCCTGCCGGGACCGAGAGGGGCGAACCCGCCGAGCGCGGTGCGCGTCGCGTGACTCGCCCCGCGCCGACCGCCGTGACACCCGCTCCGGTATCCGACACGCCTTTGACCGCCCGAACGGAGGTGTCTGTATATGCGCTACGACGAGGCCGCGAACTTTCTCCTCGACCTCCAGCGGTTCCGCCCGCGCGCCGGCACCGAGGGGGTCGCGGACCTCCTCTCGGCCCTCGACGACCCCCATCGAGGCCCGACGTACGTCCAGATCGCGGGGTCGAACGGGAAGGGGAGCACCGCTCGGATGGTCGAGTCCGCGCTCCGCGAGGCCGGCCTCGACGTCGGACTCTACACGTCGCCGCACTTCGACGACCTGCGCGAGCGCGTCCGCGTGAACGGCCGCAAGGTCTCCGAGGCGGCGGTCTGCGAGTACGTCTCGGAGATACAGGAGTACGTCACGGAGCGCGCCGCGACGGGCGACTCGCCGACGTTCTTCGAGACGATAACGGGGCTGGCGCTCTGGCGCTTCGGGACCGCCGACGTCGACGTCGCCGTCCTCGAGGTCGGCATCGGCGGGAAGTACGACGCGACGAGCGTCGTCGACCCGGCGGCGTCCTGCGTGACGAGCGTGACGCTCGAACACACCGGCATCATCGGCGACACGGTCGCCGAAATCGCGACCGACAAGGCCCACGTCGCGCCCGCCGACGCGCCGCTCGTGACGGGCGCGCGCGGCGACGCGCTCGACGCGGTCCGCGACGTCGCGGGGGACGTGGTGACGGTCGGCCCTGAGGCGGAGCGCGACGTCCGCGTCACGTACGAGGGCGCGGTTTCGCCGGCGGAGGCCGCCGTATCCGTCGCGGACGCGTCGGGGACGCTGGATGCCCGGATTCCCCTGCTCGGCGAGCATCAGGCGTCGAACGCGGGCATCGCCGCGACGCTCGTCCGGCAGCTCGTCGACGTCGACGACGCGACGCTCGCGCGCGGCCTGCGGAAGGCCTACTGGCCGGGGCGCTTCGAGGTGATGGGCGAGGACCCGCTGGTCGTCCTCGACGGCGCGCATAACCCGGGCGCGTGCGAGGCGCTCGCGGACACGCTCGCCGAGTTCGACTACGACGACCTCCACCTCGTCGTCGGCGCGATGCACGACAAGGACCACGGCGGGATGGCGGGCGCGCTCCCCGACGCCGCGACGGTGCGGACGTGTCGCCCGGACTCGGGGCGCGCGGAGGACCAGGACGCGCTCGCCGTCGCGTTCCGCGCGGCGGGCGCGGGCGAGGTGTCGGCGATGAGCTCCGTCGAGGCCGCCGTCGAGCGCGCGCTCGCGGCCGCCGAGGCGGGCGACGCCGTGCTCGTTACAGGGTCGCTGTTCACCGTCGCGGAGGCGCGCCAGCGCTGGACGCGCGCGACCGTCGAGAAGCGCGCGGACTCGCTGGCGGAGTCCCGCGAGCACCTCGAGCGCGCGCACGTCACGCCGGCGGGTGCGTGGCGGATGCGCGGAAAGGGCGTCCACCGCGTCGTCCGCTCGCGCGTCCAGAAGCGCCAGGCGCAGTACCTCAAAGAGGAGCTGTTGAGCCTCGGCGGGGAGTGTGCGATTTCGGGGCTGAACGACCAGCCCCGTGGAACGCTCGACGTCGTGATGATGGGGACGCTCGCGCAGTTCAAGCGCCTGTGTGCCAAACTCGACGGCCAGCCCTACGGGCTCTCCGTCTACGCGGACGAACTCCGGGAGACGCTCGACATCGAGACGCCGGACGAGGGGACGGAGTACCCGTGGTCGGGCGATTCGACGGCCGTGATGGGCATCCTGAACGTCACCCCGGACTCGTTCCACGACGGCGGCGAGTACGAGGCCGTCGAGGACGCCGTCGCGCGCGCCGAGGAGATGGTGGCGAACGGCGTCGATATAATCGACGTCGGCGGCGAGTCCACTCGCCCCGGCGCCGACCCCGTCCCGGCCGCCGAGGAGCGCGCGCGCATCGTCCCCGTCATCGAGCGCATCGCCGACCTCGACTGCCTCCTCAGCGTGGACACGATGAAGGCGGAGGTCGCGCGCGCCGCCCTCGAGGCCGGCGCGGACATCCTGAACGACGTGACGGGCCTCGAGGACCCGGAGATGCGCTTCGTCGCCGCCGAGCACGGCGCGCCGCTCGTCGTGATGCACTCGCTGAACGCGCCCGTCGAGCCGGGGGCGGACGTCCACTACGACGACGTCGTCGAGGACGTCATCGACGAACTCCGCGAGCGCGTCCTGCTCGCGGAGAAGGCGGGACTGCCCCGCGAGAAGATAATCGTCGACCCCGGCATCGGCTTCGCGAAGTCCGTCGGCGAGAACTTCGAGATACTGAAGCGCGTCGACGAGCTCCACGCGCTGGGCTGTCCGGTGCTCGTCGGCCACTCGCACAAGTCGATGTTCGGCGCCGTCGACCGCTACCCTGATCGGGGCGGGCACGCCACCGTCGCGGGCACGGCGGTCGCCGCCGAGCGCGGCGCGGACGTGATCCGTGTCCACGACGTCGCGGAGAACGTCGCGGCGGTGCGGACCGTCGAGGCCGTCCAGTCGGGGACGCGACTCGACGGGGCGGACGACCCGGAGCCGGCCGGCGACGACGGCGCGACGAACGGGGGTGACGGCGATGAGTGACGACCCGGACGACCGGACGGTTCGCGACGAGGACTTCCCGGAGGCGGACGGCCGCGCCTCCTACCTGCACGCGGTCCGCGAGGGCTACGACGAACTCGCACGCGTCCACCGCGAGGCCCGGACCGCCGTCGGCGAACCCGGTATCGACCACGTGGACGCGGTCGCGCGCGACCTGCCGGACGGCGCGCTCGTCCTCGACGCGGGGTGTGGCGCGGGCGTTCCCGTCCTCTCGCGCTTCGACCTCGCGTTCGACGTCGTCGGCCTCGACCTCTCGCGCGAGCAACTCGGGCGCGCGCACGAGCGCTCGCCGACGGCGGGGCTCGTGCAGGGCGACATGAGCGCGCTCCCGTTCCGCGACGGCGTCTTCGACGGCCTGGTCGCGCTCCACTCCATCATCCACGTCCCCCGCGAGGCTCACGCGTCGGTCTACGCGGAGTTCCATCGCGTGCTCGCGGACGGCGCGCCCGCGCTCGTCACCACGGGGACGGACGCCTACGAGGGCGGGACGCCGAACTGGCTCGGGAGCGGCGTCGAGATGCACTGGAGCTTCCCCGTCGCCGAGGAGACGCTCGCGAGCCTCCGGGACGCCGGCTTCACGGTCGAGGAGGAGACGCGGGTGCCGGACGAGCACGGCGGCGGCGAGTTCCTCTTCGTCCGCGTTCGGGCCTAGACGGCGCCGAGGTCGCGGTAGAGGGAGAGGTAGCGTTCGAGGAACGCGCGCTCGTCGTGGGCGGCGTACGACTCGTCGATGTCGAGGCGCTCGACGTCGGTGGCGTCGCGCAGGCAGTCGACGAGCTCCTCGTCGCTCGTCGCGAGGAAGCCCCGCGCGTCGCCCTCGACGAGTTCGTGCGCCGCGGAGTCCGCGTGGTACTCGACGACGCCGACGCAGCCGCAGGCGAGCGCGCGCAGGAGGTCGGTCGGGAAGCTCGTCCGGTAAGCGGTCTGCGCGTAGACGTGCGCGCCCTTGAAGAGCGCGAGGCGGTCGTCGAGGGACTGCTCGCCGACGAAGGAGACGCGGTCCGCGATGCCCATGTCGCGGGCTTGGCGCTCGTAGTTCGCGCGCTCCGGGCCGTCGCCGACGACGGTCGCCGACCAGTCGTAGTCGCGGAACTCCGCGAGCGCGAGCAGCACCGACTCGAGGTTGGCGTCCGCGTCGAGCGTCCGCGAGTAGACGACGTCACCGGCGTCCGGGTCGGCCTCGACTGCGCGGACGCGCTCCATCTCGACGGCGTTCGGGATCCGGTGGAGTGCCTCCCCGGGGACGCTGGCCTCCCGGACGGCCGTGCCGACGAACGCCGAGGGGACGACGACGGCGTCGCTCGCCGCCGCCGCCCACCGCGTGAGGCGGTCGTCGGACGGCGGGTCGTAGTACTCGGTGACGACGGGCGCGCCGAGCGCGCTCGCGAGTCGCGCGCCGAAGACGAACCCGGGGCGGGGGTCGGCGACGTGGACGACGTCCGGGTCGAACGACCGGAGCGCCGGGAGGAGCCGAAGCGGCGCCCATCGCTCGCCCGGTGCGGGTTCGAGGGCGCGATACGCGACGCCGTCGTGCTCGAAGGCGTCGTGGTCGCCGTCCCACCACTGCGCGCAGAAGACGGTGACGTCGTGGCCACGTCCGGCGAGGAGGGCGCGAAGCGAGTCGTGGCGCTCGGCGGCCGGACCCGCGTCCGCGTGGTGGACGGTCCGGGCGGAGACGAGCGCCACGCGCATGCCTTCGGGTGAGTGTGACGCCGGCAAAAGCCTTCCTCCATCGCCGCGCCGGGTCGCGCGGCCGGCGCGCTACTCGACGGTGAGGGTGACGGTGGCGTCCGCGCCGGCGGCGAGCGCGTCGACGAGGCCGTCGTCGAAGCCCTCGGCGGCGAACTCGGCGTCGAGCATGATCGTGCGGTCGTCGACGTACGTGCTGGTGCGCCCGACCATCGAGCGCTCGCTCTCGTACGTGAGCTCGGGGTCGCCGCGCCCCGTGACCGCCGCCGTGTGGCCGTCGGCTTCGACGGTGAGGGTGACGGTGGCGTCGGCGTCCCGCACCGTCTCGACGAACGCGTCGTCGAAGTCGGCGGGCGCACGCGAGGCCTCGACGGCGAGGATGCAGTCGCCAGCCGGCGTGAGGTAGTCGTCGGTGGTGACTTCGAACGTGCTCGCGTGCGCGGCGCTGACGTTCTCGTGGCCGCGTGCGTGGACGACTTCCCGGTGCATACCACGGCGTAGCTCGCCGCCGTATATGAGGCCGTCCGTTTCGCCGCCCGTTTAAGTCACTATGAGAATGCACCACATGGGCAGACGCGTGCGAATACGCGGGGTATGCTAACTGTTTACAGCGGTTTGGGTGGCGCAAAATTTAAATGTAGTACTCCCCTACGTAGAGTCACCAGAACGCTGCGGGCGTTCGCCAGCACCGCTCGAGAATGAACCGACGCTCTCCTTACGACGGGCTACAGGACACCACGAGCGGTCGCCGTACGCGACGCTCCGGCGGTATGGAACCGAGGATCAAACAATGGTAGAGGAAGCAACTCTCGAAGTATCCGAAGCGGACGAACTGATCACCGACGAAGAGCTCCAGGAGAAATCCAAGGGGCAGCTCATCAAGAAGGCGGGTCAGTTCCGCGACCGACGTAACGAACTCAACCAGCTCGCTTCTTCCCGCGCCTCCGACCGCGACGACCTCAACGCGAAGACTCGCGAGAAGGTCGACGAGGCCCAGGAGCACCGCGAGAAGCGCGACGAGCTCAACGAGCGCGTTCAGGAGCACAAGGAACAGCGCAACGAGCTGAACGCGAAGGCCAACGAGCTCTTCGACGAGGTCGACGAGCGCAAGGGCGACCTCGAACTCGACGAGGGCAAGGACCTCGACGAGCTCAAGGAGGACATCGAGCAGCTCGAGTTCAAGCAGCAGACGGAGGTCCTGTCCCCCGAGGACGAGCGCGAGCTCATCGAGAAGATCGAGAACAAACGCGAGGAGTACCAGCAGCGTAAAGAGACCCTCGAGGACAACGACGACCTCGAGGACCTCGTCGAGGAGGCCGAGGAGGTTCGGGCGGAAGCCTCGAACCACCACGAGAAGGTCACCGAGCTCGCCGACGAGGCCCAGCAGCACCACAACCAGATGATCGAGGCCTATCGCGAGGCCGACGACATCCGCGACGAAGCCGACGAGATGCACGAGAGCTTCGTCGAGGCCCAGGAAGCCGCCGACGCCCACCACGAGGCGTTCGTGCGCGTCCAGAAGCGCCTGCGCGAACTCGACAAGCAGGAGGAGGAAGAGCGCAAGGGCGAGCGCGCCGCGAAGCAGGAGGAGGCCCGCGAAGAGGCCGAGGAGATCTACGAGCGCTTCAAGGAGGGCGAGACGGTCGACACCGAGGACCTCCGCAAGCTCCAGAAGTCCGGTCTCCTGTAAACGCGACGTCACCGACGGTCGGCGGCCACGAGGCCGCGTCTTCCCTCTTCTCTTTGTCTTCACGCGCGTAGCGACCGCGCCGTCGTGCACTCGCCGCCGTCGTGCGCCCGAGCGTTTACGTAGCGGGCACCACCCTCTAGGGTATGGATACGCTCGGAAACCGACTCGGGCAGCTCGCAGTCGTCGTCCTCGCGGCGCTCGCCGCCGTCGTCGTCGGCTGGACGGTGTTCGTCCTGCTGCCGGGCGACACCGCCGAACTGCTCGGCGTGGTGCTCACCATCGTGTTCGCAATCGGCGCCGTTCGCGGCGCGGCGCGCCTCGCGCGCGGGTGGTTCGCCGACTACAACGTCGCGGAGGTCGCCGTCGACGGCCCGATCACGCGCGACGGGGCGGGCGACGGGCTCGCGGGCGGCGTCGTGACGCCGCCGGCGGACGCCATCGTCGAGCAGATCGAGGCGGCGGACGGCGACCCGAACGTCGCGGGCCTGCTCGTGAAACTGAACACGCCGGGCGGCGAGATCGTCCCGAGCGACGACATCCGCCTCGCCGTCGAGCGCTTCGACGGCCCGGCGGTCGCGTACACGACCGACCAGTGCGCGAGCGGGGGGTACTGGATCGCCTCCACGTGCGACCGGCTGTTCGCCCGCGAGGGCAGCCTCGTCGGGAGCATCGGCGTCATCGGCTCGACGGTGAACGCGAAGGAGCTCGCGGAGGAGCTCGGCGTCTCCTACGAGCGCTTCGCCGCCGGGAAGTACAAGGACGCCGGCCAGCCGCTGAAGGAGCTCGACGCGGACGACCGCGACTACCTCCAGGGGCTCATCGACGACTACTACGAGGAGTTCGTCAAGCGCGTCGCGGCGGGCCGCGACCTCGACCCGGCGGCCGTCCGGGACACCGAGGCGCGCGTCTTCCTCGGCGGGGAGGCCGTCGAGCGCGGGCTCGTGGACGAAATCGGTACCGCGCGTGACGCCGAGGACGCCCTCTCGGAGTCGCTCGGCGTCGAGGTGGCCGTCGAGGAGTTCCGGCCGTCGCCCGGGCTGATGCGGCGGCTCCGCGTCGGCGTGCAGTCCGTCGCGTACGCGGCCGGCGCGGGCGTCGCGCGGACGCTGGCGGGCGAGGACGGCGTGGACGTCGAACTGCGCTGACGCGCCCCCGAGAGCGCAGTAGCGAGTCTTTTTACGCGCCGGCCGCGACGGTAGGGACGTCCGATGCGTACGCTGGTCGTGTGTGTCGATCGCGCGGGTGACGTGGCGCGGAAGGCCGACGTCGACCCGCCCATCGCGGGCCGCGAGGCCGTCGAATCGCTCGTCGTCGCGCTCGGGATGGACGACCCCGAGGACTCGAGCGTCAACTGCCTCCTCGAGGTGCTCCGCCTCACTGACGAGCTCCGCGCGGAGGGCGACGACGCGGTGCCGGCGGTCGTCTCCGGCGTCGCGGACACGGCCGTCGGCGCGGACCGCTCGGCCGCCGCGCAACTCGACGAGCTCGTCGCCGCACACGCTCCCGACTCGGCCATCGTCGTCGTCGACACCGCCGAGGACGAACGCCTCGTCCCGGTCGTCGAGAGCCGCCTCCCCGTGGACGCCGTCGACCGCGTCGTCGTCCGGCAGGCGCGCGACATCGAGAGCACGTACTACCTCCTGAAGCAGTTCCTCGCGGACGAGGAGCTCCGCGAGAGCGTGCTCGTCCCGCTCGGGGCGGTGCTCCTCGTCTTCCCCGTGTTGCTCACGGTGACGCGCAGTCTCGCCGCCGCCGTCGCCTCCATCACCGCCGTCATCGGCGTCTTCATCCTCTACAAGGGACTGAGCATCGACGAGTACCTCGCTGACCTCCCCGGGCAGGCGCGCGACGCTCTCTACTCGGGGCGCGTCTCCATCGTCACGTACGTCATCGCGGCCGGCCTCGCGCTCGTCGGGACGTTCGCGGGCGCGCTCGGCGTCTCCGCGCTCGGCGACCCGGGCGTGCTCGTCGCCGCGATGGCGTTCGGCTACCGCAGCGTCCCGTGGCTCGCGCTCGCGGCGCTCGCTGGCGCGACCGGCCGCCTCATCGACGAGTACATCCGCGACGAGACGCTCGGCGCCGCACGCCTCAACCTCCCCTTCGGCGCAATCGCGGTCGGCCTCGTCGTCCGCGGGTTCACGGGCTACTTCGTGGAGCGCGCGGGCGCGCTCGCGCCGCTCCACACGCCGCCGCTCCCACTCATCGGGGCGGCCGTCCTGACGCCGGAGGAGCGCCTCGCGACGTTCGTCCTGCTTGGCGTGCTCGTCAGCCTCGTCGGCATCCGCGTCTCCAGTCACTTCGCGGCCGGCGACGAGAGCGCGGACGCCGTCAGGCGCTAGCGCGGAGTCTTTAGCCGTCCACGCCCACGGTCGTGTATGAGCGATTTCGACGCGGGCGAGGGCCGATGGGTGTCGCTGTTCTCCGGCGGGAAGGACTCGAGCTGGGCGCTCCATCGCGCGCTCGAATCTGACTTGGACGTCGCGCGCCTCCTCACCGTCCACCCCTCGGCGGACTCCTACATGTACCACGTGCCGGCGACGGAGCTCACGGGCCTCGCGGCCGAGAGCGTCGGCATCGAGCACGTGAACGTCGAGCCGGCGGACTTCGAGGCGGCGAACGCGACGGACGCGGGCGCGCAGGGCGACGCGGAACTCGAGCCGATGGAGCGCGCGCTCGAACGCCTCGACGACGAGCTCGACGGCGGGCTCGCGGGCGTGACGGCGGGCGCAATCGAGAGCGAGTTCCAGACGTCGCGCATTCAGGCGATGGCCGACCGCCTCGGCTGCGAGGTCTTCGCGCCGCTCTGGCAGGAGGACCCGCTCGAACTCGGGTCGGCGATGCTCGATGCGGGCTTCGAGATAACCATCCTGCAGGTCGCGGCGTACGGCCTCGATGAATCGTGGCTCGGGCGGACGCTCGACCGCGACGCCCTCGACGAGCTCGCGGCCCTGAGCGAGGAGTACGGCGTCCACCCGCTCGGCGAGGGCGGCGAGTTCGAGACGTTCGTCACGGACGGCCCGCACATGGCGCGCGCCATCGAACTCGACTACGAGACGGTGTGGGAGGGCGACCGGGGGCACGTCGAAATAACGGACGCGACGTTGCGGTAAGGCGCGAGCGACGCGTCACGTGGGCTCCGCCGGGGTCGCTCCGAACGACCGCGACGAGGGCCGCGAGGCGAGAACGCTTAACCCGCCCGCTCGCCTACGCGGACGTAATGGGGAACGCCGCCGAGTTCGTTCGGAGCGGAGGGTCTCTGCGCGACGACGACGAGTTCCTGCGCGCACTGATCGAGAACACCTCCGAGGGGCTGCTCACGATAGACGAGGACAGCGTCATCCTCTTCGCGAACCCGGCGATGGAGCGCATCCTCGGCTACGAGCCGGAGGAGCTCGTCGGGAGCTCGAAGATGAGCATCATCCCGGAGCGCTTTCGCTCCGCGCACGCGAACGGCCTCGAGCAGTACCTGCAGAGCGGCGAGCGGCACATCGACTGGGACGGCGTCGAGCTGACCGCGCTGCACGCCGACGGCCACGAAGTTCCGGTGTCGGTGAGCCTGCGCGAGCACGAGTACGACGGCGAGCGCGTCTTCACCGGCATCCTCACGGACATCACGGAGCGCAAGGCCCGCGAGGAGACGCTGCGCGAGCAGAAGGCCGAACTCGAGGAGTTCGCGGACGTCCTCTCGCACGACCTCCGCAACCCGCTCGCCGTCGCGAAGGCGCAGCTCTCGCTCGAGCGCGACCGCCGGGACAGCGAGTACCTCCGCACCGTCGATGAGTCCATCGACCGCATCGACCAGATCATCGAGGACATGCTCGCGCGCGCTCGACGCACCGAGGACGCGGGCGCCGTCGACACGCTGCTCGTCCACGCCGTCGCGCAGGCGGCGTGGGACACCGTCGCGACGGGCGACGCGACGCTCGAACTCCCGGACGGGGTGTGGCAGGTGCGCGCCAACCGGAGCCGCTTTCGCCAACTCCTCGAGAACCTCGTGCGGAACGCCGTCGAGCACAGCGGCCGCCCGGACCCGACGGTGACGGTCGGCGTGATCGGGGACGGGGACGGCTTCTACGTCGCGGACGACGGCACGGGGTTCTCGGACGAGGTCATCGCGCGCGACGCCGGCCGCTCGCTCGACACCGAGAGCGGCCACTACGGCCTCCACATCGTCGGGACGATAGCGGCCGAGCACGGCTGGTCGATGCGACTCGAAGCGGGGGCGGACGGCGGGGCGCGCGTCGAGTTCCGCGACGTGACGCTCGTGGAGAAGTCGGACGCCGCCGTCAGTTCGTGATGCGGGTGTGCGCGCCGACGAGCGCGCCCGAGAAGTCGATGTCTTCGAGGTGGGTGTCCTCGTCGATGATGGAGTTGCGGACGTCGCAGTCGTGGAGCGTGGCGTCCGGGAAGATGACCGCCCGGTCGAGGTTGGAGTCGACGACTTCGGCGCCCGCCATCACGTGGACGTCCTCGCCGAGCGTCGTGTTCTCGACGGTGGCGTCCTCGTGGACGAGGTTCTCGCCGTCGAGCTGCCACGCGACGGCGTCGAGGTAGCTCTCCGGGGTGCCGATGTCGAACCACGCGCCCTCGAAGGTGAAGGCGTGGACGCCGGTGCGCGACTGGAGCCACTCGACGAACCAGCCGGGCTCGTCGGGGTTCTCGCCGGAGGCGAGGTACTCGTCGAAGCCGGACGTGACGACGTCCTCGGGGAAGGCATAGCAGGCGATGGAGACGAGCGTGCTCTTCGGGTTCTCGGGCTTCTCCTGGAAGTTGATGACTTCGTCGCCGTCGAGCTCGACGAGGCCGTAGGACTTCGCGCGCTCGTAGCTCCCGACGTCGTAGGCGGCGATGGTCGGGGTGTCCTTCGCCTCGAAGAAGTCGACGAACTCCGAGATGTCGAAGCTGATGAGGTTGTCGCCGGCGATGACGAGCGTGTCGTCCGTGACGCCCTCGCGCTCGAAGAGCTGGGCGAGCGCGCCGACGACGCCGAACTTCTCGTCCTCCGCGCTCGTGTCCTCGACGGAGAGCGTCGGCTTCTCGTAGTCGGACTCGCGGATGTGCTCGTGGAACGCGTCCGCGAAGCGCTCGTTCGTGGAGACGAAGACCTCGTCGATGCGTTCGTCCGCCTCGAGTTCGGCGAAGATTCGGTCGATGACCGTGGAGTCACCGACGGGGAGAAACATCTTCGGCCGGTTCTTGGTGATGGGCCAGAGACGCGTCGCGTACCCACCAGCCAGCACGACGGCTTTCATACGTGAACCGTTCCCCGCAGTCCCTAAGTCCTTTTCCCCTCCGGCGTCGGCGCGGGGCGACGCGTCCCCACACGGGAGCCACCGAGGGAGCTAAACCGCGAACCGACGTACGGGCGCGTATGGAGTCACGAACGACGCGCGAGCGCATCGCGGACGCCCTCCGGGAGGGGCCGGAAACGCCGAGTTCGCTCGCCGAAGCGTTCGAGGTGACGCCGCACGCCGCGCTCGGGCACGTCGAGCACGTCGCGAAGTCCGTCCGCGGGTCCCCGGAGGAGGAACTGCTCGTCCGGCCGCCCGCGTGTCGCGAGTGCGGCTTCGACGGCTACGACGACCCGCTGAACCTACCGTCGCGCTGCCCGGAGTGCAAGCACGAGGGCATCGAGGAACCCGCGTTCGTCGTGGAGTCCTAGAAGCCGAGGCGCTCGCCGGGGTTCGTCGAGCGGTCGCGCCCCACTTCGGCCGCCCCGACGCGCACGAACTCGTAGTCGTCGTCCACGAGGTAGACGCTCCCGTCGCGGACGGCGACGTCGACGCCGGTGAGCGACGCCCCCTCCGGCGGGCCGAAGTCGCAGTCGCCGCTCTCGCACGCGAACGTCGCGCCGTGCTTGGTGCAGACGAGGTCGCCGTTTCTGACCTCCGCGCCGCTCCCCGAGTCGAAGCGGACGTCGGTCCAGTGCGGGCAGATGTTGTGCCACGCCCGAACCTCCTCCTCCGCGCCCTCGCTATCGCCGCCGTCGGCGCGCACGAGGACGAACTCGACGTCCTCGCCGGCGTCGTCGCGGAGGGTGACGAGCAGGCTCGACTCGTCGGGGACGTCCGCGAGGGGTGCCATCCGAGTCCCGGAATCCATGCTGTCCCGGTATCGGCTCCGGCGAGTTGAACGCGTCGCTTCCTCAGTAGTGCGTCGCCTCGACGCGCCGGTCGAACGCGTCGCGGAGCCGCTCGGTGACGGGTCCGACCGGGAGCGCGGCGTCGCCGACGGCGACGAGCGGCCGGACCTCCCACGTCGTGTTCGTCAGGAACGCCTCCTCGGCGTGCCGGAGCGCCCCGGGCTCGTAGACGCCCGTCTCGACGTCGATGCCCGCGTCGGCGGCGAGTTCGAGGACGACGCGACGCGTCACGCCCGGGAGGACGTCCCCCGCCAGACTCGGCGTGTGGAGGACGCCGTCGCGCACCCAGAAGACGTTGCTCGTCGCACCCTCCGCGAGGTGGCCGTCCGCGTCGCGGAGGAGCGCTTCGTCCTCGCCGTCGAGTTCGGTCCGGGCGAGCACGCCGTTCAGGTAGTTGTGCGTCTTCGCGCTCGCGGGGAGCGCGTCGCTCGGGATACGACGCGTCTCGACGACGCGCGCGCTCGCCGGCGCGTCCCAGACGTCCTCGCCCGCGACCCCTCCTCGCGGGAGCGGCTTCGCGACGACGACGACGGTGGGGTCGGCCGGGCCGGGCGTGAGCTTCCCCTCCTGTGCGCCGCGCGTGACGGAGACGCGGACGTAGGCGTCGTCGAGGTCGTTCGCGGCGAGCGTCTCGCGGACGCGCTCGCGGAGGTCCGCCGCGTCCGGGTACCGGTCGAAGCCGAGCGCGTCGAGCGTGCCCGCGAGCCGGTCGGCGTGGTCGTCCCACCGGAAGACGCCGCCGCCGTACGCGCGCAGGGTCTCGAACCCGGCGTCGCCGTAGCGGAATCCTCGGTCCGCGACGCTCACGGTGGCGTCGGCGGCGTCCACGAGCTCGCCGGCTACGTGATAGCGCATCCGGCCACCTCCGTGAGGAAGTTCGCGACGAGCGCCCGACCGAGGTCGAGGTCGGCGGGGTCCTCGGGACGGCCCGTGAGGACGCTCTCCGGGTGGAACTGGACGCCGACGTGCGGGCGCTCGGTGTCCCGAACCGCCATCACGATCTCGGCGTCGCCGTCCGCGTCGCCGGCGACGGTGTGCGCGCTCTCCACCAGCCGCGCGGGGAGCGTCCCCTGCTCGACGGCGAGCGAGTGATAGCGCCCGACCGAAATCCGATCCGGGAGGCCCGCGAAGACGCCCGCGCCGTCGTGCGTGACCGTCGAGGGCTTCCCGTGGATGACCTCGGGCGCGCGCACGACGGCCGCGCCGCGCGCCGCACAGAGCGCCTGATGGCCGAGACACACCCCGAGTATCGGGTACTCCGTCTCCGCGAACAGCGCCGTCGAGACGCCGGCGTCGGCGGGCGTGCCGGGACCGGGCGACACCACGATGGCGTCCGGGTCGAGCGCGCGGACGTCCGCGACGGTGATGGCGTCGTTGCGCTCGACCGTGACGGCCTCGCGGCCGACGTGCGCGGCGACGTAGTCCACGAGGTTGTAGACGAACGAGTCGTAGTTGTCCACGACGAGCACGCGCGCGCTCATCGCTCGACCTCCAGGTCGGCGTCCGCGAGCGCGCGGTCCACCGCGTCCACGAGCGCCCGGGCCTTCGCGAGCGTCTCGTCGTACTCCGACTCGGGGTCGGAGTCGTGGACGACGCCCGCACCCACGCGCAGGCCGTACTCCGCGCCCGTGCGGACGAGCGTCCGGATGACGATGTTGAGCGTGGCGTCGCCGTCGAAGCCGATGGCGGCCATGCTCCCCGTGTAGGGGCCGCGTCGCGTCGCCTCCACCTCGTCGACGAGCGCCATCGTTCGCGGCTTCGGCGCGCCCGTGATCGTCCCGCCGGGGAAGAGCGCGCGGACGGCTTCGCCGAGCGTCGCGCCCTCGCGGAGCGTCCCGGAGACGAGCGAGACGAGGTGCATCACGCGCGAGTAGCGGTCGATTCGCCTGTACTCCTCGACGGCGACGCTCCCCGCTTCCGAGACCTTCGCGAGGTCGTTGCGCTCGAGGTCGACGAGCATCGCGTGCTCCGCGCGCTCCTTCTCGTCGCTCGTCAGTTCCGCCTCGTAGGCGGCGTCCGCGGCCTCAGTTTCGCCGCGCGGCCTCGTGCCCGCGATTGGCTCCGTGAGCAACTCGTCGCCGCGACGCTCGAGGAGGAGCTCGGGGCTCGCGGAGACGAGGTCACAGCCCGGGAACTCGAGGAGGCCCGCGTACGGCGCGGGGTTCACCTCGCGAAGCGCCGCGTACGCCCGCACGGGGTGGACGGCGGCGGGCGCGCGCAGGCGCTGGCTGACGTTCGTCTGGAACGTCTCGCCCGCGCGTATCTCGGCCTTGATGCGCGCGACGCGCTCGGCGAACGCCGCCCGCCCGGTGTCGCTCTCGAACGTCGCGTCTGCACCGGGCGCGGGCGGCGCCTCGTCGCCGTACGCGCCCTCGGTCGCACGCTCGGCGAGGGCGAGCGCCCGCTCGCGCGCGTCGGCGTACGCGGCCTCGGGGCTCGCGTAGTCGTCGAGTCGCGGCGTCGCCACGACGCGGAGGTCGTCGCCGGCCTCGAAGGGGTCGCGCCACGCCGCGAGCACCTCGAACGTCGCGAGTTCGAGGCGCGGAACGCCACGGTCGTCCGTCGTCGTCTCCGGGATGGCCTCCGTCTCGCGTGCGGCGTCGTAGGAGAGGTAACCGAAGAACCCACCGGGGTAGGGGACGTCACAGCCCGCGCGAACGAGCGTTTCGCCCGTGAGGAGGTCGTCGATGGCGTCGAAGACGCCGGTCTCGTCGGGGCCGACGGTCGTGGTCGCGACCGGGTCGACGCCGAAGTAACCCCAGCCGTCGCGGCCGCCGCCGGTCTCGTAGAAGATCGCCGCCTCGCGCTCCCCGGAGGCCCCACGCGCCGTGCCGCGCGCGCGACGGTAGGCGTCGAAGGGGTCGTCGACGGCCACCCGGACTTCGACGGGGACGCGCGCGCCGGGCGGGGCGTCGCGCGCCGCGGCCGCGAAGGCCGCGCGCTCCGTTCGCACGTCTGCGTCGCTCATAGCCGTGAAAGGGTGCCGGACCGGGAAACGCGTTTCGGGGCCGGCGGCCGGGTCGTCGGCCGGCGCGTCGCCCCGGTCGCCGCTACGGGGCCGCCGTCACTCCTCGCGCTCGCTCGCGCGGTCGATCCAGCGCTGGACGCGCTTCGGGGAGAGGTCGATCCGCTCCGCGAGCTCCTCGGCGTCCGCGCTCGCGAGGTCGTCCACCGTCTCGACGCCGGCGTCGCGGAGGCGCTCGGCGTACGCCGGGCCGACGCCCTTGATGATTTCGACGTCCTCGGCGCCCTCGGTGTCCGCGACGGCGTCCTCGTCCGCGTCGGGTTCGACGTCGTTGACGTCCGTCGTCATGTCCGCCTCGCTCGGGCCCGCCGCCTCCGCCGGTTCGGCGGCGTCCGCGCTCGACTCGGGTTCGGCCTCCTCGACGGCCTCGTCAACGAGCGACTCGGTGGAGGCGGCGGCCTCAGTCTCGGCCGCGACCGGCTCCTCGACATCCGCGTCGGCGTCCTCCGACGCGCCGACGTCCGTCTCCATGTCCGCCTCGTCGGGGCCGGCGGCTTCGGCGGGTTCGGCCGCCTCCGCCGGCGAGTCGGCGTCGCCCTCCTCGACGGACTCCTCGACGAGCGACTCGGTGGAGGCGGCGGCCTCCGTCTCGGCCGCGACCGGTTCCTCGACGTCGCGTTCGCTCCCGCGTTCGCGCTCGACCGTGACGCCGGCGTCGCGCTCGCGTCCGCTCCGGTTCGACTCCATGCCGAGAAGCGACTTCAGTTTCGAGATGAGACCCATTGGACGGCGTAACGACCGGGAGGGACTTAAAGCCCCTCGCGGAGCGCCGCGTTCATCGCGTCCACGGGCGCGTCCGCGCCGGTCCAGCGCTCGAAGGCGACCACGCCCTGATAGAGGAGCATCCACGCGCCGTCGATGGTGGTCGCGCCCGCCTCGGCGGCCTCGCGGAGGAGTCGGGTCTCGAGCGGCGAGTAGACGGCGTCGAGCACCGCGAGGTCCGCGTGGAGCGCGTCCGCCGGCACCGGCGAGACGTCCTCCTCCATCCCGACGCTCGTCGCGTTCACGAGCACGTCCGCGTCGGCGAGCAGGTCGGGGAGGGCATCGAGGCCGTGGGCGTCCGCGCCCACGTCGTCGGCGAGCTCCCACGCGCGCTCGACGGTGCGGTTCGCGACGGCGACGTCCGCGCCGTCCGTGACGAGCGCGACCGCCGCCGCCCGCGCCGCGCCGCCCGCGCCGACGATCACGGCGTCCGCGCCCGCGAGCGGGACGTCGAAGCGCTCGAAGGCGCGCTGGACGCCCGCGACGTCCGTGTTGTGGCCGGTCGGGACCTCGCCCGAGAAGTCGATGGTGTTGACGGCGCCGACGCGGCGCGCGAGGTCGTCCGGTTCGACCGCATCGAGCACGTCCTGCTTGAAGGGGATGGTGACGTTCAGGCCGGCGATGCCGAGCGTCTCTGCGGCCTCGACCGCCGCCGCGCCGTCCGACGCGTCCGGTTCGAAGGTGACGTAGCGCGCGTCCATGTCGAGCTCCGCGTAGGCGGCCTCGTGCATCGGCGGGGAGAGCGAGTGGCCCACCGGGTTCCCGAGGAGTCCGTAGACGTCCATACAGGGCGAGGCACGCCGTCGAGCAAAAATCCCCTGCTCGAGGCGTCAGTGCGCGCCCGCGTCGATGCCGAGGACGACGACGAAGTAGACGAGGAGGACGATGAACGCGGCGTAGAAGACGCCGCCGACGAGGAAGGGCTTCGGGTCCATCGGCTCCTCGTGCGCGGAGCGCGCGCGGAGGTAGAGGATGCCGCCGGAAATGACGGCGAGGACGACGGAGAAGGCGTTCAGGAAGCCCGTGGTCCCCCACGCGAGCGAGAGGTCCCAGTCCGTGAAGACGATGCCGAGCGTGACCGGGAGCGTGCCCTGGAACGCCATCGCGCCCGTGATGTTCCCGAGCGCGAGCGTGTCCTTGTCGCGGCTGATCCACAGCACGGAGTTGAACTTCTCGGGGAGCTCGGTCGCGAGCGGCGCGATGAGGAGCGCGACGATGGCGATGGGAATGCCGAGGACCTCCTTGGAGAGCCACTGGACCTCGCTGACGAAGAGGTGCGCGCCGCCGATGATGAGGGCGAGCGCGAACAGGGTCTGGAGGGCGACGAAGACGAAGCTCGGGTTGTCGCCGTGCGAGCGGGGGTCGTAGCCGGCGCGCGCGGCGACGCGCTCGATGAGGAGGCCGAGGTGGAGCGCGTCGATGCCCTCGCTCTCCGCGAGTTCGCCGCTCTGCAGGGAGCGCACGAGGTAGAGGAGGTAGAGGCCGACGAGCAGGGCCGCCATCGCGTACTCGAGGAGGCGGTTGTGGGCGAACGCGGCGGCGAACGCGATGACGTAGCCGACGAGGAAGAAGGAGAGGTCGCGACGGGTCGCCACCTCGTTGAAGTGCATCTCGTCGCCGAACACCCGCCGGTCGCGGAAGTGATAGACGCTGACGCCGACGAGGAACATCGCGATGGTGGCGAGCATGAAGGGCGCGCCGAGGATCGCGCCGACGCCGACGTGCGCGGACTCCGCGCCGCCCTGCAGGATGGCGATGACGGGGATGAGCGTCTCCGGGAGCGCGGTGCCGACGGCGGCGAGGATGCTCCCGGTCGCCGACTCGCTGACGCCGAGGCGGTGGCCGAGCCACTCCACGCCGTTCGTGAACACTTCCGCGCCGGCGAGCAGGAGGACGAACGACCCGACGAGGAGGAGCGTCCGGTCCGCCGCCGGAGAGAGGAGTGCCGGTGCGAGGCCGTCCATACCACGGCTGTCTCCCACGGGGCTTGTAAGCGCACCCATTCGGCCACGGGGCACCGATTTGCCGCTCGCCGATACTTCGGCGGCGCGTCCGGCGACGGTCGCGCCTTCCGACGGCTTTTAGCGGCGAGAGGGGCGACTGCGAGTATGACCGTCGGAATCGTCGTGAGCCGCGCCGACTCCGCGTCGCGCGCCGTCGGCGAGCGACTGCTCGCCTTACGGGACTGGGAGCGCGCGGACGACGACGCCAGCGCCGCGCGCTATCGGTGTGCGGGCTTCGAGCTCCGCGAGTTCGAGGACTGGCACCTCGAACTCGATGGGGTCGCATCGGCGTTCGACGACCCCTCCTTCGTCGTCTTCGCCTCGCGGCACGCCGGCTCGAGCGGCCCGCTGCTCACCGCGCACTTCACGGGCAACTTCGGGGCCGCCGAGCACGGCGGCGCCGACCGCGACCTCGCCGAGGCCTGCCCGAACGCCCACCGCGCCGTCGTCTCCGCGTTCGCCGAGCACGCGCCCGAGGAGTACGACGTCGGGATGGAGTGTACGCACCACGGCCCGACGGCCGTCGGCGCGCCCTCGATGTTCGTCGAACTCGGCTCCGGCGAGGAACAGTGGGCGGACGAGTCGGCGGCAGAGGCGGTCGCGCGCGCCATCCTCGACCTGCGCGGCGTCGACGCGCACGCCGAGCGCACCGTCGTCGCGTTCGGCGGCGGCCACTACGCCCCCCGTCCCACCCGAATCGTCGAGACGACGGACTGGGCGGTCGGGCACGTCGGCGCGGACTGGTGTCTCGACGACCTCGGCGACCCCCGCGAGCACCGCGACGTGATCGCGCAGGCCTTCGCGGAGAGCGACGCGACGCGCGCCGTCGTCGACGGCGAGAAACCGCGCCTGCGCGCGGTCATCGACGACCTCGGCCACGAGGTCGTGAGCGAGACGTGGCTCCGCGAGACCACGGGCGTCGACCTCGCTCTCGCGACCGACCTCGAAGCCGAACTCGGGAGCGTGGCCGACGGCCTCCGCTTCGGCGACGCCGCCCGCGAGGGCGCGCCCGGCGAGTACGTCGTCGTCGACCACCCGGACGGCCTCTGGGCGGACGCGCACAGCGTCGACGCCGACGCCGCGCTCGCCGCCGCGAGCGAGCACGCGCTCGCCTACACCACCGAGGAGAACGGGAACCGGGTCGCGGGCGAGGTCGCGTTCCCGGACGCGGACGCCCACGACGCGTACGTCGCCGCGCTCGCTACGCTCCTCGACGAGAAGTACGACGCCGTCGAGCGCGACGCCGACGCCGTCCGCGTCACCGACGAGTCCTTCGACCCCGAGAAGGCCCGCGCGCGCGGCGTCCCCGAGGGCCCGAAGTTCGGGCGGCTCGCGAGCGGCCACACCGTCGAGGTCGACGGGGAGGAAGTCCGGCCCGAGGACGTCGCGAGCGAACGCGCGGAGGCCTACCCGCGCGGGGCGCGTGAGACGGTCGTCCGACACGAGGGGGAAAGGTAATTAAACGACTCTCGTATAGAGTATAGGCAACATGGACTCCATCGTGCAGGACGCTATCGACGAGGCCGAGGAGGGCGCCGAGCCCTCCGAGGGCGTCTCCCCCGACAGCGGCGGGGGGAACGCCAGCTCCGGCCGGATGTCTGACGAGGAGCTACTCGGCGTTCTCGAGGACCTGCAGACGAACATCACCGTCGTCGGCTGCGGCGGCGCGGGCTCGAACACCGTCAACCGGATGCACGAGGAGGGCATCCACGGCGCGAAACTCGTCGCCGCGAACACCGACGTCCAGCACCTCGTCGACATCGAGGCGGACACGAAGATCCTCATCGGCCAGGAGAAGACGCGCGGCCGGGGCGCCGGCTCGCTCCCGCAGGTCGGCGAGGAGGCCGCCCTCGAGTCCCAGGAGGAGATCCGCGAGGCCATCTCCGGCTCCGACATGGTCTTCGTCACCGCCGGTCTCGGCGGTGGCACCGGCACGGGGAGCGCCCCGGTCGTCGCGAAGGCCGCCCGCGAGGCGGGCGCGCTCACCATCAGCATCGTCACGACGCCGTTCACGGCGGAGGGCGAGGTCCGGCGCAACAACGCGGAAGCCGGCCTCGAGCGCCTGCGCGACGTCTCCGACACCGTCATCGTCGTCCCGAACGACCGCCTGCTCGACTCCGTGGGGAAACTCCCCGTCCGACAGGCGTTCAAGGTCTCCGACGAAGTCCTCATGCGCTCCGTGAAGGGGATCACCGAACTCATCACGAAACCCGGCCTCGTCAACCTCGACTTCGCCGACGTGCGCACCGTCATGGAGAAGGGCGGCGTCGCCATGATCGGCCTCGGCGAGTCCGACAGCGACTCCAAGGCCGTCGACTCCGTCAAGAGCGCCCTGCGCAGCCCGCTCCTCGACGTCGACATCGGGCAGGCGAACTCCGCGCTCGTGAACGTCACGGGCGGCCCGGACATGAGCATCGAGGAGGCCGAGGGCGTCGTCGAGGAGATCTACAACCGCATCGACCCCGACGCGCGCATCATCTGGGGGACCTCGGTCGACGAGGAACTCGACGGCGAGATGCGCACGATGGTCGTCGTCACCGGCGTCGAATCCCCGCAAATCTACGGGCAGAACGGCGACGAACAACCAGAGACGAGCGCCGAGCGCGACATCGACTACGTCGAGTAACTCGCTCTTCGTTCTCCCGTTTCGGAGAAGCCTCTATGGTCCTCGCGTCGAAAGCGACAGCCATGACTGACGTGCTCTGTCCGCTCGTCACGCCGTTCGACGCCGAGGGCGACGTCGACCTCGCCGCGCTCGACGCCGTCGTCGACGGCGTGCTCGAGGCGGGCCTCGACGGCCTCGTCCCCTGCGGCACCACCGGCGAGTTCGCGAGCATGACGCGCGCGGAGAACCGCGCCGTCATCGAACGCGTCGTCGCACGCGCCCCTGACGACACCACCGTCGTCGCGGGCGCGGGCGCCACCGCCGTCGCCGACACCCTCGACGCCCTCGCGTTCGCGGACGACGCCGGCGCGGACGCCGGCCTGGTCGTCCTCCCCTACTTCCACACCGCGAACGCGCCCGCCGGCGCCACGCGCTTCCTCCGACGGGTCGCCGACGACAGCCCGCTCCCGCTCTACCTCTACAACATCCCGGCGTGCACGGGCGCCGAAATCCCCGTCGACGTCGTCGCCGACCTCGCCGCGCACGACGCCGTCGTCGGCCTGAAGGACTCCGGCGGCGACTTCGGCTACTTCACGGACGTCCTCGCCGCCGTCCCCGACGAGTTCGCGGTCTACCAGGGCGTCGACGGCCAGCTCGTTCCCGCCGGCCTGATGGACGCGAGCGGCGGCATCAACGCGCTCTCGAACGCCGTCCCCGAGGTGTTCGCGGCGGTCCGCGACGCCCTCGCCGCCGGCAACGACGAGCGAGCGCGCGACCTCCACCGCGAGTGCCTCACGCCCCTGTTCGCCCACTGCGCGGAGCACGGCTTCGCGCCCGCGACGAAGGCCGCGCTCGCCGCGCGCGGCCGCCTCCCGAACGCGGCGGTGCGCCCGCCGCTCGTCGAACTCGACGCCGACGCGCGCGCGGACGTCGCGGCCGCCGTCGACGCCGCCCTCGAACGCGTCGCGTAGCCCGGCCGTCGGCGCTCGCGGCCGGCGGTGCGAAAGACAGAAAAGGAGCGGTGTCGAAAGCACGCTATGGACGTTCCCCTAGAGCTTTCAGCGTACACGCGGGTGCTGAAACTGGCCAGCACCCCCGGGTGGGAGGAGTTCTCCCAGATCGCGCTCATCGCCGGCGCCGGCATCCTCCTCGTCGGCCTGATGGGCTTCATCATCTTCCTAGTCATGGGCGTCGTTCCGGGCACGGGGATCTGAGATGAGTGTGTACGCAGTCAAGACGACCGCGAGCCAGGAGCAGACCGTCGCGAGCATGATCGCGAACCGCGAGGAGAACGAGATTCACGCCGTCCTCGCGCCGGACGCGCTCACGAGCTACGTGATGGTGGAGGCGGACAACGACGCCGTCATCTCGCGCGTGCTCGAGGAGATTCCGCACGCCCGCAGCATGGTGCCGGGCGAGTCCTCCATCAGCGAGGTCGAGCACTTCCTCAGCCCGAAACCGGACGTCGAGGGCATCGCGGAGGGCGACATCGTCGAGCTCATCGCCGGCCCGTTCAAGGGCGAGAAGGCGCAGGTCCAGCGCATCGACGAGGGCAAGGACCAGGTCACCGTCGAACTCTACGAGGCCACCGTCCCGATTCCGGTCACCGTTCGCGGCGACCAGATCCGGGTGCTGGACTCCGAGGAACGCTAACGCGTTTCTCTAACTCCGCGTTCGATTCGCTCACGCGGATTCCGAGGAGCGATAGCTCCTCGTACAGTCGAACGGCGCACTGCGCCGTGAGACGACTCGGAAGAACGGTAGCGGCAGGCGGGTTTTCTATGCGCTTCAGCGCGCTCCGCGACGCGGCGTGCGCCGTCGAAGCGTGATGGGGTCGCTACGCGACGACGCCGTCCGCCGCGACGATTTCGCTCCCGTTGTGGCGGACGGTGACCTCGAAGGGCGCGCCGCTCTCGACGCCGGAGAAGTCGAAGGTCGCCTCGAACGAGCCGCCCTCGGTGACGTTCGCGGTGTCGGTCTTGAGGAAGGGCGACTCGCCGCCCGAGGACTGTACGCGGACGGTGACGTTCTCACCGGCCTCGAGCGTCGTCGCCCCGCTGATGGTCTGTTCTGCGGCGGGCTGGACGGTGACGTTCTCGCCGTCGTGCGCGATGTACGGCGGCGTCGGCGTCGTCTCGCCGCTCGGCCCGCCGAGTCCCGCACAGCCCGCCGTGGCGACGAGGCCGACGGCGAGGAGGGCGAGTGCGACCGGTCGCCACCTCATCGCCGACCTCCGTCCGTGTCGGCTGTCGGTGGGCGGATGCGTCGCGGTACTCTCGCGCTGGAGGGGAGTCGGGGTTCGGTCGGGACCATGCCTTCGCGTCTATCCGGCGCAGCGGCATAATCGCACGCCACGGTGAAGCGCCGATTTCACCGTCCGGCGTCGGGGTCGTCTCCCGTCAGTGCCCGTGCGGGACGAGCGACGCGCGCGTGATCTCGCGGGCGTCCGACTGCTCGAGCGCGGTCTGTGCGTCCACGAGGTCGAACTCGGCGTCGATGAGGTCGCCGTAGGGGTATTTCTCGACGGTGCGCGAGAGGAACTCGAGGCCGCGCTTCAGGTACCACGGGTCGTAGCGCATCGTCGGCGTCACCTCGATGTTCTTCCGGGTGAAGAGCGCGGGGTCGATTTCGGCGGTCCGGCCGGGCGTGATGTTGCCGATTTCGAGGTAGCGCGCGCCGTCGCGGAGGAGGTGTGGGCCCTCCGCGAAGGCGTCCGGGACGCCCGCGACTTCGACGCCGACGTCCGCGCCGCGCCCGTCCGTGAGCTCGGCGACGCGCTCGCCGCGCGCCTCCACGGTGTCGTACTCGCGGAAGTCGACGACGTGGTCGACGCCGAACGAGCGGGCGCGCTCGATGCGCTCGTCGACGCCCTCGACGAGGATGGTCTCCGCGCCGTACTCGTTCGCGACGGCGATGGCGTTCTGCCCGAGGCCGCCGCCGCCCTGAATCACGACCGTCTCGCCGTAGGAGAGGCCGACTTCGTCGAGGCCGAAGAGCACCTGCGTGAGCGCGCAGTTCGCCGCCGCCGCGACGCCGTCCGGGATGTTCTCGGGGACCTTGTAGAAGTGCTGCTCGGGGTGGACGTAGTAGTGCGTCGCGAACGTCCCGTGGAAGTGCGGGAACTCGTCGGGGTGCTCGAGCCAGTGCTGGAGGGCGTTCTCGCAGGAGCGGAACTCCCCGCGCCCGCAGTACTCGCACTTCCCGCAGGCGACGAAGTACGTCGGGGCGATGAGGTCGCCCTCTTCGATGGGTTCGCCCGCGTAGTCGGTCTCGACGCCGTCGCCGACGTCGGTGACGCGACAGAGCGCTTCGTGGCCGAGGACCATCCGGTCGAGGACCGGATGGATCCCCTTCCAGATGTGGAGCTCGGAGCCGCAGACGTTCGCCTGCACGACCTCGGTGACGAGCGCGCCCGGTTCGGGGTCGGGCACCGGATACTCCCGAATCTCGACGGACTGCTCGTCCCGGAGGTAGGCGAGGCGTCCCGTGGTGGACGTCATCGTGTGCGTTCAGGACGCCCACGGACCATAGGCGTTCGCGTCGCGGACCCCGTTCAGTCGATGTAGCCGAAGACGTCGTCGCCGAACTCGGTCGTCGCGTACTCGCGGCCGCGCTCGGTGAGCCGGTAGTAGTCGCCCGCGTCGAGCGACTCCACCATGTGCCGGTCGTCCAGTCGTTCGAGCGCGTCCTCGACGGCCGCGACGTCGACGTCCTCCCGGAGGAGCCGCTCGATGTTCGCGGCGATACCGCCCGGTGAGACGCCGAGTCCCGTCTGTGCGAGGACGCGCAGGACCGCCTCGACGGCCTCCGTCCGCCACTCCTCGGTCATACTCGACGGGTGCGTCGCCGAGTCGGAAAAACCGTCCGGCCGATTACGCGTCCGTCACGCCGTCCGCCTCGTCGGTGTCGCCCGCCTCGTCGGTGTCGTTCCTCCCGTTCGCCCCACCCGTTTCGTCGGTGCCGTCCGCTTCGCCGGCGTCCGTGCCGTCCTCGCGGGCGTCGAGGCCGAGGCGCTCGCGGACGGCGGCGACGTCGACGGCGTCCTCGACGGTGCCCTTCACGTCCTCGCGAACGCGGATGTCGTCCGCGTCCGCGTCGTACGCCCGCACGTAGTCCGCTCGCGTGTGCGCGTCGAAGGCGTGCGCGATGGCGAAGAACCCCTCCGGGACGACGGTGTTACAGACGCGACACTCGTGGCGGTCGTGGCCCTCCACCTGGTGGGCGAGCAGGTCCGTCACGTCGTCGTACGTCGCCGCGCAGTCGCCGATGGCGCACTCCCAGCCGGACATACGCGTCCGGTACCGCGAGTGCCCCGATAAAGCTTGTCCGGGCGCGCCCGTCGCGGCGCGCGAAACTGCAACCGCTAAAACCCCGCCGCGCCTATCGCCGGGCGTGACGGAGACACGGGTCGACCCCCACGTGAAGATACTCGATCAGGACGTCGCCGAGCGCGCGAAGTCGCGCGGCATCGACGTCCTCGTGTACGCGCCGCATTTCGTGCGTCTCCCCGAGATACGCGAGCGCGCGGCGGCGTTCAGCGACGACGAGTTGCTCGTCGTGCCCGCCCGCGAGGTGTTCACCGGCCCGTGGCAGGAGCGCAGGCACGTCCTCGCGCTCGGCCTCACCGAACCCGTCCCGGACTTCATCACGCTCGAGGGCGCCTTCGACGAGTTCGACAGACAGAACGCCACCGTGCTCGCCCCGCACCCGGAGTTCGCGACGGTGAGCCTCGGCGCACCGGAGTTCGAGCGCTACGGCGACCAGCTCGCCGGGGGCGAGGTCTACAACCCGAAACACCTCCCGTGGCAGAACGAGCGCGCGCGCGAACTCGTCGAAGCCTACGGCCTCCCGCCGTTCGGGTCGAGCTACGCCCACCGGCGCGCGACCGTCGGGGAGGTGTGGACGACGTTCGAGCGCGACATCGGGAGCGAGGCCGACCTCCTCGACGCGCTCGAGTCCGGTGCGCCTCGGCGCGTCGAGCACCGACGCGGGTGGCGCCACACGCTGCGCTGTCGCCTCGAAACGCTCGACCTCGCCTACGAGAACACGTACAAGAAACTCGACCGCGTGCTCCTCTCCGGCATGGAGCCCACGCACCCCCGGCATATCGCCTACGAGGGGCGCTTCGAGGACGTCCGCGTCTACTAGCCCACGAGCGTCTGGAGGCCCTGCACCTGCGAGGCGACGTCCACGTTCGGAACGACGCCCGGCAGGTAGTGGATGAGCGCGTAGATCGCGACGAGCTCGACGAGCGTGATGACGACGGTGATGACCGTCGCGTACTGCGAGGACGTCGTGACGCCGACGGGCGTGCCGAACTCCTTGTCCCAGAGCGGGTAGAAGAGCGCGATGCCGCGCTTCGAGCCGAGGACGTCGAGGACGAAGTGCGTGAGGACGCCGACCCAGACCCACTGGAGGTTCGAGAAGTAGACCGTGTACCCGTAGAGGACCGCGACGACGAAGACGTTGTGTAGGGTCTTGCGGTGCTTGCCGAACTCGGTGTCGATGTCGGGGAACAGCGCGCCGAGGACGACGGGCACGAGGACGGCGGCGACCGTGACGAGCGTCTGCACGCTCCCTTCGGGGTGGAGGACGAAGCCGAGGCCGACGCCCAACAGCAGGCCGTTCAGGATGTGGTCCTTCTTGTTCATTCGCGCGCCTCCATCGCCGCGAGGGCGTCGTCGAGCGCCCGTCGCGCGATCTGCTCCTTTATCTCCTGGCGGTCGCCGTCGAAGGTGTAGCGCTCGACGGTCGTGTAGGTGTCGTCGGTGCCCCACGCGCCGGCGTGTGCGACGCCGACGTAGACGGTGCCGACGGGTTTCGCCTCGCTCCCGCCCGTCGGGCCCGCGATGCCGGTCGTCGAGACGCCCCACGTCGTCCCCGCGGCGTCGCGGACCGCGCGCGCCATCTCGCGCGCGACGGGTTCGCTCACCGCGCCGTGGGCGTCGAGGGCCTCACGGGAGACGCCGGTGTCGAGCTTCGCGTCGTACGTGTACGTGACGTACGTCCGGTCGTAGTAGTCCGAGGAGCCCGGGACGTCCGTGAGGAGCGACCCGACGAGGCCGCCCGTGCAGGACTCCGTCGTCGCGATTGTCTCGCCCGCCTCCCGGAGCGCGTCACCGATGCGTTCCTCGACCGGCGGATCGTCGGCGTACTCTCGCATACCGGCCGTAACACCGGCGGCGGTATTGCGTTTGTGGGTGCGCCGCGTCGCGGCGCTCAGACCGTGTCGCGGTCCGTGTAGGTGTGTCGGTGGACGATGAAGCCCTCGTCGTCGAACTCGTGGAAGTCCGCGAAGCCGAAGGCGACGCGCTCGCCGTCCTGCACGCCCTCGAAGGAGCCACGGACCGCGACGGTGTCGCCCTCCGCGACGACCGTGTGAACGGTGTGCTCGCCCTCCGAGAGCGGTCGGCCCGTCTCGTAGAACGCCCGGAGCTCCGAGAGCCCCTCGATGGGGGGCTGACCGGGGCGCTCGTAGACGACGTCGGGGCTGAAGAGGCCGACGAGGCCGTCGTAGTCCTCGTCGTCGACGAGCTCGTAGTAGCGACGCGCCGCCTCGGGGTCCGCGTTTCCGACCATACGTCGAGTGGGTGGCGCCGCCGACGTAAGCCGTTCGGCTCTGTCCGTCTTCCGCACGGGGCCATCGAGGCGCGACCCCGCTCGCAGCAAATCTAAAGGAAGCGGAAGGTCTCGAGGTTCTTCGGAGCGAACGTTCGCATGTTGTAGTCGTGGTAGAGCGCGCTCGAGAGGTCCTGCGTGGAGCGCTCGTCGCCGTGGACGCACAACACCTTCTCGGGGCGCGGGTTCATGGTGCGCACGAAGTTCTCGAGGCCCTGCCGGTCGGCGTGGCCGGAGAAGCCGTCGACGGTCGCGACGTCCATGTTGAGCTGGAGGTGCTGGGTGCGCCCACCGGAGCCGCCGACGGGGATTTCGTCCCAGCCGGACTGGATGCGCCGGCCGAGGGTGCCCTGTGCCTGGTAGCCGACGAAGATCATCTGGTTGTCCTCCTGCGGGCCGAGGTGTTCGAGCCACGACATGATGGGGCCGCCGGTGACCATCCCGGACGTGGAGAGGACGATGCACTCCTCGCCCTCGGCGACGTCCATGCGCTCGTCCTCGCCGCCGTCGATGTGGTTGAACTGCTCGGCGAGGAAGGGGTTCTCGTCCTCGTGGAAGATACGGTCCCGGAGGTCGTCCCGGAGGTACTCGGGGTAGGTGGTGTGGATGGCGGTGGCCTCCCAGATCATGCCGTCGAGGTGGATGGGCATGGTCGGGATCTTGTCGTTGCGCATCGCCTCCTCGAGGACGAGCATGAGCTCCTGCGAGCGCCCGACGGCGAACGCCGGGATGACGATCTTGCCGCCGCGCTCGTAGGCCTCGTTGATGACCTCGATGAGCTTGCGCTCGGAGTCCTCTTGGTCGGTCTGGTAGTCGTTCCGCCCACCGTAGGTGGACTCGAGGACGAGCGTCTCGACGCGCGGGAAGTCGTTGACGGCACCGTTGAACAGGCGGGTGTCCTCGTAGTGGATGTCGCCGCTGAAGGCGACGTTGTAGAGGCCGTCGCCGATGTGGAAGTGCGAGACGGCGCTCCCGAGGATGTGCCCGGCGTTGTGGAACGTGAGCTTGACGTCGGGCGCGATGTCGGTGACGTCGCCGTACTCGAGGGTGATGCAGTGCTTGATGGCCTCCCGAACCATCTCGGAGTCGTAGGGCGGCGTCCGCCCCTCCTTCGAGGCGACGTCGAGGTAGTCGAGGGTGAGCAGGCCCATCAGGTCGCGAGTGGGTTCCGTGCAGTAGATGGGGCCGTCGTAGCCGTACTTGAAGAGGAGCGGGATGAGCGCGGAGTGGTCGAGGTGGGCGTGCGTGAGGACGACGGCGTCGATGGTGTTCGCGCCGGCGCCGAGCGCCTCCGAGACCTGGAGGTAGGGAACCTCGTCCTCGCTCCCGGGCTTGTCCCCGCAGTCGATGAGGATGCGGGTCTCGGGCGTGCTGAGGATGAAGCTCGCGCGCCCGACCTCGCGACAGCAACCGAGCGTGGTGATGCGGACGTACTCGTCGTCGGACATCTCCTGGCGGTGGATCTGCCGGCCCACTTTTTCCAGTATATCGCGGCGGTCCTCGCGCTCGGTCTTCAGGAAGTTCCGGACGTTCCGGACGGTGGAGGACTCGATGGGGGGCGTGCGGACGACTTCGGGCGTCCAGCCGGCGCGCTGCGTGATCTCGCGCAGCGTCGAACCGTGTCGTCCGATGACCATGCCCGGCTTGCTGGCCTCGATGACGACTTCGCCGGTGTCCTCGTGGAAGTCGAGGTCGCTGACGCCGGCGTCCTCGGGGACGACGTCCATGATCTCCTCGCGGGCGTCGCGCGGCGGCGAGAGGACGTCCGGGTCGGGCCGGACGGTGATGCGTTTGCGGAGTTTGGAGGCGAGGCGTCGGATGAGGTCGCCGTTCTCCGCGAACTTCTTCGGATCGCGGGTGTAGACGACGAGTTCCGGGCCCTCGTACTTGACCTCGGTAACGGAGATGTCGGGCGGTACTTCGTCTGTGATCGTCTCTTGGAGTTCCTCGAGTTGTTTGTCTACGGAGCTCATAGTGTAACGTGGCGGGCTTCGTCGGAGCGTCCCGTGGCGTCGACGTCGCGGAGCGCACTACCGGCCGCGCGTCGAATCGTCAGGGACTGGCCGAGGGATGTCATCGTAGTGAGAGCGGAGGGTCGTCGGACGGTGTCCGGCGACTCCGCGGGGTAGCAGTCGTGGAAAACCCGCTTGCTCGCCACTATACCCGTCAGGTTATAAAAGACCTTCGCAAGGTAGACGGCGGTGGGCCGCGCGAGACGACCGTATGGACGTGACGCCGACGACGGTACGCGAGGAGCACGACCGCCTCCGGGAGCGCGCGGACGCCGTGGTGCCGGTGGTGAACGCGGTGCGCGCGGAGCTCGGCGCGGCCTTCGACGCCGAGGTGGCATCGATCACGGCCGGGGAGTACCGGGATGCGATTGACGCCGTCTTCGCGGACGGCGACCGCGCGGTGAACGTCGCGGGCCTCGCGATGTGCCTGCGCGAACTCGACGTCCACGAGGACTACCCGGGGTTCGTGGTGGACGAGTTACTGGGCCGCGAGCTCGCGGGGGTGCTCGCGGGCGAGCAACCCCTCCGGCTGCTCGCGGAGGCGACGTTCCACTACGCGGACGTGGCGGCGGTCGCGGACACCCGCGAGCGGGCGGGCCTCGACGACCTGGACGCGGCGCTGGCGGCGGGCGTCCAGACGCGACTCCCGGGGTGGGAGTGGCGTGAGCGACCGAACCCCTTCGAGGAGGGGTGAGAAGCAGGGCCGTGGCGGTCGGGACTAGTCGCCGATGGAGAGCTCCGCGCTCTCGGGCTCCGGCGGCTCCTCGTCCGCTCGGAGCTCACGGTACACTTCACGCTCGCGACGCTGCTGACGCTTGCCCGTCCCTTTCCGCTCGCGACCGCGTTTCGTGTCTCCCATTACATCATGGTATGAGGTGGCATGCCACTTAAGACTATCTCCCACGGATATGCTTTGTGTTCGTGGCAGAATATCGGGCGCCCTTCAGGAGATTTAAGGCCGCTGTCGGCTTCGTTCGGGGCATGAGCGAGGACCAGGAGCTCGGCATCACCGAGCAGAAGGAGTACAACCCCGGCGAGTGGTACGCCGAGGTCGTCGAGAAGGCCGAACTCGCGAGCTACGGCCCCGAGGGGATGGGCGGGTTCATCGTCACGCGCCCGCGCGGGTACAGCCTCTGGGAGAGCGTGCAGGAGAACCTCGACGGCTGGTTCGACGAGACCGGCGTCGACAACGCCTACTTCCCGCTGTTCATCCCGGAGAGCTACCTCGAACGCGAGAAGGACGTCGTCGAGGGCTTCGACCCCGAGGTCGCGTGGGTGACGCAGGGCGGCCACGACGAGCTCGAGGAGCGCCTCGCCGTCCGGCCGACCTCCGAGTCGATCATCGCGCCCTACATGGCGCAGTGGGTGCGCTCGCACCGCGACCTCCCCCTCAGGCTCAACCAGTGGTGTAGCGTCGTCCGCTGGGAGGCGACGGACACGAAGCCGTTCTTCCGCACGAAGGAGTTCCTCTGGCAGGAGGGCCACACCGCCCACGAGAGCGAGGACGAGGCGTGGGAGGAGACGCTGACGCGCCTCGACCAGTACCAGCGCCTCTACGAGGAGGTCTTCGCGATGCCGGTGATGCGCGGCGCGAAGCCCGACCACGACAAGTTCCCGGGCGCGGACACCACGACGACGGTCGAGGCGCTGATGCCGGACGGGAAGTCCGTGCAGGGGGGGACCTCCCACTACCTCGGCCAGTCGTTCGCGGAGGCCTTCGACCTCACCTTCAGCGACGAGGACGAGGAGGAGCGCGTCGCGCACACGACCTCGTGGGGGCTCTCGTGGCGCGCGCTCGGCGCGCTCATCATGACGCACTCGGACGACCAGGGGCTCGTGCTGCCGCCGACGGTCGCGCCCGAGCAGGTCGTCATCGTCCCCATCTGGCAGGAGGAGACGAAGGAGGACGTCCTCCAGTACTCGGCCGAAATCGCCGCCGAGCTCGAGGAGGCGGGCGTCCGCGTCCACCTCGACGACCGCGACGGGCGCAACCCCGGGTTCAAGTACAACGAGTGGGAGCTGAAGGGCGTCCCCCTCCGCCTCGAAATCGGCCCGAACGAGGTCGAGGACGAGGAGGTCACGGCCGTCCACCGCCCCGACGGCGAACAGGAGACGACGGACCGGGCGACGCTCGTCGAGGACGTCGAGGACCACCTCGATACGGTGTTCGCGAAGCTCTACGCGGCCGCCGAAGAGACCCTCGAAGAGAACGTTCGGGAGGCCGACAGCCCCGAGGAGATCATGGGGACCATCGGCCAGCACGGTGGCTACGTCCGCACGCCGTGGTGTGGCGACGAGGCCTGCGAGGAGGCGATCAAGGAGAAGGTCCACGCGGAGATCGTCGCGGTCCCGCTCGAGGAGTCCGACGCGGCGGGCGAGCACCGCGCGAACGACCACCGTGCGGAGGCGATTCACGAGGCGGGTGACGACTGTACGGTCTGTGGTGAACCGGCGGTCGAGACCGCCTACTTCGCGCAGTCGTACTGACGGCGAACCCGCACGTTTTTCGCGTTCGTTTCCCCCGCCGAGAACTGAGAGCGGCGCCACCGCTCGGGCAGACGTTTTCAGTAGTAATACTTCCTTATATTGACTAAGGCTGTGGTAATATGGCCTAAGGCTTTGATGGAAGGTGTTTTATGCACCGAGGTGTGTCTTCCAGTCACAATGACTGAGTACGACGCACGGAGCGGCGGCCGGCGCCTCGCGGACCCGGCCGAGGCACGCTCGAACTGCGGTGTCGGGGTCGTGATGGACCTCGACGATCAGGGCGGCCACGACGTCGTGTCCGACGGTCTCGACCTCCTCGCGAACCTCGAACACCGCGGCACGACCGGTGCGGAGAAGAAGACCGGCGACGGTGCGGGCATCCTCCTGCAGACGCCGCGTTCCTTCTTCGAGGACGAACTCGACCTTCCCGAGACGTACGCCGTCGGATCGCTCTTCCTCCCACAGGACGCCGACGAGCGGTCCGAGTGCACGGACGCGGTCGCGGACGCCCTCGCCGAGCACGGCCTCGACGTCGTCGCCTGGCGCGACGTCCCGACCGACAACGCCGACCTCGGACAGACGGCGCTCGACTCCGAGCCTCACGTCGCGCAGGTCTTCGTCACCCCCGAGGAACCGATCAGCGACGAGGAGTTCGACCGCGCGCTCTACGTCGGGCGCCGAGCCATCGAGAAGACCGTCGACCACGAGCGCTTCTACGTCTGCTCCCTCGACCGACAGACCCTCGTCTACAAGGGCCTCCTGAAGGGCGACCAGGTTCGGGACTACTACCTCGACCTGCAGGACGAGCGTCTCGCCTCGACGTTCGTCCTCGTGCACGCGCGCTTCTCCACGAACACCCTCGGCGCGTGGCATCTCGCACACCCCTACCGGAACATCGTCCACAACGGCGAGTTCAACACCATCAAGGGGAACGTCAACTGGATGCGCGCCCGCGAGGCCGACATCGAGAGCGAGCGCTTCAGCGAGGACGAACTCGACACGGTCCGCCCGGTCATCCCCGACCCCGACCAGTCGGACACCGCGAGCGTCGACAACGCCCTCGAACTCCTCATGCAGGGCGGTCGCGACCTCCCGCACGCCCTCCGGATGCTCGTCCCCGAAGCGTGGCAGGGCGACGAGGCGATGGCCGACGAGCGACGCGACTGGTACGACTACCACGCCTCGCTCGTCGAGCCGTGGGACGGCCCCGCCCTCGTCGTCGGCACCGACGGCGACCGCGTCGGAGCCGCCCTCGACCGCAACGGCCTGCGCCCGTGTCGATACGAGGTCACGACGGACAACACGCTCGTCATGGGCAGCGAGGCCGGCGCAATCGAGACCGACGCGGAGGACGTCGCGAAGCGCGGGCGCCTCCAGCCGGGCCAGCTCTTCCTCGCCGACCCCGAGGAGGGCCGCGTCATCCCGGACGACGAGGTCTTCGACGACCTCACCGACGAGAAGTACGGCGAGTGGGTCGACGAGCAACAGACGCGCTATCAGGGCCACGCCGACGACCCGCTCCCGTCCGGTGACGGGGACGCGCTCCGCGCGCGCCAGGCCGCCTTCGGCTACACGCAGGACGACCTGAACGACGTCCTCGAGCCGATGGTGGAGGCCGGGAAGGACCCCGTCGGCTCGATGGGCGACGACACCCCGCTCGCGGTGCTCTCGAAGTTCAACCTCCCGCTGTTCAGCTACTTCCGACAGCTCTTCGCGCAGGTGACGAACCCGCCGATCGACTACATCCGGGAGGACGTCGTCACCTCGCTGGAGACCCGCCTCGGCCGCGAGCGCAACCTCCTCGGCGAGTCCCCCGAGCACGCCGCGCAGGTCGTCCTCGACTCGCCCGTCCTCACGGACGACGACCTCGGCCGCGTGCGGGACGCGGACGTCCCGGACGTCACGGTCGACATCACCTACGACCCCGAGACGGACCTCGAGTCCGCCGTCGAGCGCGTTCGCGCGGACGTCGAGGCCGCGATTCGCGACGGCGCGGAGATCGTCGTCCTCTCCGACCGCGAGGTCGGCGCTGAGCGACTCGCGATCCCGAGCCTGCTCGCGACGAGCGCCGTCCACCACCACCTCGTCCGCGAGGGCCTGCGCACGCGCGCCGGCCTCGTCGTCGAGTCCGGCGACCCCCGCACCGTCCACCAGCTCTCGACGCTCGTCGGCTACGGCGCGGGCGCGGTCAACCCCTACCTCGCGATGGAGACGGTGACGGACATCACCGCCGGCCCCGACGGCATGGACGACACGGAGGCCGTCGAAACGTACGTCGACGCCCTCGAACAGGGCCTGCTGAAGGTCATGTCGAAGATGGGCATCTCCACGGTGGAGTCCTACCGTGGCGCGCAGATCTTCGAGGCGGTCGGTCTCGACACCGACCTCGTCGACGAGTACTTCTCGGGCACCCCGAACAAGACGAGCGGCATCGGCCTCGAGGAGATCGAGGAAGACCTCCGCGAGCGCCACGAGCAGGGCTTCGGCGAGGGCGAGGAGGAGCCGAGCCTGGAGCGGCAGGGCGAGTTCACGAACACCTCGAACGGCCGCTTCCACCAGTGGAACCCGCAGACGGTGAACGCCCTGCAGGCCGCCGTCCGCGCGGACGACTACGAGCAGTTCGGCGAGTTCTCCGAGCTCATCGACGACCAGACGAAGCAGCTCCAGACGCTGCGCGGCCTCATCGACATCGAGACCGAGGAGCGCGAGAGCGTCCCCCTCGAGGAGGTCGAACCGGTCGAGGAGATCGTCGAGCGCTTCTCGACGGCCGCGATGAGCCTCGGGAGCCTGAGCCCCGAAGCCCACGAGAACAACGCGAAGGCGATGAACTCCATCGGCGCGAAGGCGAACACCGGCGAGGGCGGCGAGCCCCCCGAGCGCTTCAACACCGAGCGCGAGTGCAAGATCAAGCAGGTCGCCTCCGGGCGCTTCGGCGTCACCTCCGAGTACCTCTCCGAGGCCGAGGACCTCCAGATCAAGATGGCACAGGGCTCGAAGCCCGGCGAGGGCGGCCACCTCCCCGGCTCGAAGGTGAACGAGATGATCGCGGGCGTCCGGTGCTCGACGCCGGGCGTCGGCCTCATCAGCCCGCCCCCACAGCACGACATCTACTCCATCGAGGACCTGAAGCAGCTCATCTACGACCTTCGCTCGGGCAACCCGGACGCCCGCGTGCACGTGAAGCTCGTCTCCGAGGCGGGCATCGGCACCATCGCGGCGGGCGTCGCGAAGGCGAAGGCGGACTGCATCCACATCTCCGGGCACTCCGGCGGGACGGGCGCGTCGCCGAAGACGTCGATCAAGCACGCGGGCCTCCCGTGGGAGCTCGGCCTCGCGGAGGCGAACCAGCTCCTCCGCGAGACGGGGCTGCGCTCGCGCGTCACCCTCCGCGTGGACGGCGGCCTGAAGACGGGCCGCGACGTCGCTGTCGGCGCCCTCCTCGGCGCCGAGGAGTTCGCGTTCGGCACCGCGAGCCTCGTCACCTCCGGCTGCGTGATGGCGAGGCAGTGTCACGCGAACACCTGCCCGGTCGGCGTCGCGACGCAGGCGGAGAAGCTCCGCGAGCGCTTCCCCGGCCAGCCGGAGCACGTCGTGAACTTCGTGACGTTCATCGCGATGGAGCTCCGCGAGATCATGGCGGAGCTCGGCTTCACGAGCGTGGACGAGATGGTCGGGCGCACCGACCTGCTCGGCCAGCGCGAGGTCGACCACCCGAAAGCCCGCAGCGTCGACCTCGACCGCGTCATCGCGGACCCCGTCCCGAACGACGACCGCTACCGGACGCGCGAGCAGGACACCGAGCACGACGAGCACTTCGACTGGGACGTCCTCGAGGAGGTCGGCGACGAGATCGAGGCCGGCGAGGACGTCTCCCTCTCGATGGACGTGACGAACGTGGATCGGGCGGTCGGCGGCGTGCTCTCGAACGCGGTCTCGAACGCGCACGGCGGCGACGGTCTCCCGGACGACACGGTGTCGCTCGACCTCGAGGGCATCGCCGGGCAGTCCTTCGGCGCGTGGCTCGCGTCCGGCGTCTCGCTGAACATCACGGGCGCGGCGAACGACTACGTCGGGAAGGGCCTCTCCGGCGGGAAGATCGTCGTGAACACGCCGAGCGACGCGCCCTTCGACCCCTCGGCGAACACGCTCATCGGGAACGTCGCGCTCTACGGCGCGACGGACGGCGAGCTCTACGTGAACGGCGTCGCCGGCGAGCGCTTCGGCGTCCGGAACTCGGGCGCGAAGGCGGTCGTCGAGGGCGTGGGCGACCACGGCTGTGAGTACATGACGGGCGGCGTCGTCGCGGTGCTCGGCGAGGTGGGTCGGAACTTCGCGGCCGGGATGAGCGGTGGCGTCGCGTACGTCTACGACCCCGAGGACGAGCTCGCGGAGAAGGCCAACACCGGCATGGTGACGCTCGAGTCCGAGCTCACCGAGCAGGACGAGGCGATGCTCCGGCGGCTCGTCTCGAACCACCGCAGCTACACGGACTCCAGCCGGGCCGAGGAGCTCCTCGAGACGTGGAGCGCGGCGCGCTCGGACTTCGTGAAGGTGATGCCGGACGCGTACGCGGCCGCCATCGAGGAGCGCCCGGAGAGCGACGCGCGCAAGTCGCTTCCCGCGCCCGCCGCCCGCGAGGCCGAGGCGGACGCCCGGGCGGACTGAAACGCGCGTTTTCGTCCACCGAACCCCTTTCTCGCCGCCTCGCGTCTCCCGGAGTATGAACCAGACGCGACGCCGCACGCTCGCCGCGCTCGGCTTCGGTGTCGTGGGCACGCTCGCCGGCTGTACGGGTGCGTCGAATGCGCCCGACGAGGCGACGACGGACGAGACGACCACGACGCCCCCCGGCTTCTCGGGCTGTCCGTCGCTTCGCGAGGACGCGGACGAGACGGTCTGTGCGGCGACGGCGCCCGCGGACGCACCCGTCGTGCTCGCGCCCTCACGCGCCGACGTCGCCGCGCCGGGGACGCTGCGCTTCACGCTGACGAACGGCTCGCGGGTTTCGCTCGGGTTGAACCCCTACGACTGGGCGCTCCACCGCGAGGCCGACGAGGGATGGGAGCGCGTCGCGCCGGACGCGGTGATACAGCCCTGGTTCACGCTCGCGCCCGGCGAATCGCGGGTCTGGGAGCTACAGGTCGGTGGCTCGCACTCGGCGCCGAACGGCACGGTCGTCGCGGGGCCGCTCGACCTCGAGGCCGGCACGTACGCGTTCAGCGTCGTCGCCGTCGGCGAGGCCCGGACGGCGTACGTCGCGCGCTTCCGGGTGCGCTGACCCGCTACTTCTTTCGGGGCGTGGCGACTCAGAGCGGGTATGCAGAGCGCACTCGTCGTTGGGGGCACGCGGTTCATCGGCCGCCACACCGTCGCGGAGCTCCTCGAGCACGACTACCGGGTGACCGTGTTCAATCGCGGGGAGCACGCGAACCCGTTCAGCGACCACCCGGACGTCCACCACTACGAGGGCGACCGGGCGAACGACCGCGAGCTGCTCGCGGCGAAACGCGAGGTCGAGCCGGCCGTCGTCATCGACTGCGTCGCCTACCAGCCCCGCGACGTGCGGAAGGCGACGGAGATATTCGCGGATGTCGAGGCCTACGTCTACGTCTCCTCGGGCGCGTCGTACGCGGTCGACGACGTGCCCAAGCGCGAGGGCGTGACGCCGCTCCGGGAGTGCTCGGCCGACCAGGCGGCGGACGACTCGCCGGAGACCTACGGGAACCGGAAGGCGGAGGGCGACCGGATGGTGTTCCGGGCGGCCGAGCGCGGCGCGCCCGCGATGGCCGTCCGCCCGACGGTCGTCTACGGCCCGCACGACTACTCGGAGCGCCTCGACTACTGGCTCCACCGCGTGAACGAGTACGACGAGGTGGTGGTGCCGGGCGACGGGACGAACCTCTGGCAGCGCGTCTACGTCGAGGACGTCGCATCCGCGCTCCGCGTCGTCGCCGAGGAGGGGACGCCCGGCGAGGCGTACAACGTCGGCGACCGGAACGCGCTCACGCTCGAGGACACCGTCGAACTCGCCGCCGACTGCCTCGACACCGAGGTCGATATCGTCCACGCGAGCGACCGCGAGCTCTCGACGGCCGGCCTCTCGCTCGGGTCGTTCCCGCTCTATCGGCCGGCCCCCCACCTCCTCGATACGCACAAGCTCGAAGCGCTCGGCTGGGAGTCCACGCCCGTCGAGGAGGCGATGGCGCGGACCGTTTCGGACCACCGCGACGCCGACCGGACGGGCGAGTCGGAGGGCCCGGAGCGGGCGGCCGAGGAGACGGTTATCGGCGTCCTCGAGACGATCTAGCGCTCGGCCGCGCGGGTCTCGGGGTGGGCGTCGCGGAGGACAACCGCTTTGTCGCCCGACGCCGACACGCCGATATGTTCACGAAGACGTCCTGGATCAAGCTCCCGCGGAACGTCGTCGTCGGCCACGACGTCCTCGGGGACGTCCGCGAGGTGGTGGCGGACACGCACCTCCGCGGGCGGCCGCTCATCGTCACGAGCCCGACGCCGCGCGAGGTGGCGGCCGCCGAGATCGTCGCGCAGTACGAGGACGCGGGCGTCGACCCCGCGCTCGTCGAGGTCGAGGAAGCGAGCTTCGACGCGGTCGAGACCGTCATCGACGCCGCCGAGTCCGCCGGGGCCGACTACCTCGTCGGCGTCGGCGGCGGGAAGGCCATCGACATCGCGAAGATGGCGAGCGACCACTGCGAACTCGGGTTCGTCTCCGTCCCGACGGCCGCGAGCCACGACGGCATCGTCTCCGGGCGCGGCTCCGTCCCGGAGGGCGACACCCGCCACAGCGTCGCGGCGGACCCGCCGCTCGCCGTCATCGCGGACACGAGCGTGCTCGCGCAGGCGCCGTGGGAGCTCACGACGGCGGGCTGTGCGGACATCATCTCGAACTACACGGCCGTGAAGGACTGGCGGCTCGCGAACCGCCTGAAGAACGTCGAGTACAGCGAGTACGCGGCGGCGCTCTCGGAGATGACGGCGGAGCTGCTCGTCGAGCGCGCGGACAGCATCCGGCCGGGTCTCGAGGAGTCCTCGTGGATGGTGGTGAAGGCGCTCGTCTCCTCGGGCGTCGCGATGAGTATCGCGGGCTCCTCGCGGCCCGCGTCGGGCGCCGAGCACCTCATCAGCCACCAGCTCGACCGCATCGCGCCCGGGAAGGCCCTCCACGGCCACCAGGTCGGCGTCGCCGCCATCGTCACCGAATACCTGCACAGCGGCGAGCGCGGCGACTGGACGGCGGTTCGGGACGCGCTCGCCTCGCTCGACGCGCCGACGACCGCCGCCGACCTCGGGGTCGGCGAGGACGAACTGCTGGAGGCGCTCACGACCGCCCACGAGATCCGCGACCGCTACACCATCCTCGGCGACGGCCTGAGCCGCGAGGCCGCCGTCGAGGCCGCGACGAAGACGGGCGTGCTCTGAGGGAAAGACTCACAACGACCGCGCGGCGACGGGAGGCATGGTCACGCCACTCCTCGAATCGCTCCCCGAACTCCTCGAACTCGCCGTCTTCGGTCTCGGAACTCTCCTCCTCTCGGTCGGCGGCCTCGCCCTCGAACGCTTCGCGCTCTTGGCCGCCGAGAGCGGCCGGCTCCCCATCGGCGTCTGGGCGACCGTGCTCGGCCTCGTCGCCATCACCGTCGCGTACCTCGTCGCTCGCGATCAGGTCCGACCGCGCGTCGCGGCGCTGCGCTGACGCCCGTTCGTCGGCCGCCGACGGACCGAAGTGCGCTTGGGCGTCGCCCGTCTCCCGCCGGTATGAGCGACGTGAGACTCCGGCTCGCCGAGGCGGCGGACGCCGCGGCGATCCGGCGGATTTACGCCCCGTACGTCGAGGAGACCGCCATCACGTTCGACGCGGAGCCGCCGTCCGTCGCCGCCCTCCGCGAGCGCATCCGCTCGAAACTCGACGACTACCCGTGGCTCGTCGCCGAGGCGGACGGCGACGTCGTCGGCTACGCGTACGCCGGCCCGGTCCGCGAGCGCGTCGCCTACCAGTGGTCGGTCGAGAGCTCGCTCTACGTCGAGCGCGACGCCCACCGCTCGGGTATCGGGAGCGCGCTCTACGAGGCCCTGCTCGGGCTCCTCCGACGGCAGGGCTACGTGACCGTCTACGGCGTCGTGACGCTCCCGAACCCCGCGAGCGCCGCGATTCACGAGTCGTTCGGCTTCGAGCGCGAGGGTACCTTCGAGCGGATGGGGTACAAGCACGGCGAGTGGCACGACGTCGGCTGGTGGTCGCTCGCGCTCCGCGAGCACCCGGCGGAGCCCGAGGCCCCCACGCCGCTCTTCGAGCTCCGCGAGCGCGCGGCGTGGAACGACGCGCTCGCGGCGGGCGACCTCTCGGTGGAGTGACGGCCGACGCTCGCCGCCCGCGCGTCGAGGATGCATCACTCACGTATCGAAGAAACTCCTCTCGCGCGCCGCCTCAGACGTGCTCGTCGAGGAACTCGACGACTTTCCGGTAGGCGGTGATGCGGTTCTCGAGCTTGGAGAAGCCGTGGCCCTCGTCCTCGAAGACGAGTTTCTCGACGGGGACGTGCTCGGCGGCCTCCTCGGCGATCTGCTCGGCCTCGCCCACGGGGACGCGCGGGTCGTTCGCGCCGTGCAGCACGAGGAGGGGGGCTCTGATCGAGTCGATGTTGTTGATGGGCGAGATCTCCTCGAGGAATTCTCTATCTTCTTCGAGGCTGCCGTACTCGGCTTCGCGGTGCTCGCGGCGCCACTCCCCGGTGTTCTCGAGGAAGGTGACGAAGTTCGCGATGCCGACGACGTCGACGCCCGCCGCCCAGCGCTCGGGGTACTCGGTGAGCGCGGCGAGCACCATGAACCCCCCGTAGGAACCCCCGTAGGCGACGATGCGCTCGGGGTCGACGTCGCCGCGCGCGGTGAGCCACTCGACGCCAGCGTCGATGTCGGCCACCGAATCCATGCGCTTCTCGACGTCGTCGAGGTTCATGTAGCGCTTCCCGTAGCCCGAGGAACCCCGGACGTTCGGCTCGAAGACCGCGTAGCCGTTCGCGACGAAGTACTGGCGGAGGGCGAGGAAGTAGGGGCGGCGCTGTGACTCCGGGCCGCCGTGGATGTCGACGATGACGGGATGCGGGCCGTCGCCGTCGGGGAGCGTGAGGAACGCCGGAATCCGCTCCCCGTCGACGCTCTCGTAGTGGACGAGCTCGGGCTCGCGGAAGGTCTCCGTCGGGATACCTGCCGTGGAGGCGTCCGTCCAGCGCTCGCTCGCCCCGCTCTCGACGTCGAGGACGTGGACGTTCGTGTTCTCCGTCGGCGCGGAGACGGCGGCGGCGACGCGCTCGCCGTCGGGGCCGACGGAGAGCCCCATGAGGACGCCCTCCGGGAGGTCGGGGTCGGCGAGTTCTCGCCGCCCGCCGTCGGCGTCGAGAGCGTAGAGCGTGAGGTCGCTGTAGCCCTCGACGTTCCGAACCACGGCCATCGTCCCCGAGTCGGCGTCCACCGCGACCGAGGAGACGTTCCACTCGCCGCCCTCCTCGATCGCGGAGAGCGCGCCCGTCACGGGGTCGAGTTCGAAGAGCGCGAGCGTGTCGCGGTCGTGGTCGCTCGTCACGTAGAGCGTCTCGCCGTCGGGCGCCCACGCGACGGAGCCGTAGCGGACCTCGCCGTCGTGGCCGGCGCTGAGGTGCGTGACGTCGCCGGCGTCGAGGTGGCAGACGTAGAGGTCGTGGTCGCGATTCGAGTGCATCTCGTGGAAGACCAGCCGGTCGTCCGAGGGACTCCACCCCGCGACGGTGAGCCAGTCCTTCTCGCGGCCGTCGAAGACCAACTCGGCGGCCTCGCCGTGCTCGTCACGGGCTTGGACGTAGCCGTCGAAGCTCCCCTCCTCGCGGCGGTTCGCGGTGTAGGCGATGCGCTCGCCGTCGTGGCTCCAGCCGCCCCACTGGTGGATGCTCTCGGGGTCGTCGGTGAGCGCGACCTCCTCGCTCCCGTCCCCGGCGAGCCGGAGGAGCTGGGTCTTCTCGTTCCCGCCCCGGTCCATCCCGAAGACGAGCTCGTCGCGCGTCGGTGAGTAGGAGGCGAAGCCGATGGACTCCTCGTGGAAGGAGAGCTGCGCCGGCCACTCGCGCGGACCGTCGAGGCGCCAGACCTGCCGGACGCCCGTCGTGTCCATCGCGAACGCGAGCTGGCCGTCGGGACCGAAGGAGGGGCCGCCGGCGCTCCGGACGTTCAGGTACCGCTCGATGTCGTAGGCCATACTCGCTGGTGTGCGGGCGCGTCGAAAGAGCTTCCGGCGGTGCGCCTCGCACGCCGCGTCGTGCGCTTGGCCGCGTCGCGGCCGCCCCCTACAGCCACTCGTCCGCCCACGACTCGATCTCGTCGAAGACCGGGCAGAGGGCTTCGCCCTTCTCCGTGAGCGTGTAGTAGGTGGCGACCGGGGCGTCCTCCTCGACGCGCCGGGAGACGAGGCCGGCCTCGCCGAGGTCGTCGAGGACGCGCGAGAGCGTGCGGGCGTTCGCGTCCGTCGAGCGCTTCAGCTCGTTGAAGCGCTTCTCGCCCTCCTGGAGGTCGTGGAGGACGAGGAGGCGCCACTGCGAGCCGACGAGTTGGAGGGAGTCGACGACCGCGCACGCCTCGCCGACCTGCGCGTCCGCCTCTGTGTCTACTGACATGGGTGTTACCTACTGACGTCTACGTCCGCGAGCCGTTAAGTAGTTCACTATCGTACCAGGTATCGTGACACAACCAGCCGCTCCCGAAGCGACGGACGACCCGACCGACAGCGCCGCCGACGAGGTGTCGGCCTGATGGCGTTCGAGACGCCGCTCGCCGCCGAGTTCTTCCTCGTCGGCCGCGTCCTCTTCGGACTCGTCCTCGCCTACATGGGGCTCAACCACTTCCAGGCCGCCGACTACCTCGCGGACTACGCCGGCTCGAAGGGCGTCCCCGCCCCGAAGGCGGGCGTCCTCGCCTCCGGCGGACTGCTCGTCCTCGGCGGCCTCGCCGTCGTCGTCGGCGCGTTCCCCGTCCTCGCGTCGGGCGGCCTCGCGCTCTTCCTGCTCGTCTCCGCGGTCACCATCCACGACTTCTGGGCCGCGCCCGCCGAGCAGGCGCAGGACGAGCAGACATCGTTCCTGAAGAACGTCGGCCTCGCCGGCGGCGCGCTCCTCCTCCTCTCCGTCGGCGGCACCGCGTGGCCGTACGCCCTCGGCGTGGGGGTGTTCTGAGATGAGCGCCGACGACCCGCACGCCGACGCCAGGTTCGCGACCGCGGGCGCCGACCCCGAGGACGCCGACGTCGGCGCCGTCCTGATTCACGGCCGCGGCGCCACCGCGCAGAGCGTCCTCGGCCTCGCCGAGGAGTTCGAGCGCGACGACGTCGCCTACCTCGCCCCGCAGGCCGCGAACCGGACGTGGTACCCGCAGTCGTTCCTGGCCGCGACCGACGCGAACCAGCCCCACCTCGACTCCGCGCTCGGCGTCCTCTCTCGCGCGCTCGACCGACTCGCGGACGCCGGCATCGGTGCCGAGAACGTCCTCCTGCTCGGCTTCAGTCAGGGGGCCTGCCTCACAACCGAGTACGCCGCCCGACACGCCCAGCGCTACGGCGGCCTCGCCGCCTTCTCCGGCGGCCTCATCGGCGAAGCCGTCGAGCGCGAGCGCTACGGCGGCGACTTCGACGGCACGCCCGCGTTCGTCGGCTGTAGCGACTCCGACCCCCACATCCCCGAGGAGCGCGTGCACGCGACCACCGACGTCCTCCGCGACCTCGGCGCGGACATCGACGAACGCATCTACCCGGACGCCCCGCACGGCATCTTCGAGGACGAAATCGAGGCCGTGAACGACATCGTGAACGGCCTCGGCGAGTAGCCAGCGCCGGGCCGCCCCGCTTTTACCGTCGGCCGGCCAACCCCCGCGCATGAGCGACGACGAACCCGCCGAGAACATCTCCGGCGGCGCGGCCGGCGGCGGCACCGAGCGCGCTTTCGCGTCCAGCGACCACCCGGAGGCCCCGCTCGTCGAGCGCGTCGTCGACCGCCTCGGCGAGCGCTACTGGCAGAAGACCTACGGCGGCCGGGACGCCTTCGAGTGCCTCGTCCGCACCGTCCTCTCGCAGAACACCACCGATACGGCCAGCCAGCCCGCCCACGACTCGCTGATGGCGCGCTACGGCGACGGGGACGGCGACCTCGCGGACGCGCTCGCGGACGCCCACCAGCCCGACCTCGCCGAGACCATCTCCTCGGCGGGCCTCTACAACCAGAAGTCGGAGACGCTGATCAGGCTCGCCGAGCGCGTCCGCACGGAGTACGGCGGCGCCGACGCGTTCGACGAGTTCGTCCGCGACGCCGACTCTGAGGAGGTGCGCGCCGCCCTCCTCGACATGAAGGGCGTCGGCCCGAAGACCGCCGACTGCGTCCTCCTCTTCGCCGGCGGGCGCGACGGCGTCTTCCCCGTCGACACGCACGTCCACCGGATCGCGCGCCGCATGGGGTTCGCGCCGCCGGACGCCGACCACGAGGGCGTCCGCGAGGCCATCGAAGCCGACCTTCCGGCCGAGAAATGCGGCTTCGGGCACACGGCGATGATCCAGTTCGGCCGCGACTTCTGCACGGCGCGAACGCCGGCGTGCCTCGACGACCCCGAGGCCTGCCCGATGACCGACCTCTGCGAGCAGGTCGGCGTCTACCCCGCCACCGGTGACGTCGTCGACCCGAGCGAGGCCGCGGACTGACGCGGCGCCGTCACTTCGCTCGTCCCTCCCCGCTCGTCTCCCCGTGGTTCTTCGCCACGCTCAGAACTACGTTACTCGTCCGCACCGATCTCCTCGGCGAGGCCGTCGATGACGTGCTCGGCGGACGCGATGTTCGTCGCGAGCGGGATGTCGTGGACGTCGCAGATGCGCAACAGCGCGGAGATGTCGGGTTCGTGGGGCTGGGCGGTGAGGACGTCGCGGATGAAGATGATGGCCTCGCAGTCGCCCTCCGCGACTTCCGCGCCGATCATCATGTCGCCGCCGAGCGGCCCGGAGGCCTTGCGCTCCACTTCGAGGTCCGTCTCCTGCATGATGCGCTTGCCCGTCGTGCCGGTGCCGATGAGGTCGAACTGCTGCAGGCGCTCCTCGTGGCTCTGTGCGAAGTCGATGAGGTCCGGCTTCTTCTCGTCGTGTGCGATGAGTGCGATACGCATACCGACAGTCCACGGAGGACGCCCAAGAAGCTAGCGGACGCCCGCGCCGCCGCGTTTTTTCACCCCACGCGTCGAAGACGCCAGTATGCATCCTGTGCGCGTGGCCGGGGTCGGATCGACGCAGTTCGGGAAGCAGCCCGAGCGGGCGAGTCGCGACCTCTTCGCGGAGGCCGGTGCGGGCGCGCTCGCGGACGCCGGCGTCCCGAACGCGGACGTCGAGTTCGTCGCGTACGGGAACTTCGCGGGCGAGGCGGTCGAGGGGCAGGGCCACGCGGGCCCGCTCGCCGCCGACGCCCTCGGCGTGGACGCGCCGGCGACGCGCTACGAGGCCGCGTGCGCGTCCAGCGGCGTGGCGTTCCGGGAGGCCGTCCGCGCGGTCCGCGCCGGGGACGCCGACGTCGTCGTCGCGGGCGGCGCCGAACGCCTCTCGCACCTCGACACCGCACACACCACCGAGGCGCTCGCGTCGGCCGCCGACGAACTCTGGGAGGGCCGCGCCGGCGCGACGTTCCCCGGCGTCTACGCGCTGATGGCGGACGCCTACTTCGGCGAGTACGGCGGGACGCGCGAGGACCTCGCGCACGTCGCCGTGAAGAACCACGCGAACGCGATGGGGAACCCGCACGCGCAGTTCCAGCGCGAGGTCACCGTCGCGGACGTGCTCGACGCCCCGCCGGTCGCGGACCCGCTCGGCCTGCTCGACGCCTGCCCCATCACGGACGGCGCGAGCGCGGTCGTCCTCGCGAGCGAGGCGTACGTCGCCGACCACGACGTCGAGGCGCCAGTCGCGGTGACGGGGTCCGGGCAGGGCGGGGACCGCCTCGCGCTCGCGGACCGCACGCACCTCGCGCGGACGCCCGCCGCGGGCGCGGCCGCCGAAGCCGCCTACGCGGACGCGGGGGTCACGCCCGCCGACGTCGACGTCGCGGAGGTCCACGACTGCTTCACCATCGCGGAGGTGCTCGCGCTCGAAGCGCTCGGCTTCTACGGGCACGGCGACGCCATCGGCGCGGCGCGCGCGGGCGAGACGACGCGCGACGGGCGCCTCCCCGTCAACCTCTCCGGCGGTCTGAAGGCGAAGGGCCACCCGGTCGGCGCGACGGGGACGAGTCAGATCGCCGAACTCACGAAACTCTTGCGCGGCGACCACCACAACGCCGACACGGTGCCCGACGCGGACGTCGCCCTCGCGCACAACGCCGGTGGGACGGTGGCGAGCGCCGTCGTCCACGTCCTGGAGGTGGCGGAATGACCGACGCGGCCACGTCCGACGACCTCCTCGACGCCGTCGCGAACGGCGCGGGGTTCTGCCTCGTCTGCGCGAACGGCCACGGCTCCCTCCCGCCGCGAACGGTCTGCCCCGAGTGCGGGTCGCGCGCGCTCGAACGCGAGGCGCTCCCGGAGACGGGGACGGTTCGCGCCGTCACGACCGTTCACGTCGGACCGCCCGCGTTCGCCGACGAGACGCCGTACGGCCTCGCCATCGCGCGCTTCGGGCCGGTTCGACTCACCGGCCACGTGCGCGCGGCCGCCCTCGACGGCCTCGCTCGCGGCGACGACGTGACGCTCGGCGTCGGGACGGCCGGCGACGAGCGCCACCTCCGCTTCGAGTAGTCAGGGGAGGTCGCCCGCGACCGCCGCCCGGAACCGCTCGGGGTGGTCGTCGTGGGGGAGGAGTTTCGCGTCGTCGAGGACGACGAGGCGGGCGTCCGCTTCCTCCGCGAGCTCGCGCCCCCGCGAGAGCGGGGTCGTCGTCGCCTCGCGCCCCCAGACGAGCGTCACCGGGACGTCGCGCGCGTCGAGCTCCGCGCCGAGGTCGAGGGCGGGGTCGAGGAGTCCGCCGACGAAGGACGCGGGCGCGAAGCGCGCGTTCCGCTGGTGCGCGCTCGTCCACTGGTAGTCGACGACGCCGTCGGGGACGGGGCCGGCGTACGCCTCGCGCGCGTCGAAGTAGCGGAGCGACGGCTTCGAGACGAGGCAGTCGAAGGCCGCCTGCCCGACGACGGGCGCGCGGAAGAGGTCGCACAGCCACTCGCGTCGCGCGGCCGTGTCGGCGGTCGGGCAGACGAGGAGGAGACGCGACACGTCCGCGTCCCCGGCCGCAATCGCGGCGTACGACCCCGTGAGCGAGGACGCGACGACCGCCGGGTCGTCGAGGCGCTCGATGGCCGCGGCGGCGAACGCCTCGTAGAGCGCCGACGTGTACGTGACCGGCGGGCGGTCGCTGCGGCCGAACCCGGGGAGGTCGGGCGCGACGACGTGGTACTCCTCGGCGAGCGCGTCCCACACACCGCGGAACTCGCGTGAGGAGGCGGCGGCGTGGACGCCGTGGAGGAGGAGGACGTCCGGGTCGTCGGGGTCGCCCGCCTCCGCGTACGCGACGTCGAAGCCGCGCCAGCGGACCGTCTCCTGTCGCCCGGGGAGGGCGGGGCCGAGCGGTCCGGCGAGCGCGGAGAGCAGTCCGTCAGCGGCGACCGTCGCGGCGCCCGCACCGATGAGGCCGGCGACCGTCTTCCGAAGGCTCATGCCTCTCGCGTCGCCCGCCGAGCGGTTAGGCGTTGTGCCGGCGCACCGCGCCAATCGCACACCATAAGGGCCGGGCGCGGGAACGGACGCGTATGACCATTCGCGGCTACGCCCACGCACACCCGCGCCGCGTCACCGCCGTCGTCTCCGCCGTCGGCTACGCGCTCGTCCTCGGGACGTTCGCCGGCGTCCTCCCGGTCTTCCCCGCCATCGGCGAGCAGACCGTCCTCCTGCTCTCCGACGCCATCGCCGTCATCAACACGTGCGCGCTCAGCGCGCTCCTCCTCGGCTACTACTTCGTGAAGCGCGGGCGGATACGCGCCCACCGCGCCGCGATGCTCACGGCGTTCGCGCTCATCCTCCTCTTCCTCGTCGCCTACCTCTGGAAGGTCGGCGGCGGCTTCGAGAAGGAGATCGTCATCGAACAGGGCCAGTTCCTCGCCGCGTACGCCGGCGTCGTCCACCCGCTCTACCTCGCGATGCTCGCCATCCACATCCTCCTCAGCGCGCTCGCCGTCCCCGTCGTCGTCCACGCGGTCGTCCTCGGCCTCTCGCACGACGTCGCCGAGCTCCCCGACACCGACCACCCGCTCGCCGGCAAGCTCGCCGTCGCGTCCTGGTCGCTCAGCCTCGCGCTCGGCGTCGTCACCTACTGGCTCCTGAACCACGTCTACTCGTGGGTGCCCCGCTGATCACTCCGTCCACGGGATGAGCCACGCGCCGACGGCGAACGCGACCACCGCGAGGACGAACAGGACGGCGTAGTTCGCCGCGACCGACCCCGGCCACCCCGCGTGGTTCCCCGGGTAGGTCGCCGCGCGCACCCCGTACGCGAAGTAGCTGAGCGGCGAGAGGTCCGTGACCGGCCGGAACCACGACGGGAGCGATGCGGGAGAGAGGAAGGTGTTCGAGAGGAACAGCAGGGGGAGCGCGACACCGTTCGACGCGGTTATCGCGCCGTCCTGACTGTCCGCGAGCGACCCGAGCATCGCACCCACGCCACAGAAGAGCACCGACGCCGTCGGCACGAAGGCGACGAGCCACGGCGAGAGCCGGAACGACGCGCCCGTCGCAGCCAGCAGGCCGAGGAGGACGGCGCACGCGAGCGCGATGAGCGCGGCGTTCACGAGCGTCTGCGCGAGCAGCCACTCCCAGCGCGTCATCGGCGACGCCGAGAGCTTCTCGAAGCGGTTGCCTTCGCGGAAGCGCGCGACCTCGCTCCCGAGTCGCGAGAGCGGCGTGAACAGCACGACGACGGCGAGGTACGCCGGGACGTAGTAACCCGGCGGCTGACTGAAGAGCCCGGTGCCGCCCCCGCCGGTCCGCACGAGACCCGCGAAGATGGCGATGAGCAGGATTGGGAAGAAGAACGTGAAGAAGACCGCGACGCGCCGGCGAACGAACGACCTGTAGGCCGCGCCGACCTCCGCCGCGATACGCCCGGAGCGGCTCACGCGCATCCCCCCGGTCGCGCGTTCGCAGTTTCGCGGCCGCCACCGGAACGCACAGCGTTCCGGTTGGCGAACGAGACGGCGTCGCCGTCTCGTGAACGCCCTGCGGTTGCCGCGTAACTCACGCGAGCCACCCACGGTGGCGAGTGTGAGTTAGCTGGACGGCGTCCAGCGCTACTCACGCCACCACCTCCTCTTCGTCGGCCTCGACGACGCTCGGGTCGTCCGCGAGGCGGAGGTAGACGTCCTCGAGGTCGGGTTCGCTCCACGAGAGCGCGTCGAAGGCGACGCCGCGCGCGTCGAGGGAGGCGGCGACGTCCCCGATGGCTTCCGGCGCGACGTCGAGGACGCGCACCTCGCCGTCCGCGCGCTCGACGTCGTAGCCGATGCCGTCGAACGCACCGGGGTCGGCGGTCGTCTCGACGGCGAGGTACTGCGCGCCGCCGTAGGCCGCGACGAGCTCGTCGGGCGTGCCCGTCGCGACGAGCTCGCCGTCCGCGAGCAGTCCCACGCGGTCCGCGAGCCGCTCGGCCTCCGCCATGTAGTGCGTCGTGAGGAACACGGTCGTCCCCGCGTCGGCGAGCGCCTCGAAGACGTCCCAGAGCGCGCGCCGGCCAGCCGGGTCGATTCCCGTCGTCGGCTCGTCCACGAAGAGGACGTCCGGCTCGTTCGCGAGCGACGCCGCGACGCACGTCCGGCGCTTCTCCCCGCCGCTCAGCGACTCGTACCAGGTGTCGACGGCGGGGTCCATCCCGACCTCGCGGAGGAGGGCCTCGGGGTCGCGCGCGTCGTCGTAGAGGCCGGCGTAGTACGCGACGAGTTCGCGCGGCGTCAAGCGCTCCGGGGGTGTGAAGTCCTGCGGGAGCAAGCCGAGGCGCTCGCGCGCGGACTCCCCTGGGGGCTCGCCGAGGAGGGAGACGCTCCCGCCGTCCGGCGTACGCGTGCCCGTGAGACAGCGCGTGAGCGTCGTCTTCCCGGCACCGTTCGGCCCGATGAGCGCGAACACCTCGCCCGCCTCGACGGCGAGCGACACCCCGTCGAGCGCGACGGTGTCGCCGTAGCTCTCGTACACGTCGTCGGCGACGATGACCGGCGCCATGCACAGCCGTCCGCGACGGCGCTCGGTAACGCTTCCGCTTCCGGGACGAGGCGAGCCGTACAAGTGCATCGCGTCCGCGCGGTCAGCGCGTCGGCCGCCACGAGAGCGCGAGCACGGAGACGACGAACACGACCGTCGAGATGCCGTACGCGCGCGTCATCGCGACCGACGTGAGCGCCGACGCGCTCCCGAAGAGCCCCGTGGCGACCGTCGCGAGGACCGGCCACGTACAGGAGACGCAAGAGACGAGGCCGAGGACGCCCGAGAGCGCGGACGCCGAGGCGTCGCGCACCGTCACGGAGACGAGGTAGGCGAGCGCCGCGTACCCCACGAGCTTGAACGGCATCACCACCACCGTCGCCTCCGCCGCGCTGTAGACGAGCGTCGGCCCCCACCCCGGCGGGAGCCAGTGGACGGAGAGCCCGAGGGCCGACCCGGAGAGGTGGTAGAGCCCGCCCGCGTAGGCGACGACGAAGAAGTACGCGACGCCGACAGCGGCCGCGAGCCAGCGCATCCGCCGCGACGTCGGCGTCGGGCGCGCCCGCACGACCGCCCACCCCGCGACGTTCAGCCACACCCACGGGTAGACGTAGGTGAGTGGGTTCGTCGGCGTCCCCGAGGAGAGCACGACGTAGACGAGCGTGAGGAGTATCTCCGCGTTCAGTATCGCCGCCCACGCGAGGAGCGTCCCGGTGTCCGGCGACGGGAGGCGGCGGGTGGCGGTCGCCATCTCAGATCACGAGCGCGTCGAGGACGACCGCGAGGAGCGTCGCCCCGAGGAAGGCGTTCGACGCGTGGAACGAGCGCATCGCCGCCGGGCGGTCGCGCTCGTAGTGGAGGCGGACGACCGCCCAGAGGAAGACCGCACCGACGGCGACGACGGTCACCGCGTAGAGCCAGCCGAGGTCCGTGACGCCCGCGAGCGCCGCCGCGCCGACGAGCGTCGCGCCGAGCCAGCCGACGATGTGCTTTCGCGTCACTGCCGCGCCCCGCACGACGGGCATCATCGGGAAGCCGCCGCGCTCGTAGTCGTCGCGGTAGGCGAGCGCGAGGTTGTAGAAGTGCGCGGGCGTCCAGAGGAAGATGACGCCCGCGAGCGCGAGCGCGGGCACCCCGAGCGTCCCCGTCACCGCCGCCCACCCGATGAGCGCGGGGAGCGCGCCGGCCGCGCCGCCGATGACGGTGTTCTGGACGGTGTTGGGCTTCAGGACGAGCGTGTACACCACCGAGTAGAAGATGATTGCGACGAGACCCAGCCCCGCCGCGAGCATGCCGACTTGGAGGAACGACGCGACGGACGCGGCCGCGAGCAGGCCGCCGAAGGCGAGCGCGTTCCGCTTCGGAATCGTCTCGGTGGCGAGCGGCCGGTCGCTCGTCCGGTTCATCTTCTTGTCCACGTCGCGCTCGAGGACGTGGTTGAACGTGCCGCTCGCGCCGATGGAGAGCACGCCGCCGAGCAGCGTGAACCCGACCGTGCGCGCCGAGAGGTCGGGGCCGGCCGCGAGCGCCATCCCCGCCGACGCGACGAGACAGAGCAGCCACATCAGCCGCGGCTTCATCATGCGGACGTAGGCACGGGCGGTCGCGAGCGGGCCGGAGCCCGACGCGCCGTCGGCTTCCGACCCCCCGCTCGACCCCTTCGGGTCGCCGGCCCACTCCGCCGACGGCTCGTTCGCGGTCTGCGCTTCGAGCGTCCACGCGAGCGCGAGCACGAGACCCGCGAAGATGACGACGCCGAGACCGAGATGGAGCGCCGGGACGTACGCGATTGCGCCGGTCGCGGCGAGCGCGCCGACGCCGACCTGGACGGGATAGAGCGCGAGCGAGACGCCGACCGACGCGAGGACGCGCCTGTCGGCGTCCGAAACGACGGCGAGCGCGGCCGTCGCGAGGACGAGCAGGCCAACGACGGCGGCGGCGATGCGGTGCGCCCAGACCACCTCGAGTGCGAACGAGGAGAGGGCGAACCACCGGCCGTTACAGGCCGGCCACGTCTGGCAGGCCGACGCGGCGCCCGTGAGCGCCGTCGTCGCGCCGACGACGAGGAGCGCGTAGACGCCGAGCGCCGTGGCGACGAGTGCGTGCGTGAGTCGGGAGCGTGTCGTGCGCACGTGGGTACCTCTTAGCGGCGGTTAGGGCGGGGCGTACTTATCCTGTCCGACTCGCCCGCAGACCCCGAGTCGGTACTTATTTGCCCGCCACCTCCCAACCGTCGCGTAGCAATGTTCCGGAAGCGGCTCGCGTCCGTCCTGGCGATGGGGCTGGTAGGGCTGGTGGTATTCGCCGTCGATCCGGCCGCCGCGGCGAGTTCGATCACCGACCAGTACATCGGCAACGTCAGCAACCTGCTGCTCGCCGTCGCACTCCCCATCACCATCATCGTCGAGGGAATCCTCTTCTACGCCATCTGGAAGTTCCGGAAGGCCGACGAAGCGAAACCCACTCAGGAGAATCGCCGCCTCGAGATCACGTGGACCGCCGCGACCGCGGTCGTCCTGCTGTTCGTCGGTCTCGCCGCCTACGGCGCGATGGGGTCGCCCTACGTCATGGCCTCCGACCAGCAGTACCAGCAGATGATGGAGGAGCCGGACACCGAGGTCGTTCACGTCGACTCCTACCAGTGGTCCTGGCAGTTCCACTACCAGCACGAGGGGACGAACTTCACCTCGAACAAGCTCGTGCTCCCCGCCGACCAGCAGGTCGTCCTGAAGATCACGTCGCGCGACGTGCTCCACGCCGTCCACATCCCCGCGCTCGGACTGAAGAAGGACGCCTTCCCCGGACACGCCACCTACCTCGCGACCGAGATCGACCCGAGCGCCGTGCAGGACGAACCCTACGTCCTCTACTGTGCGGAGTTCTGTGGCGCCGGCCACTCGAACATGCTCGCCGACGTCGTCGTGATGGACCAGGGCGAGTACGACCAGTGGGCGAGCGAGCAGGCCCAGCAGGCCAGCCAGTCGGAGAGCTCGAGCAGTGACTCGTCCGCGTCCAACGAGAGCACGAACGCGACCGAGACGAACACCACCGACACGAACGCGACCGCCGAGTCCGTCACGGCCCCCGCGCTCGCCGCGTAACCCCTCTCTTCTCGTCTCCCTCGACGCCCGTCGAGCGACAGCGCCGCCGCAGTCGCCGCCGAGACGCGACCGCAGTTGGGAGGTTTTTTAGTCTGTCCCGCGCTACCCGCGAGTATATGGCTACGGAGGAAAGCGAAGACCACGGGCATCACTTCCTGCCCGCCGTCCGCGACTGGCCGCGCGGCTACGGCGAGGCGAGCTGGTGGCCGTTCTTCACGGCACTCGGGCTGACGCTAGTGTATCTCGGCGCGACGCTGTTCGTCGTCGCGCGGACGACCGACCTCGTCGCGTCGCCGACGATCGGCGTCGGCGTCTTCGTCGGCGGCTGGGTCGTCAGCATCGCCGGCATGATCGGGTGGATCTATCAGGCGTTCATCGTCGACTTCTGGGACCGGGGCTCGCACAACGGCGGGGCGTCGCTCCGCCTCGGGATGCTCCTGTTCCTCGCGACCGACATCGCCACCTTCGCCGTCGGCTTCGTGTACTACTTCTTCATCCGCACCGGCGGATGGAGCGGGGAGTACCTCCCGCACAGCGGCATCCTCACCGGCGTCCTCGTGCTGAACACGCTCCTGCTGGTCGCCTCCAGTTTCACCATCCACTGGGCGGAACACGAGCTCCAGAAGGGCAACCACCAGCGCTTCGTGCAGGGCCTCGTCGTGACGCTCCTGCTCGGCGTCGTGTTCATGGGCGGGCAGGTCTACGAGTACTACGAGTTCATCGTCCACGAGGGCTTCACGCTCACCTCCGGCATCTTCGCGAGCGGGTTCTTCGGGCTCACCGGCCTCCACGGGATGCACGTGAGCTTCGGGGCGATACTCATCGGCATCCTCGTCGTCCGCGCCCTCCGCGGCCAGTACGACCAGGACCGCCACGTCTCCGTCACCACCGTCTCCTGGTACTGGCACTTCGTCGACGCCGTCTGGCTGTTCCTCGTCGCCGTCGTCTACATCGGGTCCGTCTACGGCACCGAGTTCAGCCCCTTCTAGCGTCCTCGGAGCGATACGCTTCTTATCCCCGCGTCCCAACTGGTGGGTATGGAAGAGCAACCCGGCCTCAGCGAGCGATACGTGACCGCGAGCCCGTGGCCGCTGTTCGTCGCGCTCGGCCTCGTTCTCACCGAGACCGGCGTGTTCCTCGGTGGCGCCGCCCTCCCGGTCGGCGTCGGCGGCGTCCTCCTGTTGGAGGCGAGCATCGTCGGCATCATGCGCGAGTCGGGCTACGCGCGTACGCTCTGGGGCACGTCGTTCGGCGTCGGCTCCATCGCCGGCACCGCCGGGACGGCACTCCTCGTTCTCACACCGTACACGGCGCGCGCGCTGACGCTCGCGGGCGGGGGCCTCGTCGCCGTGCTCGGCGCCGTCGCGCTCTTCCTCTACGAGTCCGGCTACCTCTAAGGCGGAAACCCTCAACATATATTTGGGCGCGGACCGCACACTCCTACAATGAAATCGCACTCCAGCGTCTTCGAGAAGGACGTCCTCCTCGACATCGCGGTGAACATCATCCCGCTCGTCATCATGGTCGCGTTCGCGGCCGTCTTCTGGATCGTCGACCCGTGGGCGGGCGACACGCTGTTCAGCCGCGTCCTCCAGTACGCCCTCATCGTCGTGCCGTTCATCGGACTCGCCATCCTGACCTACGTCGCCGCCAACCGAATCGAAGTCGTCGAGGACGTCGAAGTCGGTCCATAACCTAACCGGCGGCGGACGAACCCGTACCTTTCTTTACGGTGGGTCCCCCACCATCGGACATGGCAGTCTCCCCCGAACTCATACTCTCGGTGCTGATGGGGCTGCTGCTCCTCGTCGTGGCGGGATGGCTGACCCGCCTCGAAGACTGGCAGGCGTACGCGCCTGTCGGTGGGGGCGGCTACGGCGAAAGCACCGGGCACGGACACGAAGAGAAACCGGCAGGATTGACTCGCTGGCTGACGACCGTCGACCACAAGGACCTCGGTATCCTCTACCTCGTGTTCGGCGTCGTCGCGTTCGCGTGGGGTGGCATCACCGCGCTGCTGATGCGTCTCGAGCTCACCACGCCGTCGATGGACCTCCTCTCCAGCTACGGCGGGTTCGGGCTCTACAACGCCCTCCTGACGACGCACGGCATCACGATGCTGTTCCTGTTCGCGGCGCCGATGATCTTCGCCGTCGGGAACTACATGGTGCCGCTCCTCGTCGACGCCGACGACATGGCGTTCCCGCGCATCAACGCAATCGCGTTCTGGATCCTCCCGTTCTCCACGATCCTGATGTGGGCGGGCTTCTTCCTCCCTGTCGTCGGGATCGACATTCAGGCCGCGAAGACCGCGTGGACGCTCTACACGCCGCTCTCGACGTCGATAGAGGGCGTCGGCGTCGACGTCTTCCTCCTCGGCTTCCACCTCTCCGGGTTCTCCACGACGATGGGTGCGATCAACTTCATCGCCACCATCGTCGCCGAGCGGAACACGGAGAAGGTGCCGTGGTCGAAGCTCGACATCTTCAGCTGGACGATGCTCACGCAGGGTGGGCTCATCCTCTTCGCGTTCCCCATCCTCAGCGGTGCCGTCCTCATGCTCCTCCTCGACCGGAACTTCGGCACGATGTTCTTCGCCGCCGAGGGCGGTGGTGCGCTCCTCTTCCAACACCTCTTCTGGTTCTTCGGCCATCCCGAGGTCTACATCCTCGTGCTGCCGCCGATGGGGCTGGTGAGCCTCATCCTCCCGAAGTTCGCGGGCCGCAAGCTCTTCGGGTTCAAGTTCATCGTCTACTCGACGCTCGCCATCGGTATCCTGAGCTTCGGCGTGTGGGCTCACCACATGTTCACGACGGGCATCAACCCGCGACTCACCGCCTCCTTCATGGCGATCTCGCTCGCTATCGGCGTACCGTCCGCCGTGAAGGTGTTCAACTGGATCACGACGCTCTGGAACGGGAAGCTGCGCATGACGGCACCGATGCTGTTCGCCGTCGGCTTCGTGCAGAACTTCATCATCGGCGGCGTCACGGGGGTCTTCCTCGCCGCGATTCCGTTCGACCTCGTGATGCAGGACACCTACTACGTGGTCGGGCACTTCCACTTCATCGTCTTCGGCGCCATCGGCTTCGCGCTCTTCGCCGGCCTCTACTACTGGTTCCCGATGATGACCGGTCGGATGTACGACCGTCGCCTCGCGCTGTGGCACTTCTGGCTCTCCATCATCGGCGGGAACGTGACGTTCATCGCGATGCTCATCCTCGGCTACGGCGGGATGCCGCGTCGCTACGCGACCTACCTCCCGCAGTTCATGACGTGGCACGCCGTCGCGACGCTCGGCGCGCTCGTCATGACGGTCGCGCAGCTCGCGTTCCTCTGGAACTTCTGGCAGTCCGCGAAGTACGGCAAGCGCATCGACTCCGGCGACCCGTGGGACCTCAAGGAAATCGACCAGTTCACCCACGAGTGGGACTGGTACGAGCAGAAGCGTGAGCGCCTCCTCGCCGACGGCGGCGAGGAAGCGGACGGGGCCGAGACGGCGAACTAAACCGGGTTACTCGCTTTTCGCGTTCACTACGAGACGGCGACAGCGATGGCGGCCGCCATCATCACGACCGCGATGCCGAAGAGCATGACGAGGAGTTTCTCCTTCTCTTGCATGGCCGTGCGTACGGTCGACAGCGCAAAAGGCTAATCGCTCCGGGCCCAAACGCCGCGTATGTCCTTCGCCACCGGCGGTCGCCGCGTCGTCTTCGTCATCTACGGCGCGGCGGTCGCGATTGCGGGCCTGTTCGGGTACGCGCTCGGCTACGTCATCCAGCCGAACCTCCTCGACGGCCACGTCGGCTCTCTCGGCCCCGTGACGTTCGCGTTGACGCCGCTGAACCTCGCGATCTATGGGATGGTGATGGTCGGAGCGATGCTCGGCGTCCTCCTCCTGCTCGTGTCGTACGTCTCGCGTTTCGACGACGCGACGCCCGTCGAAGTCGAGTAACTAGAGGGCGTCGGCGAGCGCGGCGAGCGAGTCGACTTCGAGGTCGGCGTCACCGCCGACGCGCTCACGCGGCTCGTTCGCTCTGTTCACCCACGCGGTCCGCATGCCGGCGGCGCTCGCGCCCGCGACGTCCCACGCGTTCGAGGAGACGAGCCGACAGTCCGCGAGCGCTCGCTCGCGTTCGCGCCCGACGTGCTCGTACACGTCGGGCGTGGGTTTGAGCGCGCCCGCGTCGTCCGCGCTCACGAGGCCGTCCACGTGCGCGTCGATGCCGGTGTTCGCGGCGAGCGCGTCGAGCATCGCCGGCGTCCCGTTCGAGAAGACGACGGTCTCGTAGTCGGCACTCAGCGCCTCGAGCGCCTCGAGCGTCTCCGGGTACGGGTCGAGGTCGTCGTACGCGTCGACGAGCGCGTCCGCGACGCCGGCGTCGAGGCCGTAGTAGTCGAGCGCGTACTCGAGGGCGTCGCGCGTCACGGCGTCGAAGGGCGCGTAGCGACCGGTCGCGCCTCTGTGGAAGGCGTACTCGAGTTGTTTCTCGCGCCAGAGCGCGTCGACGTCCGCGGCGACGGCGGCGGGGACGTCGAGTGTGGATCGGATGGCGTCCGCGACGCTGGAGACGTCGCAGAGCGTCCCGTACATGTCGAAGCAGAGCAGTTCGTCGTCGGCCATACGTGCGTTCGGGGCCGCGACGCCCCTAAGCCACCCGGTCGCGGGGGTGTCCGTCGCGACTCGCGCGAGAGCCGAGCGGAACGCCCTCGCGTCAGTCCTCGCTGTGGACCTTATCGCGGATGTCGCCGACGATGTCGGGGTTCTGGAGGGTGGAGGTGTCGCCGAGTTCGGCTTCGTTCGCGATGTCCTCGAGGAGGCGGCGCATGATCTTCCCGGAGCGGGTCTTCGGGAGCTCGGGCGTGAAGACGACGGATTCGGGGCGTGCGATGGGACCGATGGCGTCCTCGACGCCCTCGACGATGCGCGCGCGCATCTCCTCGTCGCCGTCGTAGCCCTCTTCGAGGATGACGTAGGCGTAGACGGCTTCGCCCTTCAGGTCGTGGTCGCCGCCGACGACGGCGGCTTCGGCGACGCCCTCGACGCCGACGATGGCGGACTCGATCTCCATGGTGCCGAGGCGGTGCCCGGAGACGTTGATGACGTCGTCGACGCGCCCGAGGACGGTGATGTAGTCCTCGTCGTCGATCTTCGCGCCGTCCTCGGGGAAGTAGACCCAGTCCTCGGGGTCGTCGGAGTCGGTGTCCGAGTACTCGGCCCAGTACTCCTCGATGAAGCGCTCGTCGTTCTGGTAGAGGGTGCGGAGCATCCCCGGCCACGGCTTCTGGACGGTGAGGTAGCCCGCGCGGCCGGGTTCGACCTGCTCGGCGTTCGTGTCCACGATTTCGACGTCGAGGCCGGGGAGCGCGGGACCGGCGCTCCCGGGCTTCATGTCGTTGACGGCGGGGAGCGTCGTCACCATGTGGCCGCCGGTCTCGGTCTGCCACCACGTGTCGACGATGGGGCACTCCTCGTTGCCGATGTGCTTGTAGTACCACTTCCACGCGCGCGGGTTGATGGGCTCGCCGACGGTCCCGAGGAGACGGAGGCTCGAGAGGTCGTGGTTCGCGGGGTACTCCTCGCCCCACTTCATGAACGAGCGGATGGCGGTGGGCGCGGTGTAGAGCTGGTCGGCCTCGTACTCCTCGATGATCTGCCAGAGGCGCTCGCGGGTGGGGTAGTCCGGGGTGCCCTCGTACATCATGGAGGTGGTGCCGAGCGCGAGCGGGCCGTAGACGATGTAGGAGTGGCCGGTGATCCAGCCGATGTCGGCGGCGCAGAAGTAGGTGTCCTCGGGCTTGATGTCGAGGACGGCCTGCGAGGTCCACGCGGTCCACGCGAGGTAGCCGCCGGTGGTGTGTTTGACGCCCTTCGGCTGGCCGGTGGTGCCGGAGGTGTACATGAGGAAGAGCATGTCCTCGGCGTCGCGGGCGACGGGCTCGACCTCCGCGCCGGCGTGGTCGGCGACGAGCTCGTCGTAGTCGTACTGGTCGTCGTCGAGGTCGTGGCCGAAGTCGTCACCGTTCGGGCCGAGGCGGTCGACGACGACGGTGTCGACGTCGTGGTCGGCGTCGGCGAGGCCCTCGTTGGTCTTCCCGAGGTGGTCGAGGGGGTCGCCGCGCCGGTAGTAGCCGTCGCAGGTGACGAGGTAGTCGGAGTCGGCGGCGTTCAGCCGGGTGGCGAGCGCTTCGGCGGAGAACCCGGCGAAGACGACGGAATGGGGGGCGCCGATGCGCGCACACGCGAGCATGGCGACGGGGAGCTCCGGGATCATCGGCATGTACATCGTGACGACGTCGTCCTCGCCGACGCCGAGGTCGCGGAGCGCGGCGGCGAACTCGTTGACCTCCTCGTGGAGCTCCTCGTAGGTGATCGAGCGGTTCTCCTCCTCGACGGGCTCGCCGACCCACTCGAGTGCGACTTCGTCGCCGCGCTCCTCGAGGTGGCGGTCGACACAGTTGTACGAGGCGTTGAGCTTCCCGTCGGTGAACCACTCGTAGAACGGCGGGTTCGAGTCGTCGAGCACCTCGTCGTACCCCTCGTCCCAGCTCAGGAGGTCGGCGGCGCCCTCCCAGCACTCCGGCCAGTTCTCCTCGAACTCCTCGTAGATGTCCTCGTCGGTGACGTTAGCCTGCTCCACGAAGGACGCGGGCGGCTCGAATACCTCCTGCTCCGCGAGATGTGCCTCCAGTTCCACGTCTTCGGGGTCTGCTTCGCCAGCCATGTTCGTCTACACAGTAACCCATGAACGCTATAAATCTTGCCGATGGATAGTGATAGATAACTCTTACCACGCCCGTCGCTCGCCGCGCCGTGGCCGCCACGTCGGGCGATCCGACGGCCCGTGAACGCCCGCGACCACCGGGGCGTTACTGGAGGCGCTCGGTCGTCTCGACGAGCGGATGGCGCGCGTAATCGACGACGTTCACGTCCTCCACGGACTCGAGGCCCTCGTTGCGTGCCGTGCGCGCCATCCCGAGGTCGACGCGCTCGGCGAGCACGATCACGTACGCGTCCATCTCCTCGACGTCCGTCGTGTGCGCGGCCATCGCGCGGTGGTGGCCGTCGGCGAGCAGGAGGTCGCCCGCGTTGTCGATGACGACCAGCGGCTCCGTCAGCCCGTGCTCGAGCTCGTAGCGCCGCCCCTCGAGCTCGTCCGCGTACACCTTCCCCTGCGTCGGCACGAGGTCGTCGATTGCGACGCGCCGGCGCTCCTCGTCCGCGCGCACGTCGTGTATCGTCTCCAGCGTTCGCAGGAGCTTCCCGACCTTCTCGGGCGTCGCGCGCTCGATCTGCGAGCGGATGACGTCCGCGTTCGAGATGATGCCGACGAGCGTCCCCGCGTCGTCCACCACGGGGAGCTTCTGGATGCCCGAACGGAGGATGACGCGCGCCGCGTCGTTCACGTCCATCTCCGGGTGCGCGACGATGAGGTCGTCCGACATCACGCGGAACATCGGGGCGGCGTCGTCGGCGCGCAGGAGGTCGCGCGCCGTCACGAACCCCTCGACCTTCCGGCCCTGCGCGACCGGGAAGCCGTTGTGGCCGTCGCTCTCCACGATGCGCCGCGAGACCTCGCCGACCGTGTCCTCCGGGGCGACCGTCGCGACGTCCCGCGTCATGTAGTCTCGCACCCGTGGTTTCCCCTCGGCGCTCGCGTCGAACGGCTCGTCCATTACGCACAGAGACGCGAGCGACGGACAAAAAGCCGTTGCCGCCGCTCACGCGCCGCTGTCGTCGTCCCCGGACTCCGCCTCCGTCGTCCCGCCGTCGCTCCCGGTATCGCCGCCCGCGTCGTCCGCCTCGTCGCTACCGGCCGCTCCGGCACCCGCGCCGTCGCGGCCGTCCGCCGTCGGCACCGTTCCGCTCGTCGCGGTGCGCCCGCGCTTGCGGACCGCGTCGAAGAACCGCGGCGTGATCGTGTCCGCAAGGACGGACGCGAGCGTCTCGCCCTCCTCCTCCTGGAGCACGTCGAAGATGCCGAGCGGGATCTGCGCGCCCGCCATGTCCGTGTGGCCGCCCGCGCTCCCCATCCCGTCGAACGCCGTGCGTAGCGCCTCCCCGAGGTCGACGTCGTTCCCGCGACCCCGCGCGGACGCGTAGATCGTCCCGTCGGTGAACCCGTAGACGAACGTCACGGTCACGCCCTGGATCGCGAGCAGGCGGTCGGCGGCCTGCGCGAGTGCGTCCCGGTCGGCGATCTGGCCGACGCAGGAGGCGAGCACGGAGCCGTCGAGTTCGCGATTGCGGATGCCGCGCGCCACGACCTCGAAGGTGTCCGCGCTGATCGACGGGCTCTCGATGCGCTCCAGCACGTCGACGTCCGCGTCCGGCAGGAGCGTCGCCGCCGCCTCGAAGTCCTGCTGGGTGATCTCGCGGCGGAAGTCCTTCGTGTCGATGCGGATGCCGTAGAGGAGCGCCGTCGCGATGTCGCGCTCCGCGATGACGCCGAAGCGCTCCAAGTACTGCGTGAGAATCGTGCTCGTCGCGCCGACGTCCTCGCGGATGTCCGAGAAGCGCGCCGTCACCGCGCCCTTCGGCGGGTGGTGGTCGACGACGACGTCCACCGCCGTCTCGGGGTCGAGTTGGTCGTTCACGCCCGGCGCGGAGTGGTCGACGAGCGCGACCGCGTCGAACTCGCGCTCCTCCTCCGGGTCGAGACGCGTCAGCTCCAGCTCGAGGAGGTTGACGAACGCGCGGTTCTCCTGGTGGCTTATCTCCCCGAAGTAGCAGGGTTCGGCGTCGACGCCGACGGATTCGGCGATGCGACAGAGCGCGATAGCGGCCGCAATCGCGTCCGGGTCGGGGTTGTCGTGCGCGAGCACCGTCAACGTCCCCTCGACCGACTGGAGGGTCTCGCGCAGGCGTCGGACGCGCGTGTCCATCCCGTGCTCGAGGACGGCTTCGGCCTCGCCGAGTATCGCCGCGCCCGCCGAGCAGACCCGGTCCGCCGTCTCGGCGAGCGTTCGACGCTGGTGGGCGGTCGCACCCGTCCCGGTGTACGCGACGAGGTACGCCCCCGGGAAGGCCTCATCGGCCGCCTCGGCGGCGAGCGCGTTCGTCGTCGGGTCGTCGCTGCCGACGAAGACGAGGTCCGGGGCGCCCCCCATCCGCCGGAGGTCCGTGGCGTCGGTGACGTCCGCGACCTCGGCGGCGACCTTCTCGTTGCGCAGCGACTCGATGCGGCTCTCGTCGGGGTCGAGAACGAGGAGGTCGCCGGACCGCTCGCGAACCGTCTCGAGGACGGCGTGACAGACCGTCCCGCTACCGAGCACCAGCCGAGATACCATCTGCTCCGAACATCGGGCGGGTGGAAAGTAAAGTGTGCCGTCTGTGACTCGCGTTCAGGCGCCGATGAGGACGGACGCGGCGGAGAACGCGGCGTCGGAGACGACGCCGAAGCCGACGAGGAGCGCGACGGTCGCGACGGCGGCGACGACGACGGCGGCGTAGATGCCGGTCGGCCGCTCGCGGATGTCGAAGTCGCCCTCCGGTTCGTTCACCCAGACGGCCTTCACGAGGCGGCTGTAGTAGAACAGCGAGAGCGCGCTGTTCACGACGCCGAGCGCGGCGAGCCACCAGAGCCCCGAGTCGACCGCGCCGAGGAAGAGGAAGAGCTTCGAGAGGGCGCCCGCGCCGACGGGGATGCCGGCGAGGCTGAAGAGGAAGACGGCGAGCGCGGCGCACGCCACGGGCGCTTCACGAGCGAGGCCGTTGTAGTCCTCGAACGTCCGCCCGACGCCCCACTGCTCGGCGAGCGCGACGACGAGGAACGCCCCCGTGTTCATGAAGCCGTAGACGAGCAGGTGCGCGAGCGCGGCGCCGACGACGAACGTCTCCGCCGGCCCGCCGAGCGCGGCGAGCGCGATGAGGACGTAGCCGGCGTGCCCGATGCTCGAGTAGGCGAGCATCCGCTTGACGTTCTCCTGCGTCGCCGCCGCGAAGTTCCCGAGCGTCATCGTGACCGCCGCGAGCACCGCGAAGACGACCGGCCACGGGACGCCGACGTCGGTGAGCGTCCCGGCGGGGAGCGCGAGCGTGAAGACGCGGAAGGCGAGCGCGAACCCGGCGGCCTTCGACGCCGAGGAGAGGAACGCGCTGACGGGCGCGGGCGCGCCCTCGTAGGCCTCGGGCGCCCAGAAGTGGAACGGGACGCTCGCGGTCTTGAACGCGAACCCGCCGATGACCATGACGATGCCGACGCCGAGCAACTCGACGTGCTCGTTGCCGGCGACGGCCGACGCGAGCGCGTCGAACCCGAAGACGCCGGTCGCGGCGTAGACGAGCGCGATACCGTAGACGAGCACGCCCGAGGAGAGCGCGCCGATGAGGAAGTACTTCAGGCCAGCCTCGACGCTCCCCTCGTCGTGTTTGAGGTACGCGACGAGCGCGTACGCGGGGAGGCTGACGAGTTCGAGCGCGACGAACCCGGTGACGAGCGAGTTCGCCGCCCCCATCAGCGACATCCCGGCGGTCGCGAGGAGGACGAGCGAGTAGTAGGCGGCGCGATGCGGCTCCTCGCGGACGTAATCGTAGCTCGCGAGCGAGACGAGCGCCGCGACGCTCCCGACGATCACCGTGACGAAGAGCGCGAACTGGTCGACGGCGAGCGCGCCGTCGAAGCGCATGAGCGGCGTCACGCCGACGCCGGCGGCGAGGAACCACGCGGCGATGCCGGCGCTCCCCGCGCTCGCGAGCGTCGCGATGCCGGCGAGCAGGCTGTTCTTGCGGTCCGTCGGCCACAGCGCGTCCGCGGCGAGCACGAGCAGCGCGGCGAGGCCGAGGACGTACTGCGGTGTGAGGGCTGGGAGTTCCATCTAGAGACCACCTCCGAGGACGCCGACGAGCGCGCCGGCGGCGTTCTGAATCATCCCCATGAGCGTCCCGGGGGCGACCCCGAGCAGTATCGAGAGGAGCACGAGGACGACGGCGGGCGCGAGGTCGCGTCGCGACACCGCCGACACCGACTCGGGCGCCTCGAACGGTCCCATGAGGACGCGCTGGAGGAGCCTGAGGAGGTAGCCGGCGACGACGACGATGCCGAACATCGCGACCGCCGTGACGAGCTGGGCGTTCGCGTAGTCGGCGGCGAACGAGCCGGTGAAGACGAAGAACTCGCCCGCGAACCCGCTCATGAGCGGGAGGCCCATGTAGCCGAACGCGCCCGCGACGAGGACGGCGGCCGCGACCGGCATCCGGTCGGCGAGGCCGCTGACCTTATCGAGCATCCGCGTGCCCGTCGCGTTCTCGACGTAGCCGACGCCGAGAAAGAGCACGCTGACGAGCAGGCCGTGGCTCACCATCTGGAAGGTGGCGCCGGCGACGCCGTAGCTCGTCGTCGCGACTAGCCCGAGGAGGACGAACCCCATCGACGGGATGGACGTGTAGGCGACGAGGCGCTTGGCGTCGCGCTGGGCGAGCGCGGCGAGCGAGCCGTAGAGCACGGTCACGACGGCGACCACGGCGAGCGGGAGCGCCCACTCGCGTAAGAGGTCGGGGAACATCGTGACGTTGAAGCGCAGCAGCGAGTACGTCCCCATCTTCGTGACGACGCCCGCGAGGAGCACCGTCACGGCCGTCGGCGCCTCCGTGTAGGCGTCCGGGAGCCACGTGTGGAACGGGACGAACGCGCTCTTGACGGCGAAGCCGAAGAAGAGCGCGAGGAACGCGACGGCGGTGATCGTGGTCCCGGCGAGACCGAACGCCGAGCCGACTTCGCCGGCGCGGACGGCGGCGGCGATGGCGCCGAACTCGAAGCTCGTGACGGGCGTCGCGACGACGAGCGCCATCAGCCCGACGAAGAGCACGAGGCTCGCGACGTTCGTGTAGACGAAGAACTTGATCGCGGCGTAGCGCCGACGCGGGCCGCCGTACACCGAGACGAGGAAGTACATCGGCACGAGCACGAACTCCCAGAAGACGAACCAGACGAAGAAGTCGAGCGCGGAGAAGACGCCGAGCAGGCTCGCCTCCGTGAACAGGAGGAGCGCGTAGAACAGCGACTTGCGCTCCGAGACGTCGCCCCACGCGGCGACGACGGCGACCGTCGTCAGCACGGTGGTGAGGAGGACGAGCGGCAGGCTGATGCCGTCGAGGCCGACGTGCCAGTCGATGGTGTAGGCGCCGGCCTGAATCCACTCTGCTGTCGTCTCGAACGCGGGCGTCCCGCCGAGGACGGCGTTACCGCTCGCGTCGAACGTCGCGTACGCGTAGAGGCTCCCGACGAGCGGGAGCAGGCTCAGCGCGGCGGCGAGTCGGCCCGCGTACTTCTCCGGGGCGAGCAACACCGCGAACGCGCTGGCGAACGTGACTGCCAGTAGGGCTTCGATGAGCATTTAGAGCCACCTCCCGAGCAGCAGGACCAGAACGAGCAGGACGACGAGCCCGAAGACGAGCTGCGTCGCGTACGTCGTCACGACGCCGGTCTGGACGCGCCGAACGCGGTCGCCGGCGGTGAGGCTCACGGAGGAGACGCCGTTGACGACGCCGTCGACGATACTGCCGTCGAAGACGTCGACGCCGCGCGCGACCGGTTCGGTGACGCCTTCCGCGAGCCACGTCTGGAACTCGTCCTGGTAGTAGTTGTTGTACAGTACGGTCTTCGCCGGGCCGAGCGCGTCGGTGCGCTCGCTCGGGTTCGGTACGTTGTACCACGACCACGCGAGCACGACGCCGAGCAGCGCGACGACGAGCGTCACGCCGGCGGCGACGAGCGGACTGAGCGACGCCGCGTGGAAGCCCGCGACGTCGACGACGAGCTCGTGGTAGTGCTCGGCGGTGTGCCCGGCGAAGCCGGGGAGCTCGCCGTCGAGCCACCGCTCGAGGAAGAGCAGTTGACTGCCGACGAGGCCGCGGATCGCGTCGACGTTTACGAGGCCGACGACTGCGGCGCCGACGCCGAGCACCGCGACGGGGTAGCGCATGTTCGCGGACGCCGGCGTGGCCTCGCGCGCGGCGTCGCTCCGGGGCTCGCCGTGGAACGTGAGGAACACCATCCGGAAGGTGTAGAGCCCCGTGAAGAACACGGCGAGGAGGCCCATGACGTAGGCGAACAGGACGAGCGGCTGCCCGCCGAGGCCGACGGTCAGGGCGTGGTAGAGGACTGCGTCCTTCGACCAGAAGCCCGCGAACGGCACGATGCCGGCGAGCGCGAGCGACCCCGCGAGGAACGCCCAATAGACCGTGGGCATCCGCTCCTTGAGGCCGCCCATCTTCCACATGTCCTCGTCGTGGTGCATCGCGACGATGATGGCGCCGGCGCCGAGGAAGAGGAGCGCCTTGAACGTCGCGTGCGTGAGCAGGTGGAAGACGCCGGCGACGTACCCACCGGAACCGAGGCCGAGCATGATATACCCGTACTGACTGATCGTCGAGTAGGCGAGCACCTGCTTGATCTCGCGCTTGACGAGCGCCATCGTCGCGGCGAACAGCGCGGTGAAGCCCCCAATGAGCGCGATGACGGTGAGCGCGGTCGGGGTGAGCGCGTAGAAGCCGTAGATGCGCGCGACGAGGTAGACGCCGGCCGCGACCATCGTCGCGGCGTGGATGAGCGCGGAGACGGGCGTCGGGCCCTCCATCGCGTCCGGGAGCCATGTCTGGAGCGGGAACTGCGCGGACTTCCCGATGACGCCGCCGAGGATCAGGAGGCCGAGGAGCGTGAACCACGTCTGCGGGTCGAACCCGAACGTGTTCACGGACGCCTCGCCCTCGAGGGCGGCGTGCGCGAGCGCGGGGAAGGACTCCGCGCCGGCGAACGCGGCGGTGCCGAACGTCCCGAGGACGCCGACGAGGCCGACGAGGAGGAAGTAGTCACCGAAGCGGGTGACGAGGAACGCCTTCTTCGCGGCGGACGCCGGGCCGGGCTCGCGGAACCAGAAGCCGATGAGCCACCACGAGCAGAAGCCGACGAGCTCGAAGAAGACGAACGCCTGCAGGAGGTTCGACGCGAGCGAGAACGCGAGCATGCTCGCGGTGAAGAGGCCGAGGCCGGCGTAGTACCGGGGGAGGCCGCGCTCGCCCTCGTCGTTCATGTAGCCGAGGCTGAAGACGTGGACGAGCAGGGAGACGCCGGAGACGATGACGACCATCAGCGCGGAGAGCGGGTCGACGAGCACGCCGAACGTCAGCTCGTACGCGCCGTTCGCCGCCGGCACCCACGTCCAGACCTGCGAGTACGTCGTCTGGCCGACGCTCACCGCGAGGAGCGCCCACGCGGAGAGGGCGAGCGAGACCGCCGTCGCGGCGATCCCGACGAACGCGCCGCCCCTCGGGAGGGCGCGCGGCCGGTAGTGGCCGACGAGGAGCGTGACGAGGAACGCCGCGAACGGCAGCAGCGCGATCATCGCGAAGGAGAGTGCACCCGACATGTTACCACCTCATAGCCGTCGCTTTCGTGACGTCCACGCCTTTGAACTTCCGATACACCACGAGCACGATGCCGATGCCGACCGCGACTTCGGCGGCGGCGAGCGCCATCGTGAACAGGCTGAACACCTGCCCGCTGATGGTTCCGTACTGGCCGCTCGCCGCGACGAAGACGAGGTTCGCGGCGTTCAGCATGAGCTCGACGCTCATCAGGAAGATGAGCGCGTTCCGGCGCGCGAGCACGCCGAAGACGCCGATGCAGAACATCGCCGCCGAGAGCACGAGGTAGTACTCGAGGGGGACCATCAGGCCTCACCCCCGTCCCGGCGTGCGAGCGTCACCGCGGCGACGAGCGCGGCGACGAGCACGAAGTCGACCGTCTCGAACGCCGCGAGGAACCCGTCGCCGACGAGCGGCGTCTGCGCGCTCATGTCGAAGAGCGCGTAACCGATGCCGGCGGTGATGGACGCGCCCTCGGGGTACCACGCCGCCGGGCCGAACTCCGTGAGGAGGAACGCGCCGGCGAGCACGACGAAGAGGACGAGCGCGCCGAGGCCGCGCGCGAGGTTCGCGTCCGTCGCGAGTGACGGGCGCGTCGTCATGCGGCCACCCCCTGCTCACCCTCGGTGAGCATGACGGCGAACGCGAGCAGCACGAGGACGCCGCCGACGTACACCAGCACCTGCATCGCGGCGACGAACTCGGCGTTGAGCATCACGTAGTGGATGGCGACGGTGAAGAGCGCGCCGCCGAGCGAGAGCGCGGAGTGCCACGCCTCCTTCGCGAGCACGACGCCGAGGCTGAAGCCCACCGTCGTGAGCGCGAACAGCGCGAACGCCGCGAGTTCGAGCGTGGAGCTCACTGGTAGTCGACCTCCCCGTCACCCTCGCCGACCCACGCGCCCCGGTCGGGCTCGCGGGCCGCCAGCGGATCGATGTCCTTGTACCACGGGACGTTCCCGAGCTGTTCTTTGTTGTAGACGAGGTCGTGTTTCGTGTCGCCGTTGAACTCGAAGTTCTCCGTGAGGAGGATGGCGTCAACGGGACAGACCTCCTCGCAGAGCCGGCAGTAGATGCACTGCGCGACGTGGAGGTTGTACTGTTCGCCCTGCCGTTTGTCGTCGGTGACGATCTGGATGGTGTCGTTCGGACACACCTTCTCGCACTGGCGACACCAGATACAGCGCTCCTGGCTGAACTTGTGGATGCCGCGGAACCGCGGGGAGACCTCCGGGGCCTCCTCGGGGTACTCGACGGTGAACGTCTTGCCGTCCAGTGCGTGCTTCATCGTCGTCGCCATCGACTTGAGGAGTCCGATCATGCTATCACTCCCACGATGATGGCCGTGAGAACCAGGTTCGCGAAGGAGAGGACGAGGAGTCCCTTCCAACCGATTTCGAGCATCTGGTCGATCCGTACGCGCGGGACCGCAGAGCGACACCACTGGGTGAAGAGGAAGACCGCCCAGATCTTCACGACGAACCAGACGATGCCGAGCCACGCGGGGCCGGGCCCGGCGGGGCCGCCGAGGAAGAGCGTCGTGATGACGGCGCCGCTGAGGAAGATGTGGAGGAACTCACCGAGGAAGAAGAGCACGAAGTAGATGCTCGAGTACTCGGTGATGTACCCGCCGACGATCTCCGTCGCCGCTTCGCCGATGTCGAAGGGGTTGCGCCCGACCTCGGCGAGGCTCGCGACGAGGAAGAGCGCGAGCGCGAACGGGTTGAGGAAACCGTACCACGCGGGCACCGCGATGGGCCCGAGCGCGAACAGCGTCCCCTGCTGTGCGGCGACGATCTCGCTGAGCTGGAGCGTCCCCGTGAGGAGGACGATGGACGCGGCGGTGACGACGAGCGGGATCTCGTAGGCGATGCTTTCCGCGACCGAGCGCATCGACCCCAGGAGCGAGTACTTGCTCCCGGAGGCGTAGCCGCCGACGACCATGCCGACGCTCGCGATGCCGGAGACGGCGAAGACGTAGACGAGGCCGATCTCGGGGTCGGCGAGCTGGAGGCCGCTCCCCATCGGGATGACGGCGAAGCCGAGCAGCGCGGAGAGCGGGAGTATCGCGGGCGCGATGTCGAAGGCGGGTCGGTCGGCGCCGTCGGGGATGATGAGCTCCTTCGACATCAGGCGGACGGCGTCGGAGACGATGGTGAGGACGCCGAACGGGCCGATGCGGTCGACGGCGATGCGGTCGGTGAACATCGCCGTGATCTTCCGCTTCGCCCACGGGCCGGCGACGGCGGACGTGAGCAGGAGGATGGTGACGATGACGCCCGCGACGAGCGCGTCGAGCACGAGCTCGAGCCAGAGCGGCGGCGTCGCGTAGCCGAGCCACTCCGCGAGCGCGACGGGTGCCGTCGTCATTACCGGTCCACCTCGCCGAGGATGATGTCGAGGCTCCCGAGGGTGGCGACGAGGTCGGGGATGTACTCGCCCTCCGCCATCTCGGGGAGCGCCTGCAGGTTACTGAAGCAGGGACTGCGGATCTTGAAGCGCGCGGGCTTGTCCGTCCCGTCGGAGCGGACGTAGATGCCGAGTTCGCCCTTCGCGCCCTCGACGGCGCGGTAGGCTTCGGTGTCCGGGTCGGGGTTGAGGGTGCGCGGGACGTTCGACTGGATCTCGCGGTCGTCTTCGTCCCAGTCCTCGAGGAGGTCGACGCACTGCTGGATGATGCGCGCGGACTGCTCGACCTCGCGCATGCGGACGAGGAGCCGGGAGTAGTTGTCCTTCCCGTCGTCGGTGACGACCTTCCAGTCGAGGTTCTCGTAGTAGCCGTAGGGGTCGTCGCGCCGGAGGTCGTAGTCGATGCCGGAGGCGCGCGCGACCGGCCCGGTCACGCCATAGTCCTTCGCGACGTCGGGCTCGAGGACGCCCGTGTTCACGGTGCGGGCCTGGAAGATCTCGTTCTCCGTGATGAGGTCGTGGTACTCCTCCATGCGGCCGGGGAGCTGGTCGAGGAACTCCTGGACGGTCGCGAAGAACTCGTCGCGGGGCTCGGGGACGTCCCAGACCACACCCCCGAGACGGAGGTAGTTGAACATCATCCGCTGGCCGGTGAGGTCCTCGAGTATGTTCTGGACGACTTCGCGGTCGCGCATCGCGTACATGAAGATGGCGGTGAAGTCGCCGTAGATGTCGAGACAGAACGTCCCGAGCGCGAGCAGGTGGGCGGCGATGCGGCAGAGCTCGGCGCTCATCGTCCGCACGACCTGCGCGTACTCGGGGACCTCGATGTCGTTCAGGTCCTCGGCGACGCGCGCGTACGCCCACTCGTTGAGGATGCCGGCGGAGCCGTAGTCCCAGCGGTCGGGATACGGCATTATCTGGTGGCGGTACGTCCCGGACTGGGCCATCTGCTCCTCACAGCGATGCAGGTAGCCGATGTCGGGTTCGACATCCGCGACCTGCTCGCCGTCGAGGATCGTCTTCAGGTGGAGGACGCCGTGCGTGGCGGGGTGGTGGGGCCCGATGTTGAGGAGCATCGTGTCCTCGTCGCGGTGGTCGTCCGCGAGCGGGTTCTCGTGCTCCTCGAACGTGACGATCTGCGGTTTGTCCTGGTTGTAGTCGCGTCCGAGCGGGTGGCCCTGCCACGTCTCCGGGAGGAGGATGCGCCGGAGGTCGGGGTGCTCGTCGTACTGGACGCCGACGAGGTCGTAGGCCTCGCGCTCGTGCCAGTCGGCCGTCCGAAAGACCGGCTCGGCGCTCTGGCTGACGGGGTCGTCGCGCGTCGTCGGCACGACCACGGAGACCTCCTGCGTGGGGTCGTCGTACTTCTTCAGGTGGTAGATGGACTCGAAGCGGTCCGCGTACTCCTGTGCGGAGACGTTCGAGAGGTGGTCGAAGCCCGCCTCCTCCTTGAGCGTCGAGAGGGCGTCCTGCACGCGGTCGGCGCGCACGACGAAGCCCTCGGCGTTCGTGTGCGTCTCGCGGCTCACCACGGCGTCGCCGAGGAGCGCCTCGATGGCGTCGTAGTCGACGCCCTCTACGGGGACGTCCTCGGGGTCGATCTCGGCGTCCTCGGCCGGGTCCTCGGTGGCCTGGCTCATGGCGAATCAGCCCAGTTGTAGCGCATGACGAGGTCGTCCTCGTCGATCTCGTCGGCGAGCTTCTGGACGAGTTCGTCCTGTTCGAGGTCGCCGAACTCCTGGAGTTCGTAGGGCTTGACGGTCACGGGCGACGTCTCGCCGTTCTTGATGCGCTCCTGGAGCTTGACGACGCCGTAGACGAGGGCTTCGGGGCGCGGCGGACAGCCGGGGATGTGGATGTCGACGGGGATGACCTCCTCGGCGCCCTTCACGACGTTGTAGCCCTGCTGGAACGGGCCGCCGGAGGTCGAGCAACTGCCCATGTTCACGACGAACTTCGGCTCGGGCATCTGGTCGTAGACGCGCTTCATGCGCGGGGCGAACTTGGAGACGATCGTCCCGGGGACGATCATCACGTCCGCCTGCCGGGGCGACGCGCGCGGGACGCCGGAGCCGAAGCGGTCGAGGTCGTGCTTGACGGCGTACGTGTGCATCATCTCGATGCTGCAGCACGCGATGCCGAACTGGAGCATGAACATGGAGGAGCCGCGAACCCAGTTCATGAACTCGTCGAACTTCGTGAGGATGAACGGCGTGGAGCCGAAGGCCTCCCGGAGCGTCGAGTTGAACCGGGAGTCGACCTCGCCCATCCGGTCCTCCCGTGTCTTCGTCTGCGGTGCGGTCGTGTCGATGATGTCGTCTCGGGGGTGGTCGCTACTCATGTGTTGAACTCCGATTTGGGTGTGCTCGCCCACCGGATGGCACCGGTGCGCCAGGCCCAGACGAGACCGACGACGAGGACAGCGATGAAGGCCAGCATCGGGTAGAGTGCTGCGCCGAGACCGACGGCGCTGACGGCGTCCTGATAGATAACGGTCCACGGGAAGATCAGGACGGTCTCGATGTCGAAGACGAGGAAGAGGAGCGCGACCAGGTAGTACTGGATGTTGAAGTTGAGTCGCGTCCCTCCCGTCGGGACCTCACCGCTCTCGTAGACGGTTTCTTTCCCTTTCTCCGGCACGCTCGGCCGCAGCAGCTTCGACGTCTGCACCATCACGGCTGGTATCGAAGCGGCCACGACGGCGAACACGCCGACGGCGATCCATTCGTTCATCGTCCGTATCACGCGGCACTTCACCCCCCATGCGTATAAACGTTGATTCTTTCGAATAGGCCCTAAAACGCCGTATTACGGCGTTTCAGCCGCTCTCCTCGAATCCGGGTGTGCCACTCTCGTGCAAGCGACGGGAGACGTCGCCGACGCCGTCGCGCTGCTCGTCGTGGAGGGCGACGAGCCGGTCCCGGAGGTCGTCGTGCTCGCGGGCCAACACCTGCGCGGCGGAGAGCGCGGCGTTGTAGGACTTCCCGGCGTCGACGGCGGTGATGGGCGCGCCGGTCGGCATCCCGAGGACGGAGTCGACGGACTTCTCCTGTACGGGGACGCCGACGACGGGCACCGGGTAGGCGATGGACGCGGTCATGTTCGGGAGGTCAGCGGACTTCCCGCCCGCGCCCGCGACGATGACGTCGAGGCCGCGCGCTTCGGCGGTCTCCGCGTACGCGTACATGAGGTCGGGCGTGCGGTGGGCGGAGACGACGTACGTCTCGAAGGTGAAGCGCGCTTCTGGGAAATCGTCGTAGTCGGTGACTTCGGCGAAGCCGAGGTCGGTGAGCGCCTCGTAGGCGCCGCGCATCGTCGGGAGGTCGGAGTCGCTCCCCATCACGATGCCGACGTCCGGGGTCCGCTCGCGCTCGCGGTCGGCTTCCTCCCGGAAGGTCTCGCAGAGTTCGTCCACGCTGTCCTGCACGTCGTCGGGGTCGGAGATGCTGGTCATGGTCGGATCACTCGAAGTGGAGTTCGTCGCGCGCCTCGTTCGCGCGCGCGCTCGCTTCGTCGACGTCGTCACCGAGCGCGGTGACGTGGCCCATCTTCCGCAGCGGGCGCACGTCGCGCTTGCCGTACCAGTGGAGCGCGGCGGTCGGCACCGCGAGCGCCCCGGGGACGCCGGCGAGGTCGGCGCGTTTCGTCTCCTCGACGTCGCCGAGGACGTTCACCATCGCGGTCGGCCCACGCAGCGAGGGGTCGCCGAGCGGGAGGCCGAGGACGGCCCGGACGTGCTGCTCGAACTGGGAGGTGACGGCGCCCTCGATGGTGTAATGCCCGGAGTTGTGCGGGCGCGGGGCGATCTCGTTCACGAGCACCTCCCCAGAGACCTCGAAGAGCTCGACGCCGTAGACGCCCCGGCCCTCCAGGACGTCGAGGACGTCGCCGACGACGTCGCGGGCCGCGCGAACCACGGCGTCGTCGGCGGCGGGCGGGACGCGCGTCTCGCGCAGTATCTCCGCCTCGTGGACGTTCTCGACGACGGGGAACTGGGCGTCCTCGCTCGCGCCCTTCGCCCCGATGACGGAGAGCTCGCGCTCGAAGTCGACGAGCTCCTCCGCGACCAACCCCTCGAGGTCGTCGAAGTACTCCTCGGCGTCCGCGACGCTCTCGGTGACGTGGTTGCCCCGGCCGTCGTACCCCCCGTGGCGCGCCTTCAGCATGAGGGGCTCCCCGAGGTCGTCGAACGCGCTCTCGAGGTCGGCGGCGTCGTCGACGCGCCGGAACGCGGGGACGGGGACGCCCGCCTCGGCGAGCGCCTCCTTCTCCGCGAGCTTGTCCTCGGTCGTGCGGAGCGTCGCGGGCTTCGGATGCACCGGAATATCGACGTCTGCGAGGAGGTCGGGGTCGGCGAGTTCGATCTCGAACGTGAGCGCGTCCGAGCGCGCCGCGAGCTCGGCGAACGCCGCCGGGTCGTCGAAGTCGCCTTCGATGTGGTCGGCGGCGGGCGTCGACGCGGGGCAGTCCGGCGTGGGGTCGAGGACGACCACGTCGACGCCGAGCGGTGAGGCGGCCTCGGCGAGCATCCGACCGAGCTGGCCGCCGCCGACGACGCCGAGCGTGGTCCCGGGTGGCGTCTGCATACGCGAGGGATGTGGACGGGAGTGTATAAGGATTGCCGAACGGCTCGCTCAGGTACGCATGAACGTGCTATACCGTCGCGGATGTGGGCGTGGGTGCGGTGGGTGGCGTCGGCGCCGCGACGCTCGCCGCCGACGCGTTCACGGCCGCGCCCGGACTCGCGTTCGCCGCGCTCGCGTTTCCGGCGCCGCTCTGACGGACGAAGAACACCGTCGGCGTCCCCTCCGAGGTGAGTTCGTACGTCGTCGCGTCGTACCCCTCGAGACGGGGGGCGACCTCGCCGTAGTTCGACGCGCGCGTTATCACGACCGGCGGCGTCGAGCCGTTCAACGCGGCGATGTCGGTGGTGCTCGCCGTCTCGGCGCCCATCCCCTCGAAGTACCACGGGAGCGGGAGGCGCCACGTCCAGTGGCCGGGTTCCGAGAAGTTCTCGTCGGGCGCCGCCGAGGGCTCGCTCGCGGCGTAGAAGTGGTCGCCGTAGTAGAGGACGTCCGGGCCCGACCCGCCCTGATGGGCCTGCACGGCGTCGTCGATTTCGGCGAGCGTCGGGTGGAGGTCGCCGTTCGGCTGGCCGTACTGGACGAGCGGCCCCGGCTCCTGTGGGTGGACGAAGGCCGCCGCGACGCCCGTGAACGCCATCCAGCCGACGACGGCGGCGACGAGGACGAGCGCGATGGCGGTGCCGGCGTCGTCGCCGTCGCGGCGCGTCGAGCCGACGGCCGAGAGGAGGAGGCCGCCGCCGACGGCCGCCGGAACCGCGAGCGGGACGACGACGTGAATCATCGCCCACGGCGCCTGGATGTCGGAGACGGCGGGGTAGATGACGAGCGAGGCGAGCGCCCAGTAGCCCGCGAAGGAGACGAGCGAGCGGGGGCGCTCGCCCCGGTAGCGGTCGTGGACGAAGCCCGCGATTCCGAGCACGCAGACGGCGGCCGCGCCCGCGACGAGCGTCTCGACGTCCCCCACGAAGAAGTCGACGTAGCTGTGCGGGTGCCCGCCTACCCACGTGTTCGCGAACTTCTCGACGGAGCCGACGGTGGCGCGCCGGACGACGTCACCGAACAGGGCGGGGTTCGAGAACGCGCGCCAGAGCTCCGGGCGCGGCGCGTAGAAGAACACGACGACGGCGAAGAAGAGGACGCCACCCGCGGCGACGTCGCGCGCCCACGGCCGGAGGCCGCGTGCGGTCGCGACCAGCCGCTCGGCGAGGACGGCCGTCGGGTCCTCGTCGCGCTGTCTGGCGGCGAGGAGCATCCAGTCGAGGAGGAGGACGAGTGCGCCGACCCAGCAGGCGACGTAGACGAGGACGTTCTCCTTCGTGGTGAACGCGAGCGCGAGCGAGAGCGCGCCCGCGTAGAGGTGGCGCCGCCGGCCGGTGTCGTGCGCGCGGACGAGGAACGCGAGCGCGGCGAACGCGAGCGCGCCGACGAGCACGTCGCTGCGCATGAACCGCGAGTAGTAGAGGAGGAGTGGGTTCGCGGCGAGGAGGACGGCGAGCGAGACGGTCTCGGCGGGCTTCAGTCGGTCGCGGAGGAGCCACGCCGTCGCGGGGAGGAGGCCACCGATGAGCGCGACGACGGCGCGCATCGACGCGTCGCTCGCGCCGACGAGGTCGAAGACGACGCCGTTGACGTGAAAGAGGAACGGCCCGTGAACGATGGGGTGGTAGGTGTACTGGCCGGTCTCCACGTAGCGCAGCACCCAGTAGCCGACGCGGCCCTCGTCCCAGTGGGCGACGCGGGCACCGAGGGCGACGAGGCGGGCGACGAGTGCGACGGCGGTCGCGGCGGCGACGGCCGCGGCGACGCGGCGGTCCGAGTCGGGCATCTACCCCTGTAGTTCGGGGGGACCCATACGGGCTTTTCGGAGAACGGTAGCGTTTTGACGGCGCGCGTGAACGAATCCGGTATGGTATCCCTGGGTCTGGTCGTCGCCGAGTTCAACCGCAGCGTCACCGGGGGCATGGAGGAAGCCGCGCTCTCGGCCGCCGCGGACGCCGACGCGACCGTCGCCGAGACCGTCCGCGTCCCGGGCGCCTACGACGCGCCGCTGGTCGCGGACCGACTCGCGCGACGCGAGGACGTCGACGCCGTCGCGGTGCTGGGCGCCATCGTCACCGGCGACACCGACCACGACCAGGTCATCGGCCACGCCATCGCGGAGAAGCTCACGGACGTGAGCCTCGAGCGCGACGTCCCGGTGACGCTCGGCGTCATGGGTCCGGGGATGTCCGGTGCGGAGGCGCGCGAGCGCGTCGAGAAGGGCGCGGACGCCGTCGCCGCCGCCGTCGACCTCGCGGAAACACTGGAGGACCTCTAACAATGGAATTCGCAGACCGAGTCACGCGTGTCGAACCGAGCGCGACGCTCGCGGTGAGCAACCTCGCGAAGGAACTGGAAGCCGAGGGCCACGACGTCGTCGACCTCTCGGTCGGGGAGCCGGACTTCGAGACCCCGGAGAACATCGTCGAGGCCGCCGAGGAGTCCGTCGAGCGCGGCGACACGGGCTACGCGCCGTCGAACGGCGTGCCCGAGCTCCGCGAGGCCATCGCGACGAAACTGCAGGACGACGGCCTCGACTACGAGGCCGGGAACGTCATCGTCACGCCGGGCGCGAAGCAGGCGCTCTTCGAGACGTTCCAGACGGTCGTCGACGAGGGCGACGAGGTCGTCCTCCTCGACCCCGCGTGGGTCTCCTACGAGGCGATGGCGAAGGTGGCGGGCGGTGACCTCACGCGCGTCGACCTCTCGCCCCACGACTTCCAGCTCGAGACCGCGCTCGACGACCTCGCGGACGCGGTGAGCGACGACACCGAGCTCCTCGTCGTGAACTCCCCGAGCAACCCGACGGGCGCCGTCTACAGTCGGGCGGCGATGGAGGGCGTGCGCGACCTCGCCGTCGAGCACGACGTCACCGTCATCAGCGACGAGATCTACCAGCACATCAACTACGGCCCGGAGCACGTCAGCCTCGCCGGCCTCGACGGGATGTACGAGCGCACCGTCACCATCAACGGCTTCTCGAAGGCCTACTCGATGACCGGGTGGCGTCTCGGCTACCTCGCCGCGCCCGAGGACGTCGTCGCGGAAGCCGGGAAGATACAGTCCCACTCCGTCTCCTCGGCGACGCACTTCGTCCAGTACGCGGGCGTCGAGGCCCTCGAGAACACGGACGTCGCCGTCGAGGAGATGGTCGAGGCGTTCGCGGAGCGCCGCGAGTTCCTCCTCGACCTCCTCGCCGAGCACGGCGTCGAACCCGCCACGCCCGAGGGCGCGTTCTACATGATGCTCCCCGTCGACGAGGACGACGAGTCGTGGTGTACGAACGCCCTCGAGGACGCGCACGTCGCCACCGTCCCCGGGTCGGCGTTCGGCGCGCCCGGCTACGCGCGCATCTCCTACGCGAACAGCAAGCAGCGCCTCGCCGAGGCCGTCGAGCGCCTCGCCGCCGAGGACTACCTGTAAGCGCGCCGCCCTGCGAAACCACACCACGGCGGCGACGTTCCGACGTGTATTTCTCCGCGAGCCGACTCCGATAGCGCGTGCTCTGGCTCTTCGTCTCCCTGCTCGGCGGCGGCGTCGCCGGCCGTCTCGCGCCGGACGTGTGGCCGGTGGCGCGCGTCGCGGACCGCGCGCTCGAAGCCGGCCTGCTCGTCCTCCTCGCGATGATGGGCGTGCGCCTGGGCGCGAGCGAGCGCGTGCTCTCGAACCTCGGACCGCTCGGCCTTCGCGCGGTGGCGCTCGCCGCCGGGAGCATCGCCGGGAGCGTCCTCCTCGTGGTGGCGGCGGGCCGCTATCTCCCGTCGCTCGACCCCGACGGCGAGGCGTCCGCGACGCCGGACGCCACCGAAGGGGGTGCGGCGCTCCCCGTGCTCGTGCTCGCGGCGCTCCTCTTCGGGGGCGCCGTCGGCTGGGTCGCTCCCGACCGTGTCGTAGCGCTCGTGGCGGCGGCGACGACGCCCACGCTCTACGCACTCCTCGTCGCGGTCGGTGCGACGCTCGCGGCGGGCGCGGACGTGCTCGCGTCCGCGCGGCGCCTCGGACCCGCGGTGCTCGTCCTCCCGGCCTGCATCGCGCTCGGCAGTCTCGCCGGCGCGGTTCTCGTGGGGTCGGCGTTCGGGATGGCGAGCGCGGAGGCCGCCGCTGTCGGCGCGGGATTCGGGTGGTACTCGCTCTCCGGCGTGCTCGTGAGCGACCTCCACGGCGTCTACCTCGGGTCGCTGACGTTCCTCGCGAACGTCCTGCGCGAACTCCTGACGTTCCTCGTCCTCCCGTTCGTCGTGCGCCACTTCGGGCGGGCGGCCGGCGTCGCGCCCGGCGGCGCGACGGCGATGGACGTCACCCTCCCGGCGGTTCGTCGCACGGCCGGCCGCGAAGCCGTGGTGCCGGCGGTCGTGAGCGGCGCGACGCTCAGCCTGCTGGTGCCGATACTGATTCCGTCGCTCATCTAACCGTACTCGCCCGCTCGGGCGAGTTTCACCGAGCGCGACGCGCTCGGCCTTTTTCTCCCGTGTTTTTGCACCGAGTGGTCGGCGGAGCCGACCCGAGGTGGAAAAAGACGGCGGTGCGACGCTCAGCCTGCTGGTGCCGATACTGATTCCGTCGCTCATCTAGTCATACTCGCCCGCCCGGCGACGAAACGGCCTTCCGGGGTGACGCCGTTCGATTCCGTATGGCTGATCGCGTCACGAGCGAGGGCGTTCGCACCGTGGAGACGACCCTCGAGCGCTACGGACCGACGAACCGCCCGCAGCTGCGGGTGGGTGACCCCGACGCCGTCCCCGTTGGGGAGGTGGTTCGCCTCGTCGTCGACGGGACGGAGTATCGCGCGTGCGTCGAGTCGAACGCGGACGGCGAGCCCGCGCTCCGGGGGGCGTTCGAGACGCCGCGACTCGCGCGGACGCCGGGCGAGGGGGAGAACCACCTGCGGGCGTGGCTCGACGACGTCGGCCTCGATTACGGGCGGACGGTCCACCTCGACGTCGTCACGCCCGACTACAAGTACGGGGTGCGAGCGCCGGGCGAGCGCGCGACGTACACGGCGACGGAGGCGCCGGACTCGGGGCTCGCGTCGATTGCGCGCGACCTCGACGGCTAGGCGCCGGTGGCGTCGCGGCCGGACGGTGGGGGTCGCCGGCCACGAGCTCGGTGCGCGCCGCGCCTCCCGTCGCTTCGGTGGCCGCGCGGCAGGCCGCGTTTCGTGCTGGCCGATGCGTGTCCCGTTCTCCACCACTTCCTCGACGGAGAGAAAGACCCCCATATATGTCTACCGGAGAGACGAACGAGTATTAGGTGTGCCAAAAACAACCGTGAGTGTACACAGCACGCACTCTACCCGTCTATTGGTACTAGATAACACACGTTACGACGGCAAAAGGTTTAAGTAGTTTACGACCTTATCTGTGGTTAGGAAGAAGCGGGTCGGAGGCCTTTATACGTTCCTCCTCCACCCGGTCCCGGAGTTCCCCAATAATGAGCGACACCAGCATCCGCACGTTCACCAGCGACCGCCAGCACACCGAGAGCACCGTCGAGGAGGAGTCCGAGACGCGAACCGACACCACGATCTGTCCCGAGTGTGGGGGCGACCTCCGCACCGACGAGGGGCACGGCGAGACCGTCTGTTCGGACTGTGGCCTCGTCGTCGAGGACGACGCCATCGACCGCGGTCCCGAGTGGCGGGCGTTCAACAGCCAGGAGAAGGACCAGAAATCGCGCGTGGGCGCCCCGACGACGAACATGATGCACGACAAGGGGCTCTCGACGAACATCGGCTGGCAGGACAAGGACGCCTACGGCAACTCCCTCTCGAGCCGCCAGCGCCAGAAGATGCAACGCCTCCGCACCTGGAACGAGCGCTTCCGCACCCGTAACAGCAAGGAGCGGAACCTGAAGCAGGCGCTCGGCGAAATCGAGCGCATGAGCTCCGCCCTCGGTCTCCCCAAGGAGGTACGCGAGACGGCGTCCGTCATCTACCGCCGGGCGCTCAACGAGGACCTCCTCCCGGGGCGCTCCATCGAGGGCGTCGCGACGGCGTCGCTCTACGCGGCGGCACGCCAGATGCAGACGCCGCGCTCCATCGACGAGGTCGCGACCGTCTCGCGCATCGACGACATGGAGTTCAAGCGGACGTACCGCTACATCGTCCGCGAGCTCAAACTCGAGGTCGCGCCCGCCGACCCCGCGAGCTACGTCCCGCGCTTCGTCAGCGAACTCGACCTCAACGACGAGGTCGAGCGACGCGCGCGCGACCTGCTCAAGACCGCCGGCGACAAGGGCGTCACCAGCGGGAAGTCGCCGGTCGGCCTCGCCGCCGCCGCGATCTACGCGGCGAGCCTGCTCGCCAACCAGAAGGTCACCCAGAGCGAGGTCAGCGCGGTGACCGACGTCTCCGAGGTCACCATCCGCAACCGCTATCAGGAGCTCCTCGAGGCCGCCGAGACGGTCCAGTAAGGACCTCCCGACGCGGATTCTGGTGTTCTTCTAGGGCGCTCGCTCGCCCGCTCGTACCGACACGCTGACGTGGTTCTTTTCCGGTGGGATGACGCACGCGAACCCCTCGTTGTACGCGCAGAACGGGCTGTACGCGATGTTGAAGTCGACGACGACGTCGTCGCCCGTCTCGAACGTCTCGACGTCGAGTTCGAGATAGCGCCCCTTCCCGTAGGTCTCCTCGCCGCTCGTCGCGTCGCTGAAGGGCACGAAGAGCCCCTCCTGTGACGGCGCGGCGTACGCCTCCAGGACGTGGTGTTCGTCCTCGAGCGTGAACCCGAGCGTCGCGACTCGCTCGTACGTCCGGTCGGGCCCGCTCGTCGTCTCCAGCTCGACCTCCTCTATCTCGCTCGGCTCCTGAATGCGCGCGACCACGCGGTATTTCGGGTCGGGCGCGTAGTAGTCGAGGCCGTCGAAGTCGTCGCGCTCCTCGGGCGGAATCGGCGACTGGGGGTGTTCGGCGAGGAACTCGTCCTTCTCCGCGCGGTACTCCTCGATGCGCTCGCGCCACGCCAGCTCGTCGAAGTCCTGCTCGGGCATGGGTCGTCCTCGGGGTGCCGTGGCGGTAAGACTACTGGATGCGCGCGAGTCCCGCCCGCGCCCGGCGCGTCGACCTCGCGGCCGCGAACGCCGGCGTTTTGCGTCCGACGTGCCTCCGGGCGAGCATGGTGATGGTGGACGGTTCGATGGGTGGCGGCCAGCTCGTCCGGACGGCCGCGACGTTCGCGGCGCTCACCGGCGAGTCCGTCGAGGTGACGGACGTCCGGGGGGCGCGCGAGGAAGCCGGCTTGAAGCGCCAGCACGTCGCGGCGCTGGAGGCGGTCGCGGCGGCGTGCGACGCGGACCTCGCGGGCGCCGAGGTGGGCTCCGAGCGCGTCGCCGTCGACCCCGGTGCGCTCGATGGTGGCGAAACGCGCATCGACGTGGGGACGGCCGGGAGCGTGCCGCTCATCCTCGACGCCGTCCTCCCGCTCGCGGCGCGCCTCGAGGCGCCCTATCGCGTGACGGTGTCGGGCGGGACGGACGTGCAGTGGGCGCCGCCGCTCGACTACCTCACCGAGGTGAAGCTTCCGGTGCTCCGCGCGCACGGCCTTGACGCGAGCGTGACGCCGACCCGTCGCGGGTTCTACCCGGCGGGCGGCGGTGCGGTGACGCTGACCGTGCGGCCGTCGACGCTCACCGCGCTCGACCTCCGGGAGCGCGGCCGGCTGCGACACCTCGCGGTCGAGTCGGCGGCGAGCGAGTCGCTCCGCGAGGCCGACGTCGCCGCGCGGCAGGCGGACGCCGCCGTCGAGGCGCTCCAGTCGACGGCGGCGGTGCCCGTCCTCCGCGAGTCCGCCTACGACGAGACGGCCTCGTCGGGGTCGGTGGTGACGGTGGTCGCCGCGTACGAGCACGTTCGCGCGGGGTTCTCCGCGCTCGGCGAGCGCGGGACGCCGGCCGAGGCGGTGGCCGAGGACGCCGTCGAGTCGTTCCGCGCGTTCGACCGAACGGCGGCGAGCACCGACGCTCACCTCGCCGACCAGCTCCTCCCGTATCTCGCGCTCGCTGGCGGAGTGTACACGACGCCCGAGCGGACGGCGCACCTCGAGACGCACGCCGACCTCCTCGGGACGTTCGGGTTCGACGTCGACGTCGCGGACGCGGACGGGGTCGTCCGCGTCAGTCGGTGAGGCCGTAGCCGCGCTTGAAGAGGTAGACGTCGACGGCGAGCACGACGACGGTCAGGCCCGTCAGGACGCCCAGCGCCTCGTTCACGGGGATGTCCGACACCCCGAGGACGCCGTAGCGGACGCCGTTCACCATGTAGACCATGGGGTTGAGGTAGGAGGCGGTGAGCGCCGCGCCCTCGAGGGCGTCCAGCGAGTAGAAGACGCCGCCGAAGAAGACGAGCGGCCGGAGGATGAACTGATTGAGGACCGTGAGGTGGTCGAAGTCCTCGGCGACGAGGCCGCCGATGACGCCGAAGCCGGCGAAGAGCACGGTGATGATGAGGAGGAACGCGACGGCGTACGCCGGGTGGGCGAGCGAGTGGACGGGCGTGAAGAACGCGCCGATGACGGCGATGAGGACGCCGATGATGATCCCTCGGAGCGCCGAGGAGGCGACGTAGCTGAACACCATCGCGCGATAGGAGAGCGGGGACGTGAGCGGCTCGTGGATGTACTCGTTCCAGCGCCCGTGGAAGATGGAGAACGAGGCGTTCTCGAAGGCGTTCCCGATGGCCCCGAGGACGACGAGGCCGGGGAGGATGAACTGGATGTAGGGGACGCCGCCGACCTCGCGGATGCGCGCGCCGAGGATGACGCCGAAGACGGAGAAGTAGAGGACGTTCGTGATGAACGGCGGGAGAAAGGTGTTCCACGGCCGGCGGAGGAAGCGCAGTATCTCGCGCTTCGTGAGCGTCTTCAGCCCCGTCGGGAACAGCGCACTCATCGCTGTGCCTCCGCGACGGCGCGCTCCGCGTCCTCGGCCGCCTCGTCGTCGGCGTCACTCGATTTGCGCGTCTCGTCGGCCTCGTCGCGACGCGTCAGCTCGACGAACACCTCCTCGAGCGACGTGCGCTCGATGTCGATGTCGACTGCGGTGTACCCCTGCGCGTCGAGTTGGCGGACGACCTCGGGGACGAGTTCGCTCGCCGACGGCGTGCGGACCACGAGCTCGTCGCCGTCGAGTTCGAGGCTCTCGACGCGCTCGTCGTCGACGGTCGGTACGTCGTCGGGTTCGGTGTCGAGCGCGACGGTGAGGGTGTCGCCGCCCTTCTCGGTGAGTTCGTCGGGCGTCGCGACCGTCACCTTCCGCCCGGAGTCGATGATCGCGACCTCGTCACAGAGGCGTTCGGCCTCCTCGATGTAGTGCGTGGTGAGGAGGACGGTGGTCCCCTCGTCGTTCAGGTCGGTGATGACCTCCCAGAGGTCGTGGCGCAACTCGACGTCGACGCCGGCCGTGGGTTCGTCGAGGATGAGGAGGTCGGGGTCGGTGACGAGGGCGCGCGCGAGCATGAAGCGCCGCTTCATCCCGCCGGAGAGCCAGTCGAAGCGGACGTCGCGCTTGTCGTAGATGCCGACGCGCTTCAGCGCGCGTTCGGCGCGCTCGGCGGCCTCGTCCTCCGGGACGCCGTGGTAGCCCGCCTTGTGCATCAGCACCTCGCGGATGGGGAAGAAGCGGTCGACGTTGAACTCCTGTGGCGCGAGGCCGATGGCGTCGCGCGCGCCCTGATAGTCGTCCTCGACGTCGTGGCCGAACACCTCGGCGCGGCCGCCGCTCTTGCGGACGAGGCCGACGAGGACGTTGATGAACGTCGTCTTCCCCGCGCCGTTCGGCCCGAGGAGCCCGAAGAACGACCCCTCGGGGACGGTGAGGTCGAGGCCGTCGAGCGCCCGGACGTCGCCGTAGTCCTTCTCCAGGCCCTCGACGCGTATCGCTGGTGGCATTCGTAGTCGGGACGACGCCGCGTACGGGATTAAGGCCGACGGAACCCGAACGCCGGGCCGAGAACCGCGAGGCGGAGTGACACGCTCGGGTCGCTCGCGGGTCACACGCTCCCCGCTCGCCGTTCGGCAGGCCCTCGCTGCGCTCGGTCCCGCCGACCGTCTACCCGGTGTTCTTCATCCCGGCGGCGATCCCCTTCACGCTCAGGCGGAGCGTCTGCTCGGCCGCCTCGGTGCGGTGGCTCTGCCGGAGGAGGTCCACCTGTAGGAGGTTGAGCGGGTCGACGTAGGGGTTGCGGCGTTCGAGGCTCTCCGTGAGCCACTCGCGCGTGATGAGCGCGTCCGCCTCGGTGATGTCGAGGACGGCGTCCCTCGAGCGCCCGTACTCGGACTCGATGGTGGGGAAGATGCGCTCGCGGAGGTCGTCGTCGGCGAGGTCGGCGTACTCCGCGGCGATCTCCATCTCGGTGCGCGCCAGCGCCATGGACGCCCGGTCGAGCATCGTCCGGAAGAACGGCCACTCCGCGTACATCTCGCGCAGCGTCTCGACGTCACCGCCGTCGTCGAGGTAGGCCTCGATGCCGGTGCCGACGCCGAACCACCCGGGGACGATACAGCGGCTCTGCGTCCACGAGAACACCCACGGAATCGCGCGCAGGTCCTCGACGCTCCGTTCCTCGGAGCGACTCGCGGGCCGCGAGCCCATGTTCAGCTCCTCGATGACCGTGATGGGGGTCGCCTGCTCGAAGTACTGGACGAACCCCTCGGTGCCGAGGAGGTCGACGTACGCGCTGCGGGCGGCGCTCGCCATCGTCTCCATCGCCGCCTCCCACTCGGGGTCGATGGCGGAGCCGGGGTCGTCGAGGGCGTCCGAGTCGCCCCGGGAGACGGCGTCGTGGCGCGCGCGGATCTGCGCGTTCAGCATCTGCTCGAGGTTCCGCTCGGCGATGTAGGGGTTGCCGTAGGTCTCCGCGATGGACTCGCCCTGCTGGGTGAACTTCACCTCGCCCGTGACGGTTTCGGGGGGGAGCGCGAGGAGCGCCTCGTTCATCGGGCCGCCGCCGCGGGAGATGGAGCCGCCGCGCCCGTGGAAGAGGCGCAGCTCGACGCCGAGGTCGTCCGTGATGGCCGCGAGTTTGCGCTGGGCCTCGTTGAGCGCCCAGTTCGCGGCGAGGAAGCCGTTCTCCTTGTTCGAGTCGCTGTAGCCGAGCATGACCTCCTGAACGGTGCCCCGCGCTTCGAGGGCCGCGCCGTAGGCGTCGTTGTCGAAGAGGGTCTCCATGGTCTCGCGGGCGTTCGCGAGCGCGGACTCCGTCTCGAGGAGGGGGACGACGTCGAGCCCGCAGTGCTCGGGGAGGTCGACGACGCCCGCCTGATCGGCGAGGAAGAGCACTTCGAGGACGTGGCTCGGGCGCTCGGTCATGCTGATGCAGTAGGTGTCGATGGCCTCCTCGCCGTACTCCTCGTGCCAGCCCCCGAGCGCGTCGAAGCGCGAGAGCACGCGCGCGGCCTCGTCGCTCAAGTCCTCCGTATCGGTGAGGTCGAGGACGTTCTCCGTCTGGAGCGTGGCTTCGGT